>JAHHHF010000084.1 GCA_019359495.1 Goleter apudmare HA4340-LM2
ATTCAGCCGGACAGTGAAATTCCCGCATCAACTCAGCTATTTAATCAAATCCGCTTTGCGATCGCCTCCCGACAATATCCACCTGGATACAAGTTGCCCAGCACGCGGGCCCTGGCAATGCAGACTGGTTTACATCGCAATACAATCAGCAAGGTTTACCGCCAGCTAGAAGACGACGGGTTTGTTGAGAGTCTAGCGGGTTCGGGGATTTATGTCCGCGCTCAAGGCCATGAAGGCGGTAGCAAGCTACAATCACCAATTCTCAAACAACATCCAGAAGCAGACAAAATTGTTCAGCAAGCACTTGATGAGCTACTATCCCAAGGGTGTTCACTCTCGCAAGCACGGGAGCTATTTTTAGCAGAAATTGACTGGCGCTTGCGTTGTAGTGCCAGAGTGTTGGTAGCCGCGCCATCTCAGGATATTGGTGTGGGTGAGTTGATGGTATACGAATTGGAGGAAGCCTTGAAAATACCAGTGCAGCTGGTAGCAATGAATGATTTAGCTGCTGTACTAGATAAAACAAGCTCGGCAACAGTAGTCACAAGTCGGTACTTTATTAGTGATGTAGAAGCTATCGCCGCACCTAAAGCTGTACGCGTGATTCCCCTCGATATTTACGACTATAGTAAAGAACTCAACCTGCTCAAAAACCTGCCCAAAGAAAACTGTGTGGGCATAGTTAGTCTAAGTGCTGGGATTGGTCGCCAAGCTGAAGTAATCCTCCACGGTTTACGCGGGGATGAACTGTTGATCATGACTTCCCAACCAAAAGATACTTACAAACTGCAAGCGATCGTCAAACGATCTGAAGTGATTATTAGCGATCAAGCCAGTTATATGGCAGTACAAGCCGCAGTACAAGCCGCAATTGACGACATTATTCGTCCACCAAAGCTTATTAAGGTGGAAAATTATATTGGTATGAAGTCGATTAATTTGCTAAAACGAGAATTAGGTTTGGGTTAATCTTTTTTCACTTCCTACCTCTGTGCTGAATTCATGAGCGCAATTTTGCTATGACCACGGCAACCAACAAACTCACTTATGCAGAGTATCTTCCGTATGAAGATGGCACAGATACCCAATATAAACTGGTTGAGGGAGAATTAGTTCTCATGAGTCTTGGCACTGGGAAGCACGGTGGGATCTCATTGAAGATATATATTTGGAGGTATAGCGATGGTTTCACCATTTCCAGAGATGATTGACTATATTCAAGCACCAGTACCTCCAATGTTAGCAGAAAACTTAGCTTGGATAAATACAGTTTTGAAAGTCAGGGATTAAGAAATTGAGGTTTTGATATGGCTCAAGCTTTACCCAAACTATTTACCTTTGAAGAATTTATCGCATGGCTACCGGAAAAGACCGGAAAGCATTACGAATTACACGATGGGATAATTGTTGAAATGCCTCAGCCGAGTGGAAAACATGAAAAAGTTACGGGATTTTTAGCAGGGGAAATTACTGTTGAGTATAAGTGCCTAAAATTGCCATATTTTATTCCCAAAACAGCGTTAGTCAAACCACCGCGAAAATCATCGGGTTACTTACCTGATGTAATTTTAATTAACGATGCTAATTTAAAAAACGAAGAATTGTGGGAAAAAGAATCTACTGTAACTCAAAGCGAATCTATTCCTTTGATTATCGAGGTTGTAAGCACAAACTGCGAAGATGATTATTACACCAAGTTAGGGAATTATGAAGCTATGAAGATTTCCGAATATTGGATCGTTGATTATGCAGCTTTGGGAGCCAGAAAATTTATTGGTAATCCTAAACAACCAACCATTTCTATTTATCATTTAGTTGAAGAGGAATATCAAGTCGCTCAATTTAGAAATTCAGAATTTATCGTATCCCCTACTTTTCCCGATTTGAAACTGACTGCTAATCAGATTTTGAATAGTGCTTTGTAATAAACTTTTTTATCTCTATTTTAGATACTAATATTTATTTTTAATATGTTGAAACTTGTAAAAACTCTCGAACTAAACTTAGGTAAGTTGAAGGATCTTCCAACATAGGAAAATGTGCTGTATTGGAAATCACCACAAACTCAACTTTATCATTCAATGCTGCTGCTTGACGACCCATTTCGGCGGGAATAATCTTGTCATACTCCCCAGCTACTAACAGTGTTGGTAGTGTCAATTTAGCAAACTCTTGTGGCATTAATTCCGCCTGGGCTTTACTAACTGAAGTAAAAATTGTGCCCAGAGCAGCATCATAATCTGCTTCAAGGAAATCCCGCAAAAAAGCCTGACGTTCAGAATTCGGTATGGAACGATTTAAAAATCTAGCCATGAACATGCGATCCACAAATGGTATTTTTCCTAGCCATTTGGGACGAAATTTAACTACATAACCACCAAATTTATGAAAGTCATTAAAGGCTTTCTCGTCATACTCAAAAATGCCGCTACAAGTCAAAATCAATCTTTCCACACGTTTAGGGTAGCGATTGCAAAACAAAGTAGCTATTGACGCGCCCATTGAATGAGCATGAATATAGACGCGTTGGAGGTGCAACTCATCTAGTAAAGCTGCTAAGTCGTCCGCGTATTCTTCTAACTCATAGGTTAATGCTTTTAGTGCGGTTGATTTTGATGGAGTAGACTGGGATTCAACAACAACCTCACTGGCTTGGGCAATAGTCGGTTTTCCACGAGAACGCCCAAATCCCCGCATATCGTAGAGTAAGCAATCAAATTGGTCTGATAAATCATTAGCCGTATTTATCCAGTACCTAGCCGAACCAGCCCAACCGTGGATAAAGACCATTACAGTCTTGACTGAAGAAGCAGACGTTTGTTTTACCCACTCATAGTAATGCTCAACGCCACGAACATTTATGTAAGGCATTTATCATTTGTCCTCTGTCCTTGGTCTTTTGTCATTAGTCATCTTTTGAGAGTTAATGACTAATGACTCTAATGACTCTTGACTCTTACGCTGATTCTGGCTTAGGTAGCGAAGAAGGATGTACAAGTAACTCGGCGGTGGAACGCTTCTCAACCATCTCCCGTGTCACTGTACAGCGAGTTACATCCTTACGAGATGGTAACTCGTACATTACATCCAGCATCAATTCTTCCACAATGCCCCGCAGCGCCCTAGCACCAGTTTTGCGGCGGTAGGCTTCTTGGGCGATCGCTCGCAAGGCATCTGGCTTAAAATCTAACTGAACATTATCCATCTTCAGCAGTTTCTGGTACTGTTTCACCAAGGCGCTACGTGGTTGGGTGAGAATCGCCATCAAGGCCTCTTCATCTAGTGGTTCGACCACGGCTACCATTGGTATTCGTCCGATAAATTCGGGAATCATGCCGAATTTTACCAGGTCATCCGGTTCTAGATAACGAAGGGTGTCGGCGGCGCGCTTTTCTTTTGACTGTCCTTCTCCCGGTTGCACAAAACCCATTGACTTTTTGCCAACTCTCTGATCCACAACCTTTTCTAGACCGACAAAAGCGCCACCACATACAAACAGGATATTGCTCGTATCAATTTGGATACAGTCTTGATAGGGATGCTTACGCCCTCCTTGGGGTGGCACATTGGCGATTGTCCCTTCCAACATTTTCAGCAAAGCTTGTTGTACACCTTCGCCAGAAACATCTCGTGTAATCGAGGGATTCTCACTCTTGCGGGCAATTTTATCAATTTCATCAATGTAGATAATCCCGCGCTGGGCTTCCTCCACATCTAAATCTGCCACTTGCAGGAGTCGCAGCAAGATATTTTCCACATCTTCGCCCACATACCCAGCTTCGGTTAGCGTCGTGGCATCCGCAACAGCAAAGGGTACATCCAAGATTTTTGCTAGAGTTTGCGCCAACAGAGTTTTGCCGCAACCAGTGGGACCGATTAGTAAAATATTCGACTTTTGCAGTTCTACAGCATCATCTGCACCTGCTTTGCCATTGTTTTTAGACTGGACGATTGCTAGCCGCTTGTAGTGATTATAAACTGCGACTGACAACACTTTTTTGGCTTCGTCTTGACCAATGACGTGTTCGTCTAGATATTTTTTAATCTCTCTCGGTTTGGGTATCTGATTAAATGAGAGACTGGAAGAGCGTGTGCGCCGTTTTTGAGGTGGTTCTGACCTGGGTGCTGGTTGCGCTGTTGCTCCAGCTGCACCATTAGTGTCGAGCAACTCCTCATCTAGTATTTCATTACACAAGTCAACGCACTCATCGCAGATGTAGACTCCCGGCCCTGCGATTAACTTACGCACCTGCTCTTGAGACTTGCCACAAAACGAACATTTTAAATGGGAGTCGTACTTAGACATACCAGCCTCTTATTTCAGAATGGTGACATTTTCCCCTGCGGTGGGAATATTTTGTCTGGAAATGACCTGATCGATCAAACCGTAGTTTTTTGCTTCTTCCGCCGACATGAAAAAGTCGCGTTCTGTATCTGCTTCGATTCTTTCTAAGGGTTGACCAGTATGCTGTGCCAGTAACTGATTCAATTTACCCTTAATGTAAAGAATTTCTCTAGCTTGAATTTCTATGTCAATGGCTTGACCTTGAGCGCCACCAAGGGGTTGGTGAATCATAATTCGGGAGTCGGGTAGAGACATGCGTTTACCCTTTGCCCCTGCTGTTAACAAGAATGCGCCCATGCTCGCAGCTAATCCAAAGCAGATGGTTACAACATCAGGACGGATCTGCTGTATTGTATCATAGATTGCCATACCTGCGTAGACCGAGCCGCCAGGAGAATTAACGTACAGTTGAATATCCTTTTCAGAGTCTTCAGCGTCTAGAAATAACAATTGGGCCACAATTGAATTGGCGACGGTATCGTCTATTGGTGTGCCCAAGAAGATAATCCGCTCGCGTAGCAGGCGGGAGTAGATGTCGAAGGCTCTTTCTCCCATGCCAGATTGTTCTACCACCATCGGCACGATGTTGTGTGGGCTGCTGAGGTGAGAGCTAATATCTGTGCGACTTAAACTGCTGATTGGGTAATTCCCCGACTGCGATACAAGCATACAAGAACATTTAAGAGTAAGTAGGACTGTGATGAGAGCAGCAATAACTCGGCTGACGCTAAGAGTGGATGCTGCCTGATGAACGGAGAAATTTTGCTTTCAGCTATGTGTTAACCATTATGCCTCATCTAAATTTTTATCGTGTGACGCGGTATTAAGCTAAGGTGATAATTATGTGTTGTTATTTATTTAACTTTTTTTAATCATCTTGCTTGAACCACTGCTGAGTGCTGAGGAGTAAAGGCGCAAGAGTTATTCTACCCAATTCCTATCTCCCCATCTCTATTACTCAGGACTTGTAGTCGTCTCGGTGTTAGTAGGTTCGTCACTCGGTGTATCAGTTGGCGTTACTGACTCCTCTTCAACAGCATTTAAAGAGCCTTCGGGCACAAGTTCAATAGCAGAATGTTCTAGGAGCCAATCGACTACTTTGTCAGTTGCTAGTTCATTTTCCACCACTGAGTGCAGTCTATCTTCATCAACTTCTTCCTCTGGATACTGTTGTAATAGCTCTGCGACTTTAGCTTGAATTTCTTCAGGTGTCACCTGGATGGACTCGCGTTTACTAATTTCTTGCAAAGCCAAAGAACGTTTGAGACGTTCAATAGCTTCATCGCGCGATCGCTCTCTTAATTGAGGAATTATATCTGGGGTGAACAACTTCTTGACATCTAGTCCTTGTTGGGAAAGCCGAATTGCTGTTTGGGTGAGCATCGCATCGACTTCTTGCTCAATTAACGTGGCGGGCAAATCTACTTCTACATGCTTGAGTAGTTCAGCTAATAAGGCTTCTTGTTTGTTGGCTTTGGTTTTTTGCTCTGCTTCTTTTTGATAACGTTCTTCTAGGGAGGTACGTAATTCCCCTAAAGTATCGAAATCACTCACTTCTTGAGCAAAGTCATCATTCAACTCTGGGAGTTCTTTCTCTTTGAGTTCTTTGAGAGTAACTGTGAAGACAGCTGCTTTACCCGCTAACTCTTCGTTGGCATAAGGATCTGGAAACTGAGCTGCTATTTCTCTGGTTTCTCCAGGATTAATCCCTACTATCCCAGATACAAATCCGGGAATAAAGCGATCGTCGTACAACTCTACTTGAAAATCTGTGGCTTCCCCACCAGGAATCGGTTTTGGCTCGGCATTTTCGTCTTCGCCCTCTGTTTTGGCTAGTACACCCTTAAAATCGAGGACGGCGACATCCCCAATTTGGGCAGACCGTCCTTCCACAGGAATCAAGGTTGCCAGTTCTTGACGTTCTTTTTCTAGTACCTCATCCACACGCGATGGATCGTACTTGACTTCCTCGGCTTTAGCTTGCAAATCTGTGTACTGGGATAGATTGATTTCTGGTTCCACATCGACAGCCGCAGAAATCGTCAGGGGTTTCCCTGGTTCATAGTTACTAATCAAATCCTCAAAGGATGAGCGTAATTGCGGTTGACCTATAGCCGGAATAGCTTCTTGTTTAACTGCTTGCTCAATCCCATCTTGAATTAGTTCTTCCAAGGCTGCTGCTTTAATGCTAGCCGAGCCATAGCGCTGTAGCAATATTTGCCGAGGCACCTTGCCTTTGCGAAACCCAGGAATATTTGACGTACTGGTTAATTTTTTAATTACCTGTTCGTAGGTTTGCTTGGTACTTTCTGGTGTAATCTCTATTTCCAGCCCTATTTGACTGGCGGGAAGTTTCTCCTGGGTGACTTTCATGCTTAGTTTCTGTATTTCTGGTATTTTTGACTCCGAGTACACACAAAATGCGTGATGTCTCTGGGCTGGGATGGCAACTGCCTACAAGTTATTATCTTGAATCCCAATCATGGATCAGTGTCCTTCGGCAAAGATCCAGTGTACTGCTAATAGCAAATGACTTCACACTTTACCGCAATAATTTTACTGATTGCATTCCCAAGGTGGTTAAACACCATGCACAGGGCATAGGGGATTTACACAATATTATGGCAGTGGTCTTTTCCCGCCAGGAAGGAAGAGGGTTTAACTTGTTGGTTCCATACACAAGAAGCGGAAGTACTGCGATTGAGACTGTTACTCACATGAATAACTAAGTCCTGATTACAAAATTGCAATCCATCTTCAGGACTGAAAAACCTAATTAATTCAACGAAAGCGGCAAGAAACTCCATCCCCTTGTTGGTGGACGAGGTTGTTTCGCTCGTCTCTTGGGGAATATGCCCGGGAACTCTGGTCGAGTAGGGCTGCCCCCATGCCCAAAAACTCTATCCCCTTGTGGGTGGAGTTTTTCACTTGTTGGGGGTTTCTCACTCATAATTGGGATTCTGACAACTAATAGACTTGTACTCGGAAAGCTAACACCGTGATATCCTTAGTTTTTAAGCGATAATTTTTTAGTACTCTCCAGTTTGAGCCTTGGGACTGGCTGTGTTGCCGCACATATTGTGCTAGTTTTAGTTCATTTGGATCATAGTACATTCATCGTCTTAGCAACCTAGACTTAACAGGTGAAATATTTGTTTACCTTCCAGGTGAAGGCGGTTGTAAACCGCCAAGTGCAGATATATCCATGCTTTGAGCACCATACTAATTTCCTGTACAATAATATATACTTTTTAAAATCAGTGAAAAGGCAGAGGAAAAGTTGTCATAAATTGCAATATTACTTAACTTAAGCTATGGCTCAGAAAATATAGATGTCATAAGATTAAAGAAAAGCGGCTAAATTAAAAAATATTATTAAATGTCTACTAATACCAATTACGTAAATTTAAGTCGTAGATATTGAAATTTTAAAGTGTAAATAACCTCTTAAAGGAGGAAGCTGGGTTGTCTAAGTCTTATAGTATAGCTATTTTGGGGGCAACTGGTGCTGTTGGCACTGAGTTACTGGAGTTACTAGAAAACCGGGATTTTCCGTTGTCTCATCTGAAGTTATTGGCCTCAGAGAGGAGTGTAGGAAGGACATTAAGGTTCAAAGGGGAAAATTTATCGATAGAGTCAGTTAGCGATCGCGCCTTTGAAAATGTGGATCTTGTATTGGCTAGCGCAGGTGGTTCCACATCAAAAACTTGGGCAACCAAAGCTGTGGAAAAGGGTGCAGTAGTGATTGATAACTCCAGTGCATTTCGGATGCACCCGGAAGTGCCTTTGGTAGTACCAGAAGTCAATCCCCTAGACGCAGCTAACCACAAAGGGATTATTGCTAATCCCAATTGCACCACAATTTTAATGACCTTGGCAGTCTGGCCCTTGCATCAAGTCAATCCAGTGCAGAGGATCGTCGCAGCTACCTATCAATCTGCTAGTGGTGCTGGAGCAAAAGCAATGGCCGAGGTGAAAAGCCAAGCCAGCGCGATTTTACAAGGACAACCACCAGTAGCCGAAGTGCTACCTTATACCTTGGCATTTAATTTATTCCCGCATAATTCCCCCCTCAATGATGTCGGGTACTGCGAGGAAGAAATGAAGATGGTAAATGAAACTCGGAAAATTTTTGGCACGCAACAAATCAGAATTACTGCCACTTGTGTGCGGGTTCCCGTACTCCGTGCCCACTCGGAAGCTATTAATATAGAATTCCAGACACCTTTTAACCCAGATGTCGCCAGAGAAATTTTAAGTTCCGCTCCTGGTGTTAAATTGGTAGAAGATTGGAGAACAAATCATTTTCCGATGCCAATTGAAGCTACTGGGAAGGATGAAGTTTTAGTCGGCAGAATTCGTCAGGATATTTCTCATCCATGTGGCTTAGAATTGTGGCTATGTGGCGATCAAATTCGTAAAGGTGCAGCTTTAAATGCAGTGCAAATTGCCGAGTTATTAATAGAGAAAAATTGGCTCAAGCCTGTAACAGTACGTGTATCGAGTGAGAAAAAATAAAAAATTAAATTTCGTTCGGAAAATTAGCGCTTGCAAGATACAAAAAAACAACTTAAATGAGCAGATCACGCTTGCAAGCAATTTGTAGATAGGTTATTAAAATAGAAAACCACCAAGACCCAAAAAACAAAAAAAGGTAATGTAGGAGTGAAACAAGGGTGGCAGATTTTGGCAGAGTTTTAACCGCTATGATTACACCGTTCAAAGAAGACGGTAGTGTCAACTATGATGTAGCGGCAGAACTAGCAGCACATCTAGTGAATAACGGTACAGATACATTGGTGGTATGTGGGACAACAGGAGAATCTCCTACCTTAAGTTGGGAAGAGGAATATCAGTTGTTTGTTGAGGTGTTGCAGTCTGTGGCTGGCAAAGCCAAGGTAATAGCAGGATGCGGTTCTAATTCCACCAAAGAAGCGATCGCCGGCACCCAAAAGGCAGCTAAGATAGGAGTACATGGTTCCTTACAAGTCGTTCCTTATTACAACAAGCCGCCACAAGCAGGACTAGAAGCGCACTTTCAAGCAATAGCGCAATCCTGTCCAGACCTGCCGATGTTGCTATACAACATCCCTGGTCGTACCGGTCAAAACCTCAATTCCGAAACAGTAGCCCGGTTAGCGGAGATTAATAATATTATTGGCATAAAAGAAGCTAGTG
This sequence comes from Goleter apudmare HA4340-LM2, assembly GCA_019359495.1. Classification (GTDB taxonomy): domain Bacteria; phylum Cyanobacteriota; class Cyanobacteriia; order Cyanobacteriales; family Nostocaceae; genus Goleter; species Goleter apudmare. The sequence goes on from JAHHHF010000084.1 coordinate 9,524, forward strand.
GTAATCTAGACCAAGCGAGTGAAATTCGCCGCTTGACACCTAACGAATTTCAGATTTACGCTGGGGATGATTCCTTAACGCTGCCCTTGTTAGCGATCGGAGCTAAGGGAGTGGTGAGTGTGGCTTCCCATCTGGTAGGAACCCAACTACAGCAGATGATTCAAGCTTTTACTACTGGTAACGTTCAAGTCGCCACTAAGATTCATCTCCAACTCTTTCCGTTGTTTAAAGCTTTATTTATAACTACGAATCCCATTCCAGTTAAAAAAGCATTGAAATTACAAGGTTGGGAGGTAGGTTCAACTCGTCCGCCACTAAGCGATGCTGACTTAGAAGTCAGTCGCAAATTAGAGGTAGTTCTTGAAGAACTGAGTTTAGTCTAGGCACCAACTTATTAAGGCTGATAAGCTGATAGTGGCTAAAGATACATATAAACAAAAGGTATAACTTATACCAGGCTACAGTTTAAATATCTGTGCTAAGACTGAGAGAAATACTATATAATCCTTCAGCCTCAAGTCCCTTGTATTGAACAAAAAAATTGAAAATCTGATGCCAAATTGGCTGCTTTCAGATTGACTTTCTAGATAGCTAGTGTTGTATTTAATACAAAAACGCTAACCTTTAATTTAAATTAACCACAAACAACAAATCTCAGGAGAAAATGGCTAAAAACGAAGCTAACTCCGCCCTAAAAATTATTCCTTTGGGCGGTTTACACGAAATTGGTAAAAATACCTGTGTTTTCGAGTATGACGACGAAATTATCCTATTGGATGCAGGATTAGCATTTCCCACAGAGGCAATGCATGGTGTAAATATTGTCCTGCCAGATACAACCTATCTACGGGAAAATCGCCATAAAATTAAAGGAATGATCGTTACCCACGGTCATGAAGACCATATCGGCGGAATTGCTTTTCACTTAAAGCAATTTGAAATACCCGTGATTTATGGGCCGAGACTAGCAATGGCCATGTTAGAGGGTAAATTAGAAGAAGCAGGAGTCCGCGATCGCACAGAATTAAGATCAGTCTTACCAAGAGATGTGGTGCGGATTGGCAAAAGCTTTTTAGTGGAATATATTCGCAACACTCACTCAATAGCTGATAGCTTTACCGTTGCCATCCATACTCCTTTAGGTGTAGTGATCCACACAGGGGACTTTAAAGTTGACCATACCCCAGTGGATGGCGAAAAATTTGACCTGCAACGACTAGCAGAACATGGTGAAAAAGGCGTACTTTGCCTGTTGAGTGATTCTACTAACTCGGAAGTGCCAGGGTTTACACCTTCAGAACGTTCAGTTTATCCCAACCTTGACCGAGTCTTCTCCCAAGCCACTGGGCGACTGTTTGTCACTACCTTCGCCTCTAGTGTACATCGCATCAACATGATCTTGGAACTAGCGAAGAAGCACAACCGCGTAGTCTCCGTGGTTGGGCGTTCGATGCTGAATTTAATTGCTCACGCTCGGAATTTGGGTTACATCAAGTGTGAAGACAATCTACTACAACCTTTGCACACTGTCCGAGGTCTACCAGATGGGAATGTATTGATTCTCACTACTGGTTCACAAGGTGAGACAATGGCCGCAATGACCCGGATTGCGAACAAAGAACATCCCCACATCAAAATCCGCAAAGGAGATACAGTTGTCTTCTCGGCTAACCCGATTCCAGGAAATACTATCGCTGTTGTCAACACCATTGACAAACTGATGATTCAGGGTGCGAAAGTCGTCTATGGTCGGGATAAAGGCATTCACGTCTCCGGTCACGGCTGTCAGGAAGAGCAAAAGCTGATGATTGCTTTAACTCGTCCTAAATTCTTTGTACCATTCCACGGCGAACATCGAATGCTGGTGAAGCACGCAGAAACGGCTCGGAGTATGGGACTCCCGGCGGAAAATATGGTGATCATTCAGAATGGTGATGTCATCGAACTGACGGAAGAATCTATCTGCGTCGCTGGTAAAGTACCATCAGGTATCGAATTGGTGGATACTACTAGTTCTGGTATGGTAAGTGCTAAAGTCTTGCAAGAACGGCAACGCATGGCCTCAGAAGGTCTAGTGACGATCGCTGCCGCCATTGATTGGAGTGGTAAACTCTTAGCCAAGCCAGAAATTCACCTACGGGGTGTAGTTACAAGTATAGAGCGATCGCTCCTACAAAAATGGGTACAACAGCGAATTGAAGAAATACTCGGCGTTCGTTGGTCGGAATTTTCTAGGACTACTGAGGGCGAGCAGACTGAAGTAGACTGGGGTGGATTGCAAGGGACTTTAGAGCGGGAATTGCAACGCTCTATTCGCCGAGAATTACAATGTCAACCAACGGTGACATTATTGATGCAAGTTCCTGATGAACCGCCAGTAAAGGTTGCTGATGGGAGAAGACGCCGGACTAGGACTGCGGCGCAAGTAGCATCGTAGAGAATTTAAGAGAAAAATCTCACGCAGAGGCGCAGCGAAAAGTCAGAGCGCCGGAAGTCGGCGCTCTGAACTTTTCAAGACAGAGACGCAAAGAAGAAATTTGTGTCTTTGCAACTTCGGAGTGAGATTTCTACAAAGTCATGCTTGATAAGGCGTTGCTGAATTTAGGGATGAAATAATTAACCGCAAAGACAGGAAGTACGCGTTAGCGAAGCGTCTCGTAGAGAAGAGAAGAAGAGGTTTTGGAGAAAAGAATACAAGACAATCATCCCGTATTTATGCAAAGCTGAAGAAATAAGAGGCGTTGCATAGTTGCCGGATGAATTGAGATTGTTAAGCAAGGCTAAAGGTTGATTCTTTGTATCTTTGCGCCTACCCTGCGGGAACGACTTCGTCGAATGCGTGAGGTAAATTCATCATGATATGAGGAAAAATGAACGGGATTGACTCAGAAAATTGGTAATGGGTAATGAGTTTTACTGTTGGTAAATCTAACCCTAATTCTTGAGTAATTCCTGCTTCTATGGCAGCAATATCTGTGGTACGTAGTTCGAGTTCTAATTTTTTGATTGCTGAGTCTGCTGTCTTAATACTTACCTTGGTAAATCTTGCCTACTGCCCAAATTTTCAAACACCCTCTTAAGCACAACTATTTGATCGCTCTTAAGGCGAAATTTGAATTAACTGATAACTATCTACTGTACCAATAACGCGGTAAGCCGGAGATAATTCTTGAGTTTGTGGTGGGGATATCCAAGCATAGCTCAAAGCTGGCACTTGGGAAATAGCATCAACTCGTGGGGCGTGAATAGGAGTGTAGAACTGGAGGAGCACAGAGTTTTTCTCATTGTCTTGGGCAAAATAGACAGGATGAGTTTTGAGAATAGAAGCGATCGCTCTTTGTCGAAAAAAAGTTCTAAACTCAGGATTATAATCACCTAAGAAGCCTGAATTAGCAGCTATCACCAAAGTTAACCAACAGGGAATTAAGTAACTAGCTATCCAGAAACCAGAGGTGAGCCATTTTTGTCCAAAGTGGTGACGACTAATCCAAACTAAAGGCACAGTCAACCAACCCAATCCCAAAATTAAAGAGAGAATTGCATACTTGTGAATATCGATATCAGATGAATTCAAAGTAAATATACTTCCTGTTATAAGTACAATACTTAGTACAGCAAAGGCGTAACTAAGATTGCGGGGGAGATTCTCCCTAGTCGATATGACAAAAATAGATAATAATTTTATTTCCTTTTTCTGCTCTCTAAATCCCAGATCATAAATTTTGCCCAACCATCCTAAACCTACAGCAGCCAACAAAGCAATAAAGGGATAAAGACAAAGAGCATAGTGAGATAGACGAGTAGAGAAGATACTCAATTCACCGAACAGCATTAAGGGAAATCCCACTAATATTAAATGATAACGAGGGATGGGGCGATAGAAGGCTATCCCTAAGCCTAAAATGCTGAAAATGAACCAAGGAAATGATTTTAAAGGTACATTCCAGAGATAAAATAGGATGCCATTTTGATTACGGTCTTGAGAACTGAGTTGTAAAATAAACGTGAATAGCTCACTCAAACTGAGATAACCGTAGCGCAACCAACATAACCATAACCAACTCAAGGTAGGAATTAAACCAATGACAAAACCTAAATAAAATATGGGGTTAGCAAGATGACGATGACGCCGATGCTCCCCAATTAAATAAGGTAATAAAGCTATCATTGGCAAAAAAATCATCAAGCTTCTAACTAAGAAGCCTAAACCAAAACTCAACCCAGCAATAAAAACCCAAATAGAGCTATATTTAGGATGTAAATCTGACTTTATTAATGACCAAATAGCTAAAAGTACCAACAAAACCATTGGTACATCAGGAGATGCTAAACGACATGATTGTATCCAGAGGAATTCCACACTTAAAATAGCAACAGCTAGCCATGCCCCTTTTTTTCCTAATAAGATAATGCCAATTTCATAAAAAATTAACAGGCTAATAATACCTGCAATCATACTAGGAAATCTTGCACTAGCCTCGCTAATACCAAATAACTTGTAAGTAATAGCAATTAACCAATAGGAGCCAGGGGTTTTATGATGAGCATGACCCCAAGGAGCTACCCAATCACCAGAATCAATCATCAGACGCGATCGCCAAGCGTACAAAGCCTCATCATGGGCTATCAAGCTACTATCCCCGGAACTGAATAGCAGTAAAGGCATTATCCACGCTAACAGACTGCAATAGGGAAATTGCACCCAACGGTAAATTTGCTGGCAAGCAGCCTGAAATAATTGTTGTCTATATAACATTTAATCAATACGAACAGAATGTTACCTAGTGAACTCACTTAATTGGTCATTGTGTTTTTAAAATGTGTACAGCAGTATACAAAACACTAGATAAAAAGCCTACTCGAAATTGGCATAATTTTGGAAAAAAATCGGACAAAACTGAGATTTATGCTACTTAGACCAAATCAGCGCCTGAAGCTAGATGACACAGACGACAAGCTATTTTACGCTTACCCCCGTTTTGTAACCCATGTCGATGAGGGCTTTATTCAACAGCTAACGGATCTGTATCGTCAGCGACTCAAACCAGACACCCGAATTTTGGATATGATGAGCAGCTGGGTGTCTCATCTACCACCAGAAATAGAGTTTGCCCACGTTGAAGGACATGGACTCAATGCGGAGGAATTAGCACGTAATCCTCGGTTCAATCATTATTTTGTACAAAATCTCAACGAAAATCCCCAGCTACCTCTGCCAGATCAAGAGTTTGATGCAGTTCTCAACTGTGTTTCACTACAGTATGTGCAGTATCCAGACGCAATATTTTCAGAAATTCACCGCATTCTCAAACCTGGTGGTGTCGCTATTATCAGCTTTTCTAACCGCATGTTTTTTCAAAAGGCGATTCAAGTCTGGCGTGATGCTTCAGAAGCGACTAGGGTGGAATTAGCCAAACGCTATTTTACCTCAGTGCCAGGTTTTACAAAGCCAGAGGTAATTCTCAGTAAATCCACAGTACCAAATTTTCTCCAATGGTTAGGTGCGCCTGGTGGTGATCCGTTTTATGCCGTAATTGCTTATCGTAGTGAGGGAAATAGAGAATAGAAAGATGGCTAACTCATACCCTTGAGCATCAACAAATGGCAAATAACAAACTTAACCCTACTTACTCACACAGCAATAATTATCAAATAGTAAATTTTCCTGGTTAAACCCCACCTAAGCACTGATAATTGCCTCAAAGCTCAAGCATATGGAGAAGCTAAACATGAATTTTTTTCGTGGGCGTAGGATTCTAGCTGCTTTGCTGCTCTCAGTATTACTGCTGACAACAGCATGTTCTACTAAAGCACCCAGCCGTTTTGACCAAGTACAGCAAGAAAGTACTCGGCAAAAAAAGGGACAGGCGGTTGCTAAAGACGCAACGCAAGGTGGCAAATTAAACAAATATTTCCCATCTGCGGGAGATGGCTACCAGCGCGTCTATACTCAAGAGAAAACGGGTTTTTCAGAAGCAAACTTGAAAAAAGGTGGTAAAACTTTAGCTCAACTGGCAATTTCTGATACCACCAGCCTTCCTAGTGCAGCTGCGAAATTCTCCAATAGCACCAAAAAAATTGGTGGTTATCCTGCACTCACAGTTGGTAACACTCAAACTGCGGTTTTAGCGGGTAAGTTCCAAGTCAAAGTGATTTCTAAAGATCCTACATTTACAGCTAGCGATCGCGCAGATTGGATTGAGAAATTTAACCTTGATGGGCTGGCTAAACAAAAATAAGCAGTTTTACAGATATCATCAAAAACGCTAAATAAGGAGATTTTTGTGGGAAAATCGATTTTTGAGTTGGTTGATCAATTACCAACTAGTGGCTTGACAATTTCTATGTTGAATGCTCTTGATTTTGTTGCGCCTGGTCAGTGGCATAATACTGTTGGCTTTGTCAACACTATTAAAACTGTGACGGGTGAAAGCGACGAAGACTTAATTCAACAAATTGGCGAAAGAGCGATTTATCTATTTAATGATAAATCTCAAGGATATCAAACAGCTCTGTGGCTCTATCAAACTGTTGACGGTACAGATAAAGCCCTGGGTGCAGCAGCTTTAGCTAACAAGGTGGGAGAGAATATTCCCTTATTGGGTTTTTTAAACTCTGTCACTCCCAAACCAGACAAAGCCCAAACCATTGACTTGACATTAAAAGTGGTGGCTGAGTTAGTCGCATTCTGCCAAATTAATGGCATTCCTGGAGACAGCATTGGGGATTTTGTCGCCTCTTTAGGCGAATATAGCGGTGAGTCACTGATTAGGATGGTAGCGTTAGTCTGCGTTGATGGTTTGATACCCCTAGGTCCTGATTTTATCAACAAAGCTTTATCTGGGATTAGTCAAACAAACCCCCAGGAGTTAGAACAAAACTCAACTTTCCAAAGCATCAAGGACGCAATTCCTGGCAGCAATTCTGCTGGTAAATTGAACTTTATCGGTGAAAGTTTTGATTCTGTTAAAGGTTGGATGAATGGCCTCGTCACTGCTAACAATTTAACGCCGCAAAAAGTAGTCGGTAATTTGCAAGGTTTTATGGAAGTTGCTGATGATAAGTTAGACTACCTCGCAGCATTTATAGATGTAGCCACAAATTACTACGAACATACAGGTACACAAACCCTAGCAAGACGCTTAATTGAACGAGCTGTAGCTGAAATTTAAAATTATGGGTAATTAGTAATGGGTATTTTTGGCAATTATCAATTACTAATTACCTATTAATTGAGGATAATAACAAATAACAAAATTATCCCAAAATATCTGTAGTAGCGCTGAAAGCTAAAACAACGCTACTACTAAAAGTAATATTTTATTGATGTCTACCAACTTATTTACAGCTTGCGGGAAGAAAAACTACCTAAAACGGCAGTTAAATGGGGCGACTAAGTGTAAAAAGATATTTCCTTGTAGTCGTTATCTGTAGCGAGAACGTTGTCTACGACTTTGTTTGTGTCTAGCGATCGCTTTGCGCTTCTCTTTTTCTAATGGTGTCTCAAAGTGACGTTTTTTCCGCATATCTTGGAAAATTCCTGCTTTAGAAACTTCCCGTTTAAATCTTCGCAGTGCTGATTCAATACCTTCATTCTCCCCCAATACTACTTGTGTCATGTTCATTCCTCCTATATTTGGATGAATAGTTGCGTTCTAGAGACAAAATAAAATATTCCAGCAGAAAGGAGCCTTTGGCTTTACCTGCTGGAGACTCTAGATTTTAAATTTTTAATAGTTTAAACTTAATAGCGGCGATTGTTACGAGTGTTGTTACCCCAGCTACCGCGAGAAGAGCTTCCTCTTTCTTCACGGGGTTTAGCCTTATTAACTTTTAAACCACGTCCCATCCATTCAGCACCGTCAAGTGCTTCAATAGCGGCTGTCTCTTGAGCGTCTGTTTCCATCTCCACAAAGGCAAACCCACGCGGACGACCTGTCTCCCGGTCTGTAGGCAGTTGCACACGGCTAACTGTACCGTACTCAGCAAAAGCCCTCTTCAGGTCTTCTTCTGTAACCTGATAGGATAAATTCCCAACGTAAATCGACATATAATGTCTCCGAATTCAGAGATTGTAGAGAGTTAAATTCGGAGAGACGCTTTTGAGAAATCAAAACGAATAACTCAACCGAAAATAATCTTTATATCCTGCATTATAACACAGCACTTGAAAACCAACTCCTACGGAGGTGTATTTTACAAACGAAAATTTGCAGGCAGGTGCTAAAAGCTGCCGTTTGAGAGTTCACTGTTGTTCCTAATACATTATTGCACTTTCATCGCATTTTTAAACGTAAATTATGATCAATTAAGTTGGTTGCTGCAAATAAAGTTTACTGGCTAGGGTTGTCATTAGTCATTACCCCATTGCTCTAAAATTCTTGCGGCTTCTTGACAAAGAAGATCGTGAGCATGACCATTGCTAGCTAGCAATCCTCCCCACTGATTAATATCACCAGTGTTGTATTGCAACACACCACCATCAAAATGGGTAAACTTACCACCAGCTTCATTCAAAATTAGTTCTGGGGCAGCAATATCCCAATCTTTGGGAGCAGATTTGCCAGATAGAGAAATGTAGACATCTGCTTGTTGTTCCAGAATGGTAGCAATTTTACAACCCACACTACCAACTGCTTTCTGATGAGCAAAAGGCAAATTTTGCAGCAGATAATCTAACCTCTGATTGCGGTGAGAGCAACTAACTACTACAGTAAAATCTGCAATCTGCCTGGTATCTGGAGTGAATGAGAGTTGTAAAGGTACAGCACCATTACGGGTTTCCACAAATGTACCTTTCCCTATTGTGGCAAAGTATAATTTCTCGGACTCTGGTACTACTACCACCGCGAGTACTGGGCGTGTTTCCTTAACTAAAGCAATATGAACTGCATAGTCCCCAGTTTGCTCAATAAAGCCTCGTGTCCCATCTAAAGGATCGATTATCCACACCCACTTAGAGTTATCCTGACTCAGTGGTGATTGATAAGTTTCTTCACTAATATAAGCAAAGTTTTCGTGCCCAAAAGCCGTTTGCAACCTATCCAAAATGTATTGACTTGCTGCTATATCTGCAACGGTGACAGGCTCATTTTGTTTATATTGCACTGCGAGGTTAGAGTCTGGGACTGTTCCGTGATAATAAGACCTGAGTATATCTGCTGCTCCCCAACCCACATCACGAGCGATCGCTAAAATTTCCTGTAAGTCTTTCATGATCAATGTCAACTCTCAACTAGGAATCCATCCAACGGCGAGTACCAAAAAATTGACAAGCATGAGCAGCTACTTGAGCCGCTAGTGCTAAGGCATCGGTAAAACTTGCTTGTAAAATGTAAGAGCAGAAAGCACCATGAAAAATATCTCCAGCACCCAGTGTATCAACTGCTTGGATATGTGGTACATCGATAACGCCACTATTACCACAACTTAAGTATTGAATTGGCTTTTCTCCTTGGGTAACGGCGATGTGGGGAATATTAAAATTGCGGAGATAAGCAAAAACTTCAGATGTGTTACGACAGTTGGGGGGATAAAAATTAGCAGAACAAATAGCGTAATCAACAAAAGGCAAGATTTGCTCAAATCCGGGTTTCCAACTACCACCATCAATTACCACTGGGATATGATGAGTTCTAGCCAGTTGGGCAATCTCTTCACTGACTTTCATTTGATGCCCATCAATCAGCACTATATCAATATCTTGCAGTATATCTGGGCGGATAGATGCACTTGTGGCTTGAGTTTTGACAGCATTAATTGAAACTACTGCCCTTTCACCCGTAGCTTGGGTGACAATAATCGAAGAGACAGACGGTGCTGCGGTATGATTGGAGTCAAGGTCAGTGATCGCTACTTGGTAATTTGCCAAGTCGCCTCGAATTAGCTGCGTCATCGGATGGGAACCCACCACACCCAAAATCGTAGCTCGATTACCTAAATGGCTAAAAGTCACAGCAGCATTTGTAGCTGGGCCGCCTGCTGCGACCGTGTAGTCAGCAGCAACAATTTTTTGATTATTCTGAGGCGCAGACTCAGCTAAGTAAATCAAATCTAAAGTTACTAAACCTACAAATAAGCCATGATGGTTGTTGGTCATTTGTTATTTGTCATTTGTTTAGAAGTCAAGAGTCCAAATTTTGAATTTTGAATTGATTCGTGCCCAATGCCCCATATCCTATGCAAACCGATCCCAAACCAAGAACACTCTACGTTGTCGGTACACCAATTGGCAATCTGGAAGATATCACCTTTCGGGCGGTGCGAATTTTGCAAACGGTGGATCTAATTGCGGCGGAGGATACACGCCACACTGGAAGACTGTTACAACATTTACAAATTAAGACACCGCAGATTAGTTACCACGAACATAACCGTAACAGCCGTATTCCAGAATTACTAGCCCGCTTGAGTAATGATCAAGCGATCGCTGTAGTTAGTGATGCTGGGATGCCTGGAATTTCTGATCCAGGATATGAACTGGTGCAAGCTTGTATTGCCGCAGGGATAACTGTTGTTCCTATTCCCGGTGCGAGTGCTGCAATTACAGCCTTGAGTGCATCGGGATTACCAACTGATCGGTTTGTGTTTGAAGGTTTTTTGCCTGCTAAAAGCCAACAAAGACGGGAACATTTAGAATCTCTGCAAGCAGAATCCCGCACTTTAATTTTCTATGAGTCGCCCCACCGCTTGCGTGATACTTTACAAGATTTAGCAGAAATACTGGGTAGCGATCGCCAAATTGTCTTAGCAAGAGAGTTAACTAAATTCTATGAAGAATTTTGGCGGGGGACAATTACTGAGGCGATCGCCCATTACAACCAACGTGAACCCCAAGGAGAATATACTCTAGTATTGGCAGGAACTCCAGGGAATCAACACCAACTGACAGAAGCAGAACTGAAAGCTGAACTACAACAGTTAATCAGTCAAGGAATATCGCGATCGCAGGCTAGCCGTCAATTAGCAAAATTTACCTCCCTTCCCCGCCGCCAAATTTATCAACTTGCTCTTTCTGTGGAGTGTCCCTCAGAGTAGAAACTTGGGGCTTGGCTAGTTTACAGCAAGGAGTATCCTGAGGTTATGTTTGCAAACTTTGCCATCCCCTGGAAAATCCTAGTTAGTTACATAGTAATTTTACTTAGTTAAATCATCAGAATTTACGCCTTATGTAAATTAAGCTAAAGGATGCTGTTCAAAAGTAAGGACATCAATACCAAAACGCTGACGCAATACTTCTCGGTTAAGAATTAAGCAGTATTGCCTCTACACCAAAATTAATGTATCTAATTAACAACGCTGAAAGCAGAAAGGTTAAAGGAAGATTCGATTCCCTTAACCTTTACGAGACTCCTCCACGAAGTCAGATCTACAATGATTCTAAATAGCTCAGAAGGTCTGCCATTTCTTGAGCGCTAGGCTGAAATTTTGGCATTGGTGGTGTTTCGCCACTAATAACTTGATGAATTAGTCCATACCGAGACTTGTGCTTAGAGACAGCTTGTAAACTTGGCCCTACTCGTCCATCTGCTTCTAAGCCGTGACAACCCGCACAATTAATTTGAAAAATAGCGTGTCCTTGAACTGGGTCTCCTGTCCGGGCTAGAACACTCTTGATGTAAGGGTCAGAGGCTTGAACCATCTGAACACCAAAAATGCCCAAAGGGACTACTAGCAGTATCGCCAGAGCCAACAAGGCGAGCCACTGAATCAGAGTTTCAGGTTTGGTAATCTGGTTATCCAAAAGGTTTGCAGTTAAGTCTAGGTGTACTAAATAAATTTCATTTCATACACATAGCTTAAAAGTTCTTGATGGTGTCTGCAAGCACAAATGATAATTTTATAGCTATTATTTGGTTTCTAAAAACGGCATGGGGCAGGGGATTCATCACCAATTTGGTAGAATCAGAAACGGGAAACAAATATTGAATAATTGCAAAGAGGAGATTTACAGTGGTAGAACCCTTGCTGTCGGGTATTGTCCTTGGTTTGATTGTCGTTACCCTCGGTGGCCTGTTCTATGCAGCCTATCGCCAATATAAGCGTCCTAACCAGTTGGGAGGCTGAGTGAGTCGTGAGTTGGGACGATTAGGAGGATGAGGAAAGTGAGGGGGAAGTTAAGAGTAATTTTTCTCCCTTTACTCCTTAATCTCCACCTGCTCCCTCACTCTATAAAAGGTTATGGTTGTGTTACCGTAAGCTTTATGGCGGCATATTTCCCAATTGGCTATCTCTGGAGGTGTCCAATCTTGGGAACTATGTTCAAGGGCTATTTCACCTTCAGCATCTAACAGATTATAGTGAGCGATCGCTTCTAATACTGGCTGATATAATCCACTAGCGTAGGGTGGGTCAAAATAAATTCTGTCAAATTGCTTTCCTGATAGGTTTTTTAACTGCCCAAGGACATTTCCCCGCAATACTCGAAATTCCTGTTCAGCATCAACCACCATCTGCCAATTTTGTTGAATGATAACAATAGCTCGGCTTGATTGTTCAATACCGACTACAAGGCTGGCTCCTCTACACAAAGCCTCTGCACCCATTGAACCAGTACCTGCACACAAATCTAGCCAGCGACAACCTGCAATTTTTCCCTGCCAAATATTAAAAACTGCCTCCCGTACTCGCGCACTGGTGGGTCTGGTATCTTTACCTGGTAAAGTTTTTAACTGGCGATTACCGTAAATTCTTAGAGTCATGGGTCAAGAGTCAACAATCAAGAGTCAAAAGTCCCATGCGAATCACAAATGACAAATGACGAACACCAATATTATGCTGCCACTTTTTCCCGGACTTGAGCCACAAAATTAGACAGGATTTGCAAGCCGACATTCGATGATTTTTCGGGGTGGAATTGGACTGCCATCAAGTTTTCATGAGCGATCGCTGATGTGATAGTTTGAGTACCGTGGGTAACAGTTGCTGCCCGAATTTGCGGATCAGCTGGGTCAACATAGTAAGAATGAACAAAATAGACCCAAGGTGAAGATGGTAAGTGCTCCCAAAGCAGACTGTTTGGTTGAGTGATTTCCAATTGATTCCAACCCATATGAGGAATGGTAATTCCTGGTTCTGGACGAAACCGTCGTACTTTTCCGCGCACAATTCCCAGTCCTGGTTGAGTACCTTCTGCACTTGATTCAAAGAGAATTTGCAATCCTAGACAGATACCTAAGAAGGGTTTACCAGATGCAATCACTTCCTTAATGGGTTGTTCTAAACCACGTCCTCGCAGATTTTGCACTGCTGGATCAAAAGCTCCTACTCCTGGCAAAACCACTGCATCTGCTTTTTCCAATTCTTTAGCAGAATGAGTAATCTTAGGAGTGGCTCCAGCTTTTTCCAAGCCTTTGCAGACTGAATGTAAGTTTCCCATATCGTAGTCTACGACCGCAATAACTGGCATTGACCTGCTCCTTGTAAATTTATTATGGAGGGTTTTTCTATTGTAAATAATATTTCTTATGAAGAAAAGGTTTCTATTAACTTCTTTTGACATTTGGTTAAGTGAACAACTATCTAATTCCTCTAATGATTTACTACTTGAAGTTGCCAAACTTGACTCGCTCTCTCACGACTTAACTTTTTTGTACCAATTACCTGTAGATGTCCAACTGGCCAGTGAGTGTGTAATTGCCAAAATCAATGAACTCAAACCGGACTACATTATCTGTTGTGGCATGGCTGCCAAGCGCACACAATTAAGTGTGGAAGTACGTGCTAGCTGCCAAGAAAGTGTTTTGTATACCGGGGTTGATTTAGGACAATTAGTCTTGGGAGCAGAGACAATTGAGATTAGCCACGACTGTGGTAAATTTGTCTGCGAAGGTCTTTATTATTCAGTTTTAGACTACCTGCACCAATCCCAACTCACGATGAATTGCATCTTTGTCCATGTTCCAGTTTTGCATCCAGAAAATTTAGTCAGGATTCTGGAAGATTTCTTATTAATTATTAACAAACTGGCACTTTTGTAAATTTGTTAGCGTCTGGAAAGTGAACAAAATAGCTAGTCACTGTAGACCAATGGTCTAATACCAATAAGTTTAGAGGTAGTTTTTAGTTTCACTCAGGGGAACAGACCTCTCATGTAACTGTCTCCAAGTGCAGACAGTACGCTAATTTTGAATTTTGCAAAAATTTTGAATTTTGAATTGTTAAATGTTGCCATTGTTACTCAGCTTTGTGCTCGCTCAAGCAACTCCTACTACCCCACCACCGGAAGAAGTCCTACAACCACAAGTAGTGCGCCCTTTGCCAGGTAAATTAGATACTGTGCCTGTTTTTAACAGTAATAGTCCAGAATTAGTTTTGCAGGAAGGAATTTTACTTTCTACCTTTCCAGGAGATGGAAAAAAAATTCCAGAGGCGCATTTAAATTTTCCTTTTCAAGGGCGGTTTGATGTTTTTGCTCACCATGTTGCTAAAGCTGAACCACCAGAAAATTTAAGATCCCTTTATTTAGGGATAGTTCTGCATAATCCCACGGAAAAACCTGTAACAGTATATGTTTTGCAGGCGGCGAGTTATTTAAGTCAACCGGATGCACCATTTATGGAATTGCCATCCTTTGTTGAGGATAATGCGGGAACGGTGTTTGCTGGGCCTGGCGATCGCGCCACTAGTGATATCCTCAGAGGTAAACGACAAGATATCTTTCCGCCGCAAATCGTCATCCCCCCAGGGCAAAGTCAGATGTTACTAAATTTACCGATTCCGGTAAAGGAACTGACTCCACCCCTCAATGGGCGGTCTACTTTGATGCGGTTACGGAGTAGTAATAAAGTTTATGCTGCTAGCCTGGCGATGTTTGCCAAGTCTAATACTGATGGTAGTGAACGCGCACCAACTCTAGAAGAGTGGCAAACTCTACTTGATAACGGTAATTTAGCCACGCCACGGGATAAGACACCCACTCCCCCAGAAGCAACTAATACACCCAGAATTTATGGTCGTGTGGCTGGGGTGGCGCAAGGTTCCCAGTGGCGCGCCTTGTTAGTAGATAATGCTAAGGTGAAATATTTAACTATTCCCCAACCGGGTCAAGTCTTTTCCTATGGTTTAAGTACTTTGGATGGTGGGACATTGGGGACTCGTCAAATTCAAAGTGCGCGGATGTTGAGACGCTATCCTGACACCGCGTATCGCGCTCATGGCAACTATGGCATTCAATATAGTCTGAAATTGCCACTATATAACAATACCCAAAATCCCCAAAGTGTGAGTGTCTCAGTACAGACACCATTGAAGGAAGATCAGTTGGTGAAGCCAGGGTTACGCTTTTTTAGTACACCAGCCCGTCAAACCTTCTTCCGGGGTACAGTCCGGGTACGCCATAGAGACGAGCAAGGGAAGTTTCAAACTCGGTTTGTGCATTTGGTACAGAAGCGGGGTCAACCAGGAGAACCGTTAGCGGTATTAAATATACCAGCAGGCGATCGCTCTTTGGTTGAGGTAGACTTTCTCTATCCACCAGATGCAACACCACCGCAAGTATTAACAGTGACCACTCAGTAATTCATCATACTCGCCTCCGGCGATCAGCAAGCTACGTAATTTGTAGAGGATTTAAAAGAGGTTGCAAACCATCTGCAACCTCCGCCATTGCAAGATTAGTGAGTTTAACCCCAGTGGCGTAAACTTTCTCTACCTGTGTGACAACAAAGACAAATAACTTTAGGATAAATGCTTAATTATCCGACAGGGATTGCCCGTAGCGACAACATTTTCGGGTATATCTTTGACAACTACACTACCAGCACCAATAGTGGTATTGTCACCAATTGTCACTCCTGGGCAAATAATGGCATTGCCACCAATCCAGACATTATGACCAATTGTAATTGGGGCTGCGAGTTCTCTGCCAGTCAGACGAATTTTCGGTTCTATGGGGTGATAGGCGGTGTAAATCTGCACATAAGGCGCACACAAAACATTATCGCCAATATGAACTAGATTACAGTCTAAAATTACGCAGCCGTAGTTCATATATAAATTGTTGCCAGCATAAACATTACTACCATAATCACAGTGAAATGGTGGGATAATGATCGTTTTTGCTCCTAACTGTCCGAATAATTCTTGCAAAATTTGCTGTCGCTGTGAATGCTCTGCTGCGGTTGTTGCATTGTACATACTCAAAAGCTGACTGGCTCGTTTGTTCTCAGCTATCAATTCTGGATCATCTGCAAGATATAACTCGCCCGCTAGCATCTTTTGTTTTTCTGTTTTTTCCATTACAGAATTTTAGATTGAGTAATTTAAATTAATAAATATATTGAAAAAGTGTAAATGTTTCCAGACATATCTCAATTGTATTTGCATAAACTTGCCGAATAATGTCTGATTTCTCATAATATTTATGGCTTTCAGTAAGTTTTTGTTTATACTAAGTCTCAATCAATCTGAGGAAATTCGGAGAAATATGTCTTTTCGGATCTTAAGCTTAGATGGTGGGGGTATTCGGGGGGTGGTTGCAGCAACCATGCTCGCAGCTATCGAGCAACGAATTAATCAGCCACTAAACGAGTACTTTGACTTAATTGCCGGAACTTCCACAGGGTCAATTTTAGCAGGTGCGATCGCTATAGGGCGTAGTAGTCAAGAAATAGTTGATTTATACAAGCAAAGAAGTTCTATTATTTTTCCTTATAGGAGTCTTTTTTCCCCAAAACGTCTACCTTTACTTCTCAAGTACGGTTTGTCTGCTCCCAAGTTTTCAGATAGTGGATTGATTCAAGTTTTACAAGCAGTTTTTGGGGATGTCAGGCTTCTGGATATTAATAAACCACGACTATTAATTGTTTCCTATGATACTATTAGCCGAGGGGCAATAATATTTAAAAGTTGGCGACAAAATCCTGATTATGGCAATTTGCCTTTGTGGGAAGCCTGTGTTTGTTCGGCTGCGGCTCCAACTTATTTTCCAGCGCATAAACTAGATAGAAAAATTAGTGGAGTAACTGAAAATGCAACTGCAAATAGTATTACCTTAGAGCAAGGTGCATCCGCAGTTGAAGATATCTATAACAATACGCAGATTAGCATTCATAGTGGTGTAGGTAAGGGTCAAGTTCGCAAAATCAAAAAGTATATAGGGTTCTCTCGACGAGCTTTGTTAGATTCACCTTGGGAAAGAATACCAGAAGAGAATTCTAGTTATTTAATTAAAGCTACATACTCTAGTATTGATGGTGGTGTAGCTGCCAATAACCCCTCTAGCTGTGCTGTTGCAGAGGCTCTGAGATTAGGCTATAAAGTTGAAGATATTTCTGTACTCTCTATTGGTACTGGTGAACTGACTCGGATCATTCCATTTGAAAAAGCCCAAGGATTAGGTCTGATAGAATGGGCAGCGCCACTTATTAGTGTGTTATTGGATGCATCTTCAGGAGTTTATGAGTACATCACTGATAAAATGATTCATGATCGGGTTTTACGATTACAATTCAAACTCGATCGCGGCTTAACTGGCAAACCCTTGAGTGATGATATTGATGACGTCAGTCCAGAGAATATCAATAATTTGATTGAAGCGGCAGAGGTGTATATGCAACAGTCGTCGGTAGAAGCAGCCTTACAAAATTTTTTACATATTCATCAATAATACATCAGAGTTAATACCTGGTAACTGACAGTTTAAGAAAATATGCCATAACGAGCTTTGCCTTCACGTTTAGCACGGTACATGGCAATATCAGCATCCCTGAGGAAGTTTTGTGGTTCTTCATAGTCACGGCCACTTAAAGTGATTCCAATACTGGCTGAGGGAATTATTTGTTGTCCATTAAGATTTAACGGTAAGCCTAGAGTCTCTTGAATACGGTTTGCTACATTGGTAGCGTCTGTAACGTCTTTTATATCTTCTAAAAGTAGAGCAAATTCATCGCCGCCAAATCTTGCCACGGTGTCACCACTACGTAAACTTGATTCTAGACGCCGAGCAATCGCTACTAAGAAATCATCTCCTATTCCATGCCCAAAGCGATCGTTAATTCCTTTAAAACCATCTAAATCTAAAAATAAAACTGCAAAGCGATAATCATTGCGTCGCTTGCTGCGCTCTATAGTTTGCCTCAAACGATCCAGAAACAGAACTCGATTAGGCAATCCCGTCAGCGTATCATAACATGCATGGCGGAGTAGTTTTGCTTCTGTCTGCTTACGTTGAGTGATATCTTGAAAAACTAGCACCGCACCACTGATACTACCATCCACATCACGGATGGGTGCGACACAATCCCCAATAGGTATTTTTCTGCCATCTTTGCTAATTAGGGTACAGTTATCCGGTAGATTCAAAACCCGGCCAGTTTTAATGGCTTGTGTAGCTAAATTTTCCATGACTTCATCTAAGTCTTTGTCAACTAAGCTAACGACTTCTGCTAAATCTTTGCCGTAGGCTTCACTTTGCTTCCAACCAGTGAGTGCTTCTGCAATTGGATTCATCATTTGGATGCAGCCACTAGCTGATGTTACCACAACAGCACAACCCATGCTTTGAATAGTTGCCGCTAGGCGCTGTTTTTCTTCTTGGCATTTTTGCATGATTTTGTGCTTGTAGAGAGCCATTTCTACGGCAAACTTTAGGTCTCTTTCAGCACATGGTTTCAGGACATAGCTAAAAGGCTCACTTAGTCGTTTTTTATGTAGCCTTATATCTTCTGAATATTCAGTTAAATACAAAACGGGTATCTGGAAATGATTCTGGATAATATCTGCCACTTGCATACCATTAATTTCACCTGCCAAGCAGATATCAATTAATACTAAATGCGGATTAGTTTCTGCTATTTTTCTGATAGCGTCCTCACCTGAATCAGTAATTTCTGCAACAGAATAACCCAACTTCTGTAAACTATTTTGTATATCTAATGCCAGGATTGTTTCATCCTCAACAACTAGGATTTTGTGGGCGGACATATTAAGCTAACCTGTTTGCGAAGGTTCACATTTTGTTTTCAGTTTCAACTCACTCTGAAAAACAATAATTCTATGATAAACAATCTCTAAACTAACTAGTGCAGTTACCTGACTAAAATGCTGAATAATTAACAATCATTATGTTTTCTACTTAATTGATGCGGTTGATATCCAGTTAATAACGCAAGTCACAAATTCAAAATGTAAATTGCCATACAATTGTCCATATTCAAGATATTCTTTACAAGAATTTTGTACTCTTTATTGTTAATAAGCACAGGGTATTGCGGGATTTACGTAAAAACAGAGAGCGAACAGCATGTTAATAAAAACACCAGAAAGCTAACTTGTAGAAACGCTGTAAATTATATCTAAGCGTTTGCAAGCATTCAGAGAAAAACATCGCTAGTGTAGCTGTTTTTTTGATACCTTTTTTACTTAATCGAACTAATAATATCAATGTAGTTAATGATTTAAAGTTATGAAGATGAAGCAGGAATTTACGAATAGCAACGTATAAAACCACACAATAGAATTAGGGAAATAGCTGTAATATAAGTGATGAGTTACTTGTGTTAGTGAGTTTGTGTAGTATGTTGTTAGGAGTATAAAATTTTTGCTGAATCTGCTATTTATTTTAAAAAATCTGAAGAAAGAGGAGACGAGAGAAAAGTTCCAAAATATTTCCCCTCTGCTCCCGCTACCAAGCAATTCATGGCGGAATAGAACGCGTTAGCATTCACTAATGGGATTGAGATTTAGTCAATTCAATGGTAATTTTGCCGCCGAAGTCGGGAATAGGTGCAGCGAGTTTGGTGAGCTTGACTTGGACTTGGGTGAGGCGATCGCTCTCTTGAAGGATAGAATCAGCGATCGCCGCCGCTAAACGTTCCACCAAAGCAAACTTGGATGTCTTGACCAAGTTTTGTACCAAACTAATGACGCTACGATAATCTACAGTATCTGCGATCGCATCCGTCTTACCAGCAGCAGACAGATCCAGCCATAGCTTGACATCCACCTCAAACCATTGCCCTAGTACCTGTTCCTCCACCAGATACCCCGTGTAGCCATAGCAGCGAATTCCCGTTAAATCAATACAGTCCATATAAAATTACAGAGCGAATTTGGCACTCTGGATTTTATAGCAAGGAACAGGCAACGGGGAACAGGTATATGGGGCATGTGATGATAGTTTGTAGAGACGTTGCAGTGCAACGTCTCTACAATGCAACGTCTCTTAAATTTGCTTTGATGTCGTTCCTTTATCAGAATATTAATCAACTTTGGGCTAACATCCTCACACAGACGCTAAAGCGCCTAGGACTAACTTGTGCAGTCATTTGTCCTGGTTCACGCTCCACGCCCCTAGCAGTCGCCTTTGCCCAACAAATACCTGATGTGGAAGCCATTTCCATTCTCGATGAACGCTCCGCCGCCTTTTTTGCCTTGGGACAAGCTAAAGCCACTGGCCGTCCTGTCGTACTCGTTTGCACCTCCGGAACGGCGGGGGCGAACTTCTACCCAGCAGTCATTGAAGCCAGAGAAAGCCGCGTACCACTTTTAGTATTAACCACCGATAGACCCCCAGAATTGCGAGATTGTCACTCAGGACAAACCATCGACCAGTTGAAATTATATGGTAGTTACCCAAACTGGCAAGCAGAGTTAGCTTTACCCGTCTCAGATATGGGAATGCTAGCTTATCTGCGGCAAACAGTCATTCATGCCTGGGAAAGAACCCAAACCCCCGTGCAGGGGCCAGTGCATTTAAATCTCCCATTCCGCGATCCCCTCGCCCCCCTTCCCGATGGTACTGACTGGAGTTTTTTTGAGTCTCAGTTTCGCCCAGAAGAATTTTTTGCCGCAGTAGCAGACGCTATTTTATTCCCGATTCCCGATTCCCGATTCCCGATTCCCCAAGCATGGCTGCAATCTGAGCGCGGAATGATCATCGCAGGTGTTGCCCAACCACAGCAACCAGAGAAATATTGTAGAGCGATCGCTCATCTTTCCCAAACTCTCAACTGGCCTGTTTTAGCTGAGGGACTTTCCCCAGTCAGAAATTATGCCAACCTCAACCCCAATATCATTTCCACCTACGACCAGATTTTACGCAATCCCCAACTAGCAAAACAGCTAGCACCCGAAATGGTGATTCAAGTAGGTGACATGCCCACAAGTAAAGAACTACGTACCTGGATAAATCATACACAACCGCGACGTTGGATAATTGACCCCAGTGATCAAAACCTCGACCCCCTGCATGGGAGGACGACTCATTGGCGAATTTCTGTTGAACAGCTAGCTGATGAAGCAGTAAAATCTTCCTCTTCCCCCGGTTATCTCCAACTGTGGTGTACAGCAGAACAGCAAGTTAGGGTAGCTATTGACCAAACCCTGGCGACAATGGAAGAGTTATTTGAAGGTAAAGCCGCCTGGCTACTTTCGCAAAGCCTACCACCAGGAACACCCTTATTTATCTCCAACAGTATGCCTGTCCGGGATGTAGAATTCTTTTGGCGTCCCAATAATTTTGGAGTGCGATCGCATTTTAATCGGGGTGCAAACGGTATTGATGGCACATTATCAACAGCGTTAGGCATTGCTCATCACAATCAAAGCAGTGTGATGTTAACCGGAGATTTAGCGCTGTTGCATGACACCAATGGTTTTTTAATCAGAAATAAGTTTGTCGGACATCTCACAATTTTGTTAATCAACAACAATGGTGGTGGGATTTTTGAAATGTTACCCATTGCCAAATTTGACCCACCATTTGAAGAGTTTTTCGGCACTCCCCAGGATATTGATTTTGCCCAACTGTGCGCTACCTATGGTGTGGAGTATGAATTAATCACATCTTGGGAAAAGTTGCAGCAAAGATTAAACCCGCTACCAATGAAAGGAATTCGGGTTTTGGAATTGCGGACGAATCGCAAACTAGATGCGAAGTGGCGACAGGAGAACTTACAGAAGTTTGCCAGAATGAACGTCAACCAATCTTAGCGATCGCATCTCCCCCAAGCCGCGATAAAATTCTCAAGCACGACACCTCACTCCATTCCCATGCAAATCAGCTGGCAAACTGCCAAAACCTACGAAGATATCCTGTATCAAAAAACTGATGGGATCGCCAAAATCACTATCAACCGCCCCCATAAGCGTAATGCTTTCCGCCCCAAAACTGTCTTTGAACTCTATGACGCCTTTTGTGATGCCCGTGAAGATATAACTATTGGCGTAATTTTATTTACGGGAGCCGGGCCACACACTGATGGTAAATATGCCTTTTGTTCTGGAGGGGATCAAAGTGTGCGTGGACATGCGGGTTATATGGACGATGACGGCGTCCCTCGTTTAAATGTCCTCGACTTACAACGCCTGATTCGTTCTCTACCAAAAGTAGTAATTGCCCTAGTAGCAGGATATGCGATCGGTGGTGGGCACGTTCTCCATTTAATTTGTGACCTCACCATCGCGGCTGATAACGCCATTTTTGGACAGACTGGCCCGAAAGTCGGTAGTTTTGACGGTGGTTTTGGCGCTAGCTACCTCGCCCGTGTCGTGGGACAAAAAAAAGCGCGAGAAATTTGGTTTCTTTGTCGGCAATATAACGCCCAACAAGCCCTAGAGATGGGTTTAGTGAATTGCATTGTGCCAGTAGAAGAACTGGAAGCCGAAGGGATTCAATGGGCGCAAGAAATTTTAGAAAAAAGTCCCATTGCTATTCGTTGTCTCAAAGCAGCATTTAACGCCGATTGTGATGGACAAGCTGGTTTACAAGAACTTGCGGGAAATGCCACATTGCTTTATTACATGACCCAAGAGGGATCTGAAGGAAAACAGGCTTTTCTAGAAAAGCGTCCCCCCAACTTTCGCTCTTTCCCTTGGCTACCCTAAAATTGTAAAAATCGCACCTTTCTACAAGATGCGATTTTTCACACTGTCCAAATTGACAGCACCAGCAATTTTAAAGACAAATATTAAATTCAAGCAGAATACAAACTCAGTCAGGTAATATATGGATGCCTAAATAAGCGCTGTTTTAGTTTTTGCCTGTTCAGGATTACAGGTAGCCTGTTCTTCAACAAGGGCAAGAACTGAATGATCTAAATCTGAAACTAAAGATTGAGAAGATATTAAAACTGGTGTTGCATCCGGCAGACTCCAAGCATCTTCCAAAGTCTCCCAAGAAGGTGCAAAGGGAGGAAGCGCCAAAGAGCAAGCCTTCCAACTGGCTTGTACTTGCGCTCCTAACTGCTGACACATTCCGCCACGGCGACCCTCTGGTTGGTAATGACGACAATAGCGACAGGCAGATGTCAGGGATTTAATGGGTTTCATGTGGGTTCATCTTTAGTGCGGTTTCGGACTAATTTATGTCCCTATATTTTCCTCCTAGATATAAATACGTAGTAACCCCAAAAACCCGTTATTTTATCTAGGTTGTAGCGATCCCCACACAGAAATATGCTTTAGGATGTTTTTATATTTGTGTTATATTTATCAATGTTTCCTAGAGTGCGTACACACCAGTTTTTGACTAAAACTTGTTGGGGATCAAGGTTAAAGCTAAAACTTTGAATTTAATGGCTTTTTATACTCATCCTTAAGCTCTCCTTATATAAATGAACTTATCTGCTTTGTCTATCCTATCTTTGGCGTAACCAAACAGAAAAGTATTTAACAGCTAAAACCTATATCCTACCTACCGAGTAAGGTTTTAGCTACGTCAAAAATCTTTTGTTTTTTACCTCCCATGTGTTTCTCAATTGAAGAATGCACAGCTTTACCGAGGCTATACGTCAATTGATACAAGTCATGAGAATTAGAGATTTTTGATTTTTATCGCACAAAAGCGATCGCATTCGTGTTGAATGTAAAGAAATATTTCTGTTTCGGCAAGCCGTTGTACAGGTGGCTTGCCATCTGCTTGAACTGTCGGAGGGAGCAGGGAAACCTATGGTTGGTTAACGCACAGCATATAAATTGAAAATATCAACAAACGTAGAAGGCAAAAATTGTCTTTTTTGAGTTTTGATTTTGAAACCATAGGAAGTTAGCATTTGTTGCACTTGCTCTAATCGTCCATCTTGATCATGAACTTCAGCAACTATTTGCTTGATTTTAGACCAGTCTTTGGCTTCTATACCTTTCAATACTTCGTATTCTTCACCTTCTACATCGATTTTCAATAAATCTATTGCATCAATTCCTAGTTCATTAATTACAGAAGTCAGGGTTCTCACTTCACACCTAACTTGTTGCTCTTCTGTAAAAAGATGTTCAAATAAATTTTCTACCTTTTCGGAATTATCTGGAGTAATAACATTATCTATATTAGCTAATGTGTCACCTGGCTTTATTGTTGAATTTCCAGCCATATTGGGATAAAAAGTAAATATTTTCTCTGGGTTATTTTCAGAACTAAAGCCATAATTAAACAATGAAACATTGTCTAAAGAGTGCAATTTAATATTTGCCTCTAAAGCTGCAAAAGTTGGCTCAATTGGCTCAAAGGCATAAATTTTAACTTTTGCCTGAACTCCGCTTACAAACAGAGAAAATAGTCCAATATTTGCTCCAATATCAAATATACAGTCACCTTCATTAATAACAATATCGTTTCCCAGATACTGCTGTTCAGTAAATATTTCTGAGTAGATATATTCTGTTTCTTCATTACTACTAACGTAGTAGCATTCCAAACCATTAGGAAAACTCATTTTTTTTCCACTCATTGTTGACTCCATAATTATGATTGGCGGACAAACTCAATTATTTTACCTTGTTGTTGGTAGCGTGATGACGCATAATTGCTGATTCAGGACTTAGGCAAGTGTCAAATTTCTAAAAGTCAAATGTGTAGCTTCCTTCCCCATAGGGGTATAAAACACAGAGCATAAATCTTTATTTTCAGAAAAAACACAAGATTTTGGTACAATTGTACTATTTATTGCTAAAATGCCTTACAAGCCAGTTAGTCATGCCAGAGAA
Source organism: Goleter apudmare HA4340-LM2 (assembly GCA_019359495.1). Taxonomy (GTDB): domain Bacteria; phylum Cyanobacteriota; class Cyanobacteriia; order Cyanobacteriales; family Nostocaceae; genus Goleter; species Goleter apudmare. Next base: position 34,448 of record JAHHHF010000084.1, read on the forward strand.
ATTATGAAAGACATTGAAGACAACCACAAAAAATCACACCTAAAAACTGTAACTACTGCCATAATGCCGCTACAACTCCCAGAGGAAAATATCATTGATGGGTGGGAATGTTTAGCATTACAAGCACAACGCATCAATCAGATGGCAGCAGAGTTAGAGGCAATGATCTTGCAATTGAAGACAATGGCAACTAACCTCAATAGCCAAACACATTACCAACAAAGCCACAAGCAGCCATCAGTTTGTGAATACTTGACAGTAAGCGTCCCTTGGATAACACAACAGCCAAACGAGACATTTGTGCTCACAACACGAAAAGTAGATTTATTTCGCGCAGAAAGGGAAGCACTTGTGCTAGCGCAGCAACTCCGTCAGCGAACTAGAAGAAAGTCATTAGGATCGCAGTGGCAAAGAAAAAATCAGCATCTAGTTGATATCGATACAAAAAAGCTTCTCAACGGTGCATTAGTCAACAAATCTTAAAATTATAAAGATTCAACTACGGCTGACCTGTCACATCTGTAGCAGTTATGCTGATTTAAGTGGTAGTTAGTAATTCTTGCCAGAGTTACCAGATACCACACGTTATTGCAGTCTTGCCCAAGATGCAAAAGCGAAACTGTCCTCATAGTTGCACTCTCATAAATAACGATAGTGTAATCTCAAGGACATCAATCAGCCCAGAAAAGAGGTAGAGAGAAGGTGTTAAGGACTCTTTTGGTGATTGCCATTGGTTTCTTACCGTCCCTGTTTTCCCTGTGGATAATTCGTAAATCTCATTTGCGGACACGTTCACGGATGAGGCAAACAGCCATGAACTTGCAGGGGGTACGTGTCAGGCAACACATCAGACAGCTAGAAGGTGATCGCTACTATCTCGAAGGAGTAGGCTACCTCGTTGGCGACATCAGCTGCAAATTTAATGCTCGTTCTGGCTACATCCGTTGTGCGGTTAATCCCGACGGGCCATGTCAGGAATGCCGTCATTATGAACCAAGGGAATTTGCTACTAGCGAAAATAAAGCTTAAAAGTCCTCACTTTCTCACATACCCACAGCCAGCTACCAAGATGACATGAAATTCCAATCTGCGGCATCTTCTGTATTGACTGCTGTATCTTCTGGCGGCGCTGAATTTTCAGCCTGCATTAATTTCTCATATTCTCCAGAATCAATCCACTTTAACAACTCAGCCGCTCGCATCACAGCCCAGGGAGATTGGCGCTCCATAAAGCTAAATATCTTGGTGATTTGATCAAAGCTATCAAGATTGATATTAGTAAATTCACGAGCTTGAGCTTGAAAATCGGCAATTGTCTCTGCATTTAAGTGATCATCTGGTAAGCCAGCCAGCTTCATGAGTGCGGTGATTGCCACATTAACATCCTGACATGTTAACAAACCTGCGCGATCGCCTGTGAATCTAGACATCATAATCCAGTTATCAAGAGCTACTTCCATACCACCGGTTGCCAAACCCCCTAAACCCAAGGTACTACTGTTGATGATATTTTTTACAAGTGGCATTACATGTGCAATTTGCTGGTAGGCTATGTATCTACCTTTAATCCGAGCCACCTCATGCCCCAATGCAAATAATAATTCTTCAGGGGAGTACCATTCCATTGCCTCTAAATTCACACCCACTGCCGGCTTTTCCATACCCATAGCGTAGGTTTGAATATGTCCTGTACCTCGAAACAGGTATAGTTCTGGCTGTGGAGCACAATCCAGAATCTCACAGGTTTCTAAAAATGCATCATGCAATTGAGGAAAATTTCGCTGTGTCACCCTAAATTCGCCACCAACGATTTGCATCCTTACTAAGCGATCAATTCCATACTCGGTTACTTTCTTCATTAATAAAGGCAACCCTGGCACTTTATTGAGAGTATTGAAAGCTTGCTGATCAAAAGGGTGTTGGTAACTTGCTGTTTTTAGCCCGACCAATATTTTTTTTGCCATCAATCCTCATGTTTATTTAGTAATATATTTAAGATGAATAAAATCATTATCCCTTTTGCAGAAACTGTCTTAAAATCTCTGCTGGCTTTCGATCCCAAGTATCGATATGCTCATATATCAAACCATTTTGATTAAATTTGTATGTCGAATAACCATTAAAAAATATCTTCGCTTTCCAGGGAACCCGCAACACACCACGCACTGTCCACTTTGCTAAAATAGTATCCCTACTTGAGTGCTCCACTTCATGGACATCAAAGTGAATTTGAGTAAAAAATAGTCGAGCGTGAAATCGTAAAGTCCAAAATATAATGCGATAGTTAAATTTATATTTGAATTTGTTTACCGGATCTCGAAAGTAAATATCCTCTGTATATATGTCATAGGTGATATCCTTCTCAAAAAGTGTCGGTAAATCGTTTTCGAGTGTCTTAATTACCTCAGCTACCTGGAATTTAGTTTCCATACACCTTACCCTTTAAAAAAGATTTCTAAAAAACCTCTCTACCTGTTGCCAAAGTGAGGTTGACCTGCTGTTGCTTAAACCAACACCACTCAAATCTGACAAAGTAGGAAATGACGCAGATTTAGCATAAGGGCCATTTCGCAACACTTTTGCTAAAGCGTGATTATGCTCTCGCAAACCTTCGTAAAAAAAGAATACCTCTCCTCTAATACCTCGCTTGCGGTTGCATTCAATTACCTGTACAAGATATTTAGGGTCAATGCAGTAAGAACCCAACTTCATCAGAATTCCTGGCGCTAACTTCGGCAATGTCGCATCTGTAAATTGTTCGGCTACCAATTTATTCACAATACATTTGTAGCTGCGGAAGTCGCGGCGATAAATCTGTGGGTGAATCAGATCAACAATTCCCCGATTCAACCAGGTGGCTGAGTCTTGTAGATATTCTTTTAATCCCCAATCGTAGATACTGGGAGACATCGACACCAGTAAGTTAGGATTAACAGCTTTGACTTCTTGGTACAGACGCGCTAAAAAGTCAGTGAGCAAGTCAGCACGCCATTGTAACCATTGCTGGGCTTTGGGGTTTTGTGGCGGATTTTGATTAAACTGCTGGCGATAGCGTGCGACAGTGTACTGATCATAGCCTCCTTCACAGGGTAATGCTGGGAAGCGATCGTCACCCTGGATGCCATCAACATCATAATTCCTGACAACCTCCAGTACCAAATTCAACAGAAATGCCTGCACTTGGGGATCAAAGGCGTTCAACCACTCAAAACCATTTTTCTTGAGTAGCTTACCATTGCAGTCACGGGCTGCCCATTCTGGTTTTGTTTGTAACAGCAGACCACCATTCAAGTTGTAAGAACTGGCGAAACCATATTCAAACCAAGGAATAACTTTTAGCCCTACCCGCCTGGCTTCAACCACTACTTCTGCTAAAGGGTCGCGTCCTCTAAAGCTGGGGTCAATTTCGACACCAAAGGTTTGCTGCATTGTTGGACTAGGATACAGAGTTACCGCCTTGTTCCAAACCACAGGAAATACGACATTAAATCCTGTCTCAGCCAGGAAATCCATCGCTTCCACTATGCGTTGCTTCGACTGGAGAACCTTGCTATCAGTGTTTGTTAGCCAGACACCACGCGTTTCTATTAAGGCCATTTACGTATTTAAAAACGATGCGTGCGATCGCCATGTTTAATTTACCACCAGACGACTATACCGCGCTTTCTTCTCTATATAAATACCATAAGTAACTAAACTTAGTGCCATTCGGCTAGGATGCCAGAGTTTGTCATGTTTCATGCCAGATTTTTTTACAAACTACCCAAGAAAGATTTATTGCAGATATTTACGCAAAAAATGTCCCGATAATCTTTCCTTTTAACAGATGTTAGCGTAGACAGCAAAACATAATAATTACATGATTAAATACTTAAATCGTCTTTGATTGAGAGCGAGAATAATTAATGACACCTGTAACTCCACCTGCTTGGACGCACGGATATATTACTACCAATGGCGTCAAACTACACTACGTCACTCAAGGCAAAGGTGCTTTGATGTTGATGTTACATGGATTTCCTGAATTTTGGTATTCTTGGCGACATCAAATACCAGAATTTGCCCAAAATTTTCAAGTCGTCGCCCTCGATTTGCGTGGTTACAACGATAGTGATAAACCAAAAGATAAATCTGCTTATGTGATGTCTGAATTTGTGAAAGATGTTGAGGGGGTGATTAAGGGTTTAGGACATGAAAAATGTATTTTAGTTGGACATGATTGGGGAGGAGCGATCGCCTGGAATTTTGCTTATGATTATCCCCACATGGTAGAGAAATTAATTATACTCAACCTACCCCATCCAGCAAAGTTTGCTCAAGGTTTACGTACTTTCCGCCAACTATTACGTAGTTATTACATTTTCGTATTCCAGCTTCCTTGGCTACCAGAACTACTCATAAAATATTCAAATTATCAAGCAATAGCCACAGCTTTTCAAGGTATGGCAGTTGATAAAACTGCTTTTACTCAAGCTGATATTGATACTTTTAAAGCTGCTGCTGCCAAACCTGCTGCCTTGACTGCTATGTTAAATTATTACCGTAATATTTTTGGGCAAAGAATACTAAATAAAAATTGGCCGATTTTGGCAATACCAACGCTAATGATCTGGGGCGAAAACGATACCGCTCTTGGGAAAGAACTCACATACGATACACAAGCTTATGTCAGAGAATTTCAACTTAAATATATTCCTAACTGTAGCCATTGGGTACAGCAAGAACAACCAAAGTTAGTCAATCAGTATATGCGAGAATTTTTAGGTATTTAAAAAATCAATATTTATTTTTCTAGAGTGCGATTGATTCAGGAGCGATCGCATATTAAATTTTGCTGACAAATTATGCAGAAGCAAAATTTTCTTAATAAGATGTAACAGAAATTTAATCCTACTATCTACATCCTAAAACCAGTAGCAACAGTAGTTTGACCATTATCACTAATTTGTGTGCAAAATCAACATCTGCCAGTAATTTAGTGAGATAATATAACTGTGAGGAAAAGAACGGACAAAACTTGATTACAAGGGGTAAATTTATGAAATTCAAGTTATTAGCAGCTCTTGCCTTAGCAACTCCCCTATTGCTCATTAACTCAGTACAAGCCGAGAATCCCCAAGATTTACAAAAGTTATTAGAAACTGGGGAATGTATCGAGTGCAATCTATCAGGAGCAAACCTCAGTAGTGCTCATTTAATTGGTGCAGACTTAAGAGGAGCAAATCTTCAAAAAGCGAATCTTACCCATGCTAATCTTGAGGGTGCAGACCTAACAGGTGCCAACTTGGAAGGTGCTAATTTAACTTCAGCGCACATAACCAATGTCAATTTAAAGCAAGCTAATCTCAATAATGCCAATTTAACCCGTGCTCAAATCTACGATTCTAATGTATATCAAGCATCAATGAACAACCTCACAATCACAGATGCTGAAATATATAACACCGGAATCGGCATTGGTGGAGAAGACGCAGAAATTCCCGATTGGGATTAAGCTAAAGGCTGAGGTAGGTAAATCTGAATTAGCATGAATTAGCTTTTAGTTGATTATTATCCCTAAAACCACCTCTATAGGGTTAATTCACATCTGAGGGATGGAGAGAGTCAGGACTTACGCAAGTGTGACAGGGAAGACATAAAATTAAGCTTGTGGTAGACACTTTAGTGCCGCCAAGAAGCGATAAATCGCTGAGTACAAGCAAAAATTATGGTGGGGCCTTGCGTAAATCCTACTCTTTTTCAGATAAGTCCACAAAAAATGTTTTCCTCTTTTCCATCGTTAAACTTAAAGCAGTCATCTATATCACAAAAAAGCCTTTATGTCTAGTCCTGATAAACACATAAAAACTTTTATTACTGATTAATATCAATACCAATAGGCTAATTGGCGATCGCAGCTTAAGATAGCTTTAATATTCAAATAAAATCAGCGTTCAAGCTTGTATAAATGAGAAGTGAACTGAACTTCTGCATGATTTGTAATTTAAATGGGTGTGATGATGGGTAACTGACATGGCATGGGATAATAGCGAGCTGAGGATTCCAGTTGATTTAAAAAAAACAGAACTCAGAAAGCAGATTTTAAAACTTCCTGCCGCCTTCTGACTTCTATCCCCCTACTGAATTTTCTACCTTGTAGTTGATGAAGTAGTGGTTAAGGGGCAATTATGGTGATAGGACACTAAAACCCTTTTGTACCCAAAACTCAGTTGTGCTGATGCTCTCACGGCATCGCCTAATCAACAGCCTTTTGGTAGTAACTGTCCGGATTAGACAAACTCAACTAATTTAATGGGAGCGAAAATGCCAGAATCAGAATTTACAGAAACCAAATCTCCAGAAACAACAGTGCCAGATATCAACAACCAAACAGGAACCATAACCAAGCTCCAGCCTCCGGCCCAGTCTCAAGAGGAATGGCTAAAATACGGAGAGCAAATTTCTGCTTTTTTAGGCACGCTACCCGAATATCTGGGAAACTTCTTTAATCAGTATAAACAGCCCCTGATTTCTGTTGGCCTAATTGTGGGAGCGATTGTCGCTGTTAAGGTACTCCTGGCAATATTGGATGCTTTGAACGATATTCCTTTAGTAGCACCGACCTTTGAGTTGATTGGTATTGGTTACTCTGCCTGGTTTGTTTATCGCTATTTACTCAAAGCCTCAACCAGACAAGAGTTAACTCAGGAAATTACAACACTCAAATCACAGGTTGTCGGCAAAGAAATTTCAGAATCCTAATTTGTACAGACGTAGCAATGCTACGTCTGCACTCTTCATAGTCAGGCTCATCGAGACAAACGTACAATGTTTTGAGATGGAATTTCCTCCAATCGCCCCATTCGTACCAAAGCTTGATGAATCATTGCAGCTACCTCAGCGCGGGTAGCTTCTTTATTAGGAGCAAAAACTTTCGAGTCAGGATAGTTAACTACAAGGCCATTAGCCGTAGCCGTCACTATTTTATCGATAGCATATTGAGGAATATCTTTAGCATCTATGTAGCTTGTTAAAGCTTGATTTGCGGAAATAGATGTTTTCAGATTTAATCCACTCACAAGGGCTACTAAAACTTGCACGCGTGAAATCTTTTGTTCCGGTTGAAAGGTTTTGTTAGGGTAGCCTGTTAAAAAACCAGTACTAACAGCATGGTTAATTCCTGGAGTTGCCCAAAATTTTGCTGTGAGATCTTGAAATGCGTAGACATCGAGTGGCTTGTCTTCAGACATCGCCTTCTCACCAACTTTCTTGTCAAAGGCTTGTTGTAAAATAGCTGCAAATTCAGCACGGCTAACGGGCTGATTCGGTCGAAAAGAATAATCAGAAAACCCCTTGATAATACCACGGGAAGAAAGAACGTTAATAAAACGCCGACCCCAAAAATCAGCAGGTACATCAGTAAAGGCGATAGGCGGCGGAATCGTTGACTTTTTCTCGGAGGGAGTCACCAGAGAAAACGGTTGTTGAATAGCATTCGCAGTAGAGGGTACAGGTGTCAACACTTGTAGAGTGTCAGATGGATCTGTGTTAATTGCTGGTAGTTTAGGAGTAGGACTTACCTGCTCAATCACAGATGGATAGGAGCTAGGCTCAACCACAGGTGCAGATGGAGACGATGGCAAGGCATTGGCGTTAGAACCGATATTTGGCTCTACCATAGGAACCGGGGAAGACAAGGCTGGATTTGGCTGAATACTGGGTGATAAAACTGGCGATGGTGACGGTAGCAGCATATTTAAATTCCAGCCGGAATCCCTACGGGTAAATGACCAAACTAAAATTGCTCCAACCGTTGCGAAGGCAACCAAAATGGCTATAAATTCATCAAAGCCAAGGGCAGTTGTTTGAGATGACTTAGGATCAGGAGGAGGTGTATTTGTCATCGTAATTACCCAGCTAGTAGTAAAATTTGTATCTAACCAAATTAATTAAGCCATAAAAGGCCCTTCTACACCATAGCTACCATTAAATGTCCACAAAAAAATTTTATATTTCCTAAGCAAATAACAACACCAGTAATTAGTTACAGTTTTCATAACTATTTTAAATCTAGTAACCCTTCTTCCTTCAATTTAGGATTAAAGCGAATTTGCATCCGCAAACCACGAGTTTCTAATTCAGCTAAGATTTCTACTTCTACTCTCCGTGCCACATTTTTCAAAATTTTCATTTGTGTCAATTCATCATTGACTGGATTTTGATAATTTTTCCTTTCTTCAGAGGTCATTAATAATCTAGTATCAATAGGATGTGTCCATTTTTTCTTGTTATCTCCATTGCCCAAAGGAACACTATTGTTTTCGGCAATCCAGGCATTTTCAATGCTTTCTAAAATCGCACGGCTAGGGCGTTCAATAGCCTGAACTTTCAGCCAATAACACTGTTGTGGCTGACGTATTAAATGCTGTTTGAGACTAAGATAAACATCGCGGGAATAACCTATAAATTGGAGCACTTTCTCTTGATCAAAAATCGCATATGCTCCAATTTTGCCTTGCAACTTATCAGGCAATTGACCACACTCGTCAATATAAGGGAGATATTCCAAAGTTGCCAAAGCTGCAACATGAGTTTCAGTAGACATAAACCAAATTCACAATTTTTTATTACTTTCTCAACAGGTAGTTTCTCAACAAATAATTATTATTGCTCAGTCAAATTGAACAACAATGACTATAAATATTTAGTATTCATAAGCCAATCTTCCGGTAAATTGCACACAGGCGACTTGGTTTGAATATCTTAGCATTAAACATAAAATTTGGTGGTACATTAATGATTACATAATCATCAGACTCATGGTATTGCTCAAACTCTGCTGGCATTCCTTTCGGCGTACTTAAGCTATAGGGAATTGGCTGAAAAAATAGTTCTGTAAATTCAAGTTTTCCAGACTGCAACTGTTGAGCAATTTGATTTAAAAAATTTTCGCTCGTCAATAATTGGCAGAGAGTTTCTTTTGCTTGGACTTCAAGAGTGAAACTGCTATCAAAATTCTGGACAATTTTTAGGGGCATTTTTCAACTAGTTCTTAACAACTGATTGATGATCAAGGATGGGTAGGATGTATAGAGTTGCGCTCAATATACCTGTACAAAGCCATATCTTTATGAGTTGCTCAGTTGGCGACCATTACAAAAACCTGAGATGAACTTATTAGATTGTAGAACTTTGTGATAGTTTCCGTGCCCATAATTTAATACACTTTGTGATCAGCCTACATGCTATAACTAATCGCTACACAAAAAAAGCCTGCTTTTGCAGGCTTCATTCACAAACAGGGTAGAAAATTGCCGTTATTTGGCTACTACAAAATTTGTAAAAGTTGTTTAATTTTTGTGTCTTGGCGTTGCTTAAATTTCTCAGGAAAACTGAACTCGATCGCTATCTTACCGCTAGCCTGTTCTTCTACTGCGGCAATTTCCGCCACAAAACGACTAGATGCGGGATTTTCTGCATCTTGAGTCAACAGCAAACCAACGAGTGGTTTAACAGTTCGCATTGTGTGCAAGTCCTGTTGTCCCAGAATTCTGTCAGAGGATAGGGCTTTTGTATTTTCTAATTCCAACCGTAAACCTGTCACCCCTAATTCCGTCGCCACTCCAGAGAAGAAGTGACCATCCCAATAGAGTTGACTTGCAGTATGTACTTGCTTGCGTACCTTTTTACGGTTGGTTCTTTTGATGTCACGCAAAGAACGCGTCAGACTGGTAGCCAGAAACCCAAAAGAAGCCATTGGCTGATCCGCAAACTCCCGCTTCTGGGAATACCATTCCCGGACATCCGAATACAAAACTAGAGTTAAAGCATCAAGTTGAGCACGATTAGGATTAACAAAATCAATTGCCAAGAGCGTTTCTGTATCATTAACAGGGGAGACTCGGACAATCCGCCCCGTCAAGGAAGCACTTGCAGTGTAGTCTCCCATGACCTCAATTTCCACTTCATCTGGTAAATTCGGCCAAGATTCCAAAGAAATTAATGCCCCAGTTTCGGAGATATTCACCGTTTCGCCCATAATTACTTGGTCGTTACTAGAAATCATCACAGTCAGACATCGCTGCAAACGGTGAGCAGAACGCACTTGTGGTTGCTCAAAACCAACTAGCAAAGCAGCTGTCACTAAAACTAGGTTAAAACCAGACCACATAGTGTTAACTAAGACAGCTTGCCAGTCTTCTGGCCGTAGTAGTAGCCAATAAGGAACAGCAAGCAAGGAAGATAGCACCACTCCCCCCACCACTAACAGACCACGCATCGACTCCCAGTCAAAGGTGCGTTGGGTAACAGAGATCCCTTTATCAGTGACGTTAAACGAGCCCATCTTGGGGTTAATTAGGGCCAATAAAGTCACCCAACCAGCCTGGAAAGCCATTGCAAATTCAAAAATCTCATTCCAGAAAGAGAAACGGACACGCTTGTAAATGATGAAATTCGCAAACAGGGAGAGGAGTATATGTGGTATTGCGTAGGCTAAGGTTTCTAAACCCAAACCTTGGACAGAGTTAATGCCAAGTAATAAAAATAGAGTGGGAGCGATCGCATAGACTAATCGAGGATACCCATACAAGAAGTGGGAAGTTGCACTTAAATAACAAATCCTCTGGGCTAATGTCAGCTTCAACTTGCGGTTAAAAAAGGGATTTTCTAGTCGCAGGATTTGCGCCATTCCCCTCGCCCAACGTACTTGCTGACCTACGTAAGAAGAAAACGTTTCTGGCGCCAAGCCAGCCACCATAATCTTGTCGTAGTATACCGACCTATAACCGAGTGAATGTAAACGCAGGGCTGTATGACAATCTTCCGTCACCGTTTCTACAGCAATTCCCCTAACTTCTAAAAGGTGGGATTTACGGATTAAAGCTGCTGAACCACAGAAAAAGGCAGCATTCCAAAAATCATTACCTTTTTGCAGCACCTTATAAAACAGTTCATTGCCCACAGGGATTCTACCGCCAGTGAACAAATTCCGTTCAAAGGGGTCGGGATTGTAGAACCAGTGAGGAGTTTGCACAAACGACACTTTCGGATCGAAAAAGAAGCCTGCAGTATGGAGAATAAATTGCCGTGATGGGATGTGGTCACAGTCCAAAATCATCACTAAGTCGCCGTCAGTTTTTTGCAGGGCTGTGTTGATATTACCGGCTTTGGCGTGGTTGTTGTTATCCCGCGTCATATGTATGCAGCCGAGTTCTTGGCACATTTGCCGGAGCTGTTCCCGTCTGGCGCTAAACTTTTCTCGACGTGGGTCATCTTCTTTATATCTTTCGGGACGACCATCATCGAGGATATAAACCTTTTTCTTACCAGCCGCATAGTCGCAAGCCAAGGCTGCTAACGCTGTCTTGCGGACAATCTCTACGTCTTCGTTGTACGTCGGAATATAGACATCAACATTAAACCATTCTGACTCAGCAATGTTAGACAGATTTACTGGTTGGCGTTCTTTGATTTTCAGAGTTTGAAAGTATGCCAATACCAATGTCAAGATTGCATACAGTTCTGCCGCAAACAACAGCACACAAGCAGTACTATTAATCCAACCATCAAAGTTGAGCGTGTAACTAGTGCGATAGTAGAGATAACGCAGAGTTGTTACCAGACTCAGCCACACCAGAAATAAGTGGTAATACTGACTGATGTCAGCAGAAGACTCTTTGTCCTCAGCTTTGATTACTAACTGACCAAGAACTACTAAAAACACAGCTACTACACCCTGCTGCCAAACTTCTAGAGGCGTAATAATCAGTGGTATTGAGAACACCACTAGCAGCAAGGAAAGCAACTTTAACTGTCTTATACCTGCTTTTTTCAGAGTGCGGTCAAAAAATCTAGGTGTCAGGTCAATCAACCAGCTACCTAATTTGGGACGTTGACGAGGCGGTTTGTATGAAGAAGAAGACATATTGAATCTAAGATTTAAACTCTGATGTTTTTTTTTACACTGACTAATTCAATGATTTCCACAAAAAAAGCTCGTAAAAGGCTTTTAGTCAGCACTAAAGTGCTGACTACAAACCATCAAAATGTCATAATCTACTTTTTGTCTTCAGTACTCAGGCGTTTGAGGTACAACTGAGCAATACCATAGAGGAGAATAGATACACCCACGATACCGAGAGGGAGAAGTATCCAGTTTTCTTGAAGGAAGCGTGACGCCTTACTGAGGATAGTTGTATCTTCCACACGGCGAGAGAAGGGGGCACTTTGGAAAAATTCTAGTTGATAGGCATTAGGATCGTAGGCAACGGGGTTTTTCTGATCGCTACTAATTAACACCGTATCCTGTTTCAATTGGAAGAACCACGGATCTTGATTGAGAACTTGTCGCACTCGTTCTAAACCAGTATCCGTTTGCGCCGTCAAAGCCAGAATCACGCGATCGCTATTCCAAGGAGAAATAATTTGCTTAATCATCCCTTGTGCATCCTGGGGGGTTTGAATTGCTGCTTGGGCTGATAAGCGAGAAAATGCTTGACTTAAGTTTAAGCCTTTAGACTGAAATACTTCTGGAATGGGAAACTTGTCTCTAGTACCGATAACTACCAAATGGTCATTCTTCCGGACTGTTTCGGGTAATGCATCTGGGGTATAAACATCTAGCTTGATAGAATCTGCCTGACTCAATCTACCTAAGCGTTCACTAAACGCCAACAGAGTCAACACATCTGTACTATTTGGATTTTGCGGTAATACAATTGCCGTTTTGGACAAATCTTGGGGAGCAGCAAACGGAAAACCAAATTGCAGTAGTTTCAAGTCTGGTAGTTGGGCTGAGACTTCTCGCTTTAGGTCAAAGCTAGTATCAGAATGCACCGTACCTGTAAGTTGTTGATCAGGTGGCTGGAGGCAGTTTTGCTTATCAAATGGTTCCCTTGGATTCATCCGGAAAAAGACTTGCAATCTAGAATTGGGCTTAATCAAGTTTTCCGGCAAATTGACCTTCAGGTTTTTACGGTTGGCTCCGGCTTCTGAGTCCAGACGCGCCCCACCAATAAAGACACCATCAAGTAATACTTCTATGGCGGAGGTTCTAGGATTAATCTGCGGGCCGTAGCTGTAAACTAGGTTCATGGAACTGCCCCTGACAAACCTGTCATCAGGTAAAGCACGAAAATCAATATCTACAGCAGGCGCAGCAGCACCACGGACAGTGACATCAACAAAAGGATCTCCATTTACCTGAGTTTTGATGTCGCTGAGTTTAAAGGAATTTTGCTCTGGTAAATAACGAGGCCATTGGCGAGGCCCTGGTGTTAATGTCTCATTGAGTTGATCAACTAAAATCACCTGACCTGTGCCCATTTTTCGCACATCTGGTTGTGCCAAAAACTGCGCCGCCTTAGCAACTGCTTTGGTACTATTACCACTGGCAATTAAAATTGGCACGCCGCTCTTTTCAGTTTTACTGACAATCAATACCCCAGTATCTTCAGGTATGGGGTTATTATTGCGATCAAAAATTTGCGAGCCAATGACTTTCAATGGCAAATTCTTCAAAGAAGCCAGAGACGGTTGCTCACTGGGAGTCCCAATAATTACCAGCCGTTCGTTGGTTTTCACATCCAACGTATTAGATACTAAGCTTGTCTTGATGGGGCGAAAATCCGCTAATCTACCTAAAGTAGCTTGTAAGCGAGATGCTGTAGTCAGCCAAGATTGGCTTATTTGGTTAGGTTGCAAGTAAACAATTTGATTAGCTTCTAAGCCAAGTTCGTCAAAGAAAGGATATGGATAGCGACTAAAGTTGAGAGGAATTGGCTGCTGTTGGAAGTTAAAAACTAATTTAGAATCTGGCAGAATTTCCGTCCACAAATCTGGACTACTCGAATCACTACATTCTAAAGAATTGTTCTGCTGTGCTACGATTGTCAATTCATTGTAATCTTGGATTAACTTCGGTGGAATATTAAATAGTACTTGACCAACTTGAGACTGTGGTCGGTTCAATGGCACACTACCTACACTAGTACCATTAACTAGAACCGTCAGGTTAGAGCGATTTGCATAGAGTGCTGGTGAATGTTGGAAGCGGATCAAAGCTTGTACCTTACCTTGATCCAATTTCCAGTTACGAGGACGAGTAAAAGCCAGGCGGGATTCGGAATATACACCCCGCAGGCGCATACGATTACCGACAATTGGACTACGATTAAATTCCAGATTATAAGTTATGAGATTTTTAGCATCGGTTTGGTTTTGTTGTAGCGAATTCTGCTGTTTTAGGTTGTCCCTATTTTGGGCTTTAGCAGTTAATAAGGCATTAGGTAAAAGTAATAAGCAGGTAGTAACAAGAATTGCTTTTTTACTAGCTTGAACAAGTTGAAATAACGGCTTCATAGTAAAGGATATTGGTGGTAAATTGACCTGGCTTTGTGCTGTAGAATTGTTATTTTTCTCAAGATTAAATACTGATAAAACTCTGTCCTTTTATGGCTCAAAAATTTTCATAACACTCTATTAATAAACGACAAAAACTTTTTTAATTAGCTTGTATTAATCTCATGGGAAATGAATCTGGAGGCAGTAAACCCAACCAAGCTAAATTTTGGGTGTAATAGGCTGAATCATCACCCCATATTCCCTGTTTGTATTGGGGCAATAATTTCTGCACCAAAAATTCTTCAGCTAATCTTGGTTCTACTAACCGCATAGCAGCATAGACCATTGCATATTGGGATGTAGCCTCGTAATCTACTAATGCTTGCCCTTGCAAATCGATACGTGCTGGTAGAAGTGATTTTTGAATCCATAACTTTTGTAGATGCTGAGTAGATTTCTGCAAATATTGTCGTGCTTGCGGTGAATTGAACCAGACAGCATCAAGTGATAAACGCCACCAAACTCGATAAGCATCAAAGCTGTATAAGGTTTGGAGGTTACTAGATGGAGGGACGAGCTGGTATTGACCTGTTTTGATATCGAGAGCTACCCAATCACTGGGTAAACCAACAGTCGAAAGCTGTACCGAATTTTCTAGAATTTGGTAGCTAGTCTCCACCAAACTCAACCAGTCATGGGCAGGGTCAACCTGTGCAAAGATGCGAAAAGCGTAGGGAGCAAGATAAGAAGGGTTGAGGTAGAGGGTGGATGTATTGGGGACAAATGCTGCTGTGGGGCCTGGTAAAAGATAGCGCTTACCTGCATATCCTGTCGTACTGGAAAGGTTCCATAAATCTTGGAGTTTAATTTTCGCCAGTTCCAGGTATTCCGGACGATTCCAGCGACGTGACGCCAAAATCAAGGCGGTAATGGCATCTATATCACCATCACTAGCAAAGTTGTTGTCAATCACACCCCAACTACCGTCTGGCTTCTTCCCCCATTTCCAAGCCCACAAGCTGTCTGTGGGTTTACCGTTCTGTTGTCGCAGAAGGTTGTTTTCAGACCACTTTAAGGTCAGGGCAAAAGTTTCAGGGTCATCAATCAGGACGGCTCGCAGCATGGCATAGGCTTGACCTTCACTGGTGGAGCGATCACTCGCTTCAAAGTCAATTACTCGCCCATCACTTTGAATAAATCGTTGCCGGTAACTATCCCAACTTTCGGCTAGTAATTCCCGATTTGGGGTAGATGGGGGTAAAGCCGCTAAAAATACTGACAAAGTTTCACTACTACCCGGAGTAGTGACGTTTGTCGGTGGAGCCTGATCATTAGGTATTTTGGGATTGACTGAATAACCAGAAAAACAGGCAGATAAATTGATCAGGCTGGCAACAATCGCCACTCTTGGGAGATATCGCATCCTCAGAACCGTTTGATGTGTAAAACGTTGACACTCATCGCTCACCTTGCCCTTATTGTTCCCTAATAGCTATTCACAATTAACTTGGGGTCGCTAAGATTCAATGAAGAAATTTGAGCGATCGCTAGTTTCTATTTCTGCGTTGATAGTCTTCCCAAGGGGGTTGAAAACCTCGTCGGACTAAAAAGTCTTCCTGTATTTGCTGCATCTGGCGATAGGTATCACTATCGATGGTTCCCCCTTCCAGTTGCAATTTCTCTAGCTGTGACAATGCTGTCAAAGGTTGATCGAGAATTGCACTCAATCCTGCTAGGGCGCGTCGTGCTTCTTGGTCTTCGGGCTTTTGGGCTAAGACTTGAGTGTAAATCTCCTGTGCTGAATCAAAACGACGCTGTTCAAAACGAATTCCTCCCAAAGCCGCCAGGACATCAATGTTATCTGGTTGTTGGGCGAGAATTTTCTCATAGGCACTGCTAGCTAACTCTAAATTGCCTATAGACCGCGCTAACTCTGCTTGTAATTGATATGAATCTGAGTTGTTAGGAATACGCGCTATTAATTGCTGCATCCGTGCTTGTGCTTGCGCGGGATTGCGTTTTGCTAACGCCTGCACTAAACGTACTTGTAATGGTATGGAGTTGGGGTCAACTTGCACCAAGTAGTTATATAAAGCCGTACGCTGAGGATCAGTAGGTAGTGCGGCCACTAAACTGTATAGTTCTGTGGGAGTATTGGTTGCTGGTTGTGTGGCTAACCAATTGTTCAGCACCGCCTCTGCTTCTGTTTGGGAAATACGCTTGGCTTGATAGGCAATACTCGCACGCCCTAGTTGAGTTGCGGCATCTTTGGGAGTGCGGGCTATGAGTTGGTCATAAACTGCTAAAGCCTGATCAAAACGCCTTTGTTGCAGTTTTACGCCAGCCAACCCACGTAAAGCTGCATCAGTAATATCGTTATCTGGCTTGCTCTTCAATACAGCTTGATAACGCTGGGCACTAGCCTCTAGACTGCCCTCACGGCGCTCAATTTCTGCTGCTAGTAATTGAGTTGTCAGGTCTTTAGCTCCGGTGGGGCTAGCAGTGTAAGCTGCTAAAGACCGCCTAGCTGCATTCAAGTCGTTACGCTGGATATGCATCTGAGCAACGCGGAAATGTAAAAATGAAGCATTGACTCCTGTTTGTAAAATGTTTTGATATACAGGCAAAAATTCCGGGTCCGGAACATCAATGTTCACCAAGGCATCTGCTAGCTGTTGTAGCTGCACTCGGTCTGTAGGTAGAGGTTGCAATACAGTAACTAGGCGTTGTCTTAAGTCTTTTTTGGACAGAGTTCCCAGTCGATTTTCTAAGGCTAATTGTCGCACCAAGAGACTCTGATCATTGGGAGACTGAGAAGCTGCTTGGCGATAAAGTTGTAGTGCGGCTTGTCTACCTTCGGGAAATGCCGTAAACACATCAGCTACTTCTCGGAGGAGCGTGGGGGAAGGATTGTCCGTTGTTGTTAGTACTTGACGGTAAAGAGTCACTACCTGTTGTGCCAGAGTCGGATTGTTGGTACGCTTACGGATTTCATTGAGCGATCGCGCCAAGGGTAAAACTGCATCTGCTCTGCCTTGCAATGGATCTAAGACCGCTAAAGCTTTGGTTTGTTGTTCATTAACAAAATAGGCGATCGCCAATTCTTTGCGAGTCTCGATAGCTATTTGATCGAGGGTTTTTGAGCGCTGTAGCTGTGCTTCTAAAATCTGTACTGCTCGCCCAGAATTACCAGTTTCACGTAAAGTACGACCATAAGCTATAGCCGCGTAGTCCACGATGGGTTGTCCACTGTTTTGGTAGCGGTTAAACAACTCCAGTGCCTGAGAAAAATCACCACTATAGCTGTAAGCTTGAGCCGCATTAATAACTACATCCGGTGTGGGATTATTAGCCAGAACAATCTGATAGTCTGCTAAAGACTCGCTCAATCTTCCTTGATAAGAGTAGAGTTGAGCGCGGTATCCCCGACCTTCTAAATCATTGGGATTCAACTTTAATAAAGTGCTTAAGGCTGTAATTCCTTGTTGATTCCACTCAGAACGATAAGTACCTAATAAACCAATTGTCTTTAGAGCTAAATGATTGTTAGGGTCTATTGCCAATACCTGTTGATAGGCACTCCAGGCTTCGGAAATACGACCAGCACGACGATAGGCGATCGCTAATCCTAATCTGCCTTGCAAGGATTGGGGCTGACTCTTGAGGGCTTGCTGGAAAGCCGTGATGGCATCATTCACTAGCCCCTTGTTTAACAATCCCAGACCTTTTTGTACTCCTGCTGGTAAAGTTTGTGCTTGGGCAGGAGCAATGCTTTCCACAAGTGGCACAACTAATAAGGAATTAAACAGCAAACATGAAAAAGTCAATAGAGACAGCTGTTGAATGCTGTTAAATTTTGCCTTTTGGCTTGGGCGTTTTGTGTTTTGACTCATCGAGTACCTCTCCCTCTAGGACTCACATCAAATTCTGATTTCACTCTTACACCGACGACGGTTTCCGAAAAATCATCACGTCCTTGGACTGTAAAACCTAGTCTTAGATTGGGAACCAATTGAAAATCGTAAAATGCCTCTAATACATCTGGTGTAGCACCTCGACGCAGACTGTCATTCGAGAGAGCGCGTCCATAGGCTAACCCCAATCGGTCGTTTGGAGTTAACAAATCTAAAAAGCTGGCTCCAAAAGAGTAAGTATCTCCACCTAGTCCTAAATCACGGTTTTCGTACTTACCATAACGCCCAAAAAGACCTAGTTTGAGGTTAGGAATAAAGACTTCGGCGTTTATACCGTATGCCTCTTCACGATCGCTTTCTATCGGCCCAAATTGATTATTTCCCCTGGCAATCCCAAAGCTTTCTGCGAAGCTGTCGCGGATACCACTATCACGATTACTGGCATAAGTACCACGAATAATGGCGTTACCATAACGAACACCGATTTCTCCGGCAAATCCGTCTAAAGAAAAGTCACTAATTTTATCTGCTGATGAAAAGACTGCTCCTTTGGCTTCGATATTATCAGTGACACTCCAATTGACTAATAAACCAGTACGGGAGCCAATCCCTGTGGCTGCTAGTGCTGGATTGGTCTGAAACACTGGATTAAAGAATTGGCTTGCCCCGTCTTTGGCAAAACTGTTGCGGTCAAAATAAGATGTTAAATCTATCTGACCGACGACAAACCGCAGATTAGGTACTCCTCCTATTGAGGTTGCTAAATACAGTTCGTTGATGTTCAAACCTTCCCGCCGAGAGTCATCAAAACTACTGTCTCTACTCGTTAAATCTAGAGTGGCTCCAATCAAAGCTTGAGGAGAAAGTGGATAGACTCCTGAAACCCTGGCTCGTGCGGAAGTTTCGCCTCCTTGGGTGATATAGACGCCTTGGATTTGTAAAGATGGCTCTTTTAAAGCGCTACTGCTTGTCAGAGGACGCTGTTGAATAGTTGTTGGTTGTAATTGGCTTGCAGAGACGGGAGTGGGAATTGTACTAGGGACTGACGGGGCTGTGACCTCTGGGGCGTTGAGTAGTTGGTTAAAAGTCGATGTTGTTGTGGGTACAGAGAATTCTTGGCTGGCAGTTGTATTTGGTAGTGGTGGTAATGGGGCTGTGACCTCTGGGGCGTTGAGTAGTTGGTTAAAAGTCGATGTTGTTGTGGGTACAGAAAATTCTTGGCTGGCAGTTGTATTTGGTAATGGTGGTAATGGGGCTGTAACGAATTTACTTGCTTCCTGAGAGTTGTTTACCTGCCCGATTAGTCCCAAATTAGGACTAGAAAAATCATTGCCCGTAACTTCTCCACCTACTGCTATTAGTGGAATATTCGGTTGTGGTTGGGGTATTGCTTGTAGGTTTTTTTTAGTTTGGGGTTGCTGAAGAAAATCATTCTCTTGTAGTCGCAGGTTATTTCCTGTTTGCTGCTGCACAGTTGTCGCTACCGGATTAGCGATCGCTGCAACTGCAATACCGGTTGTTGTGGGCGGAGGTGGTACTGTCTGGGATGATCGCAACACCTTTTTAGCAGTAGGTACAGACGATTGAGGGACTGGGAGCAAGTCCATACTACCGATCTGGAAGTTGCTAGCTTCCAAATTGGTAGGAATTACTTGAGCTGATGACGCCTCACTCATTACCATTGCCCAGAACATCGAAGCTGCAACAGTACCAAGTAGCAAATATGCTTTTTGGGACTGTTTTGGACATATAAATTTATGACAATTTGATACTGTTTGGCACATTAGCCTAAGTGAATAAACGAATAAGTCTTTACGTTGTATGTTGTTGCCACTTTAGCAAATAAAATGAGTATGATCATCTAGAATGTATAGATTTTGTGCTTGGTAAATAACTCCGTAAAAAGTTAATAAAGCCTGTTATTTTTTAGATCAAATTGGGCACAATAGATAAAAATGTCACTTTTGTTTTGTAAAAACTTACAAAAACCAAGTTTTTCTATGGTGAAGCTCAATTATCAACTTATTTATCGAAATTTGAAGAATTATTCAGCTACTTTTTCCCTCACAGCCATCTCGTTAATACTCCTATCCACGAATTATGGCTGTGTACAAAAAGCACAAGAAGAAGTACAGCTAGAAATCAAAAATATCCAGTCTGTAGCAAGTAATAGTGGATACAAAATTTTTGGTAGTACAAATCTACCTGAGTCTAGCCGGATTACTGTAGAAGCAGTCCGCTATTTACGTCCAATAGAAGGACAAGAAGAAGTGTTGCTCAACTCTGATGTTGATCCCAAACGTTCAATTCTGGCTCGCCAAGTTGTACAAGTAAAGCAAGGAAAATGGCAGGCTGATTTAAATCTGTGGCAAGTTGCTCCTGATGGTAGTTTTCAGGAAGTTTGGCAAGCAAATCAATCCCAAATAGGATTAGTACCAGAAAGTGGCGTCAAGTTTATTGCCATCTTTGATCCTGCAAGTCAGTGGCAACAGTCAGATCAGACAAAGTCGGAAAAACCCCAGGTGGAGAATCAACAACTAGAAGGTAAGTTAGTTCGCTTTACTAATGACGGTGAAAAGTATGTACAAGCAAGCCAAACTTTATTAATACCTTTACCTGAGGGCAAAACTACACCACCTCGTCCACAACCAGGCGATATTAATGGTGGATGGGGAAACCGATATCAAATCCCACCAAAATCCGTAGTTACCCAAACTAACATCACACCTTCAGCTACGTCCAGAGTGACTAATGCTTCCCTAGCCCCAACCGAGTTTTTACGTTAAAAAATTGCGGCTAATTGTATCAAATATAATTGAGTTAGCCGCTCCATACAGCAACTAACCCACAGCTATTTTGAGAACCATAGTTTTGAAAAGTAGTAGGAGCATGTTTACTCCCTGCTGGTAATAGCACTTCGTCGTAAACACTACTTCGATCCTTCTGGAGCGAGACGCTACGCGTAGCTTGCTTCTAAATTGGCATAGCGTTCTGTAGGAAAGGGGTTTAAATATGTTAAATGGCAGTAAGCAATGCTAGATAACTCTTATCGCAAATTCATCTAGCATTATTAATGCAATTGTTGGGTAAAGCTTAGCTCTACCCAACAGATTAATTTTTTTAATTGTTAATTACCAAGTAAGTTACTAAGACACAACTTACTCGATTACCTTACATCACCGAATCTGAACATCATTAACATTTGCAGTATCATAGTATATTTGAAATTTATCTGCGACTTTTTCTTCCACATTTGTAGGTTGAGGAACTACTCGCAGGCTATCTTGCATTGTTTGCATCTGAAAAATCATTTCTCGGATTTGCTTTTGCAATTCCTCAAATTCTGATGGTGTAATTGTTATTTGTTGTGCTTCACTTGGTACAATATTTTCTTTTACGATGTTTGTATTTGTTTGAGCGTAGCCAAGGAATGTTTGAGCAGAAGCAAATCCAGAGCTAGCAGTAACAGTTCTAACGTTTTTAGTTGTGTTTTCTTGAGTCGCAACATGCGGTACAGAATTTACTGGTTTTTGATAGATTGGTACTGGAGTTTCTAATGCAACAGTTTGAGGTTTAGCTGTGGTTAAAGTACTAGAAATTAATGCAGGATCAAAAAGTATTTCATCATCTAAAAAAGCCTTTAGACCAGAAACTTGTAATCTGGATTCAGAGAGTTTGAGTTCTTTAAGTAATGCTTCCTTTTCCTGTAAATTTTGCTCTAGGCTCAATAATTCCTTCTGAAATTTTACTGATTTTCGAGAAGAATGTCGCCAACCACAGAAAGCACCTGCGGCAACTCCGGTTCCTATACTAAGTACAGTCGTCAACACCACATAAGGAATTGCAACATCTCTGAGTCTGCCGTAAAAAATCGGTTCTTCCTGAAATTTGACAGTAATTTGCTTATCACCTAATGCAGCAAGGGGAAATGACATCGCTGAAAACACACCAAGAGAGGCGATAATAGGTGGTAGGAAAAATTTTTGCAATGCAGATAATGACATATTTAAGATTTGGATGAGTTTTCTAAAAAAGACAATGAATGGATTGCAGTATGGCTAATTACCGCTAGTAATATCTGGCTTTTATACCTCTTAAGCGGTTAGTGAATATTTCTACTGCGTTACTATCTAAGTTATTCTCTGTATGTAAGATTTGCAATAGGAATCTCATGAAGAACTCGGACGGATAATTAAAATTCTTGTAAATTTAAAAACTCTCTCAAGGGCTAGTTAAAGCTCTGGACTATATAGATATTAGCGTCTAATGCCTTCCAGATATACATTTGACGTTAATCATTTTCTACAGCCATGACTATACAAGGAACATTATGCGCTAAATATTACTCTAATAAGTCTAAGTATATTAACCATGATACTTATTGACTTGGAATTACAAATCATCGGGAAATAAATTTATCAATAGGATAATTACGGTGATTGTTTACCCAAGTAATTACTAGGTTTTTTTAAAATTTATTTATTACATATCAAGACTTCATAAAGATGGCTGTTTTCCAATTAATCCCTAATGTCTCTATGAATTGTCACAAGATATCGTCCTACATCTAAGGTAAAAAGAACATGCGATACGCCTTTAAAAAGAAACAGAAAAAATTGAGTTTAATCAAACAATTGCTCCTATTTTTAGCGGCTTCAGTAATATTATTGCTGGGAATTGTCACCAAATTGCCTATTTATGATGTAGCTAGTGCTGCGATGACGATGCAATTACCACTTTCAACCCTGGGAGCAAAAATCATAGACGCTGAAGGTGAGGTGGTGCTGCTCAGAGGTGTCAATTGGTTTGGTATAGAAACAGAGTTACACGCTCCCCACGGACTCTGGAAGCGAGATTATCAGGAAATGCTGGTAGAGATCAGGAAGCTTGGGTATAACCTGATTAGGTTGCCTTATTCTGTAGCTGCATTGCGATTACCTGATGTCAGTGGTATTGATTTTAGTATTGGCAGGAATTCAGAACTCCAAGGTAAAACTCCTTTGGAAGTTATGGATGTAATTATTCAAGAGGCCGAACGTCAGGGATTATTAATCCTACTTGACAGCCATCGTCTGAATGATCAACGAATTCCTGAGTTGTGGTATGGAGACGGTTTTACAGAAGTAGACTGGATCGATACCTGGAAAATGTTGGCTCAAAGATATAAAAATCAAGCTAATGTGATCGGTGCAGACTTAAAAAATGAACCGCATGGACAAGCTAGTTGGGGAACTAATGATTTAGCTACTGACTGGCGATTGGCAGCAGAACGGGTAGGTAATGCTATTCTCAGTGTCAATCCCAACTGGCTGATTGTTGTCGAGGGTGTGGAGAATAATGTCCCTGGTCAAAAACTCAAACAGCATTGGCAAGGCGGTAATTTAGAAGGGGTGAAGCGCTACCCAGTACGTTTGTCTCGTCCTGATAAGCTAGTCTATTCCCCCCATGAGTACGGCCCAGGAGTGTACAATCAGCCTTATTTTTCAGAACCCGACTTTCCTAAAAATTTAAGCGATCGCTGGCAAATAGGATTTAACTATATTTCTAGTGAGAAAATTGCACCTGTCTTGATTGGGGAATTTGGTGGACGCCAAGTAGACACTATTTCTCCAGAAGGAATTTGGCAAAATGAGCTGGTGAAATATATTGACAAAAATAACTTAAGCTTTGCTTACTGGAGTTGGAATCCCAATAGTGCTGACACAGGTGGTATTTTGCTGGATGATTGGCAAAGTTATGATTTACCAAAGCAGCAATTATTATCCCAACTGTTCCCTTCAGCCTCTGTTCAGCAGGTGGAGAAACCTAATAATTCTGCTGTTATTCCTTCGCCAACTGCTTCTTCAGTGTCTCTCATGACTCCTCAACTGAAAGTTACTACTGACATCTATTCCAATTGGGAAACGGGACTTTGTGCCACCTTTAAAATTGTGAATTCCGGCAATACCAAGGTGAGTAATTGGCAACTGAAATTTAATATGAACCAGGCGAAGATTAATAACTCTTGGAACGCTAATTTTACACAGCAAGGGGCGACGCAGTATATTATAAATCCTTTGGATTGGGGAGTAGTGATTGAGCCAAATCAATCACGGGAAATAGGTTTTTGTGCTCACAAACTTGGTTTGGATTACCAAATTAAGAACGTAGAAGTAATACCAATTCAAAATTAAAACAATTCAAACTTACAATTCATAAGGGTTTCTGGATTGGAATTTGCCACGCTTTTTTCAAATTGGTGTATGTAATAAGTCAAAAATAAAAGGCAAAGGGTAACTTTCCTTTGCCTTTTTAATTTTTAACTTTTAGCTTTATTCATCGAAATCGTCTTCATCCGAATCTTCCTCGTAATCGTCTTCTTCCTCTTCTTCTACGAGGTCGGTGATTTCATCGGCAATCAACTCATCTTCGTCATCGAGAATTGACCGTTCCGCGCGTCTAGCGCCGAATGGAGATTCTGTCAGAGAAGGAGCATCTAAATTATAGGTACGAGCTGTACGGTCATCTAGCACCATATCCAAGGGATCATCGGCTTCATCTAGGAGGCTTGTACTCTCCAGCGCCGCATAATCATCGATCGCTCCTGTTTCTTCATAGGCGTTATACCCAGTTCCAGCAGGAATCAATCGTCCGATAATCACGTTTTCTTTTAACCCCCGCAACCAGTCAGATTTCCCTTCAATAGCAGCTTCGGTTAAGACCCTAGTCGTTTCTTGGAAGGAAGCCGCAGAAATAAAGCTGTCGGTATTCAACGATGCTTTGGTGATCCCCAACAATACGGGGGTATACTGTGCCCGCGCACCGCCAGTGATTGCCATTGCTTCGTTCACTTGCTCAACTTGGCGCAATTCTACCAATTCACCAGGAAGCATGGTGGTGTCACCACCATCATCAATCCGGACTTTGTTGGTCATCTGGCGAACAATTACTTCTATGTGTTTGTCGGCAATATCAATCCCTTGGGACTGATATACCAATTGCACTTCGTTCACCAAAAACGTCTGCACTTTCTGCAAAGCGTGGCTAGCACAAGCGTAGACTCCGTCTTCTGAACCCAAGCTAAAGAAAATTTCCAAAATTTCGTGGGGATTAGACGGCCCATCAGTTAAGGGCTGTCCTGCTAACACATGGGAACCATCTGCTAGCGCTAAATTTTGACCGGGGCCTAGGGTATAATCTGTAACGACTCCGTTGGTTTCTACTACTTTCATAGCGATCGCCTCATCGCCATCACCATAAACTACCTTGAGTTCTCCCGCACGTCGTGCTAAAACACATGCCTCTTTAGGTTTCCGGGCTTCTAGTAGTTCTTCAATCCGGGGCAAACCTTGAATAATGTCTCCGGTTTTGGCACGCTCAAACACCAACAACACTAGATTATCACCCCGTTGTACTAAGTCGCTGTCTTCTATCTGCAACACAGCACCAGGGCTGACTCGGTAGGGGCGACCAACACGGATTTTAACTGTGTATTGTGGAGTACTGAGAGCTGATTCACCTGTGGCAGAACTAGCAGTAGTATTTTTGATTTCTACTACTTGTCCAGATTCTTCCGCAAAGACTCCTGGAGCTATTTCTGTTCCTTCTACGAGTAAGGTACCTACCTTCACCTTTGGCTGGGCGGTAGAATTTGTGGTGATCATGTCGGTGTGGCGCAACACCAGACAACGACGTACAGCTTCAACACCTTTTTGAGCACCACGCACAATACCCCCTTCTTTACACAAGATTTGGGTACGGGCGACCACTGCACCAGGGGCAATAGTTAAGCCATCCTGAACTTCCAATGTGGTCTGAGTGCTACCTTGGGTGGCATCAGCAGAAATGTCTCGGCGAATTACTAAGGATTCTAAAATAACTAGCTGCAAGCGCTGGACATCTGGGTCTTCGGTATCAGGCACTAATTCAATATCTGCTGCTAGCGGAGAAGCGTTGTGGTCTTGTTCGCCTTCTTGCTCGATTTCTAGGACTAACTGGGTACGCAGCAACTCCACGCCTTCAACAGATTTAACACGCTCAGAATCCTTATAAGGCAAGCGTTGTACTGCTCGCAACTGAATGGAACGCCCTGTTTGTTGGCTGACAGATGTGGTAGATGGCACATCTGGATTGTTGGGAACAGCAAACTCCACTACCGGACGGCTTAACAGCGCTGGCCCCTCTGGTGACTCTACATACTGGATGTAGCGTAATTCTGTGGCAACAGTACCTTGGAATTCTTCACCTGGTTGAATAAAGGTGTTGTCTCTTCCCAGGACTGCCTCAGGGTCATCTACCATCAGCAGTTCCCCTGGCTTAATTACTACTTCCCGGAGAATGTCGTTTTTCTGGGTAACTTCCACGACGCCGCTATTTTGGCAGAAGATATCCTTAACTACTTCGGTGCCAGCTTCTACAAACTGTCCATCTTCGACCAATAACAAGGATATATCTTTGTTGACTTCATGGCTTTCTTCCGGAATCCACAGCAGTGTCCCGCCTTCAACCACTTCATAACCTTGTTTCGCTTTGCCTTTTTTCTGGACTTCTACGCCCGCAAACTTCAGGAATCCCCCAGTGGTGGTGCGGTAGCGATCGTCAATTAATTCAGCTACTACTTGACCATTTTGCACTTTTGTGCCTGGAGTGGCTCTGAGGTTGAATACCTGGTTATTACCAGTGGAGACTAAGTAGTTATTGCGGCCTTGTGAGCTTTGGACGGTGACTGTCGCTTGGTCTAAGACTACGGAGGCGGTAATAATCTCAATTTCTCTGGTACTTTTACCAGGAGTAGCTTCTGGCAATCTGACTACACCACCATGTTGAGTGGTGAGTTTGGTTTCGGCTAATACGCCATTAGAGGCGATCGCATCTCCATTATTCACCACCAATTCTGCACCAGGAGGCAAGTTATATACTTCTCCTGACAAAATCCAAATCAAACCGCCCCGTGCGGCTGTGGTAGTGGTATTACCTTGGCGGTCTGTTTTTTGTTCCGGTAAGACTTCAGCAAACTGTACTTCCCCTGCTAAGTCAGAGGCTACATCTTTCACCGCTTTTTCAGTGTTAGTCCGAGTTGTACGCCCACCAAGAGCAACTTCCGCCAATAATTGACCTTGTTTTACTTGCTGTCCATCTACTATATATAGTGTTGAACCTTGAGTAACATGAATTTCTTGGTTGGCGGGGCTATCGCTACCTTCTTTGTTTGGCTCTAAATTGATGATCCCGTTGGCTTCCACATACAGCGCATCTTCACCGTGGCGGGTACGATAGGGTCTGGTTTTCAATTTACGCGGTAGGCGGATAGTACCATTAGCTTTAGAGCGTACTTGTTGGGCTACTTCCCCAGTAAATACACCACCAGTGTGGAATGTCCGCATGGTGAGCTGGGTACCAGGTTCACCAATACTTTGGGCAGCAATAATCCCGACTGCTTCTCCTAGGTCCACCATTTTGCCGTGAGCCAAACTCCAACCGTAGCAGTGCTGACACACTGAACGAGCCGCTTCACAAGTTAGGGGAGAGCGCGCGAAAACCTCAGTAACCCCGGATTTTTGGATGTGTTTAGCCAAATCTTCAGAAATTGGCGTGTTACGTGGTGCGAGTATTTCTCCTGTGGTCGGGTGTACTATATCAGCAGCAGCTACCCGTCCGAGTAAACGTGTTGACAAGGGAATCTTAGTTTTCCCGCCTTCTGTCATTGCCCTCAGGGGAATACCCCTGGTTGTCCCACAGTCAAATTCCCGGATAATCACATCCTGGGATACGTCTACAAGACGGCGGGTGAGATAACCAGAGTCGGCAGTCCGCAAGGCGGTGTCTACCAATCCTTTTCTGGCACCGTAAGACGAGATAATATATTCTGTAACTGTGAGTCCTTCACGGAAGTTGGTTTTAATGGGCAAGTCAATAATTTCCCCTTGGGGATCTGCCATCAGCCCCCGCATACCAACTAATTGCCGAACCTGGGAAATGTTACCCCTAGCTCCGGAAAATGCCATCATGTACACGGAGTTGAGGGGGTCGGTTTGTTTGAAGTGAGTCACAACCTCGTCTTTGAGGGCTTCACTAGTACCGTTCCAGGTATCAATCACCTTTTGAAAGCGTTCTACTTCGGTGATTTCTCCTCGTTGGTAACGGGCCTCGGTGGCGCGAATTTCTTCTTCTGCTGCTTCTAGGAGCGATCGCTTGGAAGGTGGGACCATCAAATCATCTACACTGATAGAAACTCCAGCTTTCGTAGCATAGCGGAATCCCAAGTCTTTTAACTTATCCGCCATGACTGCTGTACGTGCTGTACCGTAATTGGTAAAAGACCAATAAATTAAATTTCTCAGTTGACCCTTATCAACTACACGATTGCGAAAAATAGCGTTTTCGTTATTCATTTAGTTATTAGTCCTTAGTCAACAATAATTAATAATTCGTAATACCCTGCGGGAAAGCTGTGCTGAAATGGGCAATAGAGGGAAGATCCCCTCCGCGTCAGCATTTCGTAGAGAAGACCGCCCTGCTTCACCGCTCCGCTTCTACGTAATTCGTAATTAGGGAATTAATTACGAATTACGAACTAGAAATTACGAATTAACTGGCCAGTGCTTCCTGAATCGCATTATTGTAAATAACGCGACCTGGTGTTGTGCGGATATACTGCGAAAGTAAATTCCCTTGGGCGTCTTCTCTAACTCGACGGAATTTATAGAGTAATGTCCGGCTACCATCACTGTTTTCTGTGGTTTCTAGCGGCTCAGTATCTGGCTGCTCTGTCTCTACTTCACCGTCAAACCGCACATAGATATAGGCATGTAGGTCAACTTGCTCTTGTTGAAAAGCCATGATTACGTCTTCGAGAGAAGCAAAGTAGCGTCCTGCACCTTTTGTCGCGTGGGGATTTTCAGCAGTTAAGTAATATGCTCCCAAGACCATATCTTGGCTGGGTGTGATAATTGGTTTACCTGTGGCTGGTGACAATATATTGTTAGAAGCCAACATCAACAACCGCGCTTCTGCCTGACTTTCTAAGGAAAGAGGGACATGTACCGCCATTTGGTCGCCATCGAAGTCAGCGTTAAAGGCTGGACAAACCAAGGGATGCAGTTGTATGGCTCTTCCTTCCACCAAAATCGGCTCAAAAGACTGAATCCCTAAACGGTGCAAAGTTGGTGCCCGGTTTAGTAGTACAGGATGTCCTTCAATCACTTCTTCCAACACATCCCAAACACTAGGGTCAGAGCGAGATATCAGCTTTTTCGCAGCTTTGATATTGTTTACCATGCCACTGCGAATTAAGCGATTAATTACAAAGGGCTGAAATAGCTCAATTGCCATTTCCCTAGGTAAACCACATTGGTGGATATTTAACTTCGGCCCCACCACAATTACGGAACGACCGGAGTAGTCAACCCGTTTACCCAATAAGTTTTGGCGGAAACGGCCTTGCTTACCCTCAATAATGTCCGACAAAGATTTCAGAGGGCGGTTATTTGCTCCCACCACGGTGCGTCCCCGACGACCGTTATCAATCAAAGCGTCTACTGCTTCTTGCAGCATCCGCTTTTCGTTCCGCACAATAATTTCTGGTGCTAAAATTTCTTGCAAGCGTGCCAGACGATTGTTGCGGTTAATTACCCGGCGATATAAGTCATTCAAATCACTGGTAGCAAACCGTCCACCATCTAGCTGTACCATTGGGCGCAAGTCAGGGGGAATCACAGGAATGACTGCCATTACCATCCACTCTGGTTTAGAACCAGTGGCAATGAAGTTGTCAATTACCCGCAGGCGCTTAATTAATTTCGCCCGCTTTTGCCCCTTAGCATTACCAATTTCTTCTCGTAAGGTTTCAGCTTCTTGTTCTAAGTTAATATCAGCAAGTAAGCGGAGTAATGCTTCAGCACCAATGCCTACCTCTACTCCCTGTAGCTGGGAATCTTCGCTATAAATTTGGTCTTCAATTTCTAACCACTGGTCTTCACTCAGTAGCTGTTTGTAGGTTAAAGTTTCGGCGTTGCCGGGACTAAGAACAACATACGAGTTGAAATAGACTATTTGCTCCACATCCCGTAAGGGCATATCCAAGAGGATGGAAATATAGCTAGGAATGCCCTTGAGATACCAGACGTGAGCTACTGGCGCTGCCAATTTTATGTATCCCATGCGGTGACGCCGTACCCGCGATTCGGTAACTTCTACACCACAGCGTTCGCAAACAATACCACGATGGCGCACTCTTTTGTATTTCCCGCAATGGCATTCCCAGTCTTTGGCAGGGCCAAAAATGCGTTCACAGAACAAACCGTCCATTTCCGGCTTGAGAGTCCGGTAATTAATTGTCTCTGGCTTGGTGACTTCTCCTACTACCTGACCGTTCGGTAGTGTTCTTTCTCCCCACTGCCGAATCCGTTCTGGTGATGCCAAGCCGATTTTAACGTAGTCAAACTGATTAGTTTGGGCGTTTCTCATACGTAAGTACTGAGTTCTGATCTATAAATTTTGAGTGTATTTAGTTTTATGGTTGGAGTTGAGAGAGATGCAAGTGCCAAATGCTAATTACTGAGTTTTTAACACTCATTACTCAGCACCCAGCACCCAGCATTTTCTACTCGTCTTCTTCCAACGACTCGCGGGAGAGAGATTCATAGGTGGGTCGAGGAGGGGTACGGCGGGCTGATTGGTCTGCCATCAAATCGACTTCCACATCCAAAGAACTGCCATCTGCTTGGGTTTCTACCTTGTGAACGGCAATATCTAAGCCCAATGATTGCAGTTCTCGCATCAACACTTTAAACGACTCTGGTGTGCCAGGACGGGGAATTGCTTTGCCTTTGACAATGGCATTGAGGGCTTCATTCCGCCCTTGCATATCGTCAGATTTTACTGTTAGCAATTCTTGCAAGGTATAGGCTGCACCAAAGGCTTCCAATGCCCACACCTCCATTTCTCCAAATCGTTGACCACCTTGCTGTGCTTTACCACCCAAGGGTTGTTGAGTAACGAGAGAGTAGGGGCCTGTAGACCGGGCGTGGATTTTGTCATCCACTAAATGTACCAGTTTTAACATGTAAGCTACGCCTACAGTCACTGGTCGGTCGAAGGGTTCACCGGTTCGACCATCGAAAACAACGATTTTTCCAGGGTTATCTGGGTTATATACCCAAGTTTTGCTGGTTTCGTCTCGCGCTTCTTGCAATTTGCCATGTACGATTCTCCTCGATGATTCTTCTCCGTACATTTCGTCAAAGGGAGTAATTTTAAACCTGACTCCCAAATTATGACCAGCCCACCCTAGCAGACACTCAAACACCTGTCCTACATTCATCCGACTGGGTACTCCCAAAGGATTGAGGACAATGTCTACAGGTGAACCATCAGGCAAGTAGGGCATATCTTCCGCAGGCAAAATCCGGGAAATAATCCCCTTGTTACCGTGACGCCCTGCCATTTTGTCGCCGACTTGAATTTTGCGCTTTTGGGCAACATACACCCGGACTACCATGTTGGCACCTGGTGGTAGTTCGTCACCTTGTTCACGGGTAAATAGACGCACGTCAACCACACGCCCTTTTTCACCGTTAGGAACTCGCAGGGAGTTATCCCGGACATCCCGTGCCTTTTCCCCGAAAATAGCCCGCAGCAGTTTTTCTTCTGGGGGTTGGTCAGATTCACCTTTGGGTGTGACTTTCCCAACCAATATGTCTCCAGCTTCTACCCATGCACCAATGCGAATAATTCCTTGTTCATCCAATTGACGCAAGGCATCTTCCCCAACGTTAGGAATTTCTCTGGTAATTTCTTCTGGCCCTAGTTTGGTTTGTCTGGCTTCAATTTCATATTTTTCAATGTGAATTGAGGTGTAGACATCATCCTGCACTAGTCTTTCGGAAATCAAAATAGCGTCTTCGTAGTTGTAGCCTTCCCAAGGCATATAAGCAACGACGATATTTTGTCCCAAAGCCAATTCACCGCCTTCCGTGGAAGAGCCATCAGCCAGTACCTGACCAGCAACAACACGCTCACCAATGCGGACAAGGGGTTTTTGGTTCAAACAAGTGTCTTGGTTAGAGCGTTGGTATTTGGAAAGTGTGTACCTAATGTCCGCACCTGATGGTTTAGGGCGGACACGAATTTCTGTAGCATCTACGTAGATGACATCACCATCGGTACGGGATACAATTACCATGCCGGAGTCTCTTGCTCCTTGAGCTTCCAATCCTGTACCTACTAGAGGACGCTCTGGTTTGAGTAGAGGTACTGCCTGCCTTTGCATGTTGGAACCCATCAGCGCCCGGTTAGCGTCATCATGCTCCAAGAAAGGAATCATGCTGGTGGCTACGGATACAATTTGCACTGGAGAAACTGCGACGTAGTCTACCTGCTCTGGTGTCGTTGTAGACCAATCTTGACGATAGCGCACGGGTACTTGTGGCCCTAGTATGTAACTATTTTCATCTAATTGCGTATCACCAGGTGCCACCCGCAGGTCGTCTTCTTCATCAGCAGTCATGTAGACTGGCTGTAAATCAAACCTTACCCGCCCATTTTCTACAGGTCGGAATGGCGTTTCTAAGAAGCCATACAAGTTCACCCGCGCATGAGTTGCTAGCGAGCCAATCAAGCCGGCGTTAGGGCCTTCTGGAGTCTCAATCGGGCAAATACGTCCGTAGTGACTGGGATGGATATCTCGCACAGCAAAGCCGGCACGTTCTCTAGTTAAACCGCCAGGGCCTAGGGCACTGAGACGACGCTTGTGGGTCAGTTCTGCCAAAGGATTAGTCTGATCCATGAACTGACTTAATTGGCTGGAACCAAAGAATTCTTTAATTGCTGCCACCAAGGGTTTGGGGTTAACCAAGGAAGCTGGAGTCAGCACTTCGGCATCGGATACGGTCATCCGTTCTCGAATGATGCGCTCTAAGCGGTTCAAGCCTACCCGCACTTGATTTTGTAGCAATTCACCGACACTTCTGACGCGGCGGTTCCCTAAGTGATCAATATCATCTATATTACCAATGTCATATTCTAGGTTGATCAGGTAATCGACTGCTGCCAAAATATCGCCGGGTGTCAACACGCGCATGGTGTCGGGGACTGACAGGCGTAATTTCTTGTTGAGCTTGTACCTACCAACTCGACCCAAGTCATAACGTTTCGGGTCAAAGAATCGGGAATCTAAAAGCTGTTGTCCGCCCAGGACTGTCGGCGGTTCACCAGGTCGGAGTTTGCGGTACAGTTCCATCAGGGCTTCTTCTTCAGAAAATTGCCCTTCTTTTTCGATGGTTTTTTGAAAATACTCGGGGTGGCGTAAGGCATCAAAAATTTCGTTATCTGATAAGCCCAGGGCTTTTAGCAGTACTTGAGCTGAAAGTTTGCGGGTTTTGTCGATGCGTACCCACACCAGATCGTTACGGTCTGTTTCAAATTTCAGCCATGCTCCTCGGTTGGGAATTAAGCTAGCGGAATAGGTGCGTCGCCCGTTTTTGTCGATTTCTGATTTATAGTAAACTCCTGGCGATCGCACAATTTGGTTGACAATCACTCGTTCGGCTCCGTTAATAATAAACGTGCCGCGATCAGTCATCAAAGGGAGATCGCCAATAAATACTTCTTGTTCTTTGATATCCCCTGTTTCTTTATTTAGTAGGCGTGTGGGGACATACATTTGTACGGCATAGGTGCTATCCCGTCGTTTGGCTTCTTCGACGCTGTACTTTGGTTCTTTAAGTTTGTAGTTATGACCTAAAAAGTGCAGTTCTAGTTTGCCAGTGTAGTCTGTGATTGGACTAAAGGAGTTGAGTTCTTCTATTAACCCTTCTTCTAGAAACCAACGGAAGCTTGAACGTTGAATTTCTATTAAATCGGGCAACAGAAAGGCGGGTTCCATATATGTTTCGTTAGTCATGCCTCTACCTTTGTCAACCTGGTTAATCTTTCCCGTGGACACTGCTTTGGTCTCTTCCCAGGGTCAGCCTGTGTCCATAGCTGTATGGGAACTTCTTCTGACACGACCTGCCATTCATTACAGGTGCAGGCAAACGCCGAAATTAAAGCTGTAAAGTGGTATTTTGACAAGGGGGCAATCGCCCCTGCTGACAGCAATCTACCCAAATCCAGGTAGGAAGTTGATTCCTGTGGAGATAATTGAAATCTGTTGGCATCGGATTTACTTTTTTTACTTACCCTCTAAAAGCGCATTAATTAATCCACACCTCGTTAGACTCCGGTGTTTTCCTTAAACCCTCTGAGTTATAACTCATGGTGATATCCTAAGGAATGAGGAAATGAGTTACGTCTAGGTGACTCTTCGGTGTGACTGGATATTGGTGGGTTGTACTCACAAGGCAATTACGCTTAACAATTTTCTATAGTTTAAATACGACAAAAGTGGTGTTATGCAAAAGTCTGGCTTCACCTAGATTTCCAGGGTTTGTCATGTATTTTAGAGCACACGCTTGTAGGCAATAAGTTCGGTACAAGCAACGCCTGTTAAAGAATTCCAAATTTAGAAAACAAGAACTCTCGTAAATTTTAGGAGTTGGCAATCTAGACGCTTGGTCTATGGCGCTGAGGCAGGCGCGCAGTGCTATGAACATGCTGCACTCGTATTGGAAGGCTAGTATACTGTTATTTGTCCATCTATTGAGTCCAAAGGCTGGTATCCTTTCCGTTGTTGAATTTTTAGACGCCCTCCAGACGGATTAGCGTTGGTTATTTTGCCTTTGGCATGGGGGCGTAGACGCAGAGTTTTTATTACTCCTAGCAAGAAGCTGTTCGCGTAGCGTCTCCGCCAGGAGAAAGCTAGGGTCGCAAGGGTGAAGTTTATAACACTAGTAAAATCGGCTTTATTTTGGGAGTCCGGACTTTCTTCCTTTATCATTATGCCGCAAGCGGAATACTTTGGAGGGAATGATATTAGCATATTTTTGTCCTCCTAGGGTTTCATTATTTTGGCTATCGTTTGTAACTATAGGGGTATGATTACAGTACGAGACCAAATAACTTGCAAGCATTTTGGGTAGTTTGAGCAGCAATCGCCTCGACAGTTTCTCCTCGCAGTTGGGCTATTTGTTCCGCTACATAACGTACGTAAGCAGGTTCGTTGCGTCGTTCACCCCTTTTGGGCACTGGCGCTAAGAAAGGACAGTCTGTCTCAATCAGTAGGCGATCACTGCTCACTATAGCGGCTGAAGATTGTATTTGTTTGGCATTTTTGAACGTGACAGTGCCACTAAAGCTAATGTAAAAGCCTACGTCAATAAACCATTGAATTTCTTCTGGTGTCCCACCCCAACAGTGCATGACACCCCGAACTTTTCCTCCTGTGGACTCTTGCCATTTCTGCAACACCTTTCTTACCTGTGGGGCTGCATTGCGACAATGGATAATTACAGGTAGATTGAGTGCAGATGCGATCGCTAGTTGCGCCTCAAACACTAACTCCTGTTGCTCATAGTTATCTGCTTTGTGCAAATCCAGTCCAGTCTCTCCAATTGCTACTACTTTGGAGTCAGAACTAGCCAAGGATAAGATTTGCTCGGCTATTTGACTATTCCATTGAGCTGCATCCAAAGGATGTAATCCCACAGCAAAGCTGAGTTCATGAAACTGGTGCGCTATGGCTTGAATACTGGCAAATTCCGATGGTTCGACACAAGAGTGCACCAAATGGACTACGCCTGCTGCTTGCCACCGCGATCGCACTGATGCTAAATCTGGCTGAAAAACGTCGAAGTTGAGATGAACGTGGGTGTCAATCAGTTGCATCCTTTGTCCTTATCTTTGTCATTTGTCATCTGTTTTTCCCTCATTTGTCTTTGCTTCATGACAAATAACACTTCTCCTGTGGAGATGCCAAAGGCTAATGGGTGACGCTTGCTCCTCACTAACGCAAAGAAGATAACCAGTTGCTTAATAAGGGATGGGGACACTCAACCAGTGGAGATGAGGGGCTTAGGCGTGAACAACACGTCACTTCCTCCACTGGGAGTGGGGACAGAGACGCTTTGCGAACAGAGGATATGGGAGATGCCAAGACTGGACTTGTTCCCCAATGACAAATTACTACTCTGCTGTTTGTGTTAGTGGTTTGAGTCGGTGAGCCAATTTTGACTTTTTCCTAGCGCCGTTATTAGGGTGAAGGACACCGCGCTTGATAGCTTTATCGATTTTGCTGTAAGCCTCGGACAACCGAACCTGTACCTCTTGTTGCAATTCTGGGGTAGGATTAGCTGTATAGACTTCTACTGCGTTAACGTACTTCTTAATCAGCGTCCTAACTGCTGACCTGTAAGATTTGTTACGCAGGCGGTTGCGTTCTGCGATTCCGGCGCGCTTGAGAGCAGATTTTGTATTCGCCACGGTCAATTCCAAAAATACTATTAATATGTACACACACTACTAGACTTACTAATATAGCATCCTTATTGCCAATGAGAAGATTTCTGAAAAAAAAATCTTGCTTCTAAGTCTTCTTGGCAGCTTGCAAATTCCAGGAGTAAGAATATGGGATACTCACATAATTTGTAGCCGAGGAATCTAAAATGTGGAGCATGAAGAGGAAACAGGGTCAAGAATCAAACTTTTTTTTCTCTTTAATACCACCTAGTGTCGTTGGCAAGCTAATAGTTGTGCTTTCATCCAAGGAAATGAGTTAAAATTAGATAATCTTATAATATAGTTACACCAACTTCCCACTACCTGAGCAAGCAGTTGAAAAAGCCAGTATAGTCCGTCCCCAAGTCAGGATGTGTTGTCAGAGGCAAAAAATTGTAAACTGCTAAAGTTCAAAGTTTTACAATGTAAAGACGCGGTATTTCGCCTCTATACACATGTTAACTACATAAAGTAGAAAGAGTAAGTAAAAATTATACTCAGAAACTAACCCATTTTTGCTTAAGTTAATTGGGCTTACAAATACACAGCCTGACTTCTAGCAGGGATTAATGGGTCAGATGAAAGGGTAGTGGGCATTGGCAACCTAACTCCCTGCCGAAGAGCGAATTTAGGCGGATCGGACTGAGTAATTAAGTCGCCTTCTCAAGCAAACAATTATATGCTGGAAACCCTGGGAGTATCAAAAAAATCCAGGTTAAGCTAGAGAAGAGAATTAGGGTAAAGCTTTGCCACCCCGTGGGTGAAAAGCAAGACTGATTCTCAGGCGGGAATATTCTAATTTTGGCATTGTCCTTACTCCATGCTGCGAATCATTACTCAGCAGGCAGACGTCAGAGCAGAACTACAACGGATCTGCGATCGCACCCATGACGAACAGGTGCTTCACAAGGAAGCCACGGTGCGAGAAGTGTTGCAAGCAGTAAAGCGCCAAGGCAACAAAGCTGTGTTGCATTACACAGCCGAATTTGACAACCAAATCCTCAAGCCAGAGGAACTGCGTGTTACAGGTTCAGAACTGGATGCAGCTTACCAACAGGTGTCAAAGGAGTTACTGGTGGCGATTCGATTAGCTTGCAACCAAATTGAAGCGTTTCACCGTCAGCGAGTCCCTAAAAGCTGGGTACACTTTGGCGATGATGATGTAGTGCTGGGCAAACGCTACACCCCAGTTGATCGTGCTGGTTTATACGTACCTGGTGGTCGTGCTGCTTACCCCAGTACGGTGCTGATGAATGCAATTCCAGCTAAAGTAGCGGGCGTACCCCGTGTGGTGATCACCACACCACCAGGAGCGAAAAAAGCAGTTAACCCCGCAGTTTTGGTGGCTGCCCAGGAAGCGGGGGTACAGGAGATTTATCGCGTTGGGGGAGCACAGGCGATCGCGGCTTTAGCCTACGGAACCGAAACAATTCCCAAAGTAAATGTGATTACTGGCCCTGGCAACATTTATGTGACTCTGGCCAAAAAACTAGTTTACGGGACTGTCGGTATTGATTCTTTAGCTGGACCTAGCGAAGTATTAATTATTGCCGATGAGACAGCAAATCCAGTACATGTAGCTGCTGATTTATTGGCACAGGCCGAACATGACCCCATGGCAGCAGCTATTTTATTGACAACTGATGCAGCTTTGGCGAAAAACGTACAAGTAGCCGTGGAAAGACAACTGGTAGATCACCCACGAAGACTAGACACAGAAAAGGCGATCGCTCACTATGGCTTGATTGTGATTGTTGAATCCCTAGAAGCTGCCGCCGAACTCTCCAATGACTTTGCCCCCGAACACCTGGAATTACAAATCCCGGACCCTTGGGCACTTCTACCACAAATTCGCCATGCTGGCGCAATTTTCTTAGGTAAATCTACACCAGAAGCGGTAGGAGACTATTTGGCAGGACCTAATCATACCTTGCCAACTTCCGGTGCTGCTCGCTACGCTTCGCCATTGGGTGTGGAAACCTTCCTTAAACACTCCAGCATTATTCAGTACTCACAAACCGCCTTGCATAAGGTAGCTGGAGCAATTGATGTCTTAACAACAGCAGAGGGTCTACCCTCCCACAACGATTCAGTACGACGCCGAATTCAGCAGGAAGAATGATAAAGAATCCTTAATTTTTCCCTATACTTTTAACAAAGGTGACTCGGTAGCTCCAGACTAAAAGTTTGGACAGCAGTGGCCGCCACAGGGTAAATAGACTCAGAGCGTAGTCTCGATCAGTCAATCGATAGATGGGAAATCGTTGGTGTAGCTGCCCATAACCTTCACCAAGTATTTATTAAAGGGGTCTACTCTTGAGGAGAAGTGAGCAGTGGTAAAAAACATTTTGGTCGCTCTGGACGGTTCAGAAATAGCAGGACGAGTAATTCAGACTGTAGAAGAGTTAGTGCTGTCACCAGACAGCAAAGTTATTCTCTGCCACGTGTTTTCCACATCAGAATCAGAGATAGAGCTACCAGCCGACCGTCCGCAGCCGGAGTCGCCAACATTTCCTTATTTTCAGATTGAAAAACAGTTGCAATCTTACCAAGAAAAACTTTCAGTCAGTAGTGAATTAGAATTAGTAACTGGTGATCCTGCTGATGAGATTATTCGCTTGGCCAATATTTACGCGGCTGACTTGATTGTCATTGGCAGTCGTGGATTAACTGGTATGAGGCGAATCGTTCAAGGTTCTGTGAGTAGTCAAGTGGTAGAAGAAGCAAACTGCTCAGTTTTAGTAGTCAAGCCGAATTAGTATCAACGCTATAGTTACTAACAAAAAGAAGTAGCTTTTTTCAGATTAATTGAATAATTTTACCAAACAGCCGCGTTTGTTGCTGGAAATGTTTGACAACAAGCCGCTTTGGTTCTATGGATTCAATTTAAACGAAGATGAGAGGTGATTTCAAGATTTAACAAATCTCAATCACTTATATCAAAGCTTTAATTGTTTTGAGTTGCCAAAAATTGACGCAAGCTCAATAAATTCAGGGTTTGCCCCCAATTCAAGGGTAATAGGGAAATGCCTTCAAGGCGGGATTGTACCCAACCTTCTCCCCAATACCATTCATGAAACCCATCAATACCTCCACTTAATAACAAGCGCAAACAATTGGGTTTTGCTACATCTACCTGATGATGAATCGGCACTAGTCCAGTCCAGCTAGTAAATTGAAATCCTGAGTGCAGTTCCTCTGGCATTCCTGGCACAAAGCGTTGTCCTAAAAGCCATTTTTCTAGTTGCACTGGAAGCAAGAGGCTATGATGAATTGCTTGTGCTGAGGCAGCAATTTCTATGCGTAATTGACTTTGTTGAAAAGTACCAAGCATTTTTAAATAATTTCGTTGAGTGAGTAGTTTTTTGTTGATAGATATTGTGTTGTTTGTCTTAATGATTACCAGCAATTATGTTAAGCTAACTAAAAAAAATGCCTAATCTATACTAGCTCATTATAATAAATATTTATATTTTCATAGATGCACACAAACATGATAATTCTCTTATTGCACAGAAGATAACGTTAAGTTTTGTTATAATAACAGTAAGTTTCATTGCCTCTGCTTCCAAGCAAAGGTTTTTTAGTAAGACATTATTGGTAAGGTTTTTCATGGCGGATCAGTTAATTCGCGCCACAGCAGCCGATGGCGGAATTCGTGCAGTCGGTGTAATCACTACGCGCTTGACAGAAGAAGCACGGCAGCGTCACAACCTCTCCTATGTGGCAACCGCAGCCCTGGGTCGGACTATGGCAGCAGGCTTGTTAATGGCTTCTAGTATGAAGCGGTCTGGGTCTAGGGTCAATGTCCGGGTAAAGGGTGATGGGCCTTTGGGTGGCATCTTGGTAGATGCCGGATCAGATGGAACGGTACGCGGCTACGTGGGCAATCCATCTATTGAATTGCCTCCTAACGCCAAGGGGAAGCTAGACGTTGGCGGGGCGGTGGGCGGTGGCTACCTTTATGTTGTGCGAGATATTGGTTACGGCTATCCATACTCCAGTACCGTAGAACTTGTATCTGGTGAGATTGGCGATGATGTAGCACATTATTTGGTGAATTCCGAACAAACACCTTCTGCTGTAGTGTTAGGTGTATTTGTAGGTGCATCTGGAGTAACGGCGGCGGGAGGTTTGTTGGTACAAGTGTTACCTAAAGCCGCCAGAGATGAAGCTCTAGTAGCAACATTGGAATCAAGGGTGTCGGCTTTGGCGGGATTTACACCTTTATTGCAAGCGGGAAAGACACTGACAGAAATATTTGGGGATCTACTCGGAGATATGGGGCTGAACATCTTTCCTGAAAGCCAAATGCTCCGATTCCACTGCGGTTGCTCTTTTGACCGTGTATTGCGTGCATTAAAGATTTTGGGAGAAGCTGAACTGCAAGATATGATCGTCAAGGATGATGGTGCGGAGGCAACTTGCGATTTTTGTGGTAACGTTTATCAAGCAACTAGCGATCAATTAGCTGCGCTAATTGTCGATTTGCAAACAGAATCTTCAATACCAGGATAAGGTATGAAAGCACGCTAATTTTTGAGATTGTTAATGATATTCGTTGACTATAGATCAGAGTGTAGCTTTTTCATGATGAGAAAGTTACTATAGCAGCAATAGAATTATCGATCACCAACAGATCGCTATTCAACTATTTTGGTGTGAGCAATGACAGAGCGGGATATTCCAGACAGTTGGTCCCCAGCTAGAGCCAGAAAGTCAGATAAACTGAAAAAACCATCCCCAGAAACTCAAAAATTCGGTGTCCCAGTTACTGGTTCTAACTCTAAGTCAGTGAAGCGGCAAACAGATAACAATCCCGAAGAATTACCTTTAAATAGTCAGCCAGACGCAACTATTGCCCTAAATCAGGTTTATCAGAAATTGCCTCGCTGGATGCGAAGCTGGGTGTTTTGGTTAATGATGTTAACCTTAATTCCTGGCAGCATTGGTTTTTTAGCGATGGCAATGCTGCTAAAATTGCCCTCAGCGCCGAATTGCCCGACAATTTTCTGGCCGTTGGCCAGTGCCTCCGTGAGGCTGCATTGCGCTCAATTGGCGGCTTCTAAGCAAACAGTAGCCGACCTACTACAAGGAATTGGGCTGCTCAAACAAGTACCACAAGATCATCCCTTGCGTGGAGAAGCCGATCGCTTCTTGGAGAGATGGTCAAGGGATATTTTGACCCTAGCTGATGAAAGCTTTCAAGCTGGTAACTTAGAAGAGGCGATCGCTACTGCTCGCAAGATACCTAATGATCTATCTGCTTATAAGTTAGTAGAGGAGCAAGTTACTAAATGGCAGTCTATTTGGTCTAAGGCAGAAGAAATTTACAAAGAAACAGAAGAAGAACTACGACAACAACGTTGGCAATCAGCATTTATGCTGTCTGCCAAATTGGTGCGTGTAGATAATAGATACTGGTCAAGTATTAAGTATGAGCAGTTGAATCGCCTAATTGTGATGGCCAAGGAAGATGGCGAAAAGTTAGCAAAAGCTGAGAGTTTAGCCAAAAGCGGCGTTGTTGATAATCTCCTAGAAGCGATCAAGATAGCCGGGTCAATTAGCCAGGAAAGCTATCTATATCAAAGAGCACAGGAATCGATTCCGGCATTTGGACGCCAAATGTTGGAGTTGGCGCAAAAGCAGATGGATCAGCGAGAAGCAGACAAAGCGCTGAACATCGTCAGACAAATTCCCGAAAATACTGGACTGCAAACCGAAATTGAAGACTTTATCAGCTTGGGTGAGGCACAAAGGAGTGCATGGATTGGCACAATTCCTGGTTTAGAGACAGCGATCGCCCAGGCACAACAAATAGATGCTTCTAGGGCTGTGTATAACAAAGCACAAGAACTGATTGCCCGTTGGCAGTTGGAAATTGAAGATGTTGCCCGCCTAGAAAGAGCTAGAGCACTAGCTAGCCAAGGAACAATCGGTGATTTGTCAGCAGCGATCGCTCAAGCACAAGAAATTCCGTCACAGAACCCCAGAGGTACAGAAGCCAGACAGGAAATGAGTCGCTGGCAAGCTCAAGTAGAGACTATCCAAGACCGGCCGTTTTTAGATCGTGCCGAACAGATAGCGGTGTTGGGAGATATCAACTCCTTGCAAGCAGCGATTCTGGAAGCTAGTCAAATTCGTAGTGGTCGCGCATTGTATCCCGAAGCCCGCAGACGAATTCGGAATTGGACGGCAAGGGTGCAGCGCATTCAAGACCAGCCTTATTTAGACCAAGCACGAGCATTAGCTCAAAGCGGGAATCTGCCCGCAGCCATTAGCGCAGCTCAACAAATAGCCTCATCAGGACGGGCGCTGGCAGGGGAAGCACAGGCAGCAATAGAGGATTGGCAAGGGCAAGTTAGGGCCAGAGAAAACTGGAAAAGAGCGCGAGAAGCGGCACTTGCAGGCACACCAGAGGCATTGGTTGAGGCTATGCGCCTAGCGAATCTCGTACCAAGGCGGAGTATTTTGCGCTTGGATGCAAATGTAGGGATTGACCAATGGAGTCAGCAATTGTTGGATATAGCACGCCTCCAGGGTCAGTCGGATATCAACAGAGGCATTGAGACTGCCCAGTTAGTTCCACGTAGTAGTGCAGCTTACAGTGCAGCACAAGAGCAAATTCGGGCTTGGCGAGAATTTCTCAATCCCGCACCGACGCCTAAACCTACAATAGAGCCTGTACAACCACTTCTGCCATCACCGACGATTATTGAGCAGTAATCCGCATTGATTTTGGGGTGCGTTGCCTCTGGATTTTTTTCAGTGCAATTAGCTATTTCCTTTTAATTGTTGTTTATTCTCAATGAATTCCTGTAGCTTTCCTGCTTCCTCGACTGTATAAAAGGTCTGATTAGGTTCAGAGGCAATTTTATCCATTAGGACATGAAAGGCTTCAGTGTCGTTGCGGTGTTTGATAAGATAAGCCTTCAACTCGGATTTACTCATGGCCGCAAAGTTGGGTTTTGTCATTCTTCATATCTCCATTTGCCATTGCGTGTAATTAAGATACCCGTTTCTTCTCCAGCCAAAATATAAATGTTTCCGGTACGTTCATCGAATCGGACTAGAAAAATGGGCAAAAATAAACTTGTAACATTCTGGCAAAGGATAAAACACGTTATTGTTTGCTCTGGCGTTGGATAAACGGGGCTTTTCATTACAATTGAAAACTGTGATGTATTTCTGCACAATAATTAAATTCTCATAAATCCTTTGCTCTAACTAAAATTACTTTATTCTCATTTTAGGGCTTACACATTGACTAAACGTTAGACGTACATTCCAGCCTCTATTTGTCTCACGACGGTTAACGCCGAGTAACTTACCCCAGCTGTGCCTTCCCCTGGGTGGGTGGAGTCGCCGACTAACCAGAGGTGGTTGATGGGTGTGCGAGTGGCAACACCGAAGGGGCCGAAGGTGGGGATTCTTTGACCGATACCGCCGACTATACCGCGATCGCGTGCAGTGTAATGAGCAAAGGTGCGGGGGGTGGCGGCTTCTTGGTAAATAATCGTTTCTGGTTTGAGATAGAAGTATTGGGCAAGTCGAGCGATCGCTTGTTCTGTATACTGCTGTTTCAGGGCTGGATAATCTTGAGTGCGCCACCACTGGGTCGGGTCTACAAATGACGAGGCGATGATTGTGGCTTGACCCTCTGGGGCGCGACCGTCGTCGGGATGGCTGACGGAGACAAACAGTGAGTTGTTTTCACCAATGGGACCATTGGCATCATACATAAATTGTAGATGAGGTGGACACTCTGGTGGAATGGCGCTGGCATCGACGCCCAAGTAGACGACAAATGCGCCGGAGGCTGGGGGTAATTTTTCTACACGGTGTTTATAGCCAG
The DNA here is from genome assembly GCA_019359495.1 of Goleter apudmare HA4340-LM2. GTDB lineage: Bacteria > Cyanobacteriota > Cyanobacteriia > Cyanobacteriales > Nostocaceae > Goleter > Goleter apudmare. The sequence goes on from JAHHHF010000084.1 coordinate 78,890, forward strand.
ATGGGGCTTTGTCACCCAATAGCTGCACCAAGTTTTGCACGGTGACGTTAGCAACTACATGGTCGGCAATTTCTGTCCAAACTTCGCCTGTTTGCTGATTTGTGATCGTTACAGCATTAGCTCGACCATTTTCTACCTGGATACTTTCGACGGTGTGGCGCATGAGTAATTTACCACCGTCTTTTGCTAGGGATTGTACCAGGCGATCGCTCAACACTTGCATACTCCCCTGGAGGTGGAATAAACCTTGGGGCAATTGCGATACACTCAAGGCTGTGGCAGCGTAAAGTAATGCTGTCTCTTCAGCATTGACTTGAGAATACAACTTTAATTGCAAATCCAGAAAAGTTCTCAGCCTATGGTCATCACCCAATCCACATAGTCTTAAAGCATCGCCCACCGTAAACAGGGTAAAGGGTACGGTAATTAATGTACTCGGACGTACTGCTTGAGTTAATTGCCACAAGTCCCACAAATTACGTGGTGGTAACACCGGCTCGCGTCCTTGAAATTCCCAACTTGCATCAAATAATTTTGCCAGTAAATTCCAAAATGGTTCGCTACCAGGAAATTGCCGTTGTCGTTCCTCGCGCCATTTTTCTGGGTCACGCCAGACGTTGATGGGTGTGGTTTCCCCTGGAAGATAAACTGCACAAGCTGGGTCACAAGGGGTTGCATCTGGTAAATCTATTTCTAGTTCCGAAAATATCCGGTGATGGATTCCCCCTGCTTCCAAACCTGCGACTTGGGTCGCCCCCACATCAAAGGTAAACCCCCTGCGTTTGAAGGTAGAAGCACAGCCTCCAGGGACAAGGGCTTGATCCAAAATGAGGACGCTGTAGCCTCGATGGGCTAACAATGCACCAGCCGTCAGTCCACCGATTCCCGCACCAATGACGATGACGCGGGGTTTGTTTTTGTCAAGGGGAGAACTAGACATTGAGATTTCTATTTATATTTTTTAATATTTCTACTCATAATTGTAACAAAACTAGGGCTGGGTCAAGGTTCAAGGTTATTTTGACCGCAAAGCAGGTGTAGATGTGTAGCGGCTTGTCGTTAGACATCGCTAGTTTTACTTTTCCCCGTTCCTATACAGAGTATGGGAATAAACTACAGAAGGCTCCGCCTTCTATGACAGCAGAGGCAGCAGCCCACTGATAGCATTTCCAGTCAGAGACTGGAAACGAGATAATAAACTCCTTAAAACCCGCGCAGGCGAGTTTTGTTTCTGTAGCCGCGATTCCATTCGTCGAGGAATTTTTGAGCCTTTTTGGTATAAACCAGACAATTTACTAGTGTAAATAAACCACCCATTCCAAATTGCCGAAAAGTCTATCCTCTAATGATTTTAACTTCACGGTGGTACTAGTCATTTTGCGTAAAATCACTAGCAAACATTGTTTAAATAAAGCAAAATCTAAATCTAAATCCACTCAATACCCTGTGTAGCCAAATACTTCCTCGCCGACTCCAAAACCTCTTTCCTCAGAACAATCTTCACATCTGGCTCAGTGAGATACAAACGAAAGCGCTGCACAAACAATTGGTTAGCCGGCTCAATTTTCCTAATTGCACTCCAAGGAATCAACAACGGCGGTAGTCCAAAGTTAAATAAAGGAAACATACTCAAATACAGCCCTTGGGGAGTGACACCAACATTCAAACTTCCTTTGTAATACGCCATCCCCACAGAAGCATATTGAAACCGCGAGAGATTTGCTGGTGCTGGTTCATTGGTGCGGTAGAGTTTCGCCAGCTTATTCCAGTCAACGCTGAGTACGAAAAACAAAATCACCGTAAACAGGATGCAGAAAGCGATAAATAAGGGATAAGGATTCTCTGGCATAGATTTCTGATTAAAAAAGTCCTATATTGACGAGTTTCGACTCAGCAGGATTTGAGCGAAGCGATGCACTGAGCCTGTCGAAGTGTCGAAACCCAACTCTCGACCACTCAGTTGGTTGAGCGAAGTCGAAACCAACTGTCATCTACTTATCAGTTCACTGCTGGGGTAGTTCTGTTAATGGTACGGTGTGCGTAGACTATAGCCTATCCTAAGTATCACTTGTGTAAAAAGAAGGGAGACGGTCAACTATCAGTCATGGATAAGATAGAGAAGTAAATCGCTTCTTCACCACTCATTACGACCCATGACCTCAGCCGTGCTCAAATTTCCTTGTCTGAATGCGCCAAAGCTCCACAAGTTGCCTAATAGCCTGACAATAGTGGCGGAGCAAATGCCGGTGGAAGCCGTAAACCTGAGTTTATGGATTCCGGTTGGTTCATCGGTAGAATCGGATGCTATCAACGGCATGGCTCACTTTTTAGAACACATGATTTTCAAGGGCACAGAAAGCCTAGCTGCTGGTGAGTTTGAACGTCGCATTGAAGAGCGGGGCGCTGTGACGAATGCTGCTACTAGCCAAGATTATACTCATTACTATATAACTACTGCTCCTAAGGATTTTGCGGAACTGGCTCCATTACAAATAGATGTGGTAACTAACGCCAGTATTCCCGATGATGCTTTTGAACGGGAAAGATTGGTAGTTCTAGAAGAAATTAGACGTTCCGAAGATAGTCCTCAGCGTCGGACTTTTCGGCGGGCAATGGAAATGGCGTTTGAACAGCTACCTTATCGCCGTCCGGTGTTGGGGCCAGAATCTGTGATTTCTCAACTCAAACCCCAGCAGATGCGAGATTTCCACGGGAGTTTATATCAACCCCAGTCAATTACGGCGGTAGCTGTAGGTAATTTGCCTGTGGAAGAGTTGGTGGAAATTGTGGCAGAGGGATTTGCTCAAAATAGTAAACAGTCAACAGTTAATCCTGAGCATAGCCGGAGGGCGGACGGTTCGACTGCGCTCACCGCCCACAATCAGACGCTTACTGTCCAGAGTCAACAGTTAACAGTAGTTCCTGAAGCAGCATTTACGACAATTGTCCGTAGAGAATTTATTGATGAAAGTCTCCAGCAAGCGCGGCTAGTGATGGTTTGGCGTGTACCAGGGTTGATGCAACTTGATGAGACTTATGCATTAGATGTTTTGGCAGGAATTTTGGCACACGGACGGACTTCTCGGCTGGTGAGGGATTTGCGGGAAGAACGAGGACTAGTTTCCTCCATTTCTGTAAGTAATATGAGTCATCAACTGCAAGGGACATTTTATATTTCGGCGAAGTGTGCAGTTGAAAATTTAGAGGCGGTGGAAAATGCGATCGCCCAACATATCCGTATACTACATACAGAATTAGTCTCAGAAAAAGAAATTGCGCGGGTGCGGCAGCGTGTCGTCAACAGATTTATATTTGGTAACGAAACACCGAGCGATCGCGCTGGATTGTATGGTTACTATCAATCATTAATAGGTGATTTGGAACCAGCTTTTAACTACCCAAATCTGATTCAAGCCCAGAATGCCGATGACTTGATGCAAGCCGCACAACAATATCTTTCTGCTGACGCTTACGGTGTAGTTGTACTGAAGCCACATTAAATTGGGGCATTGGGGAGCCAGTTGCGTGGGCGGTTTTCCCGACTTAAGCAAACTGGCGTCATTGGGTATGGGGCATGGGAATTGTAATTTTAAATTTTGAATTCTCCCCCAGGGGCTGACTCTTGACAAATAAAAAACAACAAATAACAAATGACCAATGACAAATTGGACTGAAATTGATGCTCATATTAGCCGAGTGACTGGCCAAAAATTTCAGAGTCAGCAGAGGCGCAGTGTTAGCGGTGGGTGCATTAACCAAGGTTACGCTGTCTCTAATGGTGATTTGACGTATTTTGTCAAGCTCAATCAAGCGTCTCAAGTGGCAATGTTTGAGGCTGAGGCGCTGGGGTTAGAGGAAATGCTGACAACAAAAAGCATTCGTGTTCCTAAACCAATTTGCTGGGGTACGGCTGGTAGTTCTGGCTACATTGTCCTGGAATGGCTGGAAATGGGTGCTTCGGCTTTGTTCAGCACCCGTGACAGCAAATCTTGGTTAGAAATGGGGCGGAAACTGGCGGTGATGCATCAAGCAACCAGCACTCATGGGTTTGGTTGGCAAATGAACAATACAATTGGTTCCACACCCCAAATCAATACCTGGACAGCAGACTGGGCAACATTCTACGCTACACATCGCCTCGGTTATCAATTTCAGTTAGCCAGGCGAAGAGGGGGGAATTTTCCCAAACAAGATCAGTTATTCGCAGCTATTCCTGAACTATTAATAGATTATGAAGTGCAACCGTCTTTAGTACACGGTGATTTGTGGGGTGGGAATGCTGGGTGTACGGTGTCTGGGGAACCAGTGATTTTTGATCCAGCTACTTATTTTGGCGACAGAGAAGTTGATATCGCCATGACAGAATTATTTGGTGGTTTCCCCGCCGCTTTTTATCAAGGTTATAACGAAGTGTTTCCTTTAGATGCAGGTTATGAGCAAAGGAAACCTCTCTATAACCTGTATCACATTCTCAATCACTTCAATTTATTTGGTGGTGGTTATGGTTCTCAGGCGAATCGGATGATTGACCAAATTTTGCGGTGAATAAAACTTAGAGGCTGTTATAGGTAAATGTATATGAGTAACGATCATTTACTTTCCCGAATTTCTATTGATCCAAAGATATGTTTTGGTAAACCTTGTATTCGCGGACATCGGATTTGGGTGTCCTTAATACTTGACTATTTAGCAGGTGGAATGACTATTGAGGAAATTCTAGAAGCCTATCCCAGTATAGAAAGAGAGGATGTTCTTGCTTGTATTGCTTATGGTGCAGAAATGACGCGGGATGTATTTGTCGAACTTCCTTTAACTGAAAAAAAGTAGGCAAATTTGTGAACTTAAAGCTTGATGAAAATATCGATATTCGTGTTGTAAGTTTATTACGTTTAGCAGGACATGATGTAGCAACAGTACCAGGACAAGGGTTGAGTTCCGCGTCTGATGAGGAAGTAATTGATGTTTGTCGCCATGAGTTTAGATGTTTAGTTACTTGCGATCGCGGTTTCGGAAATCGTCTAAAATATAATCCCTCTAACTATTCAGGAATTGTGATTATTCGTTTACCTTCTCGTCCTGATTTGGCATTTTGGCAAGCAGCTATCGAGATGCTAATTCAAGGATTAGAGTCCGCAGAAGTTACTGGGAAGTTGTGGATTATTCAAGGTACAACCATTCAAGCATACCAACCAATTGAGCCAGAGGTATGACGAGAACGACATTTCCTGCCATAATTTGTCTCATTTCGGCAAAAATAGCATTTTGTCACAGCTTTACTATAGCGCACCATTATATAGATTGATTTGCGAGTCGTGAAGTTAGTATACGATTCAGAAACTTAATTTACGATTCGGAAACTTAATTTACGATTCGCAAAAGCTGATTTGCAACTCGTAAACTTAATTTATTCCCTAGTTTCGATATCGTATAACTGGCATAGGGTGAGGAGTTTTTGTTTAAGGCGATCGCGCACATTCTCCGGTGCTATAACTACACAATCTGGTGCATACTGCATGACTTCGCGGATAAACCAAAAGGTACTTGATACTCTCCTCATAACTCTCTTAACTCGCGGTTGATCTAGTAGCCATTCGTTGCTATCGTCTTCTGGTTTAGCTCGATAAGCAAACGCCAAGCCAGCAAATAAGTGCATTTCTACTTTTATTTCATCTAAATTATTCCGCCATTCACCAGCAATTGAAGTCACAGCAGCATCAGTAATTCGGTCTAATCGTAAACTCCAGTTGTGAACTAGTTCTGGAATATCAAAGTTTCCTTCCGTCTCCTCACACCAGCAATCAAGATATTGGCGCTTTTCGTGGGGTGTAACTTTAGCGTGACGAACTGTGAAGTTAAGTAAGCGTCCTGTTGCATCTTGATACGAAAGCTGAAACGGTTGATTTCTCAGGATATAGTTATCTGTTTGTAAGCGCCAAGCTGGGGGAGAATTTTCGAGAAAGCGTTCGATTTCGTTTCGCAGTGGTATTGATAGTTCGCTGCGTTCGAGGAGTAACTTAGCAATGACTTGGGCTTGTTCAATTTGTCCAATATCGGTTAATGCACCAATACAGCGATGTAATGCACGGATGCGTGATGCTTGCCAATTGTTATTGTTCCCGATGAGTAACTTCCGTTGGGCGATCGCTTCCACTAGCTTGGAGATGTTCGGGCGATCGCCCCATTTCATACCGAATTCTAAGGCTAAGTTTTCTAACTCAGCTTTATCGCGTTCTGATACCGATAGCGTAATAGACTGACCTTTGCGACTCATAAAAATACACGGACACTTTTATACGGATATATCTTGTCAACCTCTATTTTGCATGGCATTATATTGAATAACAACGAGTTACGGACAGTTTTTAAGTAAATTGAAAATCTCGCACCATTGGTGCGAGAAATAGCCTGGGAATGTTTTATACCCATCTAAAAAACTGCAACCATTGATTGCCGGATTTTTGGGGTAATATTTAGCACATATATAAAAACTGCCACCATTGGTGGCAGAAATTGCGTTCGACATAGAAGTTCAGATAAAATAGCCATTTGTGGGAAATTTTCGAGGATATGTCGGAAAATTACAGCATTAATCTCAAACCTGTTTATTCCCAAACCGTCCCCACACCTGACGGAGTGAAATTACCTAATAATTGGTCACTTTCTTGGCATCAAGCAGAAACATATCAAGCATTACAAGATCCAAATATTGATGTTGTCTTCAATACAGCCATGACAGGCGATGGTAAAAGCTTGGCTGCTTATTTGTCAGCCATGACAAATCGCACGTACACTTTAGCAATGTATCCGACAAATGAACTCGCACGAGATCAAGAAAAACAGGTTCACGGATACAAAGATATATTTCAACCAAAGAAAAATCCACAAATAAGACGATTAACCGCAGCTATTTTGGAGAAAGATATAGCAACTGGTAGACTATCTTCCAAACGAGATGGGATAGAAGACTTTGCTGCTAACTATGAAATTCTGCTGACGAACCCTGACATTTTCCATTACATCCATAATTTTTACTATTTGCGAGGAAAAATAGATAATCTTGACAGGTTATTCAGACGTATAGATGAGAATTATAAATTATTTATCTATGATGAATTTCATGTTTTTTCATCTCCACAAATAGCTAGCGTTATCAATACAATACTTCTCATTAAACACACAGGTAATCTGCATAAAAAGTTCCTCTTTCTTTCCGCTACACCTAATGAATTATTAAAGAATTTTTTAGAAAAAGCTCAATTGAGATATAAAGAAATTAAGCCAGTTGATGTTGGAGCTTATAAATTTGAATCAGATGACTCAAACGATGGCTGGCGGCAGATTAGTCAACCTATTAACTTGTGCTTTCCGCAAGAAATAGAGCCTAATCTCAGTTCTAGCTACAAATGGATAGAAGAAAATGCTGAGACAGTGATTTTCAAGTTTTTTCAAGACTATCCCAATAGCAAAGGTGCAATTATTCTCAATTCAATTGCAGCAGTTAAAAAGTTATTACCCAAATTAAAAACTATTTTTGAACCGCGATGGCAGGTTAGAGAAAATACTGGGTTAACTGGAGAAACGGAAAAATCTCAATCAGTAGCTGAAGCCGATTTACTTTTGGGTACATCCACAATTGATGTAGGCGTGGACTTTCGGATTAATTTCCTAGTTTTTGAAGCTGCTGATGCCGGAAATTTTATTCAACGATTTGGTAGACTTGGTAGACATAAAGGATTTGAAACTTATCAAGCTTATGCTTTGATTCCTAACTTTCTGGTTGCTAGATTGTTTAAAGATAAATCTCACCCTTTACAAGATGGTGAAACTTATAACAGGGTTGAGTTTAACAATGCCATTTATAAATTTTGGACTGATAAAAATCAGTTTGAGCGATATCCTCAGCGATGGGGTGGTATCCAATCAGCTTATATCTATTCCAAGCTGCAAGGAAACCATCACATGAAAGAGAAATATCCAGAGGTAGCTAAGAAATTTGGTGCTAGTGTTCAAAATGCTTTAGGAATTAGCATTAAACAGATGAATGCACAGTTTTACCGCTGTCAAAATGAAGGTAAAACCAAAATTATTGATGAAGCTAGGAGTTTTCGCGGAAGTAGCCAGTTAGACTGTGCAATTTATGATTTAACTAATCCAGATGAGCCAGAGGCAGAAAGATTTAAAATGTATAATCTTCCTGGCATTCTCAGTAACTTTATTTTCGAGTTATGGGATAAAAATAGCTTTATAGAAAAAGCTGAAAAAGCTGGAGTAATTACTACTCGCTTTGATAAAGCTTTGTGTTATTTAAAGTTCAAAGGCTATCGGGATGTGCGGGAAGATTGGCACTTTTATTATCCAGGGAATCTGAAGGAATTGGTTAAATCTGGTAAAGTTCAGGTTCTTAATGATTTGGAGATTTGTCAACGACACGGTTACGGTATCAACCAAATTAGTGATGCTGTGAGTAGACGTAAACTAGTGTGCTTCATTTCAGACCGCGATCGCAACTATTTACGCGCCACTCTCAGACTACCCATGCACTTTCAAGCTTACCCCCTCACCAATGAACCAGAGGATAGAAGTCCCCGCTACACCATTACTTTTGGACAAGATGCGCTGTTATTGGAAACCTTAACTTGGCATTGGAAGCCAAAGGACGATGAAGGATGGATATGCTAAAACTTGCTGTAAACGCTCACAACCCCAAATATCAGCTAAAGGAGGATGAAATATGGATTTAGTAAAAAGCTTGAGGAGAAAGAATTTTGCTCGAAATCAGAAAGCAACAGTATTTCAATCCCTAAGAGGTATTTTAAGCATTTATGCTTATGCAGTACTGCACTGCGTTTCTTTCTCCTTAATATATAGATTACACGATGTCGTTTCCATTTGGGCGAATCACATAGCCACAGTAACACCTTAATCATATAGCGACAGTAACTACTTGATTTTTTAATCTGTAGATGCCAAGATGATGAGAACACACCTCATCAGGTCTTCTTATGCACATTCATCTTAACGACGATGATATCTTTCAGATGCCAGAAAGCTTACGCCACTCGCTTTTATACTGGCTCAAGACTAAAAATTCGCGGTTTGATGCTGGTATAACCAAGGGAAGAATAACGGTTAGAGTCAAACTGAAGCGCAAACGTAACTATATAAATAGTCCTCAAGTCTGTGCAAATGATTGGAAGTGTGAACGATGGAATTTAAGCGGATGGAGCGTTACACGGCTCAGGTAAATGCTTAACGAGCATGTTTTAATTTCCTACGAAAAATTTGGAGAACAACCAATGACTCAAGATAATCTGCTTTCTCGCATTTCTATCGATCCAAATATTTGTTCCGGTAAACCTTGCATTCGCGGACATCGTATTTGGGTTTCTTTAATTCTCGACCTTTTAGCAGCAGGAGAAACAATAGAGACCATTCTAGAAGAATATCCTAGCTTAGAAAAAGAAGACATTCTTGCTTGTATCGCCTATGGTGCTGAGATGACAAGGGATAGTTTTGTTGAAATTCCTTTAGGAATTCACAAGGAAACAAAAAAGTGAATATCAAACTAGATGAAAATCTTGGTAGCCTGCGCGTAGTTACATGGTTGCGTTTAGCAGGACATGATGTTGCAACAGTAAAAGAACAGGGTTTAACTTCTAGTCCAGATGAAGAATTAATTGATATTTGTCACAGTGAACGCAGGATATTAGTTACTTCAGACAGAGGACTTGGAAATCGTCTGAAATATAATCCCTCTAGCTATTCAGGAATAGTAATTTTACGTTTACCTCCTCGTTCTAAATTTGGTGATTGGCGTGAAGCTATTGAGACATTAATTGCTGGTTTAGAAGCGGCAGATGTGACGGGTAAGTTGTGGATAATTCGCAACGGTAATATTCAAGAATATCAAGCAATTGACTCAGAGGATAACGATTAATGGATGAATTTGATGATAATCTGCCTGAAGAAGTTCCAGATTTTGAAGCTACAGAAGATGAGGATGATGAATCACCTCTAAAACGGGAACTTCTGACTATTCGGTTATTCAAAGAAGCTGTAAAAAAGGCTCAAGGAAATGTAGGCGATCGCATTTTAGAAAAATTTGCAGATTACGTTTTACCTAATTTAATTCAACAGCTAGCAGGAGCAACTGCTAAAGGTGGTAAATTTTTTGAAATCACTGTTGAAATCATTAATGCTAAACGCGCAGTAGAAGGTAAAAAACCACTTCGTAGAGACAATGCTGGTGACCAATCTATAGTTGCTCACTTACTTAATGGTCTATTTCCTAGCTATCGCATTTTGAAGAAATTGCAAGCTGAACAAATAGGCACAAATCGAGTTAAGCGAAGTTGTGAAGACTTACAAATCGCTGTATTTATTGTTTCCTATCTGTTGCATGATTATGAAAAATTTCCTGACTATATAGATTGGTTAGAACAAAACTCAATTAATCGCAACTGGGAAGAAGAACCACCAAAAAAATCAGATGCTCCTAATCTGGGACGTGGATACATTAGCAAAAAGATTTTAGATTTTGGTTTACACCACTTACTAGGCGAACAATGGGAAGAACTGATTGATGACATCATTGAAATTAGTAGCAATGCAGGCGTTAAAAATGATGCAGATTTAGGTTTAATTACTCGTGGATTAAAACCATTAGATGACGGTAGATTAGATAGCAGAATTAGACAAGTTTTGATTGACTTAGTTTCACTATCTGATTTATTTGCTTCAGTAATCAAACATCCGCGAGATGTAGAAGATGGTCGTTTACCTACATTACTTAACAACTTAAGTAATCATCAACTAAAACTTACCTATCACTCCCTTTCAGAAAATCGCGGTATTCTCACCAATATTTTCAATAATGCTTTAATTGCAGCACATCCTGAAGAGTTTTATACACCATTACTCCATCTACCTGATGGTGTTGTCTATTTAGCTACAGTTGATGCTCCGGCGATTACAACAGATACAATTCCTGAACAAGTTATTACCAAAATTAAGTACCTGTGTGCAGAAAAACTCAAAGAAAGACAAACAGGTTTTAATCGGGATGGTAAAGGGTTTAAATTTGCTGATTATTACTGGTTATTTTTTGATGTAGTTGAATTAATGGAAGTTAGCATTGATGCTGCTTCTCGACTACTTCCAGACTCGAAAAATGCTTCTGCTGACAAGCGAGGCGAAAGCTTACAGAGTTATCAAGCACAAGGCGAACTAGCAGCACATTTAAACTTACAATTTCCTAATGAAGTTCGTATCGATCGCTTGGCAGAATTTGGCGATATACTCTGTCGAGGAATTTGGGGTAGTTGGTGCGAAAAAGTTAACGTTTGGCAGAAACAACTACCAAAAAATCAGAGAAAAAATCTCCCTGATTTGGATTTAACACAAAAGCTAGCTGAATACTTAGAATTATCAGCAGAAATTCCAGCCATCAGACAAATTCAATCTTTGAAAAAAACAGGTGGTGTACCTCTTGATTGGTATTATTTAGCAGCACAATATTTTCGTAATCATTCAGGACTAGACTTTGCTCAAATCCTGGAAGTAATGAAAGGGATGGTGAATCATGCTGCGGCTTTAGTTAGACCAATTTTAGCAGAGTTTCAGGATATGCCTGATGGTTGGGATGACTTAAAAACTTATGTTAATCGAGTTATTTCACTACCCACAGGTGCAGTTATACAACCAGAACCAGACTCATTTTTAGTGGAACTGAAACGCTATAACGCCGCCAAAGTTACAGGGAGAGGACGAGAAAATGTTTGTGCAATTTCTAGTTCCTCATATACTGTAACCGAACAAATGGAATCAGCAACTTTATTCGCACCTCAAGTTTACAGTAACCGTCAGATTTTATTTAATGCTCAAGCTGCTAAACGACAAATTTGCTCAATTTGGTCAATTGAAATCATGTTGAGACAAATTTTGATGAACCAAACAAATGCTGTAGGAGGAGACTTTGAGAGTCGCAAATATCGCTATCTTTATCTTTATCCAACTTACTTCTTTACGCCAGAAACTAATAAATTTTTGCAACTAGCTTACAATCAATTTTCTCGAACTCGATTTGATGCGGAGATGCGGAAGCATTTTATTACCGAAAATCAAGTTGCAAACTTGGAAATTAAAAACTACTTAAAAGTAGATTCTCTACTAATTAAAGAAAATCTCAAACCAGAAGACGATCGCACTTTCAAAATTAGCTTTCCCGAACATGAAACTCTAACATTTTTCTTTTTAGGTTTACCACCAGGAAGAGAACCCACAGACACCGAATCATGGGTAACACCAGCTTGGTTAGCATTAGCATTACCGCTTGTTATCGATGTAAAAGTCGTAGCATCAGAATCACCTGTACCACCTTTTATTAGTGGTGCTGATTTTGAACAAACAGTTTTACTAGATGGAGAACACCAAGCAATTCGTTCCTTGATTAAAAAAGATAACTATCGTTTAGATAGCATCATACCTCGGAGTTTAGAAAAGCGAGAATTTTCTCCACTTAACGCACTCACTGCTGCTTACTCCATCCACTTAGAAGCAAACCGCAAAAAAGATGGCGATCCAGATTGGGGAAAATTAGCAGACTTAGCAAGAGATTTAGAAACGAGTCCCTTGTATGTATTTCATTACCTCAATAAATGGCTGCGAAAGCAAGACAAAATCGATGCTGTGTCTATTGCAAAAGTTCGCCTATACTTGGATTTTTACCACTATTTTGAACCAGGAGGACAAACTGTGAATCAACTACGCCAGTTAACAGAACTCTACCGCCGTTTTTATCGAGCCAAGAGTCAATATGCTAAAGCAAATGCAATTCTTAAACCAATTGATGAAGCTGCTGATGTGATTTTGAAAATTGATAAAGCTATAGCTAGTGATGCTGATGCTTTAACAGATGTAGTGGCGGCTCGTTTGTCAAAGCTGATGAATAATGTACGACGCAAAACTGCTGAAGGAAAACCGACACTAACTTTAATTGATGGTAAGTGGAAACCAGCCTTAACTTCAGAAGAAGAACGTCAAGCTGTTTATGAATTTTCTAGATATTTTGTCAAGGAAATATTTGAGGGTAGTTTTAAAAGCGATCGCGCCCGTTTAGCAGGTACTCAACTCAATCTAATTCGAGATACTTGTGAATACCTTTATCGCCTAGCAGACGATCAAGAACGTAAAGCGCGTCCACAAGATGAACCTGATGAAATTCCTGAACTAGAACTTGAAGCAGCAGTCTAATCTATTCTTTTTTCCACTAACTAAACCGGAGTAATCAAACTATGAAATTTCTCAAAACACTGGACTCCAAATTTTTTCATGACACCATCCCTGCTAAACCGATGGGAAAATACGCTCATTTCATCACTATTCGTGTGACAGAATCTTATCCTTTATTCCAGACAGATGGTGAACTCAATAAAGCCAGAGTACGTGCTGGAATTGAACACAAAGAACCTATCAGCCGTTTAGCAATGTTTAAGCGCAAACAGTCAACACCAGAACGTTTAACAGGTAGGGAATTACTACGTAACTACAAAATTGGTGAGTGGGAGAAATGCGACTATAACGTAGATTTTAGTAAAACCACTCCTGATTGTATTCTCTATGGTTTTGCTATTGGTGATTCCGGTTCGGAAAAATCTAAAGTAGTTGTAGATACAGCTTATTCCATTACACCTTTTGATGATTCTCACCTAAACTTTACCCTGAATGCACCTTTTGAAAATGGAACCATGAGCCGTCAAGGTGAAGTAACTAGCCGAATTAACAGCCAAGACCATATTTTACCTCAAGTCTTTTTCCCCAGCATTGTCACCTTGAAAGATCCAACTGAAGCTGGATTTCTCTATGTTTTCAATAATATTCTGAGAACACGCCATTATGGAGCGCAAACTACTCGTACTGGTAGAGTACGTAATGAGTTAATTGGAGTAATTTTTGCTGATGGTGAAATTATCAGTAATCTTCTCTGGACTCAAAAAATCTATGACTTAATGCAACAGAAAGGAAAAATCAATCCTCCCGATCCACTCAATGAAGATGAAGTTTTAGAAGCTGCTACTCAAGCAATTCATGCTCTGATGTCTGAAGAGTGTATTTCTCATGCTGATTTTATTGGTGCATCTTTCACACAACTTTTGAGTGAAGTTAAATCTATCACTAGTGAAGAAACTAGATTACAAGAAATGTTGAGTCAAGCAAATGCTGAATCATCTGTTTATGCTCAAACATGGGTTCTTAAATCTGGTAAGAAAGACGCTAAGAAGGATACCAAGGGTAATAAGAAAGCTGCTGCTGTAACGGAGTAAACAAAATGGTATTTATTTACCGTTGTCAATTAGAATTACACGACAGCCTTTATTATGCAACTCGTGAAATTGGCAGATTATATGAAACAGAGCCAGTAATTCATAATTATGCTCTCTGTTATGCGTTGGGATTAGTTGATAGTGCAATCTACTCTACTACTGTTGCTGAAGAACATTCGTATCGCTACTTTTGTCCTGAGCAAGTGCCTAAATATGAGGAGCATTTAACGCCACTCAATCAACAGCAAATTTACATAACTCCGGCGCGATCGCTCAATCATTCTGCTATCCTAAATACGTGGAAGTATGCTAACAACAACTACCATGTTGAAATGGAGAAAACACAGAAAAATATCCCTAGTTTTGGCAGAGCAAAGGAAATAGCAGCAGAAAGCAAATTTGAGTTTTTTGTAATTTCCCAAAAAGAACTCAAACTACCAAAGTGGATTCGTTTGGGTAAATGGATGAGCAAAGCCGAAGTGACAGTAGAACAATTACCAAAACCTAAAATAGCTGAGGGTATATTCACCTGTACCTATCCTCTAAATCCTTTAGATGTGATGTTCACTAATCAAGTAATTAGCTACGATGTGGTGAATATGCCTCCAGTTAGCCTAATTCAGAATGTACAAATTAGAGGACAATACTACTACTTTGATGATGTTAAGGATGTAAAAATCCCGGCTCGAATGGAATATCGTTTCCACAGTTAATTATTAAGCGATCGCCCCTCCATTTTCCCACACTCCCGTGAAACACTACCAGCAACAACCAAACGCCTTCCCCAGCGACTACCTTAATAACTTGTGGGGAGAAATCCAGGCTTGTTCTTACTTTGCTGTCAACAACCTCAACCGCGATTTTGTCGGGACTAAGGGATTTTCTGTGGTATTCAGGCGATCGCACATCCCCACAGTAGCCCAAAAATTCCCCTACTTCCAACCCTACCTAGACTTAGCCCTCCAGCCAAGCTGTAACGCTTTTTACCTCAATCCTTTGCTGCTTCAGGAAGGCTCACGTGTCGATCCGCACATTGATCGCTCTCTGCGTTCCTACTGCAAAACCGTTGAACCACCTGCGGTTGTTAGCGTTCTTTACGTGCGGATACCTCAAGATATGAAAGGGGGAGAATTAGTACTCAAGTCGCACAAACGCCACCTAGGACAAATTAAGCCGCAAATGAGTACTTTGGTTTACTTTCAGGGTGATTTAACCCACTCTGTCAATGCGGTAACAACACCTGGAAATCGTCTGAGCTTGGTTTGTGAGCAGTATAATTTAAGCGATACCGAACTCGCAGAAATACCAGAGTTTACCATCGAATCAAGAGTCTCTGAGTATACAACAAAAAAACGAAAGTAAGCTTTTGAATTGTTATATGCCCCACAGCCTAATCCTAAACCTGCTTCCCCAGTCCCCCATTCCCCCTCAGTATCTCACCGGCAGACATCTCCACGCCCTATTTTTAACTCTCGTCAGTTCTGTAGATAGAACATTAGGCGATCGCCTCCACGACTCCAACGCTGACAAAGCTTTCACCCTCTCCCCTCTGCAAACTAACTCTTCCTTTTCTAAGGGGGGTAGAGGGGGATCTCAATTGCAATACTCACATCAACAACCCATTCCCGCCGGAACTCCCTGTTGGTGGCGTATTTCTCTACTAGATGACACTCTCTTTAGCCAACTTACCCAACTGTGGCTAAATCTTAATCCTAATCACCCTTGGCATCTTGGCCCGGCTAACTTGTACATTACCAGCATTCAAGGCACACCCCAATCTACGCAACCTTGGGCAAATGCTTGCACTTACGCTCAATTGTATGAGCAAGCAAGCGATCTCGACACCACAATTCGCTTCACCTTCTCCACACCTACCGCCTTCCGCCAAGGAAAGTTTGATACAACCCTTCCTACCAGAGAATGTGTTTTTAACTCTCTCTTGACGCGGTGGAATAAATACAGTGGTATTGAGTTTTCTCAAATTGCTCTTGAGTCAATTTTCCCTTCTTTTATCAATATTCATACAGAAATTTTAGCTGACTCTCGTAGTAAATTTATTGGCATTCTGGGAGAGGTTAGCTATCGGCTGTTAGGCGAAATTGAACCAATACAAATTAAGCAACTTAATGCCTTGGCTGACTTTGCATTATATGCAGGAGTTGGACGAAAAACAACAATGGGTATGGGAATGATGCGGCGTTTGGATTATTAGGGCATTGGGTATGGACAACACTTCGACTTCGCTCAGTGTTCACGGTTAACTAATACTCTTAACCTTTGACTCTTCACAAATGCCAAATAACAAATAACTATGAACACCGAATATATTCCGATTGCGGCATTGAATCAATATGCCTATTGTTCGCATCGCTGTTGGCGGATGTTTTGTGCAGGTGAATTTGTTGATAACCAATATACAATTGAAGGCACAAGTTTACACGATCGCGTCCACACTATAGGCGATGGAATGCGTGAAGAAACCTGGCAAATTCGAGCGATTTGGTTGAAGTCTGAGAAATACCAACTAATCGGAAAATCTGACTTAGTTGAATTAGAATCTGGACAATGGTGTCCCATCGAATATAAGCGGGGACGTAAAGGAGAGTGGGATAATGACGAGTTGCAAGTCTGCGCCCAAGCCTTATGTTTAGAAGAAATGACAGGGCAAACTATCAATACTGGTTACATATATTATGCCCACTCCCATCAACGGCAATTAGTAGAGATTAATGCAGAGTTACGGCAAAGTGCGATCGCTACTATTCAAGCTGTCACAAATATCTTAAAAACTGGAACCATGCCCAAGGCAGTTTACAGCAAACGCTGCTCTGGATGCAGTCTTTATGCTCAGTGTTTACCCAAAGCCACAGAAAAAATCAAAAGTTATCAAGAAGCTAATTAAGGATAAAAATATGGGAACAGTTTACGTAACGCAAACTGATGCTTTCATCGGTAAAGTTGACGAACGACTGACTGTGAAAGCTGAGAAAAAAACCATCTTAGATGTACCTTTAATTAAGGTAGCAGGAATAGTTATTTTAGGTCGAGCTACCGTCTCTCCCGCCGTCATCAACGAACTTTTAGAACGCCACATTTGCTTAAGTTTCCTCACCCAAACTGGTAGATATTTAGGGCGTTTAGAACCAGAAGTGACCAAAAATATCTTTCTCCGTAAAGCCCAATGGCAAGCAATCGGAGAATCAGAACTAGCAATACATTTAGTTAGGGGATTTGTGCGGGGTAAATTGAAAAATTATCGCCATGCTTTACTGCGCTACCAGCGCGAACATCCTG
This sequence comes from Goleter apudmare HA4340-LM2, assembly GCA_019359495.1. GTDB lineage: Bacteria > Cyanobacteriota > Cyanobacteriia > Cyanobacteriales > Nostocaceae > Goleter > Goleter apudmare. The sequence continues at coordinate 96,505 of JAHHHF010000084.1, forward strand.
AGCTTGATCTGAATACTAATATTACCCGATTGGAACAGGCGATCGCACCCATCGAGCAAACTAGCAAAATTGATTCTCTCAGAGGCTTAGAAGGTGCTGGTAGTGCAGCTTATTTTGGTTGTTTTAACCAGCTAATCAAAACTTCACAATTTCAATTTGAAGCCAGACGCCGCCGTCCACCCACTGACCCCGTCAACGCCTTACTGAGTTTTGGGTATTCCTTGCTACGCCACGATGTTCAAAGTGCCCTTAATATCGTCGGCTTTGACCCCTATCTTGGCTACTTACACGTAGAACGTTATGGTAGACCTTCCCTAGCCTTGGATTTGATGGAAGAGTTTCGCCCCTTAATAGTTGATGCTGTCGTACTGTCACTGATCAATAAGCGATCGCTCACCCTAGCTGACTTTACCACCGAACCCCTCAGTGGCGCAGTGTCCTTAACCAAAGAAGGACTGCACGCATTTCTCCGCGCCTACGAACAAAAGAAACAATCCCAATTCAAACATCCAGTCCTCGGAAACAAACACAGCTACCAAGAAACCTTTGAAATTCAAGCCAGATTACTAGCGAAATACCTCATGGGCGACATCGATAAATATCCCCCTCTTGTTCTCAAGTGATTTTGGTTATTTGTTATTGGTTATTTGTCATTTGTTCTTCTTTCCATTCCCATGTATATAGTTGTCAGCTACGACATTCCAGAAGATAAGCGACGGACAAAAATCCATTCCATACTCAAATCCTATGGTCAATGGGTACAACTGAGCGTATTTGAATGTAATTTGACCTCTACCCAGTATGCAAAATTGCGATCGCGTTTAGCTAAACTGATTAAACCCAACACCGACAGCGTGCGCTTTTATTTTCTCTGTGGCTGTTGTCAAGGTAAAATTGAACGCATTGGTGGAGAACAGCCACGGGACGAAACAATTTTCTTCGCCGAATCAGTTTCTAGCTAAGTTCTCAAATTTTGACTGCGCGGAAGGGTAGGTGTACAAATTGAGTATCTGTAAAAAATTGCTTGTATCTCAACTCCAGCAAGGATTTCACCCCATTAGTCACCCAATTACCATCCGCGCAATCTCTGAAACGCTTACAAAAGAACGGTTTCAACCTTTACTTTTTCTAAAATTCTTCCCAAACCGTTTTTCTCATGCTATTATTGTGTCTGTTCCGCGCAACTGTACCTTGAAAACTAAATACAGCGTAGGTTTCCGGCTCCCTCTGTTAAAATTCATCCAAATCCCTATTAGGGATTGAAACAACTTCTTGAGATATCACAAATTCCACTATTAAAGTTAAAATTCATCCAAATCCCTATTAGGGATTGAAACTTCTCAATAAAAGGGCTTATTGCACATTCAAACTGTTAAAATTCATCCAAATCCCTATTAGGGATTGAAACTACATACAAAGGTTAACCACTAAGAACACTATAGGTTAAAATTCATCCAAATCCCTATTAGGGATTGAAACTATGATGCACTTCTTAATGAAAAAAATATTTACGTGTTAAAATTCATCCAAATCCCTATTAGGGATTGAAACTAAAAATATACAGGATGAAGAAAAACACCAAAAAGTTAAAATTCATCCAAATCCCTATTAGGGATTGAAACCTACAATTTTATTTGGATATTCTTGACGTACCTCGTTAAAATTCATCCAAATCCCTATTAGGGATTGAAACGTTGCCTTTTATAGCCCTTAAATAAGAATAAACAGTTAAAATTCATCCAAATCCCTATTAGGGATTGAAACTTTCAAACACTCAGAGAGAAACCGTAGAAATTATTAGTTAAAATTCATCCAAATCCCTATTAGGGATTGAAACATGCCAAGAGTTAGCGTTTTTACCTTTTCCAGACGTTAAAATTCATCCAAATCCCTATTAGGGATTGAAACACCCCTCCTTTTAAATAGAGGATAATATCGCCATCATTACTTGTTAAAATTCATCCAAATCCCTATTAGGGATTGAAACTTAAAGAACGCCCCGATAATTTTACTCAGACGATTGTCGAGTTAAAATTCATCCAAATCCCTATTAGGGATTGAAACATTCAAAACCTGCTTTTACTTGCGCGGCTCTTACTGTTAAAATTCATCCAAATCCCTATTAGGGATTGAAACCTTTTAAATGTCTCATTATGCTCTTTAAGATTCATAGGTTAAAATTCATCCAAATCCCTATTAGGGATTGAAACCTTTGTTCGTCTACTCGTTTGCTTTGCCATCTCACATGTTAAAATTCATCCAAATCCCTATTAGGGATTGAAACTGAGATGGCGTTTACTTTCGGGTGCAGCGAATAGTAATAGGTTAAAATTCATCCAAATCCCTATTAGGGATTGAAACTATTAAGATTAGAGGAACAAGGTATAACATTCCTCTGTTAAAATTCATCCAAATCCCTATTAGGGATTGAAACAAACACTATTATTATAATCTCCACTAAGACTATAGGGTTAAAATTCATCCAAATCCCTATTAGGGATTGAAACAGCTTTTAAGGTGCCTGAACAGACAGCAATGACTAGTTAAAATTCATCCAAATCCCTATTAGGGATTGAAACAGTAATACTTGGGATTTCTAACGAGAATCTAATATGTTAAAATTCATCCAAATCCCTATTAGGGATTGAAACTCATAAGAAGTAAAAATATTTTCTACTTTAGTAACAAGTTAAAATTCATCCAAATCCCTATTAGGGATTGAAACTGGCACACCGTATGAGTATAGAAAGCGCGCTATTAAAGTTAAAATTCATCCAAATCCCTATTAGGGATTGAAACGGCGTCCAAAGCAATTTGGACTTAAACGCCCGTATCGCTAGTTAAAATTCATCCAAATCCCTATTAGGGATTGAAACATATCTGAAGCTGATACGCCAGTAAGAGAGGCAAGTTAAAATTCATCCAAATCCCTATTAGGGATTGAAACAAAAAAGTAAGTAGGAACAAAAAATTGACTAGAAAGTTAAAATTCATCCAAATCCCTATTAGGGATTGAAACTTAGCTCCTACTTGAGCAGATGACCCGGCTAATTTGTTAAAATTCATCCAAATCCCTATTAGGGATTGAAACGAGATAGGAGGAGATTTAATTGAGACTATTAATGGAGTTAAAATTCATCCAAATCCCTATTAGGGATTGAAACTATTAATAGAGATATAGCGGGGTCTGTAGAAGCGACCGTTAAAATTCATCCAAATCCCTATTAGGGATTGAAACTCTTCTTCCACTCTTTATTTGACTCTTCCACTCCTGTTAAAATTCATCCAAATCCCTATTAGGGATTGAAACCCAAAATCAGTAAGGTCTTAATTAGTTTAGGTTTGTTAAAATTCATCCAAATCCCTATTAGGGATTGAAACTACATTGTTCCACTTACAAGTGGAAAGGAATGCTGGGTTAAAATTCATCCAAATCCCTATTAGGGATTGAAACTCAGTAACTTTCTTTAAGAGTACTTCCTTGTCGCGTTAAAATTCATCCAAATCCCTATTAGGGATTGAAACCAACTTCAGATCCCAACTCAGATTCCAACTCAGATGTTAAAATTCATCCAAATCCCTATTAGGGATTGAAACTTGCCAGCACCGCCATCAGCGTACAGGACAATCACTGGTTAAAATTCATCCAAATCCCTATTAGGGATTGAAACTGATTTTTTCCGTCCCGATTCCAGGCATGGCTTAGTTAAAATTCATCCAAATCCCTATTAGGGATTGAAACACAATCCAGACTTGCATGGAATTACGCCTGGACGGTTAAAATTCATCCAAATCCCTATTAGGGATTGAAACTTTCAAATCAGCATCGGATGGTAAATATTGCCGGTAGTTAAAATTCATCCAAATCCCTATTAGGGATTGAAACTGCTGCACTTCTCGGTATTCGGGAAGGTATTCGTGTTAAAATTCATCCAAATCCCTATTAGGGATTGAAACAGAACCTTCTATGATCAGAGTTCTAATAATAACCAGTTAAAATTCATCCAAATCCCTATTAGGGATTGAAACGTATTATTGGAGGTAAAACCAATACGGATGAGATTGTTAAAATTCATCCAAATCCCTATTAGGGATTGAAACTGGATAGCCGTACTTTTGAAACACTGCTACTATGTTAAAATTCATCCAAATCCCTATTAGGGATTGAAACGTATCTATCACTGGTGAAGATTGCGTAAGTCAATCGTTAAAATTCATCCAAATCCCTATTAGGGATTGAAACATTTTATGTACCCCGCGAAAAACATGTCATAAAAAAAAGTTAAAATTCATCCAAATCCCTATTAGGGATTGAAACGAATAGAATTACATCAGAGTATTGAATTGGTTCAGGTTAAAATTCATCCAAATCCCTATTAGGGATTGAAACAAAATGGCACGATTCCTTGTGGGGATATTTGTCTAGTTAAAATTCATCCAAATCCCTATTAGGGATTGAAACAAGTTAAATTAGAGATATCAAAATTTAAACCCACGTTAAAATTCATCCAAATCCCTATTAGGGATTGAAACGCGACAACTTGATTTGTGTAGCGGAATCGGCGCTGGTTAAAATTCATCCAAATCCCTATTAGGGATTGAAACCTGTGAATTTAAATTATTAATTTTGCCCATATCCCGTTAAAATTCATCCAAATCCCTATTAGGGATTGAAACTTAGGATTACGCCCTTCCCTGGCAGATCGCTCCGTTAAAATTCATCCAAATCCCTATTAGGGATTGAAACTGTTACTAAACTTCCCATTCTGAGGGTTATATATAAGTTAAAATTCATCCAAATCCCTATTAGGGATTGAAACTTGTTAAATATCTGAAAGAATCTAACATCTGTACCAGGTTAAAATTCATCCAAATCCCTATTAGGGATTGAAACTTGGTATTGATACGGGTTTTGATGTACTTCATAAAAGTTAAAATTCATCCAAATCCCTATTAGGGATTGAAACAAGGAATGCAGAGATAAGTGTATTCCTGTGCAGAGTTAAAATTCATCCAAATCCCTATTAGGGATTGAAACTACTTTTTTATAGTAAACAGAATGCCTATAAAAGTGTTAAAATTCATCCAAATCCCTATTAGGGATTGAAACATACTATTATTTCACTGGAGCGGGTTGGGAATATTGTTAAAATTCATCCAAATCCCTAATAACCCAAGTTGTGGGTAATAGAAGACAAAAGAGGAGATGGAAAGTGTAGGCACGGTAAATAAGGGTTGTACGAACTCCAACCACCATAAAAATGCCATGAAGAATGTTCAGTGTAGTTGAATAGAAGGTAACATTTGCAACTTAGTCAATAAAAGCTTGTTGCAGAGTGTAAGCAAAAATAAAAGCTTGCAACTTCAGTAAAAAACCTTCATACGTTACCGCATGAATCGATTTTTGAAAACCACTTGTAATCCCGCTAAATACGGTTTCAATATAATGACGAATCGACTGTTTAATGTAATGATTCCAGGGTGCATCTATGTAACTAGCAACTTGGGTTATTACCTAATTCAATTGCCGCATTTTCCACAAATAGCTAGAAATTAAATTTGTCAAGATGTGAGCAACAATTGGTACTAACAAGTTACCAGTAACTAGAGCGCTGTAACCCAGCATTAACCCAACAATAGTTGCCCAAATCACATAGGGCCATTGATTAGCACCACTGAGGTGCAAGACACCGAAGCAAAGACTGGATACGATGACAGCTACAAGATCCGATCCCAAGGCTGGCAGCATTACCCCCCTAAATAGCAATTCCTCACTCAACCCTGGTAATAACCCCAGCCAAATTAAATCTGGTAAAGCTAAGGGTTTCAAGACTAATTCCAGGTAATAATCTGCACTTTTACGGTATGGGGTACAGAAGCGGTAAGCTAAACCACTGACAAAAGTAATAATTAACCCTAAACCAATTCCTAAGATGAAATCACTGCTGTTCCAATGCCAAGAAAATAGAGAAAATTCACCGAAGCGCAGCCATAGTTTGGCGACTATCCATAAAATAATCGCTGTTGCACCCATAGCCCCAAGTACTTGGATGCGTGTTAAATATGGCATTTCTGGCTCTTGTTTTTTTTGTTCAACCACGAGTATTTATTTGGAGAATGGGGAATGGGGAATGGGGAATAACTTTTGACTCTTGACCCTTGTAAAGACGCGATTAATCGCGTCTTTACAAATGACAAATAACTAATAACTAATGACCCATAGAAGATAATCCTGGACGGAGAGATAGGGGATTAATACCTGCTTTGTGGGCGACTAATACACCTACTGCTTCTAAATAAGAGTTTACCTGTATAGATTCTATCCCTAATGCTTGAGGAGGGACTTGGATCTGAGTTTTATTTTCATCTACGGTAATAATTTGGCATCGTCTCTGATCTAAACTCAGTAAGGCGCTACTTCCACAAGCTGTTGCAGGTGCGATCGCTACATCAACTTGGTCTGCCCAAATATCTGCTGGTAAAGCGGTGATTCTGCTATCTATGATAAACTGCGGCGCGCGACTCAGTCCAACCAGGACGCACGGCAGGAAGGTATAACCTAATTCTTCGGCGGCGGCACGGGGTGATAAATTAGGGTCTGGAGGTACACTGGCGAGGGCGGGTGCATGGGCGCAAGGGATTTGAAAGGTTCGCACTACCAAATGACTAATAACGGCTTCAGCACCTGCTAAGGGATCGACGCCTTGACCGTTGCGGTAGTTTTCTACTGCTGCTGCATCCATATCATCAGGGAAACGGGCAACAACTGCGATCGCTTCTGCTCCTGCTTTTTTTATTAATACTTCAGCCGCCCTGAGTAAGCTATCTGGGTTGCCAATGGTTCCCCAACTTGCCCCGGATGTTGAGGTGCGTAATTCTACGTTTAATGGTGCATCTGTAATTACATAATCTGTGATGTTCAAACCTAGGGTAGCTCTGGCAGCATCGCCTGCTTGCAGATGTCTGAGCCGTAATTCTGGCTCGATACCCTGGTCTAAAAGTAAACCTATCTTGTTACTACGCACAGGACGCAAACCCCAACATCCAGCAGCGAATTTATCAAGTCCGTAACCTTCAACATAGAAAGTGTTGGGGAGATTCCAGTAGAGGCTAGCACCATTGAGGACATTGGGGTGAGTGATTAGGCGATCGCAAACCTGTGCTATTGTGCGGGCAACTGGTATCGCATCTCCTGCATAGCCGCCAATTGCTGCCCCAATGCCAGTGGGTATAGTCAAAATAGCTGTGTAAGGACGTTGCATAGTTGAGTTTTGAGTCCTGAATAGTAAAAATTTGTAATATAGCTGTGGACAGGTAGATTAAGACATCCGCTCATCATAAAAACCTGACACAAACAGACTTTTAAACCTATTGCCTGTTGCCTGCTACACTTCTAAATACTCAAGACTCATTACTTAATTACTCAGCACTGACTGTAGTCACAACAGCTTCTACAACAGCTTTTTGCTGTTCATCGTCAACAGAGGTAATCGCCCAGCGCAGGGGTTCACCTTGTTTTTCCAACTCTGCCTCAATTGCTTGCTGTAATTCTTTTGGAGTGGCTTGTAGGTCGATTTCAGCTGTAATAAAATGCGTCGTCATAGCTTAAATCCCGTTGTTTTGTGCTTTCTAGGATAACCTATGTCATTTGTCAATTAACAGTAAACAGTTATCAAATCAGAATTTCCAGATGATAACTGTTTACTGATAACTGATTAATTATCTTTACCAAATTGCAATTGATAAAGAATATCTTCTTTTTCTGTTTCAATTTTTAAATCTGAACGGGGTTTAGCAACACAAAGCAATACATAACCTTGTTTTTGCAACTCTGGGCTAACACCCATACCATCAGTTTGATCTACAGTTCCCTCAATAATTTGACCAGCACAGGTAGTGCAAACACCAGCATGACAGGAACTAGGCAACTCTAAACCAGCATTATCAGCTACTGATAAAATGGTTTCATCTTCAGGAACTTGCAAAGTATGCAGTGCGCCCTGGTGGCGAATTTCAACGGTGTATGTTTTGGACATATACTAAAAACGGGATGCGGCGGACAAATTTATCATTGTATCGGAATTTGTTAAAAATATTGCAAACACTTGCATAAATCTTTAGGTTAAATCTGTAATTTAAAGATAACCAGTAATTTTGACATTTAGTGGGACAGTATCATTAATTACTATAATAAACACAAATAAATTAGATAAATTTGCTGTCTTTATTGAATTATGCGCGATCGCGTAGTAGGCTGTCAATTTTGTTTTGAGGGGATTTTGGTAGTGTGAGCGTCTCGCTCACGCGGGCAAGATGCCCGCACTACAGTCGAGCATTTTTATCTTGACAGACTAGTAGGATGGAAAGTGAAAGGTAATTGGATCTCTTATAGTAAAGTACTTTTTAATACCTCATCTTACAGAGGACACCTCCCTGTTGGTCTAGACATAAAACTGGGGCATTCATTTTATTTTCATTTTGGTTAAACACCGTTTAGGATGTTAGCACTCTTCTCTCGCATCGAGACTTGTAAACTGTAACATCTAAAACAATTTGCAATTTATTTAAATTAAAATAAATAACTGGATATTTCTACAACTCAAAACAAAATTGACAGACTACTACTCCTGTAGTCCTTCCAATATTCCTTTGCTTTGGCAATATTCTCCTTTGGTGAAACTTCCATATTGCAATCTTTTTAAACTCTGCGATCGCTGTAAATCAACAATATACACTATGTAGCGATGATTGCACTCACCCACCAACAACCTTTTAACGGACTCATCAACCTAACTTGAACAATTGGGATGGATTCTACAAAACATCGTATTGTAGCCTGAAGCCTCAAGGAGCGATCGCAGAATATAATTTTTGATGGTTATGAAAATGTCATTCATCACGTCTCTATAAATAATGACCCGTTTTATACATGACAAATTTGCCAAAGACTATCTGGAAGAACTGTTAAAAGATTACGGCGAAGTCAAGGCATCAGAAAAAGTTTCAGGAGAGATAAAAGAAATAGATGTTTTATTCACTCCTGCTAAACAACAAAGCTCTAATTTACAAATACTGGGTTTGCTAGGAAGATTTGCCGAACATCCTGCACTCATAGAACCGTTCCGCAATCCAGCTTCTACTGATGAAATCTGCGACTGTATTCTAAAATTATTAGAAGTAAAGGCTTTCCTACGACGAGAATCTAAAGCTAATAAAACCAAACTTCAGGAATCAGAAATACCCAAATTGTGGATTCTGACACCTACTGTATCTGAAACTAGATTATCTAGCTTTGGCACTGTGCAAAAAGCAGATTGGTCATCAGGAGTAAATTTTCTCCCAGATGCTTTACGGACAGTAATTGTGGCGATACACCAACTACCGCCAACAGCAGAAACCTTATGGTTGAGACTTTTGGGAAGGGGAAGTGTGCAGTCACAAGCGATTATCGAGTTGCAAGCGTTACCATTAAATCATCCATACCAAAAAGCAACCCTGGGATTAGTTTACAACTTGCGGGAAAACTTGAGAGTAAATCAAGAATTAGAAGCAGATGATCAGGAGTTAATTATGCGGCTAGAACCACTTTATCAAAGAGACAGAGAACAAGCTAAAGAAGAGGGAAGACAAGAGGGAAGACAAGAGGGGAGGCAACAAGGAGAACAACGTTTAGTTATACGTCTACTCAATCGTCGTCTGGGTGAGATTGATACATCATTAATCGAAAAAATTAGAGAATTATCAATTGAACAATTAGAGAGCCTAGGAGAAGCATTATTAGATTTTTCTAGTGTTGCTGATTTAGAAACTTGGCTAAACCAACCATAAATATCAATAATCATCCGGTGCTTATTGCCTGCCTTCATGAGCAATTTATCAACCAAATAAAACGCCTATATTTGGTTGATAAAAACTATACATTCAGTATATAAAAAAGCACAATAAACTAATTACCAGTAAGGCTTTCAGTCATAAAAATAGGGTAAATTTTGATAGCCAATTATTGCCTAAAAATATTCCATAATTAAGGTAAGAACATCCGAATAGAGAACACAAAAATGCTAGAACAATACCGTCAGCATGTTGCGGAACGCGCCCAACTCGGTATTCCCCCCTTACCATTGGATGCCAAGCAAACCTCAGAATTATGTGAATTACTCAAAGATCCACCACAAGGGGAAGAAGATACATTATTGCATTTATTGCGCGAATGGGCTTTGCCCACACTTTGTGAACGCGTACCCCCTGGTGTGGATGCGGCGGCTTACGTCAAAGCCAGTTTCCTCACTGCTATCGCAAAAGGCGACACTAAAAGCCCCTTAATTTCTCGAATCCAGGCGGTAGAATTACTGGGCACGATGGTAGGTGGTTATAATGTCCAATCCTTAATTGAGTTGTTGCAATTACCCACCGTCTCCGTCTCCGACTCTTCCGAAACCCCTCTAGTTATGGGTGGACAGGGAAAGGAACCCATCGCCGCCTACGCCGCTAACGCCTTAAGCAAAATCCTCTTGGTATATGATGCTTTCCATGATGTTTTAGAATTATCTAAAACTAATCCCTATGCCAAGCAGGTAGTTGATGCTTGGGCAGAAGCAGAATGGTTTACCGTGCGGAAAGAAGTACCAAAAGCAATTACCGTTACCGTCTTCAAAGTTCCTGGGGAAACCAACACGGACGACTTATCCCCCGCTACCCACGCTACCACCCGCCCAGATATTCCCTTACACGCCCTAGCCATGCTAGAGTCACGGCAACCAGGAAGCTTAGAAACCATTGCCGAGTTGAAGAAAAAAGGACATCCCGTGGCTTACGTTGGGGATGTAGTGGGTACTGGTTCCTCACGGAAATCTGCCATTAACTCCGTGTTGTGGCACATGGGCAATGATATCCCCTTTGTTCCGAACAAACGCGCCGGGGGTTATATTTTAGGTGGTGCGATCGCGCCTATCTTTTTCAACACAGCTGAAGATGCCGGTGCTTTGCCGATAGAATGTGATGTCACCAAGCTAGAAACTGGCGACGTAATTACTATTCACCCCTACAAAGGTGAAATCACCAACGCAGATGGCGAAGTTATCACCACCTTCACCCTCAAACCAGACACCATCCTCGATGAAGTCCGCGCCGGGGGACGCATCCCTCTACTCATCGGACGTACCCTCACCGACAAAACCCGCCAAGCCCTCGGTTTAGAACCCAGCACCATCTTCATCCGTCCCCAACAACCGAACGACACAGGCAAAGGCTACACCCTCGCACAGAAAATGGTAGGTAAAGCTTGCGGTTTACCTGGCGTTCGTCCCGGTACATCTTGTGAACCCATCATGACTACCGTTGGTTCCCAAGATACCACAGGCCCCATGACCCGCGACGAGCTAAAAGAACTCGCCTGTCTCGGCTTCAGTGCAGACTTAGTGATGCAAAGCTTCTGTCACACCGCCGCCTATCCCAAACCAGTAGACATCAAAACCCATCACGAACTCCCGGACTTCTTCGCCCAGCGTGGCGGCGTCGCCTTACGTCCCGGTGATGGAATCATTCACTCTTGGCTCAACCGCATGTTGCTACCTGACACCGTAGGCACAGGCGGCGACTCCCACACCCGCTTCCCTCTGGGTATTTCCTTCCCTGCTGGTTCCGGGTTAGTGGCTTTTGCAGCAGCCTTGGGTGTCATGCCCTTGGATATGCCAGAGTCAGTCTTGGTACGATTCAAAGGAGAATTGCAACCTGGTGTCACCTTGCGGGATATCGTCAACGCCATTCCTTATGTGGCAATGCAAAAAGGGTTACTGACAGTAGAGAAGCAGAATAAGAAAAACGTCTTCTCAGGCAGAATTTTAGAAATTGAAGGCTTACCAGATTTAAAAGTCGAACAAGCCTTTGAAATCACAGATGCATCAGCAGAACGTTCCTGTGCAGGTTGCACAATTAAGCTGAGTACAGAAACCATTGCCGAATATCTGCGTTCTAACATTACTTTGCTAAAAAATATGATAGCCAGAGGCTATCACGATGAGCGTACTATCCTCCGCCGCATCGCCAAAATGGAAGAATGGCTAGCAAATCCCGTATTACTGGAAGCTGATGCTGATGCAGAGTATGCCCAAATCATTGAAATTGATTTAAACGAAATCAAAGAACCAATTGTCGCCGCTCCCAATGACCCTGATAATGTAAAATTATTATCAGAGGTTGCTAATGACCCAGTACAAGAAGTATTCCTTGGTTCTTGTATGACAAATATCGGTCATTATCGGGCAATGTCGAAAGTTTTAGAAGGCGCAGGTGAAGTAAAAACCCGTCTGTGGATAGCACCACCAACTCGCATGGATGAAACCCAACTCAAAGAAGAAGGTGTATATGCCATTTTTGGTGCTGCGGGTGCGAGGACAGAAATGCCTGGATGCAGTTTATGTATGGGTAATCAAGCGCGAGTTGCTGATGGTACAACCGTGTTTTCTACCTCTACCCGCAACTTCAATAATCGCATGGGTAAAGATGCCCGCGTGTATCTTGGTTCCGCAGAATTAGCCGCAGTTTGTGCCTTGTTAGGACGCATTCCCACAGTACAGGAATATCTGGATATTGTGGCGAAGAAAATTCATCCTTTTGCTGATGATTTGTATCGCTATTTAAACTTCGATCAAATTGCTGGTTTTGAGGATGAAGGGCGGGTGATTTCCAAAGAGGAACAGGCGTTGTTGGTATAGTTTAATTAGGGTGAGTCTTCATGGCTCACTCTAACTCATTCCCAAACTGATTAGAAATACTAGCAATTTATACTAACTCCTCAAAAACAATATCCTCATAAACCGACTCAACAGGAAAACTTAAATCAATACTTTGTAGCTCGATATTATCACCCGATTGATAATTAAAAATCTCCCAATTACCGCGATCATTTTTGCGGTATAAATCAATCGCTATTTTCTCAGCATCAACCAAAAGATAATCTTGCAAACTAGGATTACGACGATATAATCTAAATTTATCCCCTCGGTCATCACTGGCTGTACTTGGAGATAAAACCTCAACAATTAGACAGGGATATTGAATTGCTTGAATTGCAGTGCGATCGAGATCTTCGCAAGTAACGCTCACATCAGGATAAACATAATCTTTCGTTTCAAAAATATTTACACGACAATCGGAATTACCAACCTGGCAACCACCGCTCCGTAAATGACCTTTAACAATGAAAATAATATTACTAGCAATTCGTCCATGATTTTGAGTCCCCCCAGTCGTAGCGTAAACTTCACCATTAAGATACTCATGGCGAAGCAATTGTTCTTCTTCCCAGGCAAAATATTCTTCGGGTGTTAACTTAGGAAACTTACCTTTTACAGCAATCATTTTTTGTTACCTCATGTGCGATCGACACAAATTAATATAAACCTGATCTATAGGAATCCGATTTGATATCTGAAAAAAACTCAGTATGTGTAGTAGCATGTCTAAGCTAATTTTGTGTATTAGCAATCTCTTGTAGAACGGGCAAGATGCCCGCACCACAAGAAAATTGTTGGGAGCATCCCAATTTTGCAAAAATAAAATTTGTAGTGGGAGCATCTTGCTCCCTAATGTCCAGGAAGCGGGCTAGAAGCTACAAAAAAATAAATTTACACATTTGGGATGCTCCCAAATTGTTTGCAACATTTTAGCCTAGACACGCTACTACGTATCTGTCCAAAAATCAAATATGAATCCTATATTAAGTAAGATACCGAATACAGGCATTAGTATCTAACAAATAACTCATAATAGAGGTTCTCTAACTAAAAACAAGGGTTACAGCCCTCCCTTGCAAACAAGAAGTATTCATAATTGGCAATAGAGCGATCGCTTCGCTGTTTTCACTTAGATCAATGTCAGATGGTGATAATTAGTCAACTCAAAACCATTCACATTTAATGCCTCACGCACTTGCTCACTCAACAGGGCTGCAAGTTCCGCCTCACCAGTTTTCACGGCTGGATGTGCATAAATCTCCACTACATCAGCCTGAATTTGAGGTATCAATCCGAGCAAATACTCCTCAGTGATGCTACCAGTTTGCAACAAACCATAAACTCGTTCAGCAAAACTAATACCATTAGCTCTCAGCAACCCTTCACCATAGTGGCGTAAACCACCAAACACACCCGTCCAAACTAGCTTATTCAGTAAATTACTCCGGTCGAGTTTCCAGAATATCTCCAGTTCTTCCGATGGTAGACGAATCACCTTAATATCAAACTCCCGTGCCAACTCTACTAAAATACGTAAAACTACGGGGTGGGTATGTAAATGTAAATGTCCATCTACATGGGAAAGGGGCAGATCTAAATTCCGGAACTTCTTTAACTGGGCGCGGATTTCTCGCCGCAGTTCTTCATAAGCTGCTAGATGGAATTGGTAAAGCAAACCAGCTTGCAAAGGATTGTTAGAGAAGTTACCCAAAGAGTCAACCAAATTGGGAATTTGAAAAGGTGGTAATGCCGACTTACCACACACCAACACCAGATGTAAACCCACAGCCAAATCAGGGTGACTACGTGCCAAAGCGATCGCCTCTTCAGCCGCATCACCCGTTACCATCAAACTGGCACTAGTTAACACTCCTTGTTCATAAGCTCGAATAATCGCTTGGTTAACCTCACTAGAAAAACCGAAATCATCACCATTAATAATGGCAAAGCGACGACGTGGGGAATTGCTCATAGGGCATTGGGCATTGAGCATTGAGCATTGGGCATTTGTATACTCCTATTGCCTATTACCTAGCAGCAGCTTGAGTGCGGCGTTCTTTGAGGTAGGAAAAGAACTCCCCGCCCTCACGTAGGCGACGGACTAACATTTGGCGATCGCTGATCATTTCCCGGACAATGGGGATGATGGCTTGGGGACGGAAGTAGAATTTACGGTACATACGCTCAACGGCGTCTTCAATTTCCGCACTAGTAAGATGGGGGTATTGCAAGGTTGAGGTTTGAATACCGGAGTTAGCCACTAGAGACTGATTGGTAAACCAGCCGTTTTCCTTGGCTTGTTCATAAAGTTCTGTCCCAGGATAAGGTGCGGCGATTGAGACTTGAATGGTATGGGGGCTGAGTTCACAGGCGAAGCGAATTGTCTCTTCTATGGTTTCTCTTGTTTCCACGGGTAGACCAATAATAAAAGTACCGTGGACGGTGATGCCGAGCTTGCGGCAGTTATTCATAAATTCCCGCGCCACTTCTAGCTTGATGCCTTTCTTAATGCGGTTGAGAATATCTTGGTTCCCAGATTCAAACCCAACTAACAACAAGCGCAGACCGTTATCACGCAGTGTTTTCAGGGTATCGTAGTCTAAATTGGCGCGGGCGTTGCAACTCCAGGTTAATTTCAGGCGCTTCATATGTTCACTAATAGCGATCGCCCGATGTTTATCAATCGTGAATGTATCATCATCAAACATATATTCCCGCACCTTGTCGCCAAAAATCGCTTTGGCTTCTGCCATCTCCCGTCCCACGGCTTCAGGGCTTTTATGACGGTAGAGATGACCACCAATCGTCTGCGGCCAGAGGCAAAATGTGCATTTTGCGGGACAACCACGCCCAGTATAAAAGGAAATATAGGGATGTAGTAAGTAGCCGATGAAATATTTGGTGATATCCAAATTACGGGCGTAGGTGGGGAGGACACTGGGCATAGCATCCCAGTCGTGGATTAATGGGCGTTCTTCGTTGTGGTGGATATTGGAATGGCGATCGCCATCGCGGTAACTCAAACCCTTAATTTCTGCCCACGGTTTACCTTCTGCTAATTCCTTACAGGTATAGTCAAATTCATTACGACAAACAAAGTCAATTACTGGGTGATCTCGCAGGGTTTCCTCTGGCAAAACAGCCACATGTGCCCCAACAAAACCAATTTTCACATCTGGGTTTTGAGCTTTAATCGCTTCTGCACACTTAACATCATTAGTCAATGATGGTGTGCTGGTATGCATGATTACCAGATCATAATCCTTGGCAATTTTCAGCACATCTTCCACAGTTTGACCATGTGGTGGTGCATCTACCAGCTTACTACCAGGTACGAGGGCGGCAGGTTGTGCCAGCCATGTGGGATACCAAAATGATGTAATTTCGCGTTTGGCTTGATATCGTGAACCAGCACCACCGTCAAACCCATCGAAGGAAGGAGGGCTGAGGAACATGGTTTTCTTCACTAAATTTCTCTCCTTTTTTATATTGGGGCATTGGGGAGCCAGTTGCGTGGGCGGGTTTCCCGACTTAAGCAAACTGGCGTCATAGGGCATAGGAAGATGAGGAGGATCTAGACGCATAGCGGCTACTCTGACGAGAACGCCTAGCAGTAGCGACGTTCACGTCAGCATCTCCCCTTGGGAGAAGGAACATCACCCGCAGGGTGGAGACAATTACTCTCCTATCTCCCCTATTTCCCTTGTCTCCCTCATCTCCCATAACTACTAACTAGCTTTCATGCTTGCACCAATCAGCTGCTGGATGAGTTTCAAAACATCATGGCGGCTAAGTTTTTCTTTACCATTAGCTAGGGCGTCAAGAGTGCCATGTGCCAAGGTTAAGGGAATTTGACAAAAATCCAAAGCCGGGCCAGCAGGCAGAGTATTAATATACATATCTGCTAATGCCAGATTCCGACGTGCGTACTCATGCATATCGGCAGCATTCCAACCCTCTGGGAAAAAGTCTACTCCCCGTTTCACATCTTCGGTATGGTTACGCAGGATATTCACCGCCTGCAAGCCTCGACCGAAGGCAATTGCTTGGGTACGGTTAGATGGCGTTCCATCGTACCAAGCCCATAAATCCGAGAGTAACAATCCCACCGCACCTGCCACCCCAAATGTATAATGATCCAGATCTGACTCTGTTTCAACTTTCCATTCTCTTTGCGCCCAGTCTGCCATCCGGTCTGCCATTGCCGCAGTCGCATCCCAAATCCGGGGGGCGATCGCTTCAGGTGCTAGTATTGACCATTCTCTAATTCCAGCAGTAACTTCTGGTAACGTATTCTCATAGCCGTTAAATCCTAAAGAAAAAGCATCAACTGCAAAGCCGTCAACACCTGCTTGCAATGTCGAACTAATTGTGCGTAACAGCTTCACTTTAGTTAAGTTATCAAGTTCTGGATGATCTTCTATTTCATCAATAGCACGCATACACAAGTATGCCGATGCGACTGCCTCTTGCAATCCTGGTGGTAATATACTTATGGGAATAAAAAAAGTTCTACTAGTATCTTTCAGGATTTGCAGTGCATCCCTACGTAAATCCATGTCCTCACTCCTCTCTTGATTTTCACACCACATGAAGTTTGCAGTTTTCTGATGATACTGGATATAGTTTTTACTAAACCTTAAAAACTGTAGATGCGCTAGTATCCCATCTAAAAATTAATGGTTTTAGGTATCACAATTAACAAAAATCTCACATTGATCAATGTTCGGTTGAGTGCATGAGCGCTTGGTGATAAAAATGTATCGTAATATAGCTTGGGTATAGCTATCATAAACTTTTCGGGCAAACATAAACGATTATGCTAACATTTACATGATTATCTGCAAGTGTTTCCAGCAAGGAACCCCTAGTTTGAATGGTTGCAAGTCCAGTGGTTTACCTGAAACTTATTTGAAAAACTATAGCTAATGTATACCTAGAGACAACAAAAAACCACTGCACAGTAAATATGGGTAAGCATGGACGCTGATCAACACTACAGTTAATAGCTTCAACCGTTGTGTAAATGTATTTTGCCTATCGCAGTTAATTTACTAAAGAATAATCTCTGAAGGAGAAAAAATATCACTGCAACCATTGGTTGAGTAGGTATGGTTAGTGAATCTGAATTCAAATAAATCAACGCATATATCCGCATGAATATTCTCGCAGAGCGCAAGTAATGCTACCACTTAATCATTGCCTTCTAAATAGAAATTGCCTCTCCAGAGTCCTTTGGTATATTTTTGTAACTTACGTATTGCAGCTCGACATGCTATCACTTTCTCACATCATTATCAGCCAGTTTTGATCATATTTATAATTTGAATTTTGCATTTTGTAGCGCTTGGCACTTCTCATAAGATGTTCTTCGTAGCCCTATGGATAAGAAAGCTACGCGCAGAGTTCCGTAGGGAAGGGGTAATCTTGAGTTTAGTTTCAGTAGACTTTCGCTATTAGCCTGGAAATTGAGTCCCAGGTAGATGATTTATAAGAAGGTTTAATAACACTGCTCAATGCCAATCATCATAATAGGCAACTACATTTCTAGAAATTTTGAAATATCTACAAGGATAGATTTTTAGCGCATTTTTTCTATCTCTTCACTTGAACAACAAAAATATGCACAAAGGTAGATGAAAAAGCTATCAACCAGTAGTAGCGTAGGATACTAGTTATGTCCTCTATTAAACCGTAATTCATACTGAACATCATCACACTACTTACGGATGCGGTTACAAAACCTCAATGTTAAAAGTCAACCGCTTGCGGCCGCAAGATATAAAGCAAATTCCTGTACATTTACTAATAGTCACAGTTGCAAGTTTACTTGTGATTCTATTTGGTGGCTTAGTACTATTTGGCTGGTGTTTTGAGATCGGATTTCTCAAGAACGGCTACGACACCAGTCAGATGATCATGAAGGCAAATTCTGGGTTGTGCTTTCTATTATCTGGTTTATCACTGTGGCTGTTACATAATGGCAAAAATCAGGGGAATGCTTGGGCGTTAGGGAATAATCAGGGGAGCAGAGAAAACAAGAATTCTGATCGTCGAAGTGCTCTCTACACGAAGTTGGCAAGGGTCTGTGCATTACTGGTATTAAGCATTGGTTTACTCACACTTAGTGAATATTTGTTTGGCTGGAATTTGGGAATTGATGAGTTGCTGTTCCGTGATCCATCACGGATGCTCATAGGCTCATATCCTGGGCGCATGGGGCTGAACACTACACTAAACTTTATATTTGTGGGCGTAGCTCTGGAGCTTTTGGGTAAGAAACCAAGCCGCCGTCATTATTGGTATGCCCAGATTTTCAGTCTGATAGCTGCTTTAATCGCCTTTCAGGCTCTGCTCGCTCATGTTTACAAAGTGAAATATGTCTATGGCTTACTGCCTCACACAACATTAATGGCGTTACACACAGCGCTAATCTTTTTAGTGTTGTGTATCGGCATTTTAGGGATGCATCCCAAGCAGGGATTGATGCGTGTAGTTATGAGTGATAGCTACGGAGGCTTGTTGGCTCGCAGGTTGTTACTGGCTGCGATCGCAGTACCTTTTTTAGTGGGGTGGTTAATAGTTCAAGGTAAACAGGCAAAACAATATGATGCTGCATTTGCTGTAGGCCTATTTGCGATCGCTTTGATCGTGATTTTCGCCATTTTGGTTTGGTACATTGCGTATGTTGTTGATCGCCTCAGTCGCCAAAATAATCGCATTCAAAATGCATTGAGAGCCAATGAAGCCAAACTACAGAGCTTTGTAGACGCCAACATCATAGGTATTGCTTTTGGTGATGCTCAAGGCAATATCCAGCAGGCAAATGATGCGTTCTTGAACATCATTGGTTACACCCAAGAAGACTTACTCAGCAGCAAAATTAGCTGGCAACATCTGACACCGCCAGAATATTTGGAGCTAGATGACCAAAGAATCGCCGAAGCTAGAGAAAATGCCAACGGCGCTTGTATGCCCTACGAGAAAGAATACATTCGCCGGGATGGTAGCCGCGTACCAGTTTTAGTAGGTTACGTGCTGCTGAAAGAAAAACAGCAAGAAACAGTTGCTTTCATTTTAGACTTGAGTGAACGACAAGCCGCACTCCGCGATCGCCAACTTGCAGAAGCACAAGTAGTCCAACTCAACAAGGATCTCCAGCGACGCGTTACTGAGTTACAAACGTTGCTGGAAGTCATACCGATTGGCATTGGCATTGCTGAAGATCCACAATGTCACACTATCAAAGTCAACCCAGCTTTTGCCAAGCAGTTGGGGATACCACCAGATATCAACGCCTCTCTGAGTGCTCCTATTGAAGAAAGACCAACATTTAAAATTTATCGTGAAGGTCGAGAATTATTACCAGAAGAACTTCCCATGCAACTCTCTGCTGCTCAAGGCGTGGAAGTTCTGGATTTTGAAATCGATGTCATCCATGACAATGGGAAAATTGTCAAGCTAGTAGAGTATGTAGCACCGTTATTTGATGAAGAAGGTCAGACTAGAGGATGCATCGGTGCATTTTTAGACATCACAGAACGTAAGCAGGCAGAAGTAGGACTACGAAATCAGCAAAAATGGTTTGAAGATGTACTCAACCTAATGCCAAGACCATTGCTGTTTATCGAACCAATCACAGCAAAGGTCACTTTTGCTAATCGATCTGCTGACGAATTAGCAGGGGGTGAATTTCCCCAAGGTATACCAGCCGCAGAGTATCATAAATTTTACTATTACAGTGATGCCACTGGCAACCGCATCCCCAATGATCAAATGCCAGGAGTGCGGGTGGCGCGTGGAGAACGTCTAGATGGGTTGGAGGTAGACTGGCATACTAGCCGTGGGATTCGCTCCCTACTGATATTTGCCGATACCCTGCCCGCCATGCATGGTCATACAGCTACCTGTGTGATGGTCTTTCAAGAAATTACCAATCTGAAGCAGGTAGAAAAAAGACTGTCACTGGGGTATAAAAGGTTGCAGCTACTTTTTGATACCGCTAGCGAACTACTGTCTAGCCAGCATCCTGTAGCTCTGATTGAGAGCTTGTTTACCAAACTCGCCGAGCAAATAGGATTAGATGTTTACTTTAACTATTTGGTCGAGGAAAACTCTCAGTTAATGCATTTAGCTTCTTTTAGTGGCGTTTCACAAACACAAGCAGCAGAAATTGAGTGGTTAGTCCTAGGTCAAGCAGTCTGCGGTGTAGCAGCCGCAGAGCGGCGTGCTATTGCGATAGAAGATGTGCAGCAATCAACTGAGCAAAAAACCGAATTAATTCGCTCCCTGGGAGTGACAGCTTATTATGCTTACCCGTTAATTGCTCAGGGCCGGCTATTGGGTACACTTTCCTTTGGTTCTCGCACTCGTACTCGCTTCACAGATAATCAAAAAGGCATGATGCAAGCAGTATGTGACCAAATTGCGATCGCTATGGAACGTGCTGGTTTAATTACTTCTTTGCAACAGCAAACGGAGCAATTGCGAGAAGCTAACCGCATGAAGGATGAGTTCTTGGCTATATTGTCCCATGAATTGCGATCGCCCCTCAACGCCATCCTTGGTTGGGCACAGTTGCTGCGTTCCCGCAACCTCAAGGAAACTCAGACAACTAAAGCCCTAGAAACAATTGAGCGGAATGCTAGAGCACAAACCCAGCTGATTGAAGACTTACTCGATATTTCCCGGATGATTAGAGGCCAATTGCGTCTCAATGTCCGTACTTGTGATTTGATACCGATAATTGAGTCTGTACTGGAAACCGTCAGTCTCGCCGCCCAAGCTAAGGAAATCGATTTGACTTTTTCCCTAGTTCCTTTGTGGGAAGCAAATGCAGAATTCATAGTCCTCAAATCCAAAATCTATCAACTGCCTGGATTCCCCCAACATACTACCCTGAGTAAAGCTCAGGATCTAAATTTTAAATTTTTAGTGGCCGGTGATCCAGAACGCTTGCAACAAATCATCTGGAATCTGCTATCCAATGCCATCAAATTTACACCACAAGGCGGTGGGGTAGAAATCAAACTCTCAAAGATTAGTGATCAAGCGCCAAATTTCCCAGACAATCATACCGACTACGCTCAAATCCAAGTACTCGATACAGGTATTGGTATTAGTCCTGACTTTCTCCCCTATGTCTTTGATCGCTTTCGTCAAGCCGATAGTTCTAGTACTAGGCCACATGGTGGATTGGGTCTGGGTTTAGCGATCGTGCGACATTTAGTAGAGTTGCATGGCGGTACTGTTCACGTAGATAGTCCAGGTGAGCAGCAAGGGGCCATGTTTCTAGTCAAATTGCCACTCTTGTCGCTAAATCACGAACTCAGCTTACCGCAAGAAAACAGCGAACCCAAAGATTCTGCTTCTTTCTTGACCTGCCCTTTACTTGCGGGTGTACGGGTGTTAGTTGTAGATGACGAAGCTGATAGCCGTGAATTTATCACCACCGTGCTCCAACAGTGCCAAGCTGAAGTTAGAGCCGTGGGCACTGTATCAGAAGCATTACAGATGATTTTAGACTGGAAACCAGATGTTTTAGTCAGCGACATCGGTATGCCTCAAGAGGATGGTTATTCCTTAATCCGCAAAGTACGGGAGCAACCAGCAGAACAAGGTGGAAAAATTCCGGCGGCTGCACTAACAGCCTATGCTAGAGCCGAGGATCGGATGCGTGCCATACAGGAAGGTTATCAGCTGCATTTGCCTAAACCAATTGAGCCGGTTGAGTTAGCTACAGTAGTTGCCAGCCTTGTGGGACGTAGTTAAAAATCGGGCACGGTGAGTGCTGTTATACTTTATACACTGACTGTCAATGTAAGTATGACAGACTATATTGAATTTTGAATTGATTCATATCTCGGTAATAGTACTGTATTATGAGACTAGATATGACACACACTGTGCCCTACCATCATGCCAAAGCAACTCAGTAGTATAAATTACATCCGAAATAAATAATTTCTGAGTTGTATATAGTTTGTGTTGCCTATCAGGCATAAATACTAATACACCTGTTGCCAAAAGTAATTTTGGATGCAGGATCAAAGGAAAACTGGATACTTTTCCTATTTAACCCAAAAGTACGAAACACCCACCTGTATCTGCATACATACTTTGTTTGGATGTAGAGTGCATATTTACAGTTAAATGCATCTACTAAATCAATACAGTTCAGATCAGACTTGATCTTCCCTCAACCTACTTAAAAAGGAAGGCTTATACCATTTTGGATTTTATACCAATTTCAATAATCTTTGTGACAGATGCATGGTGGGTGAGGGCAAACAACCATTGGGAGCATCCCAATTTTGCAAAAATAAAATTTGTAGCATTTTGCTCCCTAATGTCCAGGAAGCGGGCTAGAGAGCCATCACTACAAAAAAATAAATTTACACATTTGGGATGCTCCTCAACCATTTGCCCCTACAGTTTATTTGTCGCATTCTTTTTTTTAATTGGTATGAGTTTCCTCCTATTTAAGGAAAATTACTATATGGCACTGTTTCTCTAACTTAAAGGGATGCAGTTTTAGGAAGTTACATTGTCTACTAAATAATTTATTTTTGTATATGATGACCCTGACAAAAACCGCAATTATAACTCAAAAGTTAGATAGTATTGATTGTCAAGATTTGTTACAAGCTTCTTTTTTACAAGCCGTGATTGAAGGACTAGAAGATGGCATCTTAATTGTCAGTGAAGTAGGTGAACTGGTTCATGCTAATGCATCTGCTCACTTAATTTGTGCTCAATTAAGCCACGAAGATTGCCATGTAAATTTTGTACCTCCAGTCATTTGGCAGCTTTGCCAATCATTATTGGATAGTCGAAATTTACTATCTGGTCAACTCATGATCCTCTCAGATGAAATTGTCATTAATCAATCAACTATACTTCGGGTACGGGTGAGATTAGTAAGCTTAGAAAACTGCCAAATTCCTTACTTCTTAGTCACAATTGAGAACCGATATGAGTCATTGAGAAATACAGCGATCGCTGAAGTTAAAAAATACGACCTGACACCACGAGAAGCTGAAATTTGGTGTCTTTATCGAGGTAACTATAGCTACAAAGATATTGCTAGCAAGCTATACATTACAATGAATACAGTTAAGAAGCACATGAAAAATATTCATGCCAAGCGACAAGCATTTATGGAAATGAATCATCAAATTGCTATGTATGGATGATATAATTAGTATCTATACTGATTTTTTAGTCAAAATTCTGAAAGAGTAGGTCTACAAGCATCAGACTAAAAACAAGCTACATAGTAGTACTTTGTTTGTACACTCCCAATACGGTTCAGTTAAGAGCCGTGAAATAAATTTCCGGAACCGAAGTTTAAACCCATTAAAATGGGTTAAAAGGCTCCCCAGTGAGCTTTTAGCTATTAGCCCAAAATTTATTATAGGGCGGGATTTCGGACTTAACCGAACTGTATTGTGTACACTTCCTGATTGCTAGTAGTCCTGGCTTGTGAGTCACTATTGACTGACAACTCAAAAATATTATCTACCCTCAGATATTTCTGGGGGTATCTAATTTTCGATTAGATGATTTCTGTTCCTGAGAAAAAATTGGCGCTACCGGGGGTCAGAAACTCTTTGTAGATGAATTAATCTATTGTAAACCTGTCTTTTTAATTCATTATTACTTTGTAGTTCGACAGTGATTAGATTGAAGCGCTCAATACTCAAACCTTGACCTTCTACCATTTTTTGAGAGTGGTTACAGTAATTGACAGCGATATCTTTAGCCTGTGACGAAAGACCATTCATACTGTTGGGATCATTACAAACTATTTTGGGGACTTCTTTACCGCCAATCAGTTTTTTTATTTCTTCAAAAGCTTTTTGTCGCGCTGGTTCCATTGCTAACACAGCTTGAGCGTAGCTGTTAATTTCAGTATTGTTAACTGCTGGAGTTTGGGCATTAGCTTTCGTGCTGAAGACCAAAGCACTACTAACCACTCCCATAGTGGCAAGTGTACCGTAAAAGAAAGATTTTGCAAGCTTCCGTTGCAGGTTTAACCGGAGAAAAAAGATGGATATTTTCTTCATATCGTGTGTGGCACAGAACTAAAGTAGGGATGTGATGATGACTCTGAATTATTTTAGGAGTCAGAAGTTCCAAAAAACTCTAAATCCATGAAATTTTTAGGTTTACTGTTAATTTCTTTGGCATACTTGACAAAGTTCTATAACTTTAGTCTGAAGGGTTGATATATCGGAAGTGCCTTGCTTGAGACTCACTTCTAACTCTAATAGTAGAGGGAAAGTAGAGATAAGTTGTTGCACAGAAAGGGACTTGACTTCTTGCTGTAAAAAGTAGAGACGTTTAGGATTACCGATCTCAGCTGCTTTGGCGATCGCCTGTTGATTCCGTTCCCCACTTTCCATCATAATTTTTACCAATAGCCAAGTGCGAAACTGACCAATGAGTGTAGCCACTATCCGCAAACCAGGTTCAGCAGCGTTGATCAGATCATTCAAGGTAGCTAAGGCTTTAGCTGTATCCCCTGTTCTGATGGCTGCTGCTAATTGTAAACTATTTTGGGTAGTATTTCTGACTAACTGAGTAACAGTATCTATATCTAATGCCTGATTACTACCATTAGTATAAAGCCGTAGCTTCTCAATTTCATTGTAGAGCAGTCTAGTATCATTACCTACAGACTCCGCCAGAAGTTCCGTAATTTTAGGGTTAAGTTTTAAACCTACAGTTTGAGCCGCTTGATTAACAGCCTGCACCAATAACTCTGTCTTCCAGGGGGGAATGAGGGCGAATTCCCGAACCTCAGTGGCGTATTGTTTGAGGATTTTTGTCGATTTCAAGCGTTCATCTGGTTTGTTACGACTAGTGAGTAATAAAAATGAGTTTTCGGGAATAGCTGGCAAGGTTCGCACTAACTCCGCCAAGACATTCTCTGGGCAATTTTGGCACAGGGTAGTATTCATCAACCACACTAACCTGCCACCAGCCCCAAAACTGGGTGTCATGACTTGATTTAACCCCTGAATCGTAGCATCGGCTTGGTCTGGGAGAAAAGAAGTGTAGTTAAAACTTGTCCATTGCGGATCAAGAATGCGATCGCGCAAAACTGTCACAGCCTTTTCTATGGCAAAATCATCTTCACCCCAGTAAAAATAAATTGGCATGGCACAACCTCCAATTTGTTAATCTCGGTAACTTTGCCTAAAATCAATCAAGTGAAAGCACGAGGCCCAGAAGATTGGACGACAACTACCAAACTTACTTGAATCGGGTAGCGCGAATGACGCTACCAGAAGCTTATAGATCTCAAGTTCAGCATATCCAGGAATCTTCTAAATTTCAGCCGCACTCTGGGTATAGACAAGCAGCACCCTTTCCCGGCTATACCCTAATTACCACACCTGCGGCAGAAGCATCCGAAAACTCTACTTTTTACGAGAAGTTAGAAATCTACCAACAGGAACTGTTAAAGTTGCCTGTGAACCGTGATTTGATTGTGCCTGTACCCCCTGCTAGCTTTCATTTGACCTTAGCTGACTTGATTTGGGACAGTGCTTACCGTCACGCCTGTGAAAAAAATCCTGAGTTTGAACAAGAATTACGTTCTTGCTTTACGGAAATATTTCAACAATATCAACAATCCATAACACAGGAGAGTCAACCAATTTACTGGCAGGTGTTGGGACTAATAGTCATGCCAAGAGCTGTAGGTGTTTGTTTAATACCCCAGGATGAACGCTGCTATGAAGAGATAATTAAATTCCGCCGCACAATTTATCAAAATCCCAGGTTAATTGCCTTAGGCATTGAACAACACTATCACTTCACCGCCCATATTACATTAGGTTATTTTGGGGAAATTATACCTGATCTAGACCGAACAAACCTCAGCGCCTTGCTATCTCAATTAAATCAACAATGGCTGTTAAATTCACCAGAATTTTTGATCCATCGCGTTGAATTGCGGAAGTTTGATGATATGACAGGTTATTATCGTCAACCAGACTGGCCAAGTTTAGCGATTAGTTAGTAATACCAATTCTTTGTGAAGCTGCATAGAATTTTACCCCTCCCCAGCCCTCCCCTTGCTAAGGGGAGGGTGCGCGTTAGCGCGGGTGGGGTATTTATATGCGTCTTCATATTAAATTGGTATAAGTAGGGAATAGGTAATGGATTCTGCAATGACCAATTACCGATTCCCAAAACCATAATTATGCGTAATTTAAATTAAAATAAACGCTAACTATTAAGAGTAAATCATCAGAAATAATCAATGTATATTAATACTTAATACGGTGATAATACATAGTTCATTTAGTGGAAAAATTGGTAATTACATAGACTCAAACTAAGATAATTATTCATAAAAAGATGGACGAATAATTAAATGTGAAATATAAATGAAGCACTCCTGAAAAAAGTTTCTTTCTTCCAGGTCTAGGTCATTATGAGAAACCAACTTTTTACCGCTTTACTCACCACTGCTGCTTTAGGAACTAGTGTTTTATCTGCGATCGCACCTGCTCAGGCGTATGAGATCAAAAGCCGAGACGAGGCTCCTGGTGAATTTAAAAGTATCCTCCAAGACTTTAGAGCTTTTGTTGGTGAAGAAGCTCGGTACTTATCTCCTGAAACTATCAATGCCCAAAAAGTAGACCTATCTAAACTGCAACTGCAATTCGATCATGATGCTTAACAACTCGTCGCCGTCGTCAAGCTAAAGCTGTAAAAGCTGATTCCGAGCCTTGAATTGCAAATATCATCCGCAATTCCTCACATCAAGAATACAACTTTTCCCCGTGCCTAACAACCATGCCCCTTGTGAGCGTGGTTTTTGATTATTTTTTAACTCTGCTGTTTTGGAGCATAATCCAACCAAAGACCACAAGAAATGCACCAAGCAGGAGAAATCCCAAATCCCACACTAACTGATTTGGGCCTGGTTTGACATGATGGATACCCAGGATTTGGTGATCAATCAGTCCTTCAACCAAATTAAACAATCCAGCACCGATGAGCACAGACCCAAAAAAGGTCTGTGATGACCAAGGAACATCATTACGTCCTCCTGACCACCAGAGCAAGGCTACTCCTACCACGGTTAGCACCCAGTCTAAAGCATGAAATAATCCGTCCCATAGCATATTTAAATCTATATTTGAGACGGTTGTCAGCGATCGCACATTACTCAACATATGATGCCACTGGAGGATCTGATGTAGTAAAATGCCATCTACAAACCCTCCTAAACCCGCACCCAAGAAGATACCCGCCGCAATTAAAGGTGTGCATCGGTTGACTATCTCGCTTTTTGCCTCCATTCTCAACCTCATAGATCAACTGTTCTACCAGAATAAAACTGCTCAAAGAACGATATCTTCTCTCTGGAGACCAGTGCTAGCCTTGCACCTAGGGTATTACCCGGATTTCTCACAAAGCTTGAAGAAACAGGGGTCAAAAACTGCCAAAATGCATATTGCACAACAATTTCAGCAGTTTGAAGTATGACCCCAAATAAAAATGATTGTATACCAGAACAGTTTA
>JAHHHF010000085.1 GCA_019359495.1 Goleter apudmare HA4340-LM2
TAAGCTAATTTACGTGTTAGCAAAGAATCAATTTATTCTATTTATCTTTTTGCCAAATTTTGCATTTATATAAATGATTTTGAAATCCTTATTAGTTTTTGTTAGGAAATAAGGTGCGTTTGCCCTGGTGGTATCACTTGGTGCAATTTGTTCAATGGGAATTAATGCTTCCATTACCAATTTCACAATCGGTGCAGCAACGGTAGAACCATAAGCATTTGCACCCTTTGGTTCATCCACCAATGCCAAAACCACATAACGAGGAGCTTCCGCAGGTAAAATGCTCACAAAGCTAGTAATTCTAGCGCCAGCTTTGTAGCCACCTGTGTCACTAGCTTTTTGGGCTGTACCGGTTTTACCTGCGATGCGATATCCCGGAATTTGTGCCCCCTTGCCAGTACCTCCACTAACA
Organism: Goleter apudmare HA4340-LM2; assembly: GCA_019359495.1. Taxonomy (GTDB): domain Bacteria; phylum Cyanobacteriota; class Cyanobacteriia; order Cyanobacteriales; family Nostocaceae; genus Goleter; species Goleter apudmare. The sequence goes on from JAHHHF010000085.1 coordinate 413, forward strand.
ACAGATTCCATCATTTCTACTACGCGTTGAGTTGTCGCAGTGGAGAAAATTTGGCGCGGTGCGGGGCGAGTGGGTAAATGATGCATTTGCCCTTTGCTATCAATCAATCCCCGGACGACATGAGGTGTAACTAGTTTACCGCCATTGGCTAAAGCACCATGCATTTGTACCAGTTGTAACGGTGTGAGAGAAAAGCCTTGACCAAAAGAGGTAGTGGCTGGTTCAATTGGCGAAGAGATGAATTCTTCTTGACTTTTGAGCCGACTATTGACTTCAAAGGGTAAATCTGTATCAGATGTTTGCCCAATTCCTAAGCGTTCTAGCCAGTTGTAATAGACATTAGGCCGCAATCGTTGGATCATTTGCACCATGCCAATATTGCTAGAATTTTGGAGAATTTGAGCGATACTGATGGGCCCATAACTATTTCTTTGAGCATTTCTGATGGTACGATCGCCTACTTGAATCACACCAGAGTCATTAAATACATCATCTGGCCTAATGACGCCGTTTTCTAGAGCGATCGCTACATTCAATGGCTTAAAGGTTGAGCCAGGCTCGTAAAGATCGGCTACTGTCCAGTTTTTAAACAGTGCAATATCAGCTTTAGAATATTGATTAGGATTATAAGTAGGCTGGGAAACCAAAGCCAGTATGGAGCCATCCCAAGCATCCATCACAATTACTCCCCCACGTTGAGCACCAAACTTTTCCATTTGCTGCTTCAGCGCTGAACGAGCAGCTCTTTGCAGGCGATTATCAATAGTTAGCTGCAATCGCAGATCATCACGATGCAAAAATCCTTCTGGAGCATTGTTAGGCATCAATGCCCCATTACCTGCTCGACTTAGCTTCACCGTTTGCCCAGAGCGCTCTAGCCACTTTTCTTGACTATATTCTATGCCAGCCTGACCACGACGGTCGAGATTCACATAACCCACCACATCGGCAACTAAATCATCCTGTGGGTAGAAACGGGAGTATTTTTGAATAAACTCGAAGCCATTTAAACGTAATGAAATGAACCTGTCTGCTATCTCCTCTGGTAAAGCCGTAGCTAGGGTGATACCGGTTTTTCTACTAGCAAAAGTCTTGACTAACTCACCAGCGTCTTTGTTTAACATGGGAGCTAGTAGCTTTGCGATCTCTTCATTTGACTTGTCAAACAACTTGGGATGAGCATAGACAGTATACACAGGACGGTCAATTGCCAATACACCATTGCTGCGGTCTAGCACTGGACGACGAGGCATAAAAGGGCGCATGTTGACCATTTGCTGGCTGCGTGCTCTGGCTTTTAACTTTGGCCCCCGCACAATTTGCAGTTGATACAAATTGAGCACCAACCCCAATCCTGCGATGATTAATATGCCCCAGGCAATAAATAACCTAGCTCTCGTGTGAGATATTTGGTCTTGACTGTCAGCAGTTGTTGGTTTCTCTAGCAACCCTCGCCGAGAACCCTTCTCTCGCCTTGTGAATTCTGAATGCCGAAAATTTTTAAATTTCTTTGATGACTTCTGCATTGCCACTTCCTGTGTCAGTTATCAGTTGTCAGTTATCAGTATCACTGTTAACTGATAACTGCATAGTTGACTTTAATATCCCAAAGACGGAGGGGTTTGTTCCTGCGGTTCAGAATTTGGCCTTGTACTAGGGAGCACCAAGTTAGGGTTTGGGTCTGCTGGAGGTAAGAAAATTGTCCTGGCAGGAGTTGGTGCATGCAGGCCGGCTGCGGATTTTTCAGCATCCTCAGCCATTTTGTTGGTGAGTGTGGCGTTGGTTGTCGTCAACTGTCTTTCCTGACGTTGCAAAGTTTGCAGCTTGCGGTAACTCTGACTCCACAGTTCTTGAGAATATACAGTCCAACCATAAACTACCAATGTTGTAGCCACCAACAAAAACGTCGCTACCGAAGAATAACGATGCAAAGTATAGAAACGTACTAACCACATCGGTACTGCTTCAGAATTAGGCATCATCGGGAGATTGAGAAAGCCCAACTTTTCACTTTTCGTTTTGGCAACTGATGGTTGAGCCAACACTGGTACTGATGTGGATTTACTAGTCTCCTTTGTGGCAAAAACAGATAAATTTCTGGAATTTTTGGATGAGTGCCGTTGTATTTTTGAGGGTAGTGGTGATGGTTCCGTGGCAAGTGCGGAAGCTCTTTGGGTAGCTGACTTCAGACGCATTGAACGTCCTTTCCCCAAAGGTAAAGTAGAACCTCGCCGGAACCAAGTACCCATTACAGAAACAGCTGATTTGCGAGCAACAGCCATAAATTTTTGCGGATGTGAAAAACTATATCTTAGGTTAACTATTGGCTTTTTCTACCGTGAAGATTGCTTTTTGAGCAATCAGCACACATCGCACCCCAAATTTTTTTATAGTGCTCTGAAAGCTAGCTGCATTATATAAGCTTCTTTACAGAAGTCGAGTAATGGGTGGATACCAAGGCATGAAATAATTCTTTTCCTATTGCGCTTTTCCTACCTCTGGCACAAGGTATTTTTTGCGAGTGTCTAATCTTTACATCTCCTGGGTATTGTAATACTGGCAATCAGTCAGTGGCAAATGGACGGTTGAAACTTTTAGGCATGGCATCTCAAGAGTATGACAACAGGCAGCATTTAGAGGGAAGGGTCTGGTAACAATCATGATTTTTGATATGCTTACCAAAACTGCTCATCTAGCAGTTTGGAGATTAAGTCACTTTCTCTGTTAAAAGAAATACTTCTAATGGCTGCATGATATTCTATCACCGGAAAAAATACTCGTAAGCATTGTGTTTAAATCTGAAATTTCTCAACATTTAAAAAAAAGCAACAAATAAGGTATCGTATTCATCAGGTGAAATGTTGTTATCGCCACAATTGGTGAAAGAGGAGTTATGAAAACAAGAATCTTTGGTTTAGCCCTAATTTTAAGTTTGGCCGCAGTTCTGGGAGCCTGCGAAGGCGGTGGTACACCTGGTGGGACTGACGCAACCACAAGCCCCGCAGCTACAGGTGAGCCAACCGATGCTGGTACCCCTGCTGCTACTCCCACCAGCACACCCTAGAAAGTAGTCACAATCACTTTCCAGCAGGTGATAATAGCGCTCTAAGCTAAATATCACTCCATCTGATGAGATAGGAGTAGGAGTACTAGTAACATCGTGTTGCTGGTTAAAACCCTAAATGCAGCTTAGATATAGCTAAACTAGCTCAAAGTTAAGTAGAAGACACTGGTGAAGACGGTCAGTACCGCCACCAAGTGTCTTTCTAGTTTTAACTAGTAGTCATGGCAAAAGTTTCATGAGGTTCGTACTCAGGATTCAAGTCCTGACTATGAACAGTTTTATCCAAAAAAATCAATGAATTAGACTACTAGTCTGTCAAGATAAAAATGATGGACTTTAGCCCGCGTGAGCGTCTCGCTCACACTACCAAAAATCCCTCAAAACAAAATTGACAGACTGCTACTAGTAGAGCACGGCGGAAATAGCGCCAAGTTGAGCCAGTGTGTTGGACGGGTTCCCAAGGCAGCCGCTTGCGGGGGTTCCCCCCGTTGTGCGGACTGCCGTCGGCTTAAAGCAACTGGCGTTGGCGGTGTCGGTTTCCGTCCCGCCAAACTTTGTAAGAGAGACAACCCATTCCAAATCAGCGAAATGCTTACGCTGTAGTCATTTTGAATTTTAAATTTTGCGAAAAGTTCTGTAGGCGGGTTTCCCAACCTAGGAACGCCACTTCCTACAACGGGGGTTCCCCCCGAAGTTTGCCGGAAAGAACATCTCCCCGGCAACTTCTCTCCGCAACGGAGTGGCTCAACTTTTAAAGACAAATTTTCAATTCCGCTCTGCGGTACTAGTGGCTTTGCTTAGAGGTACTCTTATGTTATTACTACAATTTAGTACATCTCACTACTGCCGCAAAGCCCGACTGGCTTTAGGGTATAAGAAAGTTAAATATGAGGTTGAGAATCTCACTCCTGGTTTGCACATCCTCAAGGTGAAACCTCTGACTGGTTTGACAACGGTGCCAGTTTTGTTACCACAAATTGCTGGAGAGCCAGAAGCGATCGCTGACTCAACACAAATTTTTAAATACTTAGAAAACTACCAAAAAGAGCCAGCACTATTTTTACCTGACGATGAACAGCAAACAGAAGCGTGGATGCTAGAAGATTGGTTAGATGAAAGCATTGGTACAGCAACTCGGTTTGTATACTATCAGTATCGGGCTGGAGAAGGTAAACAAATTGACCCATCACTAGCTAGCCAAATAGTAATAGCAGTAGTGCGGCAGCAATATAAGATTAATCAAGCAAATGTACAATTAGCTACAAATAGACTAGCCACTGCTTTGGAAGTACTATCTATTCGTTGGCAAAAAACTGATTATTTGGTGAGCGATCGCTTGAGTGTCGCAGATATTGCTGCCGCCGCCTTGCTAAGTCCTCTAGCACTGATTCCACAGTATCGCCAGGGATACCCTTGGCTGTTTGAGCACATTGTCCAAGTCCACCAGCTATGTGGTGAAGCATTACCACCGGGACTATAGAAATTCAAAATTCAAAACAATACAGAATTCAAAACCCCAAAGGGTAGCAATGAAGCAAATAAAAATTTTTGTTTTGAGCCTCAGTATTGTCACTCTATTGGGTTTAGGTAACCATTTGGGGACAGCAGTCAACGCCTTACCACCGCCAGAGGAGATACCAGAAGAGATATTACGGACAGAGATCATCACAGAAGCGCGATCGCCCATTGATGGCAAACCTCTCACTGCTGCTGAATATGCCCAACTGCAAGAGGAGCTACAAACTAGCCCGCCACCACAATTAAACTCCAACATCCGACAAACTGTTTACCTCATCCGGTTACGTAAAACCTTGCTGCAACTGTTTCCGTTCTTAAATTTTTGACAATTTTGTCGTTTGTTATTTTCTTTGCCCAATGACGCCATTTGCTACAAGTCTGGCGACCGAAAGCAGGGCTGCCCCCATGCTCCATTCTGATGTACGATAACGATGGCGCAAATTTGCAAATAAATGTAAAGAATATATATACACAGTTAGAAAAGTAAATTTAGTCAATCACGTTATTTCACGTAGGTAGCTTCAATGTCCATGACCACGATCGCCCCTGAACAGGTTAACCGCATCGTTTGGAATCAACATCAAGATCCCTTTGAAATACTGGGTTCTCATCTCATAGAACAGAATGGACAAAAAGTCTGGGCTGTACGAGCTTACCTACCAAATGCAAGTGCAGTTTGGGTAGTTATTCCTCAAGAACGAAAGGAATACCCCATGCAAACGGTGCATCATCCCCATTTTTTTGAATGCACTATTGAAACAGCAGAACTGACAAATTACCAGTTACGGATTAAAGAAGGGGAACATGAGCGCGTCACCTACGACCCTTATGCTTTCCGTTCTCCCCGTCTGACTGACTTTGACTTGCATTTGTTTGGAGAAGGTAATCATCACCGAATTTACGAAAAGTTGGGAGCGCACTCCACGGAAGTAGATGGTGTCAAGGGCGTTTATTTTGCTGTTTGGGCACCTAATGCCCGTAATGTCTCTATCTTAGGAGATTTTAACCTTTGGGATGGACGCCAACACCAGATGCGTAAAGGCCCTACCGGAGTTTGGGAATTGTTTATTCCTGAAATCGGTGTGGGGGAGCATTACAAATATGAAATCAAAAATTTTGCAGGCCACATTTACGAAAAATCTGATCCCTACGGTTTCCAGCAGGAACCCCGCCCCAAAACAGCATCAATTGTCACTAATTTAAACGCTTACAGTTGGAGTGACGAAGACTGGTTGGAAAAGCGGCGTCATAGCGACCCCCTCACCCAGCCTGTATCAGTTTATGAGGTGCATTTAGGCTCTTGGTTACATGCCTCTAGTGCCGAGCCAGCCAAATTGCCCAATGGTGAAACCGAGACTGTAGTTACAGTTTCTGAACTGAATCCTGGGGCGAGGTTCCTCACCTACCGGGAATTGGCAGATCGTCTGATTCCCTACGTCAAAGAATTGGGCTACACCCACTTGGAACTGTTGCCCATAGCAGAGCATCCTTTTGACGGATCTTGGGGTTATCAAGTCACTGGCTACTATGCCCCTACCTCCCGTTTTGGGACGCCAGAAGATTTCATGTATTTTGTTGACCAATGTCATCAAAATGATATCGGTGTCATCGTAGATTGGGTTCCTGGCCACTTCCCCAAAGATGGACATGGTTTAGCCTTTTTCGATGGTAGTCACCTCTACGAACACGCAGATCCTCGTAAAGGTGAACACAAAGAATGGGGTACTCTGGTATTTAACTATTCACGCCATGAGGTGCGTAATTTCTTAGTAGCCAATGCGCTGTTCTGGTTTGATAAGTACCACATTGACGGTATTCGTGTTGATGCTGTAGCCTCAATGCTCTACAACGACTATTGCCGTAAAGAAGGGGAATGGCTGCCCAATCAGTACGGTGGTAGAGAAAACCTAGAAGCCGCAGATTTCCTGCGTCAGGTAAATCACATCATTTTCAGCTATTTTCCTGGTGTGCTCTCAATAGCTGAAGAATCCACCTCCTGGCCAATGGTATCTTGGCCTACCTACACAGGTGGACTGGGCTTTAACTTGAAGTGGAATATGGGCTGGATGCATGACATGCTGGACTACTTCAGCATGGACCCTTGGTTCCGTCAGTTCCATCAAAACAATGTCACTTTTAGTATGTGGTACAACCACAGCGAGAATTTCATGCTCGCTTTGTCCCACGATGAAGTGGTGCATGGTAAGAGCAATATCATTGGCAAGATGCCGGGGGATAGATGGCAAAAGTTCGGTAATGTGCGTGCTTTGTTTACCTATATGTTTGCTCACCCAGGCAAGAAAACCATGTTTATGAGCATGGAGTTTGGTCAATGGAGTGAGTGGAATGTCTGGGCTGATTTGGAGTGGCACTTATTCCAGTATGAACCGCACCAACAGTTAAAGCAGTTTTTCCAAGATTTGAACCGCCTTTACCGTTCCGAACCTGCTTTGTACACCCAAGATTTTGCTCAGGAAGGGTTTGAGTGGATTGATTGTAGCGACAACCGCCATAGTGTGGTTTCTTTCATCCGCCGCGATAAAAATTCTGACGATTTTGCAGTTGTGGTTTGTAATTTCACACCGCAACCCCATTCTCATTATCGGATAGGCGTACCACAAGAAGGTTTTTATACTGAGTTGTTTAATAGCGATGCGCGTCAATATGGCGGTAGCAATATGGGCAACTTAGGCGGTAAATGGACAGATAATTGGTCATTGCACAACCGTCCTTATTCATTGGATTTGTGTTTACCACCTTTGGGAGTATTGATTCTCAAATTGGATAAGCAGAAGACAGCAGAGGTATTGCAGTCTTAAATTTAGAAAAGATTTGAGTCTGGTAGGGTGTGTTATTGACGTTAAGTCCTAACGCACCGTAAACCTTTGGTGGTGCGTTTCCCTGTGGGTCAAAAATTCAGTTTTTTTTGGACTCTTGAACCCCACTTTCCCCTTACCTCAACTAGTAATAGCACCCCGTACCAAAATCACAGTACTATCTACACCAGAGGCGATCGCTTCGGGAATATTACCTTGAATTGCCTGTTGTAATAATCCCTCACGGGAAGCACCCAAAACCACTACATCATAACCTTCGGTTTTCACTAGATTAATCACACCTTCGGCAACAGAATTAGCCTTAACGGGCAGCGCCACCACCGTACTAGATAACTTGCGACGGCGAATCAGGTGGCGGATGGCTTGTTCTAAAACCGTCATATCTGGCTCAAACTCAGATGGTTTAAATACCCTTGTGAGGCGAATTTGGGGGTCATTTCCCAAAGTCACCAAAGCTGGGAGCAATTTAATTGCCAATCGAGCATTCGGCCCGCCAGCCATTGGTACTAGCCATCGGTTGAAGTGGAGAGATGGGAGAGGGAGAGGTGCAGAAGGGGTAAGGGGAGGAAAGAGGAGTGAGTGCTGGATATTGCCTAACTTCACTAACACAACTTCACAGGTGGCTTGGCGAATAATGGTATCGACAACATTGCCAAAAATTCGCCCAGGGGTAGAAGTGTTACCTTTCCAACCCATTAAAATTAGGTCTATGTGTCGTTCATTGATGGTTTCTAAAACGGCATCAGCGACATCATGGGCAACTCTAATTTGAGTATGGAGAGGAACTTGCCACTTTTTTGCTAAGACTTCGGCCTGTCGTAGCAAACGCCGACTTTTTGCCGTTCTGACTGGGGTTTCATCTGGGGCGCTGTTGCGAGATACTACAATCACCTGTACACATTCAATTTCATAATGGCGATCGCGGGCAATTGCTGTAGCCATTTGTAATAAAGTAGTGGCTGTTTCGGGATTTGCTACCGTCACCAATAATCTACCTCTGCCGATGTTGGGCGATCGCGTTTGGTAAACTACATAAGAAGGTTCTGGACGTAGACCTGGGGTAGCATTTTCGCCATTCAGACGGTCTGCTTCGGCGCGAATAATATCTGCACGAGTAATAATTCCAATCAGTTTTCGTCCTTCAACTACTGGTAAGCGACTAATTTGATAGCGATCGAGCAAATACAGTACATTACTGAGGTTATGAATGGGTGTGACTGTCAACGGACTTGCAGTCATAATTTCCCGCAAAGCCATGTCTTTGTCTAGGTTGCGTTCCCGCATTTTCAGTAAATCTGATTGCGTGACAATCCCCACTAGTTTGTGATCTTCGACTACTGGGAAGCCACGATGATGGGAACGAGAAAATGCTTGCATGGCTTCATCAATAGTCATCTCTGCATCTAAACTTTCTACTCGCTGCTGCATGACATCTTTAGCAGTTAATTTCGTGAGGATTCCCTCTACAGAAACTTCTTGAGCTAAAGTGATGCCATTCAACGACAATAGTTTCTCATACAACGAACCAGGGACTACCTTCTCGGCTACTAAGTAAGATGTCACAGAGACAATCATCAAAGGTAGCACCAGATTAAAATCTGTAGTCATCTCAAACACAATCACAATTGCCGTGATTGGGACTTTAGACACAGCGCTAAAAAATCCCCCCATTCCCGCCAAAGCATAGGTAGCAGGGGAACTATCTGCCAAAATGTGACCCTCAGCAATACCGACCAAAGAACCTAGAGTAGAACCCAAAATTAAACTAGGAGCAAATAATCCTCCAGGTGCGCCGGAACCAAATGCGATCAAAGTGAGAATGAATTGCGCGACAAAAGCGATCGCTACTAAAGAAGGGTTAGCTTTACCAGTGATGATATACTCACGTAAGCCTGTATAATCACGGAAAGGAACAGGCAAGATCGCCACAAAAATACCAGAACATAAGCCAGCTAACGCTACCCGTAATGGTAGACTGACGTGTAATCTGCGATAGATTTTGATACTGAAGACTAATCCCCAATTAAACAATGCACCCAGCAAACCCGCCAAGACACCCAAAATTAGGAAAAAGGGGATGTCTGGGATAGAGAACTGGCTAGCAGACTGCACTAATTTGAGATTTAGGTCTAGGCTACCACCACCCAATAACCGGGAGATCACCCCACCAATAAAGGACGCAATGATCGCAGTTCCCAAAGTCAGCCCTGATAAATCATGGAGTAATTCCTCCACAATAAACAACACACCAGCAATCGGGGCATTAAACGCAGCTGCCAAACCCGCACCCGCACCAGCTGCAATCATTTGTCGGCGATGATCGGGGGAAGTCGGCACCCAGCGACTCAATCCGGCGGCTAAACCTGCGCCGACGTGGACTGTGGGGCCTTGGCGTCCCAGGGCAATACCAGCACCCAAGGTAATAATGGCGCTAATTAATTTTACAATTGCCACGCGCCAAGATAATTTCACTGGTACATTAGCCAGGGATGCTTTCACTTGCGGAATACCGCTACCCGCAGCTTCTGGGGCAAACCTCTGTACCAACCAACCTGCCAAAAACCCAAAGCTCGCACCCACCAAAGGCAGGATCAACCATGCGGGTAAAATTTGAGTACTTTGGACTCGCCAAGTCCCCAACCATCCCGATCCTACTTTCAGTAACACCGCCGAAAAAGCAGCAACCAGACCGATAACAGAAGCTTCTGCGATCGCTAGACCTCTTCTTGGCTGCCACAAACTGCGAAAGCGCTGAGTCAGAATCGGAAGCGACATAAAAATTTAAAATTCAAAATTCAAAAAAGCAAATCAAGCATTGGGTGAGATCACCCTGATCTTGTTCTTCTTTGCGGTTTTTACTGACAAATACTGATACTTCATTTAATCACAAATTCCAAATCTCAAGCCACAAATATATTGATTTCGCTAATGTCTGGCATTGATTAGTGGTTCCACAGAAAAGTTGCATGTTTTATTAAGTTGACTCTTCTGGAGCGAGACGTTACGCGTAACTTACTTCCCCGGAGGGGTAAGACTTCGCTCAGGGTTAACGGTCTATAGTCCACAAAGTAAAGATGATTGTATAGCTGACATTTGCTCCATAAAGCTGCACTTAATTATTTCTACTGGTAATGGATAGCCCTTCAACAATCAAAGAAGGAGTATAACAAGAACCATTCCAATCAGCATCACCACCCAGGGTGACTAACTGTTTGAGGGCTGAGTAAATATTGCCAGCAACCATCGTATCTTTAACACGCCCAATCACCTTGCCATTGTGTACACGATAGCCCAAATCAATGTTGATCGAAAAATCGCCAGAAATGCCGTTACCACCGCCCAGCATTTGATCCACAATCAGACCATGATCCATTTGGTGAATCAAATCCTCTAGTGATGCCGAACTAGGTTTGACCAAGAAATTAAATACACCAGGTGTGGGATAACTACCCAAACTGGGGCGAAAACCATTACCAGTACTGCTAATACCCAATTGACTGCCGGTAGTGCGATCGCAATAAAAATGCTCTAAAATCCCGTTTTGGATAAACACCAAACCAGTAGTAGGTGAGCCTTCATCATCAAAAGGGCAACTGTAAGGCCCAGCATCAGGATCTTGGTAAAGGGTGAGCCTAGGGTCAACCACTAGTTTACCCAGACGTTCCGCCCAAGGGGAAGCTTTCTCTAGGACACGTTTGCCATTTAAAGCCCCTTGTACAGTACCCCAAAGCATATCAGCTGCTTTTGATGTAAATAAAATCGGGACAGGGCCACTAGGGGGTAAGACGTTTTCTCTAGCCCAAAGTAACCGTTGTAATATCTGTTGAGCTAGTTTCTCAGGTTGCAATTCATCCCTTTGGGTTTGACCATCAGAAACACTCAAAAAATCATCTCCCCGCACCCATTCAGCCGACATATAGCAGCTGAGAGTAGTATCGTTATAGTGGCAATCTAAACCCTGAGTATTGACAAGTCTGGTGTTTTCGACATCACATTCCCAGTCACCACTACAGAGAACATCAGGATAAGCATCTTTAACGAGCGCGATCGCTTCTTTGCCCCAGTTGACTAGCACCTCAATCGGCACACTTGACCCCAAGTCTGGGTAGGATGGCTGAAAGTTACTGACTAAATCCACCGCTTCTGGTTGATTTAGTTGACTCAAAGCCAAAGAGCGTTCGACCATTGCTGGCGGTTCCACAGCCCCGTAGGCTACCGTTAGTCCCGGACGCCCATTGCGCCACAACCGTAGTACAGTGCCTTCAGATTGGCTAGTTTCCAGTTGCTTGAGTCGATTGGCCTCAAAAAATACTGGTCGAGAGAGCGATCGTGACTGATACACCTCAGCTGCTTCTGCTCCAGATTTCAGGGCTAATTCCAACAGTTGTTCTGCTAGTGTATCTTCTGACAAATTTTCAGGAACCATGACCGTTGGTGAATTGTGGATTTTGGATCTTGAACCACAGATGGACGCAGATAATTATCCCAAATCATTGGCATGTATTCGCATGTATTCATGACGAGCTATTCAAATTAATCAACAGACAAGAGTCATTTTCAGACCTTTGTCTGTTGATCCCTCAGTTCTATTCCCAGACTAATTTACAAAGAATTTATAGTAAATTGACCTCTTGCAACAACCAGAATCCAGCAAATGATTGTGCTTCAGGATTAGACTGTACACCAATAAAATGTACTCCATTCGCTTTTTGCTTGGCTGCTTCAAATCCTTCTGCTTCTGCTAAAGTTTGGGGATTTTTGATATTTGCCAAAATCCAACTTTCCGTTACACCAGTTTCTAACAGCAATCTGGCCCCAGCACTGGTATCAAATTTCAAATAAGCTAACTCTAAACCAGACATCCAACCTGCTATAGGCAAGGCCCTAGGAGAAAAAATCAAAACCCCCGGAATGCGGGTTTCTGATGAGATTTGAGCTAAATCTAGAGGAAAAGCCTCACCAAAGCCAATCTCCCACTCTGGCATATCTGCAAAATCCCCAGATGCTAAAGTCACAAATGCCCACTGCTGTCCTTCTAAAGCATCTGGTAAACGTTGGGGTAGAGGTCTTTCCAAGCGGACAGAAGCATTAGTCCCCCCTTGATATCCTGGTTCTTGAGGATACACTTCTGCCATGCGTTGCTGTAGCCATTGATTCAGAACCAAGGTGCGACGACTAGGTTGAGCGGGAATACCCACATCTTGGCAAGCTTTAGTAATCATATTATTCATTTGGCGACGGAAAAAGCGGATTTTTATGGGTGCTTCTCCCGCTTTGGTAATTGCCTCTTGTAACGCTGTCCGTAACCAGCCGGAATTTACCTGTGTACTGGGACAATATTGAGCATAGCGAAATAGAGAATCTATTGGTGTGCTGATATCTAGAGGACTCTCGCAAACCAAGACTTCCCAAACTTTTTTCTGTTGTTCGTCCAAAAGCGGACGGGAGTAAAAATCGAGTTCCCAAATACTGCCCATGTTTTACGATGAAAATCTGGCGATTTCATATTTCTCTGATATTCTCATCATAAAAGGGTACGGGCAGTGTCAGACTAAATCCTCTGCCCTGATTGAAAATTTGGCATTGAAGATTTGGCACTCCAGCAAGGTAACAAGCAATAGATATCTCCGAAAAATCCTGGTAAAGACGGGAAATTTGCCATCTTTGCCAGGTTTTAGACAGTGGGGAAATTTTGGCTTCCTGATGATTAATCCCAGCCAGTCTATAGTCCCTGCTGTTCTAACCAGGTGGCTAAATCTGTCACCGCAGAAAAATCCAGTAGCACCTCTGCCAAATCTTCCAACTGGGGAATAGATAATAGTTGCAGTCGTTCAGCGATCTGGGGAGTAATTGCACCAAAACGGCGGTTCAGCAAGCGGATAATCAACGCCAACTCGCCTTCCTTTTTACCTTCTTGTCTACCCTCTTGTCTACCTTCGCGGAGGATTTGTTGATAAGTGACAGATTCGCGCATAATATCTGTTGTGAGCAATTGGTTAATCAAAGGTTCATCAAATCGCAAACCAGCAAGGATAAAAGTACAGGCTGCGATGTTCTCTTGTTGTTGTACGTCTTCAATTCTAGCGACTTGAGAGGCAACCTGTTCTAATAAGTTGTTGGGAGAACTACTAGATCCCAAAGTAGCTAAAGGCAACAGTGCGGGATGAGTTAGTAATGGTGCTGGATCTTGCTCCCACATGCGGATAACTCGATATCGATGGATGGTATTGGCACTAGAGTAAGTATCTACAAACACAGCATCCGAGTTAGTACGTTTGAGAAAAATCACCACTTGTTCAATATCTTTATCTGGGTATTCGGCTTGTAGTCTGACTGAGTATTGCAGCATCCGAAATGGTATGGGACGCCGATAGTCAGGTAAAGTTTGAAATTCTGCATGTAGGATTTGGTTGTCGATTTGCAGCAGAATCAAGGAATCAGCAGTAATCGGTTCGGCACTCAGTTCAGTTTTGAGGACTACAATATTATTGCTATATTTACTTAGGAGCCAGTTTACAAAGGGAGCAGGATAATTCTGGGCGAGATATTTGCAGGTGTTGTCGTATGCCAATGTCGGTGGAGTTTTAATGAAGTCAGGGATGTTGATTATTTTGCCATTTCTCGATCGCACCGTGACATCACTGATGATTTCACACCCAAGAGCAAAATTTCATAAAATAGCGATCGCCCACATACATATACTAGGCGTTGCTTCTAGAAACACCTCCCCTGCTCTTTGAGAGCATTGTGGTTGGTGAGTCAGGCGGTTTAGCGATCGCCAAACCGCAAAGATACTGAGAAACTATTGATCATGGACAATAACGGCTGATAGATGCCCAATTATGATCTACTGCCTCAATCCCAATTGTGACCAGCCCCTCAACCCTGATGGTATAGATTTATGCCAAAGTTGCGGTGCAAAACTTATACCACTGCTACGCAATCGCTATCGGATTATTCAGCCATTAGGCGGCGGGGGATTCGGTAGAACTTTTTTAGCAGAGGATGAAGACAAACTCAAAGCGCGTTGTGTTGTTAAGCAGTTAGCGCCCCAAGTCCAAGGAACTGGTACTCTACATAAAGCGATCGCACTGTTTCACGAAGAAGCACAACGCCTGCAACAGTTAGGAGAACATCCCCAGATTCCCACTTTGTACGCCTACTTTGAACAGGAACACTACTTGTATTTGGTGCAGCAGTTCATCCAAGGACAAAGTTTGCGACAGGAATTACAACAGCACGGAACTTTCAGTGAAGTCAAGATTTGGCAACTGTTGCAGGAAATATTACTTATTCTCAAATTTGTCCATGCAAATCAGGTAATTCACCGCGACATTAAGCCAGATAATATCATGCGTCGCTCTCCCCAAGACGCTATTTCTCCCTATCCAGCAGGACAGGGCGGAAATTTAGTACTGATTGATTTTGGAGTCGCCAAGCAAATCACCAACGCTTCAATTGAGCATACAGGTACGAGCATTGGTTCCCACGGTTATGCACCAATGGAACAAATGAAATATGGTTTTGCTTACCCAGCTAGTGACTTATTCAGTTTGGGTGTGACTTGCTTTTCTCTATTGACAGGAATTCAACCATCCCATCTGTACATGGAACAAGGTTATGGCTGGGTGACAAACTGGCAAGCAAATTTACCATTGCCAATATCGGCAAAATTAGTGCAGGTTTTAGATCAGCTGTTACAGAGAGAAGTCCAACATCGCTATCAATCAGCCGATGAAGTTTTGCAAGACTTGCAACCAACACCACAATTACCTGCTGTTGTACCTCTAGTGACAGAAATTAGCCCCAAGCCATTAATTTCGCCCATAACTGTAATTCAGTCGCCAATCTCACTACCGAAAATCCAACTACTTCATCAATTATTGATGGGGACGGTGCTCCTGTTTTTGGGGTTAGGAGGATACAAGTATTGGCAAAGTTTACCCCTTGACGGACACTCCGGCGAAGTTAATGCCCTAGCCTTTCTCCCCGCAACTCCACACTCTTCCTCTCAAAACCAAATTTCTGCGGGGCGAGGAAGAATCTTTGCTAGTGGTAGTGATGACAATACGATTAAAATCTGGGACTTGAATCAGCGCCAAAAAATCCGCACCCTCAAAGGGCATTCAGGCTGGGTTTATGATGTTGCTATTAGCCCCGATGGTCAAACTGTGGTTAGTGGTAGTAATGACAAAACCATCAAAATCTGGGATCTGAACACGGGTGAAGAAGTCCGTACCCTGACAGGACACCGAGGCTTAATTAGTGCTGTAGCCATCAGCCCGGATAATCAAACATTAGTTAGTGTCAGTTATGACAAAACTATTAAAATTTGGCATCTGAACACAGGTAAAGTAATCCGCACCCTCAATAGTCATGCAGGAGAGATTTTAGCGGTTGCCATTAGTCCCGATGGTGAAAAAATTGTCAGTGGTAGTGCGGATAGAACTATTAAAATTTGGCATTTAAAAACAGGGAAGAAAATATTCACGCTTCCAGCTCATACACTTGATGTCAATGCCCTAGCTATTAGTCCCAATGGTCAGTTGTTGCTCAGTGGTAGTGATGACAAAACTGTGAAATTATGGAACCTGAATACAGGCAAAGCAATTCGCACCTTTGAAGGACACTCAGCCGATGTGAATGCGATCGCTTTTAGTCCCAATGGCGAATATATCGCTAGCGGTAGTGATGACAGAACTGTG
The DNA here is from genome assembly GCA_019359495.1 of Goleter apudmare HA4340-LM2. Taxonomy (GTDB): domain Bacteria; phylum Cyanobacteriota; class Cyanobacteriia; order Cyanobacteriales; family Nostocaceae; genus Goleter; species Goleter apudmare. The sequence continues at coordinate 16,537 of JAHHHF010000085.1, forward strand.
AAACTCTGGCGAATCCAAACAGGTGAAACCATCAACACCTTTACAGGACATTCAGCCGAGGTGTTTGCTGTCGCCTTCAGCCCTGATGGTAAAACTATAGTCAGTGGTAGTAAAGACCAAACTATTAAAATTTGGCAATTACCGAATTCAGGTAAATAATTAAAGGTTTGTATGGGTTGTATAGATCACCCTGTAGTGGCGTGTCTAATCTTAAATAGTGCATTAAAAGTAGGTTGGGTTGAACGTAGAGAAACCCAACAAAATCCCGAAAATGTTGGGTTTCGCTTGCGCCTCAACCCAACCTACGCCTAATGCAACATTTTAGCCTAGACACGCCAGTAGTTAGCGATACGGTAGCGATAGTAACCCGCATAATCTTCCTTGAGGTTTTGATGTTAGGGTGTGAACAAGGAGTTTGTTCTAGCTGCTGCAAACATCGAGCAATTTTCTTCGCTAAATGTGTAAACGATCACTACACCAACTAAATTCAGCTAGCAGGTACGCTTGCATTAATTTCGTTCACAATCTCTTGAATAGTCGCAGATTCTAAAACTGAAAGTTCCCTGTCAGAACGCCACGCTACCTCTGGAGCCTGAAAGCTAACGATCAATTTGAGTGGCAGCCTCTATCTGTCCACTGTAACATCTTGTTAGGTGGCACAAGATATACATTGCTCTAGCAATACTCTTCCCGATCCAAACACGTAGTCTAGATGGTTCTTGCCAAGATTCAAAAGTTGCGAATGTGTAACCAAAGCGCATGAGCATGAAAATGGCATATTTGTCAGGCAGGGGACCAACAAACTTAGTACCATGACGTGTAGAGTTTACGCTTCTACACAAAAAGCTGTCCCTAAATTTGAGCGCAACAAAGTTTCCATAGGTTTCATATTCGCTAAATCCAGACCCCCCTAGATCCTTGTCATCTATAGAATTTAAAATATACTCGACCCATGAGGTATTAGGCGGGGTATTGGTTAACAGGATATCTATCAGGAGCTTCATGTATTCTTTTTTTACCATTAAATGTTCTGATATGAATGAAAAATTAACTTGTCTTTCGATACCTAGAATCCTTTCTATTAGATGGAAGTATGGCTTGCGATATTCTGTTTTAGGATTTATCAACACTCTCTTTTTGTCATCAAAGAAAGCTATTGACTTTAATAAAATAGTGTCGCTATCCCAGATAAGATAGTAATCTGCAATTTCTGGATGACTGCACACGCTCATTTTCAAGAATTGCTGAAAATACCAGCCAGCCCTTGTTCCTGATCCAATTCGTCGCTTAAAGTTCTCTTGCATAGACTCAATATCTATGCCATCTATTAGCTGATCCTCGTTCAACAAGTATATGCGAGAGTCTTTGCCTATCTTCTTTGCAATCTGCTCCAAAATCTGGGCTGACGATATCACAAATATTTTTCTAGCGTCAGAAAACAGCAGCAACGATCCAATCGATTTTATGGCAATATCAATGTTTTTCTTGCCAACACACGTAACTACATCATAAATCAATGACATTTATTAATCACATTCTAAGTATTTTATCTGAATTACCTATTCTGCATTTTCAGAATAAAACAGGAACATTGGGTGAATCTCATGAAAACTTAGAAATGTAATAGCCAAGACAGGACTTACGCAACTGGCACAATGCGATAAGTCCTGGATTCAAATTGGAGTTTAATCGTAACTAATTAACCGGGCACACCATCATATCACGTCTGGTCTAAAAAAATCATAAACTTCTCGTAAATAGGGGTTAAACAATCTTCCCTTTTCCCGATATTGCGATAACTTTTCTTAACCGAACCCTATAGGTAGCGGTAGAATATACCTTACTTTCGTAGCTTCAAAAGACGAACTATGACAATGCATTCTACGCTCCAACGTGCATTTACTAATCGCTGCGCCTTGAAGGTGATCAGTGGTTTACATAACTTTGACGCCTCCCGCACTGCTGCTGTTGTGAAAGCAGCTGATCTTGGCGGTGCTACTTTTGTGGATATTGCTGCTGATCCAGCTTTGGTGCAATTGGCGAAAACTTTGACAAATTTACCAATTTGTGTATCAGCAGTAGAACCAGAAAAATTTGTTCAGGCTGTGGCAGCTGGTGCTGATTTAATTGAAATCGGGAATTTCGACTCTTTCTATGCCGAAGGACGCCGCTTTGAGGCAGAGGAAGTATTGGCACTGACTCGCCAAACCCGCGCCCTGCTGCCAGAAATTACCTTATCTGTGACTGTGCCTCATATCCTGCAACTAGATCAACAAGTCCAACTGGCAGAAGAATTAGTGAAAGCCGGAGCAGATATTATCCAAACCGAAGGCGGTACAAGTAGCCATCCTGCTCACCCCGGCACTTTAGGCTTAATTGAAAAAGCTGCCCCCACCTTGGCAGCAGCCTTGGAGATTTCCCGCGCCGTCTCAGTCCCAGTATTGTGTGCTTCCGGCATTTCTAGCGTCACCGCACCCTTAGCGATCGCTTCTGGTGCAGCTGGTGTGGGTGTCGGTTCGGCTATCAACCAACTCAATAGCGAAGTTGCCATGATTGCTGCTGTGCGTAGTTTAGTTGAAGCCTTGGCAACAGATCATTATCGGGCGATCGCCTAATTGGATGAAGAGACGTAGCATTGCTACGTCTCTTCAAATGCCCTATACCAAAATATCCTTCAAGGCATAAATCACCTGGTCTTGTTGTTCGGTTGTCAATTCGGGAAACATGGGCAAGGATAAAACCTCATTACAGGCTTGCTCTGCTACTGGCAATTGCCCTGGCTGATAACCCAGGTATTGATAAACTGGCTGTAAATGCAGAGGGTAGGGATAGTAAACCATCGAATTTACACCCCGTGCTTGCAATTGACTCTGCACCGATTCCCGATGTTTAGCGCTAGCACCATTGCGTCCTTCACTTAAGACACGAATAGTGTATTGATTCCAAACACTCACACTACCAGCTAATTCTTGGGGGGCGATGATCCCAGCGACTTGAGAGAGAAACTGGTTATAGTATGCAGCGATCGCTTGTCGTTGTTGATTCCAAGTGTCGAGATAGCGCAGCTTAATTTGCAGAATCACTGCTTGGATGGCATCCAAACGGCTATTGATACCTATTTCTTCGTATTGATAGCGATTTCTCTGTCCGTGTTCTTTGAGTATCCTTAATTTGGTAGCGATCGCGGGATCATTAGTTGTGATTGCGCCACCATCACCACAGCCACCCAGATTTTTTGTCGGGTAGAAACTAAAACAACCAATGTGTCCAATGCTACCTACTTTTGCCCCACCCCAACTAGCTCCTGTAGACTGAGCGCAATCTTCAATTACTGCTAAATTGTGAGATTGCGCGATCGCCATCAGTGCCGTCATATCGACCGATTGCCCAAATAGATGAACTGGGATAATAGCTCTGGTTTTGGGAGTAATTGCTGCTGCTATTTGCTGCAAATCCAGATTAAATGTAGCGGCTTCGATATCAACGAAAACAGGCTTTGCACCTACAGCACTGATGACTTCAGCCGTAGCCACAAAGGTAAACGGTGTAGTAATTACTTCATCACCTGCACCAATTTCCAGGGCCCGTAACGCCAGGAACAGGGCATCAGTACCCGAATTACAAGCTACACATTCGGCCACGCCATGATAGGCGGCAAACTGTTGTTCAAAGCCTGCAACCACGGAACCGCCAATATAACGGCCAGAAGCCAAAACCTCTAAGACAGCAGCACTCACCTCTGTTTCAATGGTAGTGTATTGCTGCTTGATATCAAAGGCAGGGATGGGATTTACGCTTTGGATCATGAGTTCTCATTTTATCTGAAGATACAAAGGATGCACTTCGACGGTCAATTTTTGCTGATTGAATTGTGGATCAAAAAGCTTGGTCAAGACAGTCGGACAGGATACACATCAGTAAAGAATTTTTACTGAAACTATTTTATGAGTCAGTCCAGGATTTGCAGACGAAAGAAGTCGCACATATCAACCAAGATCCCACACATCGAATCAAAGTTCCAAGTATTGGGAATGTCCTGATTAAAACAGCCTAGGAGGTAAAAAATCAATGCCAGAACTGATCAAGCTAGATTTAGCCGATTTGGCTATTGCTATGGGATTAATGGCGATCGCTATTGGTTTATCTGCATGGGAAAAGTTGGGGCTAGAGTTAAACTTAGCCCTTGCTACCGGAAGAACTATTTTACAACTACTGGTATTAGGATACGTTTTCGACTTCATCTTTGCTGTGAACAATCCTTGGTCAGTTTTGGCGATTTTAGCAGTCATGCTGACGATTATGGCGATTGTCGCACGAAACCGTATCAGCCAAAAAATTCCCCATGTCTTACCTTGGGTTTGGGGATCAATTTTAGCCAGTACGGCTGTGACTGTGTTTTACGTCAACTTCCTAATTATTCAACCAGATAGATGGTATGAGCCAAGATATGTGATTCCCCTAGCTGGGATAGTTATCGGTAACGCCATGAACGCCGCAGCGATCGCCGGGGAGCGTCTGGTGAGTACAATTAATGCCTCTCCGTTGGAAATAGAAACCCGCTTGAGTTTAGGCGCGACTCCCCAACAAGCAGTTGAGCAATACCGTAAAGAAGCCATCAGAGCCGGATTAATTCCTACGCTGAATCAAATGATGATTATTGGGATGGTGGCGCTACCCGGAATCACCGCCGGACAGTTACTAGGCGGAATCAACCCCCTAGATGCTGTATCCTATGAAATTTTAATCATGTTGATGGTTGCTGTGGCGAATTTGTTGACCACAGTTGTACTGACTAGGGGATTGTGTCGCCAGTTTTTTAACTCCGCCGCGCAGTTGGTCAGGTGAGAGATGCACAGGCGATCGCTCAATTACTTGTCTAGAGTAAGTTTCCCATATTTTTGACCACGACAAATACCACGCTTGACAATTTCTCCTTTTCCTTAACTTGTCACCAATGACTAGGAGTATAAAAGATGCCTTTGTACAACAGATGAAGAGGCTGATGCAGAAATGCAAAGGCGAGTCAACCAAAGGGTGGAGTAACTCTTTTGCCTATCTACCTTTCCATTGTCCGCGTGTACACTGCCTTACCTTGGGAATTAAAAACCAACAAGGGTAAGTTGGCATTGTCACTAATAATTGCTAAGGCTTCTTGTAAGTTTTGCCAGTGATTATTAATGCTAATGGGATCATTGGGATTTTTGGGTGCGTCGGGTTCAAGCAAGCTAGTTTCTCTAACTTGGTCATACTCTGGGGTTAATTGGACAGTAATGCCTCTACTTTCTACAGTGAAAGTGCAAATCTGAATTTGATTCGTACAAGTTTTCTTCAGATCAGCCTGGGTTCGTTGCACGCTACTGGTAATTTGTAGTTTTTCTTGTGCTTGTTTGAGAGCAACAGAATAGGGTTCAATTAGGGATTGAGTCTGAGTGTAGTAAGAGCTATTACGAGAAACCTGTTTAGCTGCCTCTAAAGCTTGACCCCATCGCACCACGGCGACTGTCCATTGATTATTTTGTTCAGCTGCTTTGGCTTGGTTGGCTGTACCCACTGCTTGCTGGTAAGTTTTGGCAGCTAATTGTTCTTGGGTGGCTCGATCGCGCGCTGCTGCTAATTTGGGTTTGTATTCTGTTAACAATTCTTGGGCTTGTTGGTATCCTGAGCTACTCCGGGGAACGACATTTAAGGCATTAATTACCACCTGCCAAGTAGACTGCACTTTCTGCCATTCATTCAATGATTTAGCAGTAATTTCTTGCTGTGTGGCTACACTGGCTACAGCTTGTGCTGCATTCAGTTTTTTCAGCCATTTTTCTTCGGTCAGCAATTGTTTATTGATATTTATGAGTCTGGCACGATAATTCAGTAATCTAGGTTGCACAAAGCTATAAAGATCACTTTGAGAATTGATTGCTTCTAAAGGAGCGATCGCCTGTCGCCAGAGGTTTTGTCTTGCTTGTAATTCTTGTAAGCTTTTTGCAGGTGTTTGCATTTTTTGCACTGCTAAAGATGCTGCCTGCACTGCTTTAACCACATTATTAATTTTTACCGACTGTTCAGATAAACTAGCTTTGAGTGCTTCTCCTTCTCGGTAACGAGGCGACCAACTGGGAATTTTGGTGAGAGATGAACTGGCTATTTCCAGTTGTTGTTGCACTAATATCAGTTCTTTTTCTGACTTGGCACGACGAATCTGTTGTCTGGAGTCTGTTCTGACTTGCTCGGCAGTTTGCATCTCTGGACACTCTGACATCACACAAGGACGAGTCAGTAAGTAAGCACCACCGCCTGACAGTGCAATTCCCACCAAAGCTAGACCCATCAAAATGGGTTTTATGGGGCGTGATGACTTGGAAGTCAATAAATCAGATCCACCAGCTAAAGGATCAAAAGCTGCTTCTGCTGCTAATTCTGGCTGCGAATCCGAGTCATCAATAGATGGATTACCGGAGATGGGCTGGTCTGGTGACGGAAAGGATATGGGGACATCATCAAAGCTACCAAAAGTGTCGCCTTCTCTTGCTGCTGTTTGATGCAAAGTCAGCGAACGTTGAGCATAAGGGCGTTTTTCTCCAGCCACCCTCAGAAAACACTGCACAGGCTGTTCCCAGTAGCTGGGCAATAACTGAAATGCTTCTTCGAGCAGTTGAAAAATAGTTTCAGTATCAACTGTCACATAAGGTGAATGTTGAGTTAGGATCATTAACTCACCATTGTTGACAGCACATTTTACCTGGAAGCCTTCACCAGATGGTAATGCTGCCAGTAATTGTTCCTGCAAAGTTCTTGCTAAGAGCTGTAAGTCTTCCTGCTGGGCTGCTACTTTCATAGAGCTTTCCCACCGTTCTTTTATATGATTTTGTTTATGTTTAGGAGTACGAAGCGAAGGATTTTCGTTTATGGAATCAAGATGCACAGTTTAACCAACCACAGCCTCATAAGTCAGGTAGAACAACTTTCTAACACAAATTCCTCAGTTTTACCAAGATTTATGAATGCTTTTTTATAGTTTTGATGTTCTTGATTTGTAAAGGGCTAGAAGCCACATTTGACAATCTTACTTAGAGTAGAAATTCTCTATTAAAAATGGGAATAATAAAAGTTTTGAGCGTTTTCACTAGTGTATATGTGAGCACAAAATGCATAAAGGATACAAATGCGTATTAGAGAAGTTGCAGTATAGTAGTGACAAATTTGTCTTGTGACAAATGTAATAATAGTGTTTTGATGCTTGATTGACCAGAATGCTGGTAATACCACATACTAAAGAAATCACTAGAAATATTGATCACATGTTGTAGAATTACCATCAGCAAGTTAGTACTGAAAATTTGTTTGCCTCATTTCCTGAATTCGATAAAATTGATCCGTGAAAAATAAATTTTTACAGCCGTCTAACGCCTGATTCCGCAATTAGGGTGCTGCGAAAGGTCAAAGATAGCACCAAAAAAAAGCTTTGAAAGTGTCAATACAAGGTGCGTGTCCATGGATTTATTGGAGTACCAAGTTAAAGAATGGTTTGGGAAAATAGGCATTCCTGTACTGCCTTCCCAAAGAATTGACCACCCCACAGACCTCAAACGTTTGAAAATTCACTACCCGATTGTACTGAAATCACAAGTACATGCAGCTGAGAGGGCTAAAGCTGGTGGTGTCAGAATCGTAGAAACCACAATCGATGCGATCGCTGCTGCACAGACTATCTTCAATTTGCCAATTTGGGGCGAATTGCCAGAAGTAGTCCTGGCAGAATCTAAGTACGATGCCAAAAAAGAATTCTATCTCGCGGTAGTTCTAGATACTGCTGTCTGCCGTCCAGTACTTTTAGGTTGCAAGGAAGCTGATATTGATTGGGAATCGGCAGGGGAGAAAATGCATTATGTCGTGGTGGAACAGGAATTTTCTCCGTTCTACGCCCGAAGATTAGCTTTGAAAATGGGCTTACAGGGTGCGCTGATGCAGTCAATTAGTACTGTAGTCGAGAAGATGTACCGATTGTTTGTGCAGCAAGACTTAGACTTGGTGGAAATCAATCCCTTGGCTGTGGATGCTTCTGGCCAGGTGATGGCCCTCAATGGCAAAGTCAGAGTCAATGAGCGGGCAATTGGTCGTCATCCAGAACTGACTCAAATGGTGGCTAAAATAGTCACTAATACCACTGGTAGTGAGATCAACGGTTATTTGGGTAATTGGGATGGCATAGAAATGCACGGCAAAATTGGTATCCTGGGCAATGGTACTGGTTCGGTGATGGCTACTCTCGATTTAGTTGCCAATAGTGGTGGTAAGCCTGGTGTCTGTTTGAATCTACGCCATGCTTTTTTGACTGATAGCTCTCCGACTACTTTTTGCGATCGCCTCGAAAAAGGTTTGAAAATCCTGGCTGCGGACAAAAGTATTCAGGTAATACTGATTAACCTCTTGGGTAGCATTCCCCAAGCCACAGAGTTAGCTGAAGTCATCGCCCAATTTCTGCAACAAAACACCAATGAACCCAAACCACAGGCTGTCCGTTCTAACGGTAGCAAAAGCCGTCGAGAAGGTTCTTTACCCCGCTTAGTCGTCCGGCTTGCTGGTTCTGATTTTGATGCTGCTAAAGAATATTTAACAACACTCAAAATTCAGGGTGATGTGCTGACAGTGGTGGAAAACTTAGATGAAGCTGTCTCAGAAGCAGTCCGGTTTGCTAAGTCAACCGCTTACAAAAAAGTAAGCTGAGAACACCTATCTTTAGCATCTTGAGGTTAAAGGCAAGATGCTAAAGTGTTAATTTTTTTGACATTTGTTTTGCTGAAGTTAAGTTGAGACTCAAGACTTAAGCAAGTTTTATCCAGAAGAGGTAAACAGCAGTTTGTCGTATCCCATCAGCGATGAATCGCTGACTAAGAGCAACATCTGATGCCAGGTGAGTAAGTCCTAATACTGTTTTATCTAGCGATTATTTTCTTCTTTGTATTTTTTTGTGACCACAAAAATACGTATAACTTGCAGCCTGGACAACATTAATGGTTTATGGAAATAGATTATTTTGAGTAGAATATAAATTTCAGTAATCTACTGAGGCGCTCAACTGCAAAATTAGTTTTCTTGATTTAAGTAAAAATAGAATCATCCGACACTGTGCATGTGTCGCTTTTTTCCCAGTAGCTGCAAATGCTGGGACGGTAAAATTACCAGACTAATTTATGAACTTAACGCCAGACAGCAAAGTTTTAATCCAGGGCTTCTGTGAATTCATCTCAGCAACTCACATCAGTCAAATGAAAGCTTATGGCACAAATTTGGTTGCTGGTGTCAATCCCGGATTTGGTGGACAGAAGCTGTATGGACTGCCAGTATTTGATCTGGTTGAAGAGGTAGTAGAAAAATTTGGGGCGATTGATACAACAATTATTTGTGTAAATCCTTACCAAGTGCTCGATGCAGCATTGGAAGCGATCGCCTCTCATATTCGCCAAATTATCATCATCTCTGCTGGTGTACCACCTCTGGATATGGTGCAATTACTCCGGAAAGCTGAAACAGGTGAAACCCTGGTGGTAGGGCCCAATAGTCCAGGGATCATTGTACCGGGGAAGATTCTTTTGGGTACTCACCCTAGTGAATTTTATACCCCTGGTGTGGTGGGCATTGTTAGTCGTAGCAGTACTCTCACCTATGAAGTAGCTTATGAATTGACAAAAGCTGGTTTGGGACAATCAATTAGTGTCAGTATCGGTAGCGATGGGATCGTTGGTTCCTCCTTTCTGCAATGGCTGCAAATTCTTGATGAGGATGAAACTACGCAGGCGATCGTCTTAGTAGGTCAACCCGGTGGCGATAGTGAAGAAACGGCGGCGCGCTACATTACTGAAGCCATTGATAAACCAGTCATCGCTTACATTGCAGGTAGACAAGCACCACCGGGAAAACATTGGCGTCAAACAGGAACTCTCGCCACAGTGATCGGACGCGATCCTAACTTTGGTACAGCACAAAATAAATTAACTGCTTTCCAAAAAGCGCAAGTTCCTGTAGCTGAACGCCCTTCTCAAATTCCCGAATTGTTGAGAAAGGTACTTAATTGAATTATTCATGATTACCTCGTGATGTACAAGATCCTCGACTTCTTTAATAACTCCCGGTTCGCTTATTTTTTAGGGAGTTAGGAAAAATGGGCAGTAATAAGTACATCATTCCTCTTCAAATTCTTTCCAGGGTATTAAATCAGTCATCATCACCCAATGATTATCTGATAATAACTTGCCCTCGAACGGCAGTTCAAAGTTTTATGGTGGGATTGGAGTTGATTCTGATTTTCAGTACATAGTGATTTCAGATACACCGTGTCCAGACTGACCACTGTGATGCAAGGATTTTGGGCTATTTTACCTTCTTTCCTTGCGCCTGAATATACTTATTTGCTTTGATAATCTAGAGATTGTCTCCTTTTCTTTCTTTTTCAGCAAGCCCTAAGTAAAAGATCCTGGTATAGCTTTAGAGGTTATTAGCCGTCGCTGACCAGGAACGTTATTGAGAATTTGACTAGAAGGGGTTAGGGGATGAGGGCAAAATTCTCGGCATGAATCAATCCGTATGCCTAACTCATTCAAGTGCATAAGAGTAATAAGCGATACAGATAGGGTTGCAATAATCTGTCATAAATGATAATAGTTTGCAATAACTTGAATCGTTGAATGTAGGCAGGTAGTGCTATGGTTTCCGTCTCGCCGCCAGTTTGGCAACGTTTCCCTAAGCCTGATCTGGAGGAATGGATTTACACCGACCCCCTTGACCCTTTAGATGCCACCGAAATCACCTCGACCAAGATGGAACAGTCAGCAGTGCGGACGATATTGCTCCGGCAGGGATTGGAGTTGCAGGTTGTTGAGATGCCGTTCTCGCAGGAGTCTTCGAGGGGCATAGCGGAAGATGTAGACGATGGTGTAGAGTTTCATTTTCACATCCAGGGACAGCATGACGATGAGCTGACCGAGGTGGGCGATCGCGAATTTTGTATCTGGGGCAGTGGTCTATTCCCGAAGCGCCGGAAGTATGCGCCGGAGCAGCAAGCCCTAGAGGTATCGCTGTGGGTCGAGGGGGAGGTGTTGCGATCAATGTTGCTGAATGAGTCGGGGGAGTTGCCCAGGGAAGTGGCGCATTGGCTGCGGTCAGAGGATGAGTTGTGCTATGCGCGAGTGGGCAAGGTGACACCGGCGCTGGAGCGGGTGCTGTGGGAGATTGTGCGGTGTCCCTGGCAGGGAATGCAAAAGCGCCTGTTTTTGGAGAGCCGGGCGTTGGAGTTGTTGAGTTTGATGATGGGGTGGGAGCAGGCAATTCAGGGACACAAAGCGATACAAAAGCTGCCTGCGGGAACGCGGGAGCGGCTGCACTATGCGCGGGAGTTGCTGTTGCAAAATCTGCATGAGCCGTTGACTCTAGAGCAGTTGGCGCAGCGATCGCAGATTAGTGAGTGTACGTTGAAGCAGGGGTTTAAGCAGGAATTTGGCAGGACGGTGTTTGATTATTTGTTGGATTATCGATTGGAACAGGCGCGAGAAATGCTGGAGCGGGGCACGATGCAGGTCGCAGAGGTGATGGCCTCTGTGGGACTAAAAAACCGCAGCTATTTTGCAGCCGCGTTTCGGCAAAAGTTTGGGCAAAACCCCAAGCAATATCAGCAGCAGTTTTGGCATTTTCAGAAAAAAGACTAAGGAGGGGTGAGGGCTGACAGCTAAAATCTAATGGGGTATCTCTACTTAGGAATTGGAGTACTAGGGGACTTGCTGAGAAATAAAGTCCCTCGCTGCGGGGTATGTGGGTTTCGACTCCGCTCAACCCACGGGCGATCGAGGGCTGAGCGGAGTCGAAGCCCGGTACTTTATAAGAATGCATTTCCCTAGTGAGTGTTTAGAGCTTTTTCGATTGACTGAAACTGAGAGAGCAACCAGGCGCTGACTTTGCCATGATTGGTTTGACGGCTGCGCCGAAACGCTGCTTCGAGCAACGCAATGTCTAGTTCTGGCAAAACGAAAGACTGGGTAGTTCGCAGGCAGCCAAGTGTCTGTTTGGAGTAGAGTTTGCAGCTGGCTCATTGCAGATGCAGAGAGTCTTTTACAGATAAGCCTACCACATCAAAAAATTTGGCTCCGGCTAGCGTTCAAAAAAATTGCCGTCTGACGTTCTTTTGGCTTTCCTGAGCCACCGCAAACCTGATATATCTTCTGAGACTAGTTCTCAAGAGCGTTGAATGGTGTGGAGGCGATGATGAAATATTGGCAGTTGGCTGGATGGGCTGTAGTAGTTGCGATCGCTGGCGGTATGGGCATGAGGGATGGTGCGATCGCGCTGGAAATATCGCCCTCACTCCAACCTGCCCTTGATCAAGAGAAAGCAGCAATCCCACGTTTGAGCGAATTGCAGCAACCTGCCACAACGGTGAAAGAATGGATGGCGCAATTGGAAGCGGCAACGGTGCAGGTGACAAATGTGCGAGTGGAACGCACTGACGCTGGACTCGATATCACCTTGGAAACTGCTGAAGGCAAACTCTTGCAGGTGGATGCCACACAGTTTCGCAGCGAGGGCAACAGCCTCGTTGCCGAGATTCCCAGTGCGGTGTTGGCATTGCCTCAAGGACAGGCATTTGTCGCAGAGAACCCAACCGCAGACATTGCCACGGTGCAAGTGGTACAGCAGGATGGCGATCGCATTCGGGTTAGTGTCACAGGCAACAATGCCCTACCTCAAACCGAGGTGACGCTGAGAACAGGCAACCTTGCCTACAGCCTCAACCCAGAAGCGGACGAACCGGATGTGGAACTTGTGGTGACAGGAGAGCGAGATGGGTATCGCGTACCCAACACCAGTGTAGGCACCCGCACCGACACCCCCCTACGCGACATTCCCCAAACGATTCGAGTCATCCCCCAAGAAGTCCTGCGTGACCAAAACGTCACTCGCCTGGAAGAAGCCCTGAGAAACGTCCCTGGGGTAACTACAAACACCTCTTCACTCTACTGGGCTAACCTTTTCAACCTTCGAGGCTTTACAGCCGATCAAAGCAATTTTCTCAGAAACGGATTGAGAGACCCACTTGGAATATATGCAGGTGCAACCGACTTCTCTAATGTCGAAAGGGTCGAAGTGCTCTCAGGCCCAGCTTCCGTTCTTTACGGGAATGCTGCTCCAGGTGGAACCATTAACGTGGTGACGAAACAACCTCTGCAAGATCCTTTCTATGCTCTCGATGCCACCATTGGTAACTATGACTTTTATCGAGGTGGGTTTGATTTATCTGGACCACTCAATGACTCCAAAACGGTTCTCTATCGCCTAGATGCATCCTATTTAAATCGGGGCAGCTTCATTGAGTTTTATGAAAACGAACAATTTACTGTTTCGCCAACCGTAAGTTTCGCAATTGGTCAACGCACGCTTCTAACGCTGGAAGGACAATATGCAGATTCAAGCTCTGTCCCTTATTTTGGTATACCCGCCGTTGGCACCGTGCTCCCTAACCCAAATGGACCCATATCGCGTAATCGTTTGGCTACAGATCCTGATGCTCGTCTCGATTCAGTGTTCGGCAGGCTCGGATATCGATTAGAACATCAATTTAGTGACAACTGGTCGCTACAGAGTGCGTTTAAGGTAGGTTTATTTTCAGAAGAGGCTAATGAAAGATACTTTATTCGTACAAGCCTTAATCCCGACAATCGAACTCTAGAAGGTGTAAACTCTACTTCTTCTGCCAATACTGAGACTTATGACTTAACAACAGATTTAATTGGCGAATTTTCGACCGGATCAATCGATCACCAGTTAGTTTTTGGGTTATCTTTAAGTAGGTTAAGTCTTAGAGGCCAAGGCAGGTTTGGAAATGCTGAACCACTCGATTTGTTTGACCCAAATTATGGGCAGCGCGGTAGAAGTGAATCGATTTTTGTTCCTAGTCAGAATTTTCTTAATACAAGGGGTTCATTAGGCATTTACGTCCAGGATTTAGTGACGCTGACAGATAATTTGAAGTTGTTACTAGGTGGGCGATTTGATATCTTCGAGCAGACAGACCGAAATTTTTTAGATGGCACAGAACAAGACCTGTCAGGTGATGCCTTTAGTCCCCGTTTAGGTATTGTCTATCAGCCTATCGAGCCGATTTCACTCTATGCCAGCTACAGCAGGTCGTTCAGTCCAGCACTTGGCACTGCCTTTGATGGAAGCCAATTTCAGCCTGAACGGGGTACTCAGTATGAGATTGGAGTCAAGGCAGACTTAAGTGAGCGATTGTCTGCAACTCTAGCTTTTTACGACTTGACCCGCTCCAATGTTTTAACCGATGATACTAGACCTGGCGTCCCACCAGGCTTTTCAATTCAAACTGGAGAACAGCGCAGCCGGGGCGTTGAACTCACCGCTCAAGGGGAGATTTTGCCAGGATGGAACATTATTGCGGGGTATGCTTACACCGATGCGCGAATTACCCAAGACAACACCCTGCCTGAAGGGAATCGCTTGAGAAACATTCCTGAAAATGCTATCAACCTATGGACAACCTATAAAATCCAATCAGGAGATTTGCAAGGCTTAGGGTTTGGGCTGGGGTTATTCTTTGCAGGAGAGCGGCAAGGCGATTTAGGCAACACGTTCCAACTTCCAAGCTACTGGCGAACAGATGCAGCCATTTTCTACAATCGCGATCGGTTTCGCGCTGCCCTCAATTTTAGAAACCTATTTAACGTAGATTATTTTGACAGTGCTTCAAGTAGATTGCGAGTTTATCCTGGAGAGCCACTCACAGTTCAGGGTACGATTTCATGGGAGTTTTAAGGAAAGCTGCCCCAGTGAAAATATTGCAAAGCCGGACTATTTACCTGCTTTTACTGGGAATCTTAATTTTTTCAGTCGTTTCGGCTTGTGCTAGAAACGTTAATCACACTACCCAACATTCAGAGCAAGCAGCTTCAGAGTGCCGAGTTGTGCAGCATCTTGCAGGAGAAACTTGTGTTCCCAACAATCCCAAGCGGGTTGTCACCATTGCTTCTATGACTCTGGGTAATGCACTTATTCTTGGCATAAAGCCAGTTGCCAGCACCTCTGGTCAACCAGAAGATTTAAATTCAACTTATCTAAGCAATCAAAATTATTTAGGAAACAGAGTGTCCGGCGTAAAAAATATAGGCAAAACATATATGCCCAGCCTAGAAGCAATAAAGCTACTTAATCCTGACCTGATTTTAAGTTGGCAATATACACGCGATATTTATCCTTTGCTTTCTCAAATTAGTCCTACTATCTTGGCTCCTTGGCAAGGTCCACCCTCTTGGAGAGAAAATTTTAACTTCATGGCTGAGGCGCTAGGAAAGCAAGAAGTTGCACAACAGGCCTGGAATCACTATTATCAGCGCGTCGAGAAACTAAAAATAGCACTAGGCGATCAATACCGAGACAAAAAAATCTCTATAACTGCTTTCAGTGGCGAAATAACCGCTGCCCTTGTCAAAAACTCTTTTTCAGGTTCCATTCTGGAGGACGTTGGATTACACCGTCCGAAAGCGCAAGATATTGTCACAGATACTAGCGATATTCAAAATATCTCAGAGGAAACACTCGAAGAAATAGATGGGGATATTTTATTTGTTTTAACTTATGACAGTAGAGACAAAAGTCAATTTGAGGCAATGCAACAAAAGCCGCTCTGGAAGAAGCTCAAAGCTGTTCAGCAAGGTCGAGCTTATCCTGTCAATAGTAGTTTTTGGGGTGGGAACAACTTGCTTGCTGCTGATGCTGTGATAGATGATCTTTACAAGTATCTCGTTAATACACCCTAAACCTATGCCTAAACACACCCTCTTCGTCTGCTAATCCTGCCATCATTCTTCCGAAGAAAGACCCGAAGATCAACCCGCTGATGGTGTTCACATTCGTAAACCATCTCTGCAAGAGAATCATTGACTCAAACCCGTTCACTTTGCCGCCGCGCTCGTACTTCGCACACACTCCGCGATCGCCCAGATTTCCGCTTGTCAAACAGGTGAGCGATCGCGCTCTTGCAACGAAACGATCGCACTTCAGCTATCGTCTACTCTGGTAGCTGATTGGGGTCAATACCCTGCGATCGTAAATAGGCTTCCAACCGTTCCTTTGCCTGTCGCTCTTGTTGCTCTCGCTGCTCTGCTTGCTGCTCTCGCTGCTCTGCTTGCTCTTTTGCCTGTCGTTCTTGCTCTTCGGGCAGTGGAATCAATGCTCCATCTGCCGTAAACCAGCGTAATTGCCGTTCATGAATGCCTAACTCTAAACCCAATTGCTCACTGGGTAATCTGCCACTTGCGGTGGGAGCGATCGCACAATATGTTCCATCACTCAACCGAAATCCCGCAAACTCCAGCGTCTGGGGATGGAACCAATAGTATTCTGGTAAGCGCCACACGTTCTGATATAGGTCTTTCTTCGTCGTGCGATCAACCTGTTGCGTCGAACTGGATAGTAGCTCAATCACGACATGTGGATACTGACCGCCCTCTTCCCAAATTGTCCAGCTTTTGCGATCGCGCTTCTCGGCATCCATCACCACAAACACATCGGGTCCTCGGAAGTCGCGCTTCTTGGTTTGCTCGGCGCTGTAGTAGACGGTGAGGTTGCCGGAGATATAGAAATCATTGCGATCGCGCCACCAGTATTTGAGCAAGCGAATCAGTAGGTCGATTTGTTCGCGGTGTAAGTCGGTTTCCAAGGGCGGTTCATCGCTGTAGAGGTTGGTAGGAGGTGGGGTGTAGTCGTCAGGATAGTCCAACTCTGGGGTCAGTGTCTCAGGGGGTGGGGTTGTCGGGGGGGAAGCATCGAGTCGAACCATCTCTGAACAAGCTCCAATACGACTGTGCTTAGTTTAGCATTCCCGCACATCAGCCGACCGATGGCGATCGCACTTCGCACACACTCCGCGATCGCTCAGATTTCCACTTGGTAAACGAGCGATCGCGCTCTTGCATCGAAGCGATCGCACTTCAGCTATCGTCTACTCTGGTAGCTGATTGGGGTCAATACCCTGCGATCGTAAATAGGCTTCCAACCGTTCCTTTGCCTGTCGTTCTTGCTCCTTTGCCTGTCGCTCTTGTTGCTCTCGCTGCTCTGCTTGTTGCTCTCGCTGCTCTGCTTGCTCCTTTGCCTGTCGTTCTTGCTCTTCGGGCAGTGGAATCAATGCTCCATCTGCCGTAAACCAGCGTAATTGCCGTTCATGAATGCCTAACTCTAAACCCAATTGCTCACTGGGCAGTCTGCCACTTGCGGTGGGAGCGATCGCACAATATGTTCCATCACTCAACCGAAATCCCGCAAACTCCAGTGTCTGGGGATGGAACCAATAGTATTCTGGTAAGCGCCACACGTTCTGATATAGGTCTTTCTTCGTCGTGCGATCAACCTGTTGCGTCGAACTGGATAGTAGCTCAATCACGACATGGGGATACTTGCCACCCTCTTCCCAAATCGTCCAACTCTGACGATCGCGCTTCTCGGTATCCATCACCACAAACACATCGGGTCCTCGGAAGTCTCGCTTCTTGGTTTGCTCGGCGCTGTAGTAGACGGTGAGGTTGCCGGAGATATAGAAATCATTGCGATCGCGCCACCAGTATTTGAGCAAGCGAATCAGTAGGTCGATTTGTTCGCGGTGTAAGTCGGTTTCCAAGGGCGGTTCATCGCTGTAGAGGTTGGTAGGAGGTGGGGTGTAGTCGTCAGGATAGTCCAACTCTGGGGTCAGTGTCTCAGGGGGTGGGGTTGTCGGGGGGGAAGCATCGAGTCGAACCATCTCTGAACAAGCTCCAATACGACTGTGCTTAGTTTAGCATTCCCGCACATCAGCCGACCGATGGCGATCGCGATTGCAAAGCATCTCTGCAAGAGCATCATTGACTCAAACACGTTCACTTTTCCACTGCGATTGTGCTTCGCACACACTCCGTGAACGCCCAGATTCTCACTTGGCAAACGGACGAGCGATCGCAAACCAGTCGCCTGTCCACTCTATTTTGCCAACCAAGCCTGCAAATCATCCAAACTCGTGAAATCTAGCACCGCCTCGCCCATATCTTCTAGCAGTTCCAAAGACAGAGCTTCAACCCGCGTACCTAAGGGTCAGCTATAGCCCTGTCAGGCATGGCTTCGCTAGCGCGTGCTGCATGAGATGAGCCGCTCAGTATTGTGCTGTTTGGCGATCGCCATAGTGTCGTTATTGGTGCATAGGTGCTTAGCTCGACTTTATCCATTTTTACGAAGACCAAAACCCGACGCTCAAACCATTATGGGACAGTAGTTTTAGTTTTTGGACTTGAGTGCAAATCAGTGACATGGAAAAAGTATTTGCCAAAAAACCAGGATTTTTGCCGGATAAGGAAAGCCAAGTTCTTAATTTTGGATAAAGTCGAGCTAAGACAGTTTTCCGAGATTGTAAGGTTGCCAAATGTTCACGCAAGAGGCGTTTAATCAACTCAATACTGGTGGTTTTTTCTTTGGGAGAGAATCTCTATTAAATACTGTTCAGTCTCTTCATCTAGATTGATACTTAGCATATAAGCTCCTGTAAGTTACTTAATTTCACCATTCCATTAGCAATGACTCATATTACTAACACTACATGCTTTGCCGATATTCTGCTAATAATTGGGGAATGTAATCATAGCCATCCACACCAATAATGGCAATGAGTTTAGGGCGATGTTGCTGCAATGCATTCTTAAAGGCTTCCTCACCAATTTGACCAAATAAAATGGCAAGTAATGCGGCTGGTTTGCGCCATTCTTGGGAAGCAATTTGATGGAACATATACATTCCTAAACAACCTGTATAAATCGCTCTAGCAAAGTTTGCTTGACTATAATTGACTTCGGCTAAATTCGCTAGGTTCAATCCTTGCAAATACAAATCACCAGAAAGCTGGGCGGCATTAAAACCCGCTTCTAAATTTTTGATGGCATCTGCTGGTTGGTTAATAACTTGATAAGCAATACCGATACTGCTTAAACACAAAGCTTTACTTTGAATATCACCTAATTGTTCTGATAATTTTAAACCTTGTTGCAGATAATTAATTGCCATTTCATAGGTTTCTGGTTCTAGTTGTTCCAGCTTTTGGGCTTGCATAACTTCGCTGTAGCCTAGATTTACCAGTGCATTGGCTTCTCCTGTACGATCGCCTGCTTGGCGACTCAGAATTAATCCTCGTTGACTGTAGTTAATTGCCTCAGCATAATTTTGCTCTTGGACGTAGGTACGGCTGAGGTGGTTGAGATTGGCAATTTCACAGGGGCGATCGCCTGCATTCCTGGCTATTTCTAGTGCTTGTTGGTGAAAGGTAATTGAGCGCTGGTATTGTCCCAAAGCACGCTGGGAAGAACCCAAAAGTGTCAAAATTCGGGCTTTTTCTTGCGTACCCTCTACTCGACTTAGTGGTTCATCTAAATAATCTAGGGCGTTGCGTAAATAGCTGCCAGAAAAAGAGGCGAAAATACCGCCATAAAGGGGAAAATAGGAACGTTGGGCAAAGGTTCGCAGAATTTGCAGCATGATTTGCGAACCACCGTCACCATACACTGCTGCAATACTACCAAAACCACTTGCTAACTGACTCCAAATCACTGCAAATGTCAGGAAGGTAGAAATAGATAACTTTGATCCGGCTTGGACATTGTAAGCTTGTTGGTCAAACCAACTCACTAAACCCCGTTGCAAGTACTGCAAAATCAATGCCAATTCCACCCAATCACCGAGGGTAATCCCACGCTGTTGTTCGGCAAATTCAATTGCAGATTGTTCCATCGCCAAAGTGCGAAGCAGTCCCTTGGCTAACTGGCTATCAATTTGTTTCGCCCAAGTTGCCCAAGGGCCATTTTCTCCGGGTACACCACCAAATCCCAAGTCCCGGTTTTGCTCATACATCCAGCTCACCAAGTGGTCTTGTAGTCGCTGCCAAGAACTTAACCCACGGGTAATGCCAATTGATATTTGCTGTAAGCTAGCATCTGCTTGGGCAAACTGCTGTAAAGATTTTGATAACTGTTGGAGTTGTTGGGCATTAAGCGGATATTTCTGATTGGGGTCAGTAAAACGCAATAGTGTAGCCAGTCGCTGTTCAGCAGAAGCTGTCGTGATTTCTTTCACGGCTGAGACTATCACTTCTGTGGCTTTATTATGCTCTTGCCACCTTTGCCATTGAGTCTGTATCGTCTTAATTGCCCTCAAGCTGCGGGTGGCTTTGGCTTTCTTGAGTTCATCGGGTTCGCTGTCTGCTTGAGTTTGGATAATGGTGAGGCGATCGCTTAAAGCTAGCTCAAACACCTCCCCAGTCCCAGGGGTCAAGTCTTTGAGTAATAGTTGATATACTTGCTCCACCGAGCTAATCTTCCCTTTGAGGGTAGATTGCACAATATCATCGATTAAAGCCAGGTAGCGATCGCGCAATGGCAGAGATTCTGACACTTTAAGCTACTAAAGAACATCACGTTAATTCTAATTGTAGTCGTGTCTCATGGGGATGGGTTTTTACCCAAATTAGAAACTTTAATCCAATCTTGGCATTTGTCAAGCGCAGGTTGCGATTTTAAATTTTGACTGCAAGGATGTTTTGGCAGTAGGCGAAAGGTAGATGCTCTGATGACGCGGCAGAATC
Source organism: Goleter apudmare HA4340-LM2 (assembly GCA_019359495.1). Lineage (GTDB taxonomy): Bacteria > Cyanobacteriota > Cyanobacteriia > Cyanobacteriales > Nostocaceae > Goleter > Goleter apudmare. The sequence continues at coordinate 37,181 of JAHHHF010000085.1, forward strand.
TAGTAGTCTGTCAATTTTGTTTTGAGGGATTTTTGGTAGTGTGAGCGTCTCGCTCACGCGGGCAAGATGCCCGCACTACAGTCCATCATTTTTATCTTGACAGACTACTAGGGGCAGCGATGGTAAATTCAAATATATGTGGAGGTGGTAACTATGACCCAATCACTACCCCAGTTAGTAACCTTTGATCAATTTATGGAGTGGTATCCTGCAAACGGGGTGCGATACGAACTACATAAAGGAGTAATTGTAGAAATGCCACCTCCAACAGGCGAACACGAAAATGTTGTGGGATTTTTGGCAGCACAGATAACTTTCCAATTCTTGCAAATGGGACTACCGTTTCGCATCCCCAAAACTGCATTTGTCAAAATTAATAGCAATAACTCTACCTATTCTCCGGATATTTTGGTCTTAAATCATGACAATCTCGTGAATGAACCTCTATGGAGTAAGCAATCAACTGTTATTCAAGCCGCATCTATCCCTATAGTCGTTGAAGTAGTCAGTACGAATTGGCGGGACGACTATTACGACAAGTTCAGGGACTATGAAGACATGGGGATTCCTGAGTATTGGATTGTGGACTATGCGGCGCTGGGTGGCAAAAGATTTACAGGTAATCCTAAACAACAAACTATGACAATTTGCCAATTAATTGATGGGGATTATCAAATTACTGAGTTTAGGGGAAACGATTTAATTGCATCGCCTTTATTCCCTCAACTCAACCTGACAGCACAACAAGTTTTTGATTCGGCTTTGTAAGCCACATTTGTTAGCAGGATTCCTCAGTACGAACATTTTTTGTGCTGTAAAGGGGTTCTCTAACTGATGTATCCTATATATCTGACTACAAATACTGTGTTAAACGCAGTGGCTGACAAAGGACAAATGACGATCGCCTCCAGTTAGCTTTATAAGCGTCACTCTATCTACAGCAAAACAAATCTGATACTCATAACACATTTTGCGTTATGAGTAAATAAATGTGAAATAGCTAGGAGAGCGCTGCTACATGGCTCGCACCCCCACATTAAATTTTGATCGCGGTACATTAATTTTGCATCCACCGCCACGGGGCAAAGCTTGGATGGACTATGCTACATGGGACGATCGCGTGGAAAAGTTTCGGATTCCGGCGATCAGATACCGTTCTTTGGTGGAAGCACTGCAAGCGGAAGAGATTCAGTTTATTGACGAAGCAAAGAAATTTTATCCTGTAGATTTGATTCCTAGTTTGGAAATGACGCCTTATCCCCATCAGAGTGAGGCGTTAGCTGCTTGGAAATTGGCGGGAAGACAGGGGGTAGTGGTGCTACCTACGGCGGCGGGAAAGACTTATTTGGCGCAAATGGCGATGCAAGCCACACCGCGCACGACGTTGATTGTTGTGCCCACTTTGGATTTGATGCACCAGTGGTACGCACATTTGGTGGCGGCGTTCCCTGATGCTGAGGTGGGGTTGCTGGGGGGTGGTTCCAAGGATAGAACGGCGATTTTAGTGGCGACTTATGATAGTGCGGCGATTCATGCGGAAAACTTGGGTAATCAATATGCTTTGCTGATTTTTGATGAATGTCACCACCTACCAACTGATTTTAGTCGGGTAATTGCCGAATATGCGATCGCTCCCTATCGTCTTGGACTCTCAGCCACGCCAGAACGCACAGATGGGAAACACGCTGATTTAAATATCTTGATTGGTAGAGAAGTCTATCGCAAACGCGCTGAGGATTTGGCGGGACAAGCACTAGCTGATCATGAAATTGTCCAAATCAAGGTGAAGTTATCACAACAGGAGCGGGAAAGATACAACGAGTTAATTCAACTCCGCAATGATTTTTTAAAGCAATCGCGGATTTCTTTGGGGAGTATCCAAGGTTGGCAAATATTTGTGCAAATGAGTGCGCGATCGCAAAATGGACGTAGAGCGATGTTAGCGCACCGGGAAGCGAAGGAAATTGCTTTGGGTACTGATGGGAAGTTGCGAATTTTGGCGAATTTGTTGGCGAAACATTTCCCGGAAAGAATTTTAATTTTTACTGCTGATAATGCTACTGTTTATCGTATTTCTCTAGATTTATTGATTCCTTCGATTACTCATCAAACTCCGGTGAAGGAACGCCATGAGATATTAACTAAGTTTCGGGAAGGGGAATATAACACTTTAATTGCTTCTCATGTTTTGAATGAGGGGGTTGATGTGCCGGCAGCTTCTGTGGCGATTATTCTATCTGGTACTGGTTCGGCGCGGGAATATATTCAGCGTTTGGGGAGGGTTTTAAGGAAGGGGAATATAGAAAATAAGCAGGCGATTTTGTATGAGGTGGTGGCGGAGGATACGAGTGAGGAGGGGACTTCGGCGAGGCGTAGGGGTGTGGAGAGAGGAAACGAACCGCCAAGAAGCAAAGGACGCCAAGGAGGAGAAGACAAGAAGGGGAATTTGCATGTTGTCAAGCCGATTTATGGCGTTGAGCAGGAGAGGAGTTATAAGGCGGCTGAACAGTTAGAAATCAATTATTCCACAGAAGGTTCTCAAGGGAAGAAAGCCAAGAAAAATGTTACCGACAGATTTGTTGATGCACCGCCACAACGGGGAGGAAATTATCCCCAAGAGGTTGAAGATTGATGATAAACATTTGGGGTTGGCGGGTGAGTTAATTAGTTATTTTCAAGCAGCAGTGGGTAAGACTCAAGGGGTGCTTGAGCGTCAATTGACGGATTTTGAGGGTGATACTACTGATTATCGGTTGAAGCGGGGGTTGGCTTATATTTTAAAAAGCAGTTTTTGCACTTTTGAGGTGGTGAGTCCTTTGGAACCACCAATGTTAAGAGAAAGGGTGTTTTCCTTATCTGCAAAATCTGTTCCGAGTAAAGAATCAACGCAGCTAACATTGAGCAAAGTTGCTGATGAATTAACTCATGAACTGGAGCGAGAAGTTTTACCCCAACAGGTTCATGATGGATTGTATGCTGATTTAGCTGAAAATAAGATTTTGACGGTTTTTGATGCACCGACACCCCAGGATTTGTTAAATCGATATAACTTATCCCAAGTGCAAGGGGTGTTTTATAAAGCTAGTAAGTTAGTGTTAAATGCTCATCGCAATGTACCTGGAGAATATAAGCTGTTGTTTCGCTATCTGAAGCTGTTTCAATTGATGGCTTATATTGAGGGCGACGCTGACCACGGGTTTACAATTAGCATTGACGGGCCGACGAGTTTATTTAATCCTAGTACGCGCTACGGGTTGGCGATCGCTAAAATGATTCCCGCCTTACTCCACGTCACTAGATGGAGTCTCGCCGCCACTCTCAAAAACCGCGACACCTACACCAACACCTGGATCACTGGACGCTTTACCCTCAACTCTGAATGTGGTTTAGTCTCCCACTACTCACCGGGAAAACCCTACGACAGTATGCTCGAAGCATCCTTCGCAGATAAATGGGATGCTTTAAAATCGGACTGGTTTTTAGAGCGAGAAGTCGATTTAATTCCCATTCCTGGTAGTGTCATGATTCCCGATTTTCGGTTAGTGCATCCTGATGGTAGGAGTTATTTGTTAGAAATAGTTGGTTATTGGCGTCCAGAATATTTACAAAAGAAGTTTTCTCAAGTGCGCCGTGCAGGATGCGACAACTTAATTCTGGCAATTTCTGAGCGATTGAATTTAGAAAAGGCGGGTGTGAAATTAAATGATGTCCCCGCCAAAATCATTTGGTTCAAAGATAAACTATTGCCAAAAGCCGTGTTAGCAGTATTAGATTGAACCTGCGTGAGCAAGACTATGATTATCTTATAGATAAGTAAGTTGACGGGACTAAACAGAACTATATTACGAAATAAAAATATGATTGAAATCCTTACCAATGACAAATGACAAATGACAAATGACGACCCTAACTAGTTAACTTTATTTACACCACCTACTTAAATGGTAATCAGATCATGCTACAGTACGATCCGCTAGACTGCTTACCCTCCGCCGAGGATTTGCCCGACTCTGACGATAACCCTGTGTATAATCAGCTACAACATTTAATTCCCGGTTTACTAGAAGCCATACTAGCTATGGCGTGGGCAGAGCGGATGGACTGGTTCTTTGGCGTTGATATGGGTATTTATTACGATCCCGATCAGCCGGCGATTGTACCAGATGGGTTTTTAAGTCTGGAAGTTGAACGAATTATTGATGAGAATCTGCGTTTAAGTTACCTACTTTGGGAAGAACAGCGTGTACCAATTATGGCGCTAGAAGTAGTTTCTCAAAAACGGCGAGGGGAATACACCGCTAAGAAAGAGTTTTATACCCAGTTAGAAGTTTTATATTATGTGATTTATAATCCCCAGCGACGGAGAAAACCAGCTTTAGAAGTGTATCGCTTGGTAAATGGCAATTATCAATTGCAACGAGGAAATCCTGTTTGGCTTCCGGAGATTGGTTTAGGGATTGGCTGTGAACGCGGCACTTATTTGGGCATTACACGGGAGTGGCTTTACTGGTATACCGAGCAAGGTCAGCGTTTATTAACACCAGAAGAACGAATGGAACAATCACAACAAGAGGCTCAGCAAGCACAACAACGCGCCCAAATACTAGCAGAACGTCTCAGATCGCTTGGTGTAAATCCAGATTCTTTGGTTTAGCATCTGCTTCTGGCTAAATTATCGCAGATGCAACCCACGACAACCAAGTCACGAGTTTAAAAAACTGATAAACGAGTATCAAAGACTCGTCCACGAGTATCAAAGACTCTCGCGCGAGTATTAAAGACTCGCTCACGAGTGTTAAAGGCTCTCACGCGAGTATCAAAGACTCGTTCACGAGCATCAAAGACTCGTTCACGAGCATCAAAGACTCATTCACGAGCATCAAAGACTCGCTCACGAGTATTAAAGACTCTCGCACGAGTATTAAAGACTCATTCACGAGCATCAAAGACTCATTCACGAGTATCAAAGACTCGTCAACGGAGTTCAGAGACTCATGGATGAGTCAGCTTAACGCAAAATAGGCGATCGCTCACACCACAATCAAGTTGAGTTAACGATAGATGCTTAGGGAACTTCCTCTTAGAGGATGTTTGAAAAGTTTTGGGCGAATATAATTCGCTACTACACAAACAAAGTCCGCCTGCGCGGACTAACACAAAATCAAGGTTTTCAACCCACGAAGGTGGGTTTTGCCCGTGTAGCCGCGACTTCCAGTCGCCAGGGCTAGTATTAATTTAGACTTTTCAAACATCCTCTTAAATCTCACTCTAATTTAGACGTAATTACTTCCGTGGGACGCAAAATATTTTCTCCCAAATAAAAACCCTGACGAACAATTTTAGTAATAGTTTGGTCTTCTACATCATTTCTAATTTCCCGATCCACTACACGACACAAATGGAAATCTGGCTGTGTACTTGGTAATTCTATGGGTACAAGTTGACGTTTTCCTAATATGCTCAAAAACTTACGCTGAACTGCTCCTATATTTCTAGGTAAGCGTTGTAGGAATTCTGGATTGGCTTCAGGATTGGTATGCAAGTAATCTAGTAAGGCTTCTAATGCATCAGCAACTTCTAATAGTTCCAGGAATAAATCTTCAATGTTAGCTATGGTTTGGGTTTGCTGTTCTCGCAAAGACTGCTGTAATTCTACATTTTCTTTTTGGAGTGTACCAAGTTTTTGTATTAGCAAGTCGCGTAATTCTTGGCTGAGATTATAAGTTTGGGATGAGTTAGACACGGGAAATCTCTCTAGTTAACATTGGTAAGGTTTTGCTAACCCAAGCTTGTACTTGGGGATGGTGATGGTTGCTCAAACGCTGACAAATAGCGATCGCTCTTTGTAACTGTCCACCCATCTGGTAAGCTCTGACTAGCCACATCTCGGCTTGAAGATAATTTTGGCTATTGCGGTCTGTACAGCTTTGGCAGTAATCTTCTAGATATTTGATGGCTTTCGGGTAACGTTGCTCTTGGCAAGCCGTGATGCCTTCAGTAAGCAGTTCTGATGTAGGTGTGGGTAAAGGCTCTTGCTCTAAACGTTCTTCTTTGGCTGCTTGGGCGATCGCTTGTTCTAATCCATCAAATTCTGGTAATAATACTAGGGTTGGTGCTGGCTGTTCTAAAGCTGATAAATCGCTATATTTGAATCTCTGAATAGTAGGCAAAATGGGGCGCAAATAGTCGGCTATAATCCGTTCTTCTGGTTTCATCAAGCTTTTTTGAGCTTTGGCAATCACATCCACAGGATATTGTTTACGCTTCATGGCTAAAGCCACAGATTTTGTAATTTCAGCTTTGGACGCTGCTGGAGTGACACCCAAAATATCGTAAGGATTATGTTCCAATACACACCTCTAATTAACGTAATTTGAGACTACGGAAAATTTCTTGAAATGCAGGTTCATAAGGACAAAGTTGGTAAGCCCAACGTCCTAATTTCTGAATTAGTTCATAAGATAAATCTCTGTTTTCAATACCTTTAATTAATATGAGAATAAAAAACTCAGCGACATATTTCCGAATTGAATCATGTTGTGATTTTTTTGCTAAACTGACAGCTTCATCAAAGCGATCGCGCTTCATCAAATCATGAATATCTTTCAGTTCTTTACTAAACTTGTAAATTTCCTGAACATTTTGGTCATCTGGGCAAAGTTCATAAGCCCAACGACCTAAATCATAAATAACTTCAAAGCCCAAATCTCGCTCTTTGAAACCTTTGATTAATATGTCTATGCAGATGTCAGTGACAATTTGACGTATGCGTTGATGCGGAGATTTTTTAGCTCGTTTGACGGCTTCTTCAAACTGATCGTTCTTCAGCAATTTCTCAATCGCTTCCATTTCTTGCTGAAATTCAATCCTCTCACTTAAATCAAGCACAATAGGATTTTGTGCATCTATTCTCTTAATTTCTTGCAATTCTTTTAAAGCTTTTTCTAAGGAAATTTGTTTCTCTACTAATTGCTCTCGAATTTTTTCAGCTTTGTATTCAGCCAAATAACTTGCAGCAGAGTTGCTTCTTGAAAGTTCATACCAAGACTGAGCAAACTGCAAATGCTCGGTAAATTCTGAAATTACTTGGCGCTGCAATCCACAAAGTCTATCTATCTCCTGTTGCCAATTATCATTAGCTTTAATTTCTGACTTTGCTTGTTGAAATAAAATTATTGCCTCTCGCCATTTTTGTTGCTGTAGCTGATAGCAACCTTGATGATAGGCAACAAATTTTTTAGCAAATTTTTCAATTTCAGAAGTAGGGTTACTAGCAGGTTGAATTTGTATTCCTCTTTGGCTGTCACCTTCCATAAAAGCAGCTACAGCTAATCCCCAAGGTGTATAAAGAGAATTTAGTATCTTTTGACTAACATTTATCCTATTTACTAAAACATTTTTCCACTGGTCAAGGTAGCGACTGTAACAGCCTGGCGTTAAATATAGATCATTTACCATCATTCCTTGTTTTGCAGACTCACCCATCAATTTCAAGGTGACTGATTCTAAGCGGAAGAGATCGCGTAAGTTTAAATAAACATTAATATTTGTATCTTTTAAACTATCTACTGCTGTTTCTAAGCGACGTTGTATTTCTAAAGATACTGATGCGTAATCAACCTTTTTACCTAGCCAAGGCACATCTTGCAAAGTTGGATCATGGTTTAAATTCGCTAATGCTGTTGACATAACAATAATCGCATTAGATAGTTTTGACGTGTCGCTTTGAGCATAGTAATACGTTGCAACTGCTAAATTATGTAATGTGGTAATATTAGTCTGTGATTTCCATATTTTCTCGGACTGAGTAACAACATCTCTCCAGCTTGAACCTTCCCATATTCTTGCTTCTAAACGTGGCTGAATATGCTGATATAGATTCTCTTCGATTAATTGATCATCACTAAATGTTTGGATAAATTCGGTACTTGCTGTTTTAGCTTCATCTAGTTTTTCAGCTTTTACTAACTGCTCGATTTTCTTTAGAGATAGTAAGCGTTGGCGTTGCGAAATACTTTTAAGAATCTCTCGTTGCTCAGTAATTGCTGTAGATGATAGGCTCTGCCATTCCCGATTAGCTAGTTGTAAATTCTCTTGTTGAGCGTAAGCAAATCCTCGCAGATAAGCCGCTTGTTCACTAGATAAACCTTCTAGATGAGATAGTGTTGTTTTCCAATCTTGATTCTTAATGGCGACAATTCCTAACCTGATCCGACAGTCTGTGATATCAGGTAACAGTGATTTAGCATTTTCATACAAAGATACAGATGTTTTGAAATCTCCGGCTTTTTCTGCTGCTAAACCTTGACGAAACAGATCTTTTCCTTTGACTGTGCGTTGTAGAAATTGTAATAAACCACGTCCATCGGCACGGTTAAAATTAGCAAGGGCATTTTCTAAAAGAGCGATCGCACTCCGTAATTTTCCTTCACTTTGAGCTTGCTTTGCCCTTTGTAGAGCAGCATCGTAAATTTCTTCTTCTTTGACTTTGGCTTCAGCCGTAGATATTGCTTGTCTTACAGCCTCCGTGGAATAGAGTTTTTCAGCTTCACAGTAAGCTGCGATCGCATTTTTAAAAAATTGCTGTTCTGTGTGGGACTCAGCCTGTGTCACCAATATTTGGAATTGTTGTCGCCGTTGCAACTCCTTTTGATATTGCTTGATTAGCTGCGATACCCGTTCATCGTGGATAATTTGGCTACAGCGTTCATAAAGAGCGATCGCACTTGCGAGGGCTTGTGTTTGTAAAGGGTCGCCAGTATCCTGTTTGAGAACGGTTTTGGCGTTAGCAGCCAGTTTGTTGGCTGCTGCTACTTGTCTTTGCCAATGCGTTAATTGCTGTTTTAATTTGTCTAAAACATTACCCAAGAGTAATTGACAAATCCACCTTTCCCAGAAACCTGGTTTCTGTGACCAAACAGCAACGGCTTTTTCAGCAATCCTGACTGCTTCCCGCAGATGCTTATTTTGGGCTAATTGTGTTGATTTTTGGCTGGCTACTTTAGTCTGTGCTGCTTGCTCCCAAGCATCAATAATTCCTATACCCAGTAAAGTTTTACTGAAGGTGTTAAAACTGTCAAGGACGCTCATTAAACTTTCTCCTTGCAGGTGGGAATTTTTAACACCTCCCCTATGTTTATGTAGTCTTCCCTTCCTTTGAGTTGGGGATTGCTCTTTACTATGACTTGCCAAGAGGTATCTTTACCACAAAATTTTTGGGCGATCGCACTCAAGTGATCGCCAGATTTGACAATATAGGTAGTCGGTTTTGGGGGTTGGTTGGGTGTAATCGGGATATTTGCCGGAGGTTTTGGGTTGCGTGGACTCAGTGCAACTGGATTTGGCGAAGAAACAGTTAATGTATTTAACTGCGGTTGCAAAAATATGAAACTGCCAATAGATCCCAAACTCATCCCGATGATCAGTATGAACAAAGCAATACCTAATTGCCATCCAGTAAATTTAGCTTGCGGAACTGGAGTTTGAGCCTGTGGTAATTCCTGAAGCATCCGAATTAGGGAAAGGTCGGTATCACAGTTAGGGCAACTATTAGCCTCTATTTCTTGATACCCGCACACAGGACAATTGAGCTTAATATTCATCGCTTCAGTCCTGTGACAATCATATTGCTGGGCAAGTCTTGATTGAGCCAATACTTCACATCTGGTTGCAGTTCACCCCACAAACGATCAGCTTCGTGTCCGTCACCTCTTTCGATAGCAGCAAGCATACGAGAGAGTTTGTCAGACATTGCATTTGCTTGAGTAGGCGCAATTGCGTGGGCTTGGCGGATTGCTAAAATACAAGCTTGAATTAGTTGTACTTCATCAGGTAGATTGCGGAGTTCTCGTTTTGTATCTTCGCTCCGAGACTGCATTCTAGAAATGTCATTGGTATTAATGGCATGTTGCAATTCTTGGCTGAGTTTTTGTAATCTTTCTTGTTGTGGTTGCGGAATAATAGAACTGCAAAGTTTAACCACGCGATCGCATTCATTAACCAGGGATTCCGCTTCTAGACGTTCACTAGACATAGATACCTGAAATTTTTTGAGGTTAGCACTAGCGCGATCGCGTAAATCGCTGCGTTCTTCTCCCGTCTTGGTATCGATAATTTGATTAGTTAATTGCACAACTGGTACAGCTAACCCTAGCGCTTCTTCCACACCAATAGGAGTTAGACCTTGGTTATTGAGTTCTGCGATCGCTGTTTCTAATTCTGTATAAATTTTCTCGTCTGAACGTCCCCGTGAAAAAACATGACTAATACTCACCGCAGGATCGTTTTTCAACGTCGCCCGCATTTGTAAAGGGCTATTATTTTCATCCAGTTCTAAATTCACTAGAATTTCTGTTCCGACGGGGTACTTTTGTCCTAAGCCTAACCACATCTCACCAATACTTTCATCATGTTTACCCCTATCTAATTCTTGCCTAATTTCATCAGGGTTAAAAAACTGGAAGTGAATTAAGCGTTGTCCTTCCGCTACGGTTTTGAAGGTATGTGATGTTTTTACTGGTAAAATTTCACCTTGGCTAATAACTTTTTCCTGACCATCCACTAATTTAATAAAGTAATCGCGGGAGACTGTTGTTACTTTGTCTGTCAATCCAGCAGCCACAATTGCTGCACCCTCTGCTACCGCATACATTGGGCGGGGATGCAGTACTACTTTACTAGCACCAAAAGCCGCTTTAACTTTGCTTTGGACCAAAGGAATTTGAGAAGAACCGCCTACTAAAAGCACCATATCAACCATTTCTAAATGGTATTCAGCATAATTGAGTGCTTGGCGACAAATCTGAATGGAACGGTCTACCAAATCAGTAATCATTTCCTCAAACTGTTCGCGGGTAATTGTTACCTCAATAGGGATAGCAATTCCCAATTCATCTAGTAATTGAGTAGCAGGATCAATCCGCGCAACCGTAGCACTGCTTAACTCTACTTTCGCCCTTTCTACTGCTATTTTCAGTTCGGCGTTAAATCGCACCCGTTGATAGTAAGGCATTTTAGCAATTAAATCGTCAATATCGGCAATTCTTTCTTGTTGGCCGACTTGCTCTTTGACAAACTTAATCATGCGAGAGTCAATATCATCCCCTCCTAGCCACAAGTCTCCGGCTTTTCCCTGTTCAATAAATGAAGTTCCGGCTGCTGTAATTAAGGAAGCATCAAATGTACCACCGCCAAAGTCGTACACTAAAATCGTTTTCACATCATCACTATCAGGAGAAAAACCATAAGAAATGGCGGCGGCTGTAGGTTCTGCTAGCAGTTCTAAAGGATTGATTCCCGCTCTCTTGGCAGCCATGCGGGTAGCATGGCGCTGTTTATCATTGAAGTAGGCGGGGACGGTAATTACAGCTTGGTCGATCACTTCACTACTTTGACCAATTCCCTGACGATAAGCTTGGGCATTATGCACTACTTTTTTGAGAATCTCAGCCGAAATATCCTCAGGCTCGTATTCTTTACCTCCCAGCCAAACCGCAATACTGTTGTCTGTTCCTTGACTCGGTTGGGTAATTTTATAGCCAACTTCCAACTTTTGTTTTTCCACTGCTGAGTCGCCAAACCCCCTACCCATCAAGCGTTTGATAGAAATAATGACGTTTTCAGGGTCAGCCCGTAGTTGGTTGTAAGCTTTATCTCCTACCAACAACTTACCTTGCTCGCAAGCAACAAGCGATCGCGTTAATTTCCTATCTGGGGGTGTATTATCCTTAGCGGTTACTACCTCTACACCCGCTAACTTAAAAGCTGCTACGGAATTAGTTGTTCCCAAATCAATCCCAATTGCTTTACCCATTGCTTGTTATCAGATTTTTTTGTATAAATTATTGATTTATACCTAAGATGAATTACTGTAAAAACTTCTACCACATGAGAGTTTCATCAATTTACTTAGGGATTTATAATATGAGCTTAAATAGAATATACTGAAAAAACCTCAGTATTTATTCTGATACTTAATTATTATAAAATTAGATTTGCAATTGGGAAGCAACAGAAAAAACATTTGTCATGGGCAGGTTGATAGAATACCCATAGACTAGCTGACGATTCACAAACAATGTCAACAGTAAAAGTTGAAGTACAACTATCTGCGGAAGACTTGCTAAAGGCTATTGAGCAGTTAAGCCAGGTAGATTTAGAGCAATTTGTATCTCAGGTGCTCGCATTACAAGCACGGAGAAAGGCTGTTAATTTACCGCCAGTGGAAGCGGAGATATCTGACAATCCGGGTTAGTAAAAATGTAAGTAGTTGGATTTAGGAATGAATTCCAAAGTTTTGAGTTGTAATCGTGGCATATGGCACATGATTTTAACTATGTTGTAAAAAATCAACCTTAGGTAATAAAGGATCAGTCACAATTCCAACACCGAGAAAACCCCAGCGTTTGAGTAAACTACTCACCTGTGTACCAGGAATAAATTCCACAGAAAAGCGGTTTGCTACTTCTGCGGCGTGGGTGTTGAGATAGCTGAGGGCATCAAAGTTTTCCCGAAATAACAACAGATAACCCGATGCTTCAGCGTTGGGACGAGCTGTCAAATAACGACCATCAGATTTTGAGCGCACTAAGTAATAGACTTCAGACAGCATGTGATCCTAATTCGTAATTCGTAATTCGTAAATTGATAAATAAATGACAAATAACCAATGACTAATGACTAATTCAAATTCTCTAGGCGAATACGTGGATCAGCAGCCTTCAGCATTAAGTCAGCGATTAAATTACCGACAATCAACAACATAGCACCCATAACTAGGCTGGCCATTAATAAATATAAATCTTGGGCTTGTAGAGCTTGCAAGGTTAATCTCCCTAAGCCTGGCCAGTTAAAGAATTGTTCAGCAATGAAAGCGCCATTTAATAACCCAGCCAACTCAAAACCCAATAAAGTAATCAAGGGATTGATGGCGTTGCGGAGAGCATGAACGTAGATGACGCGCTTTTCTGGTAATCCTTTAGCGCGAGCCGTTTGGATGTAATCTTGGCGCAGAACATCCAATAATTCGCCGCGAGTGATGCGTTGCAAGCCGGCAAAACTAGTTATTGATAAAGCGATTGTTGGTAAAATCATGTGCCAGGCGACATCTAAGAATTTGCCAAACCATGACAGTTCTGCATGGTTAATGCTAGTCATGCTTCCCACAGGAAATAGGGGTGAAGTTATTTGAGCAAAAACTAGCAGTGCTAAGGCGGTGATGAAGCTGGGAAAGCCTTGTCCGGTGTAGCTAATCACCTGTAAAACGCGGTCAGCCAACTTATTTTGCTGCACAGCAGCGACAATTCCTAGAGGAATAGCGATCGCCCATGTCAGAATTAAAGAAGCGATCGCTAATAGCAAAGTCGCCTGTATCCGCTCCCATAACAAGGATGCTACCGAACGTTGGTAAACAAAACTTGTACCAAAATCTCCCTTAGTGACAATTTGCCGCAGCCACAGCCAAAACTGCTCAAACCAAGATTTATCTAGACCAAACTGTTCCCTAATTTCCTTTAATCTGGCCGGAGAAATTTTTTGGTTTTGCGATTGCAGGGTATCTACATAATCACCTGGAGCCAGTTGAATAATGAAAAACGATAGTGCTGACGCCAAAAACAAAGTAAATAGCGCCTGCAATAGCCGCTTCACCACATAAACAAAAGTATCACTCGTGACTAGCCTGATCAGCCAGTCCCAAAATGTCTCCCAGGAAATTCGCGTAGATGTCACGTGGCTTCGCTCCGAATTCAAAATTCAAAATTAATGACTCTTGATTAATATTCAATCAGGGAAATAATTGGCACATCTGGCAGATGTTTACGCCCTTGTAAATCCCGTAGCTCGATGATAAACCCAAACCCCACTAGTTCGCAGCCAATTTTCTGCACCAGCTTTGCTGTAGCACTTGCTGTTCCACCAGTGGCAATTAAATCATCCACAATCAAAACTCTACTACCGGGATACAAGGCATCTTGATGAACTTCCAAGGAGTCTGTACCATATTCAAGTTCATACTCAATGGAGTGAACTGCTCCTGGCAATTTACCTTTTTTACGGGCGGGGATAAAACCAGCTCCTAACTTATAAGCTAAAGGAGAGCCAAAAATGAACCCCCGCGACTCCATCCCCACCACATAATCAGCCCTCAGTCCAGTCTCTACGCACTTTTGCGAAAAAAAGTCAATCGTGTAACGCAGTCCCTCTGGATCGCGTAGTAACGTCGTAATATCCCGAAATAAAATTCCGGGTTTGGGAAAATCTGGAATATTGCGAATTAGAGACTTTAAATCCATAAAATTAGTCTTAGGGATTGGGCACTGGGTATCGGGTATCGGGTGTCAGGGATTTAGGTAGTTGGGAGAAATCTTTTCCATTTTCTATTGCCTATTTCCCAATCCCCAATTCCACATACCTGAAAAATCGTACACTATAATGTCATACGCTGGGGATCGGGCATCTGTCTCGCCATCCATTGACGATCATGAGAACTTAACCCAAGCTAAAGATAGAATTGCTACCAAAATCAGGTGAATAGACTTATGTTTTGAGAACTTGAATTTCAGTATACGGAAACCTTTGAGTAGAACAAGTAAGTAATGTATATATCAGGCAGTACTATTACTGCCACAAGTCTTATGTTCTTGTTTGGCTACCTATCTTAAATTAGTTTTACCTAGTCTGTTGGAAGCGCACAAGGTATTTTATAGAATGAATGTCTCCGCAAGTTTAACGCCGTTCAACAGTCCATCTCCCCAATCACTGCCGATGATTCTGGATACTTTACCTGATCCGGCGGTAGAGGGACAGGGATGTCCCCGGAGAACTCGGTTGCAAATTGATCTGATTTTACTGGCAATTGAAGCTTTAGAGCTGAATGGTTCTGAAGCAATTCTGGCTTTTGCTGAAGAATTAGACTTGAAAGGGATTATTAAAGACCGGGTGAATTTGTGGCGAATGCGTAGCTCTAACCCATTGCGACGAGCGCACATGCGCCGCCCTTTAAGTATTATGGAAGCAAAGGCTCTGGTGGTCATTGCTTGTTACATAGCACGGCGTTTAACGGTTGTCATCCGTCAGTTGCTCATGATCTATCAACAAATGCATGAAAAACAAATACCTCTGGAACAAAACTTACGGCTAGCTAATTATCTAGAAAGGTTTAGAACGCATTTTCGGAGTAGGATGAGTGCCCGACGTTCCGGTGTAGTGGCATTAAGTTCTGATGAAAAATTAGATGAACTCGCTATAAATTTATTGGGACAATTATTATTCTGTACTGGCACGGCTGGAATGCAGCGGTTCTGGATTAGTCTTTTTGACGGTGAAGTAGAATGAATATTCAACGTAAGTATAGTTTACCTAATTGTACGTTGCTGTTAGAAGGTTTAAGTGATGCCAGCAGGGCTGTACATTTTCAGGAAATGCGCCCGGAATTGTCAATTTTGGTCAATGCAGAATGCTATTTAGCTGGCTCTGAGCAGCCCTTAATGGGTGGACGGGAATTCTTTGAAAGTTTAGTGAGGGCTGTGAGTGGATATGCCCAAGAATTTTTGAGTAATGTACCGAACCCACAAGCACACAACCAGGAATCAGAATTAGTGGAGTTGCAGAAAGTAGATAGCGATCGCCACAGACTGATTGTACATTCGGAGGTTGATGGGGAGGGCTTCAACGCTAACCCCAACTACACTAAACAGCCCGTCCAAATTGACTTAAACACTGTCCAGTTATTTGATTTAGTGGAAGCGGTAGATCAGTTTTTTGCTGACACCCAAACTTTACCAGAGTTGTCACTAGAATTACAACCCGTCACCAGACGCAGCAGTATTGCTAGTCCAGCTGTTCTCAGACAGGCAGTACCTGCTAGCATTGGCATCTCCAGTGTGGCAGTAGCAGCCCTAGCTTTTAGCTTAATTCCCGCCCCTGAATTGCGTCCACCAGAGCCAAAGCCACAGGAAGAATCTAGCTCTGCCACACCTAGTGCTAGCCCTGTTGCAACCCCGTCTCCAAATCCCACAGACACGGCAACACCTATAGCCTCTGCAACTCCTACGCCAACGCCCACAGATACGGCAACACCTATAGCTGCTGCGACTCCCACGCCAACTGCACCAGCCACAATCAAAGATTTAGAAGCACTGTTAAATACAGTTCCGGAAATCACCGATCCATCCCAACTGCGTGCTTTAAACCGCCAGCTTTATAACCAAATCAATCCGGCTTGGACTAATCGCTCAGAATTGAAAGAGGATTTAGTCTATCGTGTGGGTGTAGCAATAGATGGTGCGATTGTCGGTTACAAAGCTGTCAATCAAAAGGCAAATGATGAAGTAGAAAAAACTCCTTTGCCCAACCTACTCTACAATCCAGCTAACCGTAGTTCCGTTACCAATGAACCAATTGCTCAATTTAGAGTAGTCTTCACTAGCAAAGGTGTACCACAAGTCAGCCCTTGGCGAGGATACGCCAGAACACCAGATGTAGTTGGGGCAAAAATTACTGATCCTAAAACCGTTAAGGATTTAAACCAAAAGCTTTATAGTACAGTTCGCCAAAACTGGGGCGGTACACCCGGCTTTAACCGAGAATTGAAATATCGGGTAGCAGTCAACAAAGATGGTGCAATTTCTGACTATGAACCACTCACTCAACTTGCTGTTGACTATCAAAAACAAACACCTCTGCCCAACATGTTACAAGCTGTTTATGGCTCAAATATAGTTGCTCCCAACCCCAAAGAACCACTTGCTCATTTCCAAGTTGTGTTTAGTCCTAGTGGTAAGCTAGAAGTCGTTCCCTGGCAGGGATATCGTTAAATTGGTCCATTGGGGAGCCAGTTGCGTGGTGTTAACGTAGCGGTAGCGACGTAGGAGCGTTGGGGAGAGAAGTTGTCGGGGAGATGTTCTTTACGGCAAACTTCGGGGGGTTCCCCGACTTGCAGCAACTGCCGTTAGCGTAGCGTAAAGCCTTCTCCTTCTCCTGCGGGAGACGCTAACGGGAACGGCATAGCTTCTCTACGAGAGGCTGCGCCAACGCTTAGAGCGATTCATCGAGCGTTGGCGCAGCCTCTCGTAGGGCTTCTCGTAAGAGTATAATCGCGTCTCTCTTGACAATTACCGCGTAATCCTACCCATGTAATTTCCCCACAACTGAGCGGCTTGAGCGCTGCTACCAGAGGTGGGTGCATTATTATCATTGCCTAACCAAATACCAGTCACGAGTCGCCGACCGGGAATAAAGCCAATAAACCATAGATCAACGTTTTTATCAGTTGTACCGGTTTTACCAGCTTCTCCTAAACCAATAGCAGCACTGCGACCTGTACCCCTGGTAATTACCCCACGCATTAAACTGGTCATTTCTTCGGCTACTCCCGTGGGCAGTACACGCTTATTGGCATCTGGGTCTTGGTCAAAGGAGTAGATCACGCGACAAGTTCTAGTATCTTTGCGATCGCGGCAATCACTACTGTCTAAAATCCGAGTAATTGCATGGGGAGGATTCCACACACCACGATTGCCAATAGCACCAAAAGCACCAGTCATTTCCAACACGTCAACTACACTTTGACCCAATACCAAGCCTGGAACTGGATCAAGGGATGACTTCACCCCCAAGCGCTGGGCTGTGGTTACTACTTTATCTAACCCCACATCTCTGGCTACTCTTAAGGCAATGGGGTTTTCTGACAGTGCTAGCCCTGTACTCATATCTAAACTGATGCCACTACCAGAGCGACAGGGTCTATAGGTAAAACCTTGCCAAGGTAAAGCAGCACAAGAATAAGTCCTTGATGCCGAAATTCCTTGCTGCAAAGCCGCAGTGTAAGCAAAAATTTTAAAGGTAGAACCTGGTTGCCTTTTGGCTTGGACAGCGCGATTGAACTGACTTTTCCTGTAATCAGTACCGCCTACCATCGCCAGGATAGCACCACTACTAGAATCTAGAGTAACGATCGCCCCTTGAGAGAAACCAAAATTTGCCCCAGCGCTGTTAACAGAATTACGCAATGAGGCTTCTGCCTGTACTTGAATCTTGGGATCTAGTTGGGTTTCAATAATATAGTTGCCTTCTCTAGCCGCCCCTTCTCCTAAGATTGATTCGAGTTCTTGGAAAACATAACTATAGAAATAGGGACTGATCGTATTGGCTTGCTGTTCGCAGACC
The DNA here is from genome assembly GCA_019359495.1 of Goleter apudmare HA4340-LM2. Classification (GTDB taxonomy): domain Bacteria; phylum Cyanobacteriota; class Cyanobacteriia; order Cyanobacteriales; family Nostocaceae; genus Goleter; species Goleter apudmare. The sequence goes on from JAHHHF010000085.1 coordinate 55,346, forward strand.
TTGGGGATAACTTGGACTGTTGAGCGTCTGGCTCGGTTTGCTTCCTCTACTGAAATTTTCCCCATATCCAGCATCCGCCTAATAACGCGATTGCGATATTCTGCTGCTTGCAATTTATTGGGCCCATCCCCACAAAAATCAAAAGCGTTGGGCCCAGGTAAAATCCCCACTAAAGTGGCCGCTTCCGCCAAACTTAATTCCTTGGCTGACTTCCCAAAGTAATACTGAGCTGCATCTTCAAAGCCGGAGGTATCAGCCCCCAAGAACACGCGATTTAAGTAAGTTAGCAAAATATCATTTTTGCTATAAAAGGTTTCTAGCTTCAGGGCCACAACAGCTTCCCGCAATTTTCGCCCCAGAGAATCCTGTCTGCCCACATAATCCCGGAACAAACTGCGAGCAACCTGTTGGGTCACAGTACTAGCTCCTTGCTGTACATCTCCACTACGACTATTAATCAATACGGCTCGCAAAATCCCCAGTGGGTCAACTCCAAAGTGCCAATAATAACGGCTATCTTCCGAGGCTATCACCGCAGCTGGCAAATAGGAGCCAAAATCTTCCAACTGTTTCAGGTCTACATGGGACGTAATGCGAGGCTCACGCAAAGGAGTTTGTCCATCACGGGCGTAAACAACTACTGGGGCACGAGTCGCGGTAGGTAGGGGTGTTACAGAAAACTTTAGCCATTCAGCACCAATCACTAATGCGACCAGGGCACTGACACCACCAACGCCATAGGCTCCCCATGTTGCAGCTTTGACATACCACTCTGGTGGATCAACATATTGCAACCGCACAGAAGCAGCCAGTTCTGGTGGACCGAGAGTCAGGATATCGCCGTGACGTAATTCTAGGGCAGAAACTCGCCGCTTGCCACGATAAATGCCATTGGTGGAGTTTTCATCTTTAATCACAAAAACAGGGGTGCGCTGTGCGGAATCCCGTGATAGTGATAAGTGAATTTGGCTGACTACTGGGTTGCGGATGACTATATCACAAGATTTAGAACTACGACCTAATATATAGCGATCGCCCAACAAGGGATATATCTCTGCCTTATCCGCCCCCGCATCCTGTACCCAAAGTTCTGGTACTTTGGCGTTAGGTTTGAGTGCCAGTTTGGAAAAGTCAACCCTAGCTTGAATTGTATGTACTGCTTGGGTCAGTTGACCAAGTAAAGTTTGTGGCTTTTGAGGGGGCTGGGGAGAACTCATTGGCTATTCACATCACCGCTTTTAGTAAAAAATTCAGCGAATTACAATCTTGATGCTGATCTTTCATCATTTTACTCATAAGCTAAAAAAGAAATTAGCTGTACGGAATTATTTTCGACTCAATCTTACACTAAGACAATATCTACTCGGATAATTTACGTTGTTCAGCTTGATCATTTATTTACATAGACAACATTCTTCTGTATGCTCTAAAACGCTTTTTTTTTCAAGCATTACTGGTTTTAATCTCAAAAACGAGCACATTCGCTTTTGTATTGGTCAAAACCATCAATTCCTTAACAAATTGTGTATATTTTGCGGCTTTTACATTTCCTCATATTTTGCAGTAAACCTATACATCCCCATTTAGGAAGATTTTATAAATTCTTTTGTCTGATTTAATGGGTCGAGTGTTCCGTTGAGGTTAATTCAGAATGAAGGGAAAATCTCTGAGCTTGTTTGGTGCAGCCCTAGCTTTGGCACTTACAACCAATGTTGCTGTCGCTGAATCAAGTAAATCCCCTGTAGAAGAATCCAGTAGCTCATCCGCAAGTTCAACAACGGAAATCAGTCTGTCACCAGAAGCCTTTAAAATTCTGTGTGAGCGTTCTCCCCTCAATTCCCGTTGCCCAGGTGGCACACCTGTCCCATCTGCTGCTCCTGGTAGCACTACAGTTCCAGAAAGCAAGTCTTTTGAAGGTGATAATTCTCCCAGCAACTTAACTCCAGCACCAGAAACTGGTACACCCGAATCAGGTACTCCCAGCAACTTAACTCCAGCACCAGAAACTGGTACACCCGAATCAGGTACTCCCAGCAACTTAACTCCAGCACCAGGAACTGGTACACCCGAATCAGGTACTCCCAGCAACTTAACTCCAGCACCAGAAACTGGTACACCCGAATCAGGTACTCCCAACAACTTAACTCCAGCACCAGGAACTGGTACACCCGAATCAGGTACTCCCAGCAACTTAACTCCAGCACCAGAAACTGGTACAACTAATTAAAAGCTTTTCCTAGTAAGGACTCTAGTTCTTCATTACTACGATATCAAAACTTTTAGATAGACCAAGAGTAGTATTGCTGGATGTGTGATGACAATCACTGCAACCAATTTCTCGATTCTTCACAAATTTTTAAGTAACTAAGGGTTGCAGGTATTAATAGCCTGGGGATAATCACCCCAGGCTTCATAGTATTCAATGTCTTGAAAAAGCCACAAGCTATTATTGGGATTTAGCGTGACCTACGATTGGAAGTTGGTGTTTTTTGCAAAGAAGCAATTAGCAGGCAAACAATACCAATACTGATAAATGAGTCTGCCATATTAAATACAGCAAAATTAATTAGTCGAAAATCGAGGAAATCTACGACGTAACCTAGAATAAACCGATCAATGCCATTGCCCATAGCTCCACCTAAAATCAAGCCATAGCCCAGCTGATCCCAAAAACTTAAAACTGAACCAAATAATGCCAGCCCAATCAAGACTAAACTTACTCCCAAAGATAACCAGCGTAACCACTCTACTTTTCCACTTAACAGACTAAAAGCTGCACCAGTATTAGTCACATAAGTAAGATGAAATATATCAGGTAAAAGTGGTAGGGTCTGTCCCAACTTAAAATTTTGCACGATCAAGTATTTTGTCAACTGGTCGATGAAAAAAGCTATAAAAGCAGTGATCCAGAAAAGGCGATTTTTTAAACGCATGAAACCAAGGGCTAAGGACTAGGGATGAGCAGAAAAATTTTCCATTTAAAATTAATTAATAAAACATTAAGTGACGTAACACATAGGCTATTACCGTCACAGCACAGACAACAGCGACCTGTCCAGGTAACTTAGACCATGAGTAGCTCAAGATCGCTTGTATCAAGGTGAGATTTTCTGTACCTTGCCAGTGAAAAAAATAACTGAGAACTAAATACGCAATACCGCAGAGGTGGACAGTTAACAAGCCACAAATGCAACTGAAGGCCAAGGTTTCTAGTCTAGGTCTAGCTTTAAAGGCTAGGAAACCACAAATCCAAGCACCAGGAATAAAGCCTAGCAGATAACCAAAGTGAGATAGCTTGACATAACCAATACCGCCACCCTCAGAAAATACGGGTAGTAAAGTTAACCCCATTACTAAATAGGCAATTTGCGATAGCGCACCCGCGTTTTTGCCACCTAAACAACCTACCAGCAGCACAGCGCCAATTTGATAGCTGACACATAAAGAAAAAGTTTGAATTCCGTGCTTACTCCAATTCCAAGGTAAGGTGATACCGTAGGATTCTAGGAATGTGCCACCCATTGTAAGGAGTAAGCCAATCATGGACCATAATAATTGATTGGAAGCGGCAAACATTGATCAGACAAAGGGAACAAAGGCAGAAAGAAAAGCCTCAGCAACCAGTATAGGCCTTAATATTTAAATGAAGTAGCATATTTGATTTTGCCTGAGACGTTGCACCTCCTATCCCCAAGACTACCCTAATTCATCGGTACAGGTATATACTTAATTTTTCAGAAGATTAGTAAGAAATCATACTATTTTTTGGATGATTTATATATTTTTTTATTGTTTAGACGATTGAACTTAAAGGGTTAAGCAAGTTTTATAAATTGTGTATTACATAGCAAATCAAGCATCAATTGCTACAAAAATACAATAGCTTAGTATAAAATTTTTCCAAAAGTATACTTAATCGAATTTTTAAAGTTCATCGTAAAAAAATAGATATTTTTAACTTTGTTAACCTCTTGTTTACCTTGAGGCTCACCCTTTAGCGCTATGTTAGAATCGCTCACCTGGAAATTGACTAAAAATTGACAGCGATGCTCTCACTTCTAAGTGCAATAAAAAATAATCGCCTAACTGTCTCAGTATCAGTGTTAGCACTGGCAATTAGTCTAGCAGCTTGTGGCGGACAGCAAGCCGCAGATAACACAGGCTCTAACGGTACTGCTACAGATACTGCTGCTTCGACCACAGGCAAATTGGATCTTGGTGGCAACGTCTCCCTGACAGGTGCTGGTGCCTCTTTCCCGGCACCACTATACGCCAGTTGGTTTACTGATTTGAACAAAAAATATCCTAACTTACAGGTTAACTATCAATCTGTAGGAAGTGGTGCTGGAGTTGAACAGTTTATCCAAGGGACTGTAGACTTCGGTGCTAGTGATGTTGCGATGAAGGATGAAGAGATCCAGAAAGTAACAAGAGGTGTTCTATTACTACCAGTAACTGCTGGTGGAATTGTACTGGCTTATAACCTACCAGATGTGCCAGAACTCAATCTACCAAGGGCCGTTTATACCGATATCGCACTCGGCAAGATCAAAACTTGGAACGATCCCAAAATTGTGGCAGCAAATCCTGATGCCAAGCTTCCCAACCAACCAATTACATTTGTGTATCGTTCTGATGGTAGTGGTACGACTGGTGTATTTACAAAACACTTAGCCGCTATTAGTCCAGAATGGAAGAGCAAAATTGGTGAAGGGAAATCAGTTAACTGGCCTGTAGGCGTTGGTGGTAAAGGTAACGAAGGTGTTACCGCCCAAATTAAACAAACTCAAGGTTCAATTGGTTACATTGAGTACGGTTACGCCAAGCAAAATAACATTAGCTTTGCCACTTTGGAAAATAAGTCAGGCAAATTCGTGAAATACAACGACGAGTCATCATCCAAGACTCTAGCTGCCATACAATTGCCAGAAAATCTCCGGGCTTTTGTGCCAGATCCAGATGGGGAAGAATCCTATCCTATCGTGAGTTTTAGCTGGATTATGGCTTACAAGAGTTATCCTGATGTTCCTAAGGCTAAAGCAATGGAAGCTGCTATTGAGTACGCCTTGACTGAAGGGCAGAAAATATCTGGAGAATTAGGCTATATTCCTCTACCTCAAGCCGTGGTTGAAAAAGTGGCGGCTGCTGCCGATCAAATTAGCCCCGACTATAAAATTTCTGTCAGTAGCAGTGGTAATAGCGCTAGTAAGTAACGTTAAATACCTTTACAGCCTAGCTAGGATGACAAGGAAAAATATCTTGATTGGCTGATCACAGCCTTGAAATCGAAATATTTATTTGATTCATCCAGAGGATCAAGCGACAACGTGACTAAACTGGTTCACTCCCACACTTTTCTTTGATCTATATCGTTACAGTCAGTAGTCATGACTACAAACTTGCCACATCTGCCATCAGCAATCAAAAATCGCTCTGAAGTAGAGAAGTCGTTAGACATTGGTTTTATTTCGCTGACTCGGATTTTTGCACTAGCGATCGCTGCTATCTTATTGTGGATTACTCTACAGGTTACTATCGGTGCTTGGCCGGCGATCCAAAAGTTTGGGCTGGGTTTTTTAGCCCAGACTACTTGGAACCCAGTGAATGATGACTATGGAGTACTGCCTCAAGTTTATGGCACTTTGATTAGTGCTTTTCTTGGTTTGTTAATCGCCATACCAATTGGCGTTGGTACTGCTATTTTGTTGAGCGAAGATTTTCTACCATCAAAAATCCGAGTAGTATTAGTATTTTTGGTAGAACTGCTGGCAGCCATTCCCAGCGTTGTCTATGGTGTTTGGGGCATTTTTGTTTTAGTGCCCATCTTAACAAACCTAGGCAGGTGGCTAAACAGTTCCTTAGGCTTTTTGCCTATTTTTAGCACCCCTCCCACAGGCCCTGGAATGTTGGCGGCGGGAGTCATTTTAGCAATTATGACTTTGCCCATCATCACGGCTATATCCCGTGATGCTTTGATTTCTGTACCCCCAAGTTTACGTCAAGCTTCCTTGGGATTAGGAGCAACACGCTGGGAAACTATTTTTCAAGTTCTGATTCCAGCTGCCTTTTCTGGAATTGTGAGTGCTGTGATGTTAGCACTGGGTCGGGCAATGGGAGAAACAATGGCAGTGACTATGTTAATTGGCAACTCTAACAACATTAGTCTGTCTCTGTTAGCACCAGCCAATACCATTTCTTCTCTACTAGCAAATCAATTTTCGGAAGCCAGTGGGTTGCAAGTTTCAGCTTTGATGTACGCTGCACTGGTTCTATTTTTCTTGACACTTATAGTCAATGTTTTGGCAGAATTTATCGTTAACCGAGTCCAGCGAATTTAGCGTAATTGTGTTTTAAATTATGAGTTCTCGTTTTTCAGAAAGTAGCCTGGCTTACTCTCCCATGTCTAGGAGAACGCTGTTTAACACAGTGATGACATCTGTAGCGTTTATCTGCGGGGCATTAGCACTTTTGCCTTTATTGGCAGTACTTTCTTACGTTATCATCAAGGGCTTTAGCAGTCTCAATCTGAGTGTATTTATTGAATTACCACCTGCACCACTGAGACCGGGAGGGGGTTTTGGTAATGCGATTTTGGGAACCTTACTGATGGTGGGGATTGCTGCTTTGATCAGCATCCCCTTCGGTGTTTTGGCGGCAATTTATTTAACAGAATTTAGCCCTAGTAATGTAGCTAAGTCTATTAGATTCGCAACTAACGTTCTCAGTGGAGTTCCCTCAATTATTGCTGGGGTATTTGCTTATGGGATTGTAGTTTTGGGCTTAACAAGGCTCAATTTAGGTTCTTACTCAGCTTTAGGTGGGGGTTTTGCTTTGGCGATTTTGATGTTGCCAATTATTGTTCGTACTGCTGATGAGGCTTTGCAGTTAGTTTCGCAAGATCTGCGACAAGCATCTACAGGATTGGGTGCAACAAACTTTCAAACAGTCACACAAGTAGTTTTGCCCGCAGCTTTACCAGCCATTGCTACTGGATCAACCTTGGCGATCGCCCGCGCAGCTGGAGAAACAGCACCTTTACTATTTACATCTCTATTTTCTCCGTTTTGGCCTGATAGCTTGTTGAAACCTACAGCCTCCCTAGCTGTGTTGGTTTATAACTTTGCCATTACTCCGTTTGAAAACCTCCAGTCATTAGCTTGGGCAGCGTCACTAGTTTTGGTTGTGATGGTGTTGATCACCAGCATCATCGCTCGCTGGACGACTCGCCAAAAAGCCTAGGGTCACAATATCACAACGGCGCATTACACATTCCACAAACTGATACCATACTATATTATGGCTACTAACATTGGCACAGTGAATAGCACGGAAACCGTTTTACGTGCAGAAAACCTCAACATCTACTACGGCAACTTCTTAGCTGTGCAGAATATCTGGCTAGATATCCCGAAAAATCGGGTGACAGCCTTTATCGGTCCTTCAGGTTGCGGTAAAAGTACCTTGTTAAGATGCTATAACCGTCTCAACGACCTGATTGAATCATTTCGGGCAGAAGGTAAAGTATTATACTATGATAGGAATCTGTATGCACCCGACGTTGACCCTGTAGAAGTGCGTCGTCGGATTGGGATGGTATTCCAAAGACCAAACCCATTTCCCAAATCAATTTATGACAATATTGCTTATGGAGCCAAAATCAATGGCTACAAGGGTAATATGGATGAATTGGTAGAGCGGAGCTTGCGCCAAGCAGCTTTGTGGGATGAAGTCAAAGACAAACTCAGGCAAAGTGGCTCATCTTTATCTGGTGGACAACAACAGCGTTTATGTATTGCCAGAGCGATCGCAGTCCAACCAGAAATTATCCTCATGGATGAACCCTGTTCTGCCCTTGACCCCATCTCCACCTTGCGGGTAGAAGAACTGATTCATGAACTCAAAGAGCAATACACCATTGTTATTGTTACTCATAACATGCAGCAAGCTGCACGGGTGTCTGATAAGACAGCCTTTTTTAACGTCAAAACCTCAGATAAAGGAAGTCGTACAGGTTTCTTGGTAGAGTACGATTCTACAGAAATAATTTTCAATAATCCTCAGCAGCAGGATACTCGTGATTACGTTAGTGGTAGGTTTGGTTAAGTTATTGTTGTTGAAAATTTGCTGAGACTCACACATAATTTATCCACTATAGAGTTTTTCTATGGTGGTTTTTTGTTGCGAAAAGAAGAACTATAGCTAATCAAGGAATAAGATGAAACAAAAAATTATAATTAGAAATTTATCCTCCAAAACAAAAGTTTTGAAGGACTCAGTCTTGATTTTTTGGCGTTTCACTGAAACAGGAATTACGCAAGCAAAATTTGTCATTGCGACCGAAAGGTAGTGTAGGGAAGCAATCCCAGACTTAGAGGCGATTACCTCGCTACGCTCGTAATGACGTAATTCCGTGACTTTTGCGTAAGTCTTATGAAAATTATCATGTCCCATTTCCAGACTACTGGGTAGTAGTTGCTGGTTCTATTGTCGGAATTTGAGTAGGAATTTGCTCGAACAACAACAGCGATCGCGCAGTTTTGAAGTATTTAGCCCAACGCTGGGTATCTGGGCGAGTACGCCATTGTTGACGACTGACATCTAAAGCTAGAACTGGCGCGATCGCTCCATAACTTTGTACGGAAATGATAATCGAAACATCTGTTACCAAAATATCTTGATCAAAACTGCGTTGAGCAGCCGCTCTAGCCACCGCTTCTGCTCTTCGCAGGATGGTTTCATAGCCTTCATCCGGTAGGCGGTCAATGGCCAAGTCAACTCTAGCAGTGTAAGCCCGCACCACCTGAGGGGCGATCGTTTCCGTCAAAACCCATACAGGAACTGTAGATGCGAGCAAAACTAATAATGGAACTATCCGGATTTTTCTGGCAAACTGGCTAATAAATGGAAAGGGAATGATCGATGATAGTTGATAAGTAATATCGCTGCTCATAACTTGATAGCTCCTGTCTAAATGATCTTTAATTGTAATTGGGTGAAAGTATTTACCAGCAAATTAATGTAACAAAAATCACATTGTATCTTAACTTGGATGAGAATCTCCTAGACTATAAGACATAGGTTAGCCTTGTTTTTTCCACAAAGCCAACCAAAATTTTAGGCAAGTAAACAACAACCGACAAAGAGCGGGATGGCAAATTACTGGGCGATTTTTATTGGCATCAATCAATATCAGTTATTTCAACCTTTACGTTGCGCCCAAGCAGACGCCGAGGCGCTCAAGGATTTTTTAGTCCAAGAAGCAGGTTTCAAGCCGCAACATTGCCTGCTGATGACGGATAATTCGCCGCCAATTCGAGATCAATCCACCTACCCCACAAAGGAGAACATTCTCCTATTGCTAGAAGAATTGGCAGCCTCATCTTGGCAACCGCAAGACCACCTGTGGTTATTTTTTAGTGGTTACGGGATTAACTACAAAGGAAAAGATTACCTAATGCCAGTGGAAGCGAACCCTGATCTGGTGCAGGAGACTGGCATAGAAGTGCGATCGCTGATGCAAAGTCTGCAACTGACTGATTTGCATGTATTGCTCATACTCGATATCAATCGGGCTTTCGGAACTCAAGCAGATGCTCCCGTAGGGCAAGAAACTGTAGAACTCGCTCAAGAACTACAACTAGCGACAATCCTTTCTTGCCAACCAGAGCAATTTTCCCACGAGAGCCGCGAACTAGGTCACGGATTCTTTACCTCAGCGTTGTTAGAAGCTTTACGCTCTGGTCATGGTAGCAGTTTAACTGAATTAGAAAGCTCTCTAAGCGTTCTCACCCCGGAATTATGCCAACACCATTGGCGTCCCACACAAAATCCGGTTACTGTGATCCCATCACTACAGCCAGCTATTTTGCCACAATCAACTGGCGATCGCACATCAGTTAAAAAAGAAGTAGCTCCCGTAATTTTTCCCGAAGAATCTTTTGCTGTCGGACTAGCCGCCCCCTCCCTAGAAGCAAATTCCCCCAAAGCTTCACCTAAAGTTCCCAAAACAGGCAAACCGAAAGATCCCCAAGGGGTAGAAACTACCGTTAACCGCAGATCCAAGCAGTTAAAAATACCAAAATCTCAATCAGGGTTGGAGAATAGTAAGTCTGAATCGGTTTCCCCGCCAGCCTCCTCCCAAAAACCTAACTTAAAACAACAACCCCAAATGCTTCCGCCTTCCCAAAAGACGACTAGCGGGAGCAGATATATTCCTAATACTTCACCAACGGATGTTTCCCGATCTCGCAACAGGCGACCAAACACTCCAATTTGGCAGCAGCTTGTATGGTGGGGTGGTGGCTTCCTGCTAATTGGAGGTTTAATAGCAGTTGTTTTTCTGCGTAATCAGGCAAGATTTAGAAATCAGGAAATATTAAAAACACCTCCTAATACTGATACAAGAGTTATCAAACCTTTACCAAATAGTGCGACTGTTCCCAATTCCTCTGCACCAATTCCAGCCAAAAAACCATCTAATTCTCCAGTCACTCCTAGTTCTCAGTCACAAAAGCGCAACCAAGCAGTATTAGACCTGGCGAAAATGTCACTTAGACAAACTCAAGCCAGCGATTTGAGCTTGGCGATCGCCACAGCTAAAAAAATTAAGCCAGGTGAACCCCTTTATGAACAAGCGCAAGAAAATATTCAGATTTGGAGCCGGATGATTTTAGATTTGGCAGAAGGTCGCGCTCAACAAAAACAGTATGCAAATGCCGTTGCAGCAGCTCAATTAATCACCAAAGACGCAGAGCTTTATCCCAAAGCTCAAGCATCAATTAACCAATGGCGGTTAGAGTCCAAGCAATATCTCAGCAATCGCACCCTTTTAGATGCAGCTAATGCCCTCATTAAGCCAGAACAAGCATCTACCTACAATCGAGCGATCGAAGTTGCCAAGCGAGTACCACCAGGTCAACCAGGCTTCGACATGGCACAGAAATCCATCAATAAATGGAGCGAGAAAATTTTGGATCTCGCCAAGAGTCGCGCTTCCCAAGGGGATTTGAATGCCGCAATTGAAACTGCAAATTTAATCCCAGAGGTGACATCTGTTTATGAAGATGCTCAGGAAGCTATCGAAAAGTGGCAATCTAGGCGAATGAAAAAGTAGATATTGAGGCATTGGGGAGCCAGTTGCGTGGTGTTAGCGTAGCGGTAGCGACGTAGGAGCGTCGGCAGTCCGATCTTGGGGAGCCAGAGTTTAGCCTTGGACTTTATGGGCAACGATGGAAATATGGTATGGAATTATGGGCAGATTGGGTGCTGAATCTGATTGCGGAAAAACCTCATAAACACCTCTATTTTCAATGGGGCTTTTATGCTCTCTCCCTTATACAACAAGCTTTTTAGCTAGGTTGTCACCCGTTAAGGAATTATACCAATTTACAAAAAGAATGCGACAGATTCCCTGTAGGGGCTTAGGCTCTGCCTTCCCGCAGGATACGGTTGTTCGCCCAGTTGTTTGCTTTCATCAACCATTCATCTGTCGCAAACATTATTCAAATTGGTATCAGTATAATTTTGTTGTGTTCTGTTAATATTGCAATATCTTAAAAATCTGTTACATTATTTAATGTAGATATATAACTGTGACAACACAAAAATCTGGAGTGTTAGTTATGTCAGATGCAAAGAAAGCTGCGCCTTCAGTTTCAGAAGACCCTAATGCATTACGTTGGGGATTCACCCCTCAAAGCGAAAACTGGAATGGTCGGTTTGCAATGATTGGTTTTTTATCTGCAATTCTCCTTGAATTGTTCTCTGGTCAAGGGTTCCTGCATTTTTGGGGCATTCTGTAGTTCACACTACTTCTGAATGCTAGTTAGTATAAGCAGGAGAGGAAACTCTCCTGCTTGTTTATCTGGATACCTGGGGTTGCTGATTAATGGAATGATTTTGATGGTTTTTAGGACTTATGCTAGTGTCATGTTTTTTTCGTTGAGGCTGTCAAGGGGAGCCACTTCTGTAGGCTACGGAAAATCGTAGATGCGGTAGACGAGCGTAGCGAAGCTTCTCGGAAAGTACGGCTTACTCCAGAGGCAGAAGTCGCCGAGTCATCAGAGTTTGAGAGTTTTTTTGCGTAAGTCCTATTAAATTATTTTGGTTTGACTAATAACCAGAGTCGCCAATAAATTTTGATTCTTGAATTATTACTTGGGATTGTTGTGTATTAACCCTTGCTCCATCTTTTTTAGCAACCTGTTGTTGAGAGAACATTTCTCGCAACACCATTGCGGGGTCTACGTAGTTTTTAGCATACTTAAGCCCCCAGTGGAGATGAGGCCCGGTGGTGCGTCCAGTCATTCCTACCCTACCAATTCTGGCGCCAGTGGGTATTTGTTGACCTTCCCAAATTTGAATCCCGCCTGCGCGGTCAATTAGATAACGACGACCAGATGCAGTAGCGGCACTACCTTCCATGTGGCAATAGGTATGTTCCCATTCTCCTGATTTAATCACTACGTGGGTACCGCAAGCGTTGCGATCGCCAACCTTAATTACTTTACCTGCCCACCAACTACGAATGTAACTACCTTGTGGGGCAGCGATATCTAAGCCTCCATGAAACTCCCAACCATCACCCCCAGTTGCAGAACGACGGTAGCCAAATGCAGATGTGTAAGCTTGAAAGTTTTCTACAGGAAAAGAAGCGCCTAACCAACTGTTACTGTTGCGTGTCTTGACATTTTTTGATGGAACTTCTCTAGCTCTGGCGATTTCTGGTTTAGGCAATAGAGTGATTAAACTTACAAGACCCAATCCTAATGAGAATAGTATGGTTCCAGAAATTACTACTCTTTGTCGCCGATTAATCATTTTTGTGATTCCTTAATCCTATAACAGTATTAGTAAATGCCCGGAGAAGTTAAATTGAATTTGGTTGAAAATGTTGTCATCCAAGTCAATTCACGACTGATGTATCTATATCAGTACTATCGCAGTATCTTACTTTAGAAGATTGCAATGTCAAGTTATGTAGTTAACAATATAGTCATTTACACTGTGAAGTTTGAATGATCATCTCTGGAAATTTAAAATCAGATCATCAAACGGCAGTCAGTACTTATGATACATTCACAGTAGATAAGTATAATCCGGAATTAGCGCAGTCGTTAGCTAGTAATTACGGATTAAGTATTATAAGTATTGATAAAACTTAGCTATTTGCACGGTTATCTTTAGAACAAAAAATATACAGATATCTCCCTAAAGAAGTTATTCCTCAGACAACTTCAGAAAAGTCTGCACAAAGACAGTTGCCAAGTCATCGATATCCTGCTAATGTTGATGCTTAAAAATGCTTAAGAGGTCGCCACAGCATCTGTATTTAGAAGCTCTAGAGCGAAAACAAGCCCTTTGCAGGACTCCCACAAACTATGCTAAATGAAATTTTGCCTTTCCATTTTGAGTTGGACAAAATCACGATCGCTGGAGCGAGTTTGTGGTCTTTAGCGCTATACCTAGCTTTTTCGCCAGTGAGCGAATGGGTAATTGAGCAACTTGGGCGCTGGTTTAACTTTGCCGAGCGATCGCTCTACACCAGTCAATCAGAGTTTGACAAAACTCGTCAAGCCAGGGAATCTCAGAATGCTTTTTACGCCTCACTGTTGAGCATTGTGCCTTTTTTGGTGACAGGTGCTTTGTGTAACTGGTTTTTGGAAATTAGTTTAGGTCGCAGTTGGGGAATCAGTATGGGCATACTTGCTTGTATTGGTTCCGGGATTTACGAACTGGGACGCCGGGATGGGAGTTCTTCAGATTAGTTATTTGTCTATTGCCTGCCTATTTCCTCACTCACAATCTGTGCTAGTTTCTGCGCTGCTCCCGCCTCACCTCTAATATTGCGTAGTTTGGCTCGAATTGCTGCCAATTTTTCTGGATGAGCCAATAAATCTAATACCATTTCGCCAATTTCTGACACTTGGAGTTGTCCTACTAGTTCTGGTACTACCTCTTCCTGCGCCCAAATGTTAGGCCATGCTAGTAAACCTTTGCGTCTCAGGAAAAACCAGTTAATCATCTTAGCAAAGGTAGAACCCACCCCCGGTAAATTAGCTAACAATCCTGGTAAACCATCCCAAGAGCGCATGGCATCTAGTTGTTGGGTAGGGAGTAAAACGATCATCGGTACTGCTAAAGCACCTAATTCGGCGGTGTTAGCTCCGACTGTAGTTAAACAGATACTGCATTGGGATAATAATTCATAGGCTGGGTTTACTTGCCAAAGTCTCACACTTAAACTCTTACCTGTTTTGATTTCTGAGTTCTCAGTACTTTCCTTTGAAGAAGTTAAGGAAGCACCGCTAAACCCAAAAGTCTCAACAAAAGGGTTTATTTGGGGATCTGCAAAACTAGCTAGGGTTGCTAAATCCAAAGTCGGGGCGACGGGAATCACGAATTTGGTTTGGGGTCTTTTTTGGTGGATATATTCGGCAATAGCTAAGGTTAGTGGCACTCCTTGGGCTAATTTTGCGGCTTTTGAACCTGGTAAAATGCCAATGATTTCAGTTGTGTCATTGGTCATTCGTCCTGCGTCATTTGTCAAGGATGAATGACTACTAGCTTCTAACATCAAATCGCCCACAACAGTAAATTTCTGGGTGTACTTTTGCGGAACGCCTTGAGCAACTCCGGGTTTCATGATGCCAAAACGGTCAATCAAACTATGCCAACGGGCTTCCCATTCGGCGTAAACAACGGTGCGATAACCGAGTTTTCGCCCAATCATAACGGGGAAGATTTGATCTCCGCCGAGGAAAACGACAACACCGCGACTTCTCCAATCCCAATTTTCCGCAGTCTTCCCCCAGAGCAAAAACTGCCAAAAATGCTCTGCTCCTTGAACTCTATCAACCTCTGGGTAAGAAAGGGCGATCGCTACTTCTTTACCGCTAGCATTGGGACAAGGGGATAAAACTACGGAAATCCTGACCATAGAACGGTCATCACCCAGTTTTTGCCGCAATGCCTTTACTACTGGGCGCACCCAAGTTGTTACTTCCCCAGGCCCATTTGAGAGGATGAGAATATCTACTTGACTCATAAGTTAATACTAAAGAGTTGCTAATTATTTACCTAAATCCAGTTTTCAGTTATACAGGTACGACAGCACTGATATAATTACAGGCTATGTTTGATAACGTCTGTAAATTTCTTGCCGAATCGTTTTCCAGCGACTTTGCAACTTGGCTGCTCAATGAACCAATTACACTCACTGAACTTAGTCCATCTGAATTATCACTCGAACCAATACGGGCAGATGCATTGATTTTGTTGCAGTCAGATCAAATCGTCCTCCATCTCGAATTCCAAACTAGACCAAAAGGCGATATTCCCTTTCGGATGAGTGATTATCGCTTACGCGTATATCGAAAATTTCCCCGCAAAAAGATGCGTCAGGTTGTAATTTATTTACAGCCAAGCGATTCTGAGCTAGTTTATCAAACGGAATTTGTCTTAGAAAATAGCAGGCACAGATTTGACGTAATTCGACTTTGGGAACAGCCAACAGAACTATTTCTCAATTCTCCAGGTTTGCTCCCCTTTGCGACTCTAAGTCAAACTAATGATCAAAGGCGAACCTTAGAACAAGTAGCTGAAGTTATTGAAGCAATCAAGGACACCCGAATCCGAAGTAATGTTGCGGCATCAACAGCATTGTTATCTGGGCTAGTATTAAATAAAGACCTAATTAAAAGAATTTTGCGGAGTGATATTATGCGCGAATCTGTGATTTATCAAGATATTTTGCAAGAAGGGCTTAAAGAAGGTATTGAGCAGGGCATTGAACAGGGCATTGAGCAGGGCATTGAGCAGGGCATTGAGCAGAAAGCTCAAGACGTTGCCATCAAAATGATTAATAAAGGTATCAATCTGGAAATAATTGTTGATGTCACAGGTTTAACTGTTGAGCAGGTTCAAAAATTACAGGCTCAAACTGAAGATACTCAAACTGAGTGATATTATGCGCGAATCTGTAATTTATCAAGATATTTTGCAAGAAGGGCTTAAAGAAAGTATTGAACAGGGCATTGAACAGAAAGCTCAAGACGTTGCCATCAAAATGATTAATAAAGGTATCAATCTGAAAATAATTGTTGATGTCACAGGTTTAACTGTTGAGCAGGTTCAAAAATTACAGGCTCAAACTGAAGATACTCAAACTGAGTGATATCATGCGCGAATCTGCGATTTATCAAGATTGAGGATACAACAGGTGCAATATCTGTAAATGGAATCACGGCTGTGAACTCATCGCCTAAAATCACCACTCCCACACCAAAGAAAGCGATCGCCATTAAATTATTGGATTCTCTGTTGCTTTGGCAATGTAACGGAAAATTAACTCCAATCCTTGACGGATTTCCGCAAGTTGTCTAACTCCGGCGTTAGAAGATGCGATCGCATTTTTTTCTTCTTGACGCGCAGCAGTAATTTGTTTGTCAATCTCTCCGTATACTTCTTGTTCAAATTGCCATAAATGTAAATAGATCTGATGTAAATAGATCTGATTTTCTAAATCTTTGGCTATCTGGCTGGTGATTTGCCGGCAAAGTATCTGCCATTTTTTCTTCTAGCTGCTTTTCTTGATGCATTGAATAAGCAGCGACATCTTTACCCTGAGTGTAAATCTTATACTCAGCACCTTAATTTGTGCAAATATCTAGCGTCCTATCTTGAAGCTGAAAGACTCCTGTCTAAGAGAAACTCTCCCAGGCTTGAGTAACCAATTGACTGAGCCAGCGACGTTGATGCTGATTCAGCATGGAGTCGTCAGCAAGCACCTGGGCGGTTAATTCTTCTAAAGATTGGCCTTGAGCACGAACAATTCTCACGACTCCGGCGATCGCAGCTGCAACTAATTCTTCATCAACTGGCCTCTGTTGCAGGGCTAAAATGTCTTGGGGGCTGTCTGGGATGGGATAATTCATGGCGTGGGTTTAAAGAAATACAGAATGAACAATAAATTAAACAAATTATTAAAATTTCTTCATTGAATCTTTATGCAACTAATAGGGCGGAGTTTAGCGCACTTCATGCCTTCTTCAAATCTGTCTTAGTGAGTATATTTGGTCGGAAATGTCAGAAAAAATGAAAGAAATACTTTACTTAGAAGTTCCAACACCCGATACGGCAGCTGTACGCAGTTGGCTACAAGCAGATTTTACTCCAGAGAACGGGGAAAAATTGCTGACCCCAGAAGGCTTTCGCCTAAAAATACCTGCTGAAACTACAACGGTTGCTTCGACCGTTTCGGAAGAGGTTGCAGAACTTTCTGTATTTATTTGGTCGGTGCAGCGAACCACTTACTTAAAAGTGTTCCGTTGGACAGAAAAACCCTATCCTCAAGAGAGGCAGATCCTCCAACACCTGACCACAGAAATCAGACGCCGCTTTCCCCATCAGTATCCAGAACCGCCAGCAATTGATTTATCTCAACAATCAATATTTGCAGCCCTAGGGCCTGACTATCCCCTCACTGTCAAGTATTTTCAGAAAATGCCTAATGGAGAATATGACTTGCAGCGTGCTTACTGGTGGGAGCAACGATGGCGCGAAGGAGTGCGTAATCCTCAACAGCCCCGTCAGGTGGTGTTTTCCCACTCAGGAAAAAAAGCGGGGGGAGAAAAATCTTCCACTCTACGGGAAGCTCCTACCTATGACCTGATCTACATCGGCGGTGCTTTAGGTGCAATCCATGCGGCAGTTATGGCGAAATTAGGATATAAGGTGCTGTTGGTGGAACGTCTGCCTTTTGGGCGGATGAACCGGGAATGGAATATTTCTCGTGATGAGCTACAAAGCTTAGTTAACTTAGGTTTGGTAACACCCGCAGAACTAGAAACCGTAATTGCGCGGGAATACAAAGACGGATTTAATAAATTTTTTGATGGCAATAATCCTGCTAAATTGCGATCGCCTATTTTACACACACCCACAGTACTGAATATCGCCCTAGATTCAGATCAATGGCTGCAAATGTGTGGGCAAAAGCTCCGTGCCGCAGGCGGTGAAATCTGGGACGAGACAGAGTTTATCCGCGCTGATATCGATGATACACAAGTTCTTGTTAAAGTCAAGCATTTACCTAGTCAAGTTGAACAAGAAATTAGTGGACGACTGCTGGTAGATGCAATGGGAACAGCTTCCCCCATCGCTTGGCAATTAAATGGTGGTCGTGCCTTTGACAGCGTCTGTCCAACTGTGGGAGCAGTCATTGAGAAGGGATTTGCACCGGGGGTATGGGATTCCCAATATGGGGACGTGCTTTACAGTCATGGCGATATTTCCCGTGGCAGACAATTGATTTGGGAGTTATTCCCTGGAGAAGATGAAGAACTGACAATCTATTTATTCCACTACCATGAAGTCAATCCAGAAAATCCTGGTTCTTTATTAGAGATGTACGAGGATTTTTTCACAATTTTGCCAGAGTATCGTCGGTGCGATATGGATGAGTTGGTATGGAAAAAGCCAACTTTTGGGTATATACCGGGACATTTTAGTATGGGAAGTAGCGATCGCACAGTGGCTTTTGATCGCTTAATTGCCATTGGCGATGCGGCATCACTCCAGTCGCCCCTTGTCTTCACCGGCTTTGGTTCACTGGTGCGTAACTTAGAACGCCTCACAAAACTCCTGGATACCGCCCTTAAACATAACCTCCTCAGGTTCTCACACTTAAACCAAATTCGTGCCTATCAAAGTAACGTCGCCGTGACTTGGCTATTTTCCAAAGGCATGATGGTGCCAACTGGCAAATTTATCCCTCCCCAACGCATTAACTCCATGCTGAATACCTTCTTTGGGCTACTCGCAGATGAGCCTCCAGAAGTGGCAGATAATTTCATTAAAGATAAATGCGATTGGTTCACCTTTAACCACCTAGCACTGAAAGCAGCTAGGAAAAATCCCGCCTTGTTATTGTGGATTTGGGAACTGGCCGGAGCAAAGGATTTAGTCAGATGGCTGGCTAATTATTTTAATTTTGGTCGTTATGCCCTCTTTAGCGCTTTATTGGATAAATGGTTCCCTCGCTTCCTGCGCTGGATAAACCCCTGGCTAGAACCCCGCTATCCTGCATTATGGTTGCGGCTTTTGGTGATTAATTACGCTATTAGCACTGGCAAACCGCGTCCTAAAAATCAGTCAGCCAAAGTCAACCCGGAAACCATAATGCAAAAGTCAGAAGCGAGAATTGTCAATTAGATGGTTAGGGGTACGGTATCAGTAAGATAATTTGATTGATACACTAAAAGACCCTGAGTGCCGTGCCCTTGATTGTTTTGCAGCTTTTGACTCTTGACCTTGACTACTGACTATTTTGACGAAAATTTGGCAATTCCACGGAAGCCAAAGACTTGCGCCCCTTCGGTGGACGTTGGGGATAAACCACTGGTGAAGGGGATTTAGTGTCTGTAGAGTCGTCGCCAAATGACTCTTGAGGTAAATCAATTGTCGGAAATTCCACCTGATTTAATTGGGAGATTTCTAACCAATAGTCCTCATTTTCTGGATTCAAGGTTGTCTCAATTCGAGGTAAGGTAGAGTCTTCCTTCGATGTATGAGAACTAGGTTCAGGGGGATGAATGTCTCCTGAAAACTGCCCCTCATCATCAACAATAGTTGTTGCTAAGGTTTCCCAAACAAGAGCATCTTCATCGTGATTACTATCTACACCTTGTTCTGTAACAGGGGATGATGCAGACTGGGAGGTAAAAAACATTTGAATCAGGCTATCCAGTTGTTCGTCGATGTTGGTTGCACCTGGAGGTGGCACAACTGTCGATGGAATTGGGGAATCATCAATCATGTTTGATGACTCCAAGGGCGAAACAACTGTCGGCGTAGTCAGAGAATCATCAATTTCTAGACAAGCATCTGATAGATCTGGTGTTTCTGACGTGTTTTCTCGAATTGGCCAGTCCCAAGGAGATGATGGAGTGGTAACAGGGTCGCTTTTTTGAAATGGAGATGGTGTTGAAGCTTGTCCCCAGGAATTATCTACATCATCCGAAGATTCTGGGTCTGCTGACCAAGGTTTAATTGGCTCTGCATTAGGAAATAAAGAGCGAGCTTTTCTGGAGAATCTTGTTTGTCTAGTATTTTGAGAATAGTTTGCTGTATCGTCTGGAGCATCACCATTAGGAACTGGTGTTTCCAAACATTTTTCCAAAGCTGCTTTAAATTGCAAGGTCTGGCGTTGTTGTCGCATGAGTCGAGTCCGTAACTCTCGACAAGAAGTTTCTGATTGTGATAACTGTTGCGACTGTTCACTATAGTTAGTTTGTAGTAGCGCGCATTCCCGCTCTAACTGGGCAAGGCGTTGTTGACTAATTTGTAATTGTGCTTGATGAGTTTCGATGAAACTTTCTTGGCGTTGAACGGTTTGTAGGGCAGTTTCTAATTGCTGGTAGAGAGACTGTATCTGTTCTTGAGCAGCAGCCAGTTCTTGAGTTTGTTGGTTAAGCATCGACTCAGTGACACTGGAGCGCTTTTTCTGCCATTGCACAGCCTTTTCTGACTCAACTAAGTCACCTTTTAACTGTTCTACCTGCTCATATAAGCTATTGTTAGCTGAACGTAATTCTTCATTTAATGCCAGTAGTTTCTGGAATTCAGTATTAATAATTGTTTGTTGTTCGTTGTCAGGCTCTGCAACCCAGTCCTGCTTGGTGGCATGTTCTGATGATTCTGGAACTTGGGTCTGTTGCGGCTCTTCCTTGGCTGGCTGGAGGAGTGGCAATTGCTTAATTGCCGGATTTTCATTGGGCACAACTGAGTAAAAGGGACAACTCACCTGCTCCACTGGTGGTGAATTGTCATAATTGCGAGATTCCGTAAAAGCCTCATGCTTTGAGGCGTCAGCTTCATTCATTACTCTTGACCCACCTGCTTAAAAATATTCAGCAATGCTGGCATTAGCATTGCTGATTAACTGTCTGTGACCAGGGTTGACGTAAGTAGTTTAATAAAAACTGAGTATTCCCTGGATCTAGCCGTGGGTAGGATCACTCTTGAAGCCAAGTGTAACTCTCCCCCAGCATGAATAATTAGTTATTGATCAGTGTTCTTTGTTTTGCATCTAGAACTGATGACGTTATAACATTACAAAGTATTTCCCGCCAACTTAAGAATGACGGGGTATCGTTGTTTAAAAGCTGATTACAGGCGTGATTCTGCCGAAATTTGGCAAATAGTTATCTTAGCAATAATGCGTTGACTCTAATTAACACGCTAGAGAAATACTAACGCTGTATATAATTTAGCAAACAGGTGTCCCCCTGGGATAGTAACCCAAGCTCTTAGTTAGGTAGCTGTGGCTTTGTTATTGGTTGTGAAGCAATAGGCAATATTCGAGGCTTTACAGTGCAACCCCTCTATTTTGCCCTCATTTTCTCTGCAACTTAGTTAGGGCAGCCAATGGGGCGCAAACCCGACGAGGGGAAGTTTTTCCGGTTTGATTTCAGTATTCGCAGTGTCAGCGATGGGTAACAGGGGCATTAACCATAGACTACTGGTAGAGATCGCTGCGCCATCGTTAGTTTTTAAAGTGTTGGTTGATGGTGATGGGGCGGAATCGGTTTGTGGTACTACTTGGTCAAATAATAAACCCAGACCGTCAGGAGATAGGCTCATTTGTACATTCCTTTGGTCAACTGGTAAGACTAGCAGTGGTTTTTGTTGCCCAGTTTTCAGGTCAATTGCTACTAAATAGGGCTGTTCTATGTATTGTTCTTTGGAGACTAGCTGTGTCAGTAAGCAGTACAGAGTAGGGGAAGCATTGTCAAACTGGCAGCTGAGAATTGAGCCTGTGGTTTTTAATAAGGGTTTATTGCCACCTTGGTTGGTGACTAAAAACAAATCTCGTGTAAAGTCTGTATTAAACTTGACCATTGCCGCCTGGGAACCGTCTTTAGAAAAAGCCTGAACTAGTCCAAACTGTGGCAAAAAATCTAAGGGTTTAGTGGCATCTTCTTCTAGGGGCAGGATTGCCGCTCCTTGTCCTTGGGCAACGGCTACTGCTTTACTATCGGGTGTAATGATAAAATCTCCACCCGGTTGGCTTTGTAGGCGTTTCGGGACGGGTTTTTCTCCTGATTTTGGGCTGGTTGAGGGCATAAACCACAGCCCAAAATCGCTGGGATTTGATCTGTTTCCTCGCTGAATGACAATGGTTTCTCCATCCGGCGATAGGTCAAATTTGAGGTTTTGATATTCTTTATTATCTAAAATCAGGTCAACTCTACCTGATGGTTCTGCTTGGTCGCTAGATTGAGGGGAGATACCAGTAGTGACTGTATACAACTGGGCTGACAGTAAGTCTTGGCTTTTGGCGGTGCGTGCAGAAAATAAAATTTTCTCACCATTGGAAAACGGCTTGAAGTCGATGACAGTCAAGTCTTTGGGAGTAAGTACTTTTTGTTGGTTTTGGGTGAGGTTGTAGAGAATTAGCTGTCCCTGGGTTTCTGGATCAGCTCCTATATAGATAATGGCGCGATCGCGTGTGCTAAAACTACCTATGAATGGCTGGATCACCCGATCAGTACCTTGTTTTTCAGTAAACTGATCTCTTGCTCCCTGCAACTGTAGTTTATAGTTAGTGCCGTAGGGTGCTGGCGTCAAAAGTGTATAAACCATCCGCTTTCCAGCCCAACTGAATTTGCCTGCTAGAGGTGGATCGATTTTTAAGTTATCCTCTACGCTCTTGATATCCATGAGGCGACTAAAATCGAGTGTAAAGGAGTCATCTTCTGCCCCGATTTGTTGATTCTGCCAGGTGAATTTCCGGACGCTGGGTGTGACTACATCACCCTGCCAGATAATTAACCCAATCAACAGACTCAGCAGAAGTATCAATGCGATCGCAATGCGGTCTAGTGGTTGAACGGATAGTTTGGATTTAGCCATTGGTCATTGGTTATTTGTCATTGGTTATTTGTCATTTTTCATTGGTTGTTTTTCCCTATTCCCTGTTTGTAATCTAATAAGCATAAGGATTTTTGGGTTGGGAAATCTTTTTTAGAGAAGTAGCAGCGATGGTGAGTTGACGTTTACCTAATAAATTTTCTGTGACCATTTGTCCTTCAATTTCTAACCAGGTGTCGGGTGGGTACTGTTCACGACTATCTTGTAGTTTGACGGGTAAACCCACAGGGTAGGCATCTGCGGCACAGCAAGTGAGTACAAATCGCGCTAAGAACAAATATTCTTGGCCTATATCGGGTGGATAGATCACAAAGCCCTGCACCTTGACTTTTTGTCCCGTATATTTATCTGGTTCTGGATAGACGCTGACTGTGCGTACCCAGTCTACTAGCGATCGCTCTTCTGGACTAACATTAGCCCGGAATGCTTGGGGCTTAACCCGCGAAGTTCCTAATAAATTGTTTACACCTCGTTGGAGTGCTTTATCACTAGCAAAGGCTTGTGGTGTGATGATGAAACCCAAAATCGCTGCTGTTAGTAATAAGCTACTACCCCAACCAGGGGGAAATACGTTGATGTGTAGGGTGCTGGGGACATCTTCTCGACGCCGCCATCGCCATAGCTGCTTGGCTTTGAAACCAGCGACAATCACCAAGCCCATACCACCCACATTTACTAACCAAAAGAAATCAGGGTGAATTAACAGGTATAGTTGGCCCGTGAACTGGTATTTCAACATTAAAATTCCCCAAGACCCAACTGCCAAGACATCTAGCCAAGGCAATAATGGGTTTTGACTTTTAGGTTTGGGATTTTGGTTTGAAGTCATATTTTATTAGACTCTGGAATCATTCTTTAAATGATGTGCAAACTCAAAAATAAAGTGAACAAAAATGTTAATAAGCCTGCTAAAGCAAATAGATAGAATATCGCTTTAGCTTTAAAAATTGATAACATCAAACCCACACCTTTGATGTCAATCATGGGGCCAAACACCAGAAAAGCCAACAAGGAACCACTGTTAAAGGTGGAGGCAAAAGACAAGGCAAAAAATGAGTCTACTGTGGAACAAATAGATACTACTGCTGATAGTACTAACATGGCAACAATAGAGCTAATTGGCCCCGCACCTAAGCTGAGGATCAGTTCACGAGGTGCTAGCACTTGAATTGCTGCGGCGATCGCACTACCAATCACCATTACTGCCCCTAATTCCCGCAGTTCGTAGATAATATTATCTACTAACAACCGGAGCTTTTCTTTGAGAGGTTTACTAGAGTTACTTAAGGGCGCATTCTCCTGGATGAGATTACTATCTATCCGCGTGGTTAAACCTGGTTTTCCTCCTAGTAAATAAGTCCCAGATTTCAATAAACTAGGTGCAGCCGCGTCTTGCAATAGTGGGTAACGTCTACCACGTCCTTTCGGTTGAGGCTGGAGGGGAGGGTTAAATTTGAGATAACGAGCGATCGCTGGTTGGACAATTGGACTTAAGTCTTTTTGACAACTGAAAACACAACCAATAATAATAGCTATCAATAGGGAAAATACGACGCGTAAAACCACTATCTCTGGTTGATCTCTAAATGCTGTCCAAGTTGCCCAAATTACTATAGGGTTAATTGTCGGTGCTGCCAGCAAGAAACCAATTGCTACTGGTGTAGGTGCTCCCTTCATCAGTAAACGCCGCGCCAACGGCACATTACCACACTCACACACCGGAAACAAGAAGCCAATGCCACTGCCAAACAGTGCCCCCAATAGGGGGTTTCTGGGCATGATTTTGATCAACAAGCGCTCATCGATAAAAAATAACAGCACACTGGAGAATATGACCCCTAGAAGCAGAAAAGGTATCGCCTCGACTAGCAGACTCAAAAATAGGGTGAAACCATTGTTCAGTTGATTCATGGGCGTCGCAGTCAAAAGCAGTTTTGGGTTTTGAGGTTATGCCTAGTCATTCTATCGGAATGGGGATCAAAAGCAGATGAGGACAATTACAACTCATTTGGGTAAAGATTAAAGATTTGATTTTGTAGGTTCGCTTCAACGCTAGCAAGCATTGGCTAGTCTTACATGACTATGTTTGCCTGGTGAATTTACTGGCGATAACTTTTTCTTAGATTGTCTGATTTCAGAAATGGTTCCAACTCTCAAGCTTGACCACCTAACTTTACAATGCTGAATTGCCTATGTTTATACTTAACTGCAATTTTGCTAGCTAGTGTGTCATCTTCCATGCATTTTCATAAAGGATTCACAGTTTTTAAACATTTGGGGATCATTTTTGGTAGCTATCTATGCTGAATTGCGGAGTATGGCAATGCTGTTTTTGCAGATGTACTTATCTTGACTAGTAGGGACTGCTAGGACTTACGCAAGTATAATCTGTTTCCTACCAAAGCTGTCCAGAGACGAAACAGCAACTCTGAATTTACGGTCAAAAGTCTAAAAACTTGGACCTGGAAGCTAAATACACATACATGTGGCAGTTACGTAAGTCCTGACTACCGAAGGCTAAAATGTTAACCTATTGATTACCAGTTTTTCTACAAATTTAGAGTCTCCAGTGCCACAAGAATTCAGTGCCCAAATTTCCCCACCATTTTTGTCTCATGGTAGCGATCGCGATCTTGGTTTAGATTCAACTCTCCAGGAACTGTCCATGTATAGCTTTCAAGTGGAAGTTAGCTGTACTGCTGTGGAAGTTACTCAATTTTTTGAGAAATACCCGCTACTACCAGGAGCTATCTTACTCGAACAGGGAAAGTTTATCGGGATGCTTTCGCGGCGGCGACTCCTAGAATTTTTGATTCGTCCTTACGGACAAGAGTTATTCTTCCGGGAATCGTTGGGTGTTCTCTACAGCTATGCACGCACGGCGATTGTACAGCTTCCTCATACCACACCAGTTTTGACAGCAATGCAGTTTACCATGAGGCGATCGCCAGAACTCTTAGGGGAACCTGTAGTGGTACAAACAGCACCTGATGTTTATCAGCTATTAGATGTCCATGAATTGAATTTGGCCTCTTGGCAAATTCGTGGCATCGAGACTCAGTTACGCTACGAACGTAGTCAAGCCAAAATGATCCAAAACTATAAAATGGCAAGCTTGGGACGTTTAGTGGATGGGGTAGCACACGAAATCTTAGACCCTGTAAGTTTTATTTGGGGCAACTTAACTTATGTCTCTAATTACAGTCAAGATTTGCTCAAATTAATAGCAGCCTATGACAGCAATTTCCCACAACCTCTGGAAGAAATTATCCATCTTAAAGATGAAATTGAATTTGATTATTTAGAACAAGATTTATCAAAAGCACTAACTAGTATTCGTACTGGAGCCGAAAGATTAAAAAAACTCGTTACCAGCTTACAAAACTTCTGTTATATCGATGAAGTTTATCCCAGACCAGCAGATTTGCATTCTTGTCTAGATAGTATTGTCTTATTAATTAATAGCCGGGTCAAAGGAGAAATTGAAATAGTTAAACACTATGGTCATTTACCTCCAATCAATTGTTTCTTGGGACAATTAAGCCAGGTGTTTATGAATATTTTTAGTGAATCTATTGATTCTTTACTTAATGAAGCTGTACGCCAGCAATTTGATTCAGATTCTACAAAAACTGATCACAAACCAAGAATTGATATAACTACAAAAGTCATTTCTCTAGTAGCAAACCAGCCAGAAGCAGTCGATTCTCGCTGGATTTTAATTCAGATTGCCGATAATGGGCCTGGTTTATCTGAGCAGTCGCAACGGCAAATTATTGATTCTTTTACCGTAGAAAAACGGGCTGATAAAACTACTAGTTTAGCTTTAAGTTATCGAATTATCACCTCTAGGCATGGAGGTAAATTGAATTACCGTTCACAACTTGGCATAGGTAGTGAATTTGAAATATTATTACCCTTGGTTTGATATTGGTTGTTTGTCATTTGTCATTTGTTGTTGCTTACTGCCCCATGCACTATGACGCCAGTTTGCTTAAGTCGGGAAACCCGCCCACGCAACTGGCTCCCCAATGCCCTATGAAAGCAACCTTTCACCGCGTTGGTAAATTTCACGCGCATAGTCAGTCCAAACACCTTGTCCCCAATAACGAAAACAGCTAGTTTGTACTAACAAATTATGCAGTAAAGCTTGGCGGTACTTGGTTGAGTTAGTTGGTAATAATTGCTCTATATTTTGATGAAATAAACTACTTAATTTATCCATAGGTGATAAAACATTTTCATATCCTTTCACCCAACTAATATTATTAGTCCATGAGGCTCCATCCATGTGAAAATTGGGGTTGATTTTCTTTAATTCTTGAATAGCATTCTCTACAGCTTCAGGTTGACAAATTTCTGGTGAAACTCGCTGCCAAATCTGGTGTTGTCCTACTGGCTGACAGGTCGGAAAGTCTTCAAGATTACAACCAGCTTCTGTAAGTAATTCCAAATATTCTGTACCACAGATACCAACAACGCCAGATTTCCCTCCTCCATGATTTACCATATCCCCCCAAGCCTGTTTAAAAGCACTGGGAAATTCATTCATCATCACACCGCCATTTTCACCATCCCCAATTTGGCTGACAATTGGTGGGACAAATACACTCCCCAACTCTTGATGAGACAGGGTTTTAGCTTCATAGTATGGCTGCATTTGACCAACTAATTTAGTATCTGAACCTTGGGTTTTGATCAAAGCGGTAATACTAATTGTTTCACCTTGAGAATTACGGGCAATGAGACGATGTGGTAAATGTTTATGAATTAAAGGTTGTCCGCTAATTGTTTCTACAGAATGTTCTTGAACAAGTAGCCAACGATATCCACATTCTTTTAATGCCTTCACAAACTCAAATAGAGTATCGGGGTGATTTGGTAGGTGCATTTCTGGAGGTGAAAACCCTTTGACTCGCGCCAGTGCTTCCCAGCCAAAAATAGCGGCAAATTGATGTTGCCATGCCAGAATGTGCAATTTAATATCTGCTATGGGGGTGGAAGGAATCACCGCGTGACTCCACATTGTCCCTAACCATTCGACATAAGGCTGATAGGTAGAATCGCAAGTGATGCGCTTGAGGTTATCGAGAATATCATCGCGTCCCATTTGCCTGAGTCCCCACAACAGATTACCAGAGTAATCCAACATCACACGGGGATTGCAACCTTGATGCACGAGTTCCGGAATGAAGTCTCCCATGCGGCTGTAACAATAGGCAAAGGGCCCAGCATTATGATTGTCCCCTACTTGGGGATGTTCAAACATATGTTGCAGATGATTGATCAACCCACCATCATATCCCGCAGGTATGGTGGGTTGGTGCATATGCAAAGCGATCGCAAACACAGCCTGCACATTTGCTAAACGGATATTCGTGGTAGGTAAGAATACAGGTGCATGATGATTAACTACCGAAAGCACCTCTGTTTCCCAGCCAGAAATATTTGGTAAGCCATCGATAATTTCCGGCAAGGTGGGAAGAGTGGTAGATAAGGTCAGCATTGGTGGTTCACAATGGGGTATGTCTCATTATGCGATCGCCTCTCGCAAAACCTTTGTCGGGACTTAAAATGTTACGTCTATCATGGCGATCGCTCATACTGGGAAATAGACAACACATCGAGTTATATGGTTACTATTCCCAGAAACTTTTTAGACTTCACCCAAACACCCCATGCAGGCTACCACTGGGATGGTAGCGATCGCCGCTTCTTTGAAGGCTGGTACTATCGTGTTACCTTACCTGAGTGCGGGCAAACTTTTGCCTTTATGTACTCCATTGAAGACCCCATCGGTGGTAAACCCCACAGTGGTGGTGCAGCTCAAGTCCTTGGCCCAGATGACGAGTATTTATGCCGCACTTTCCCTGATGTCAAGAAATTTTGGGGTAGTCGAGATGTCCTAGGTTTGGGTCATTGGGGTAAAACAGATTTACACACCCAACCCTTCTATCTCTTACCCGCAGAGTTTGCACGTCATGTTCAACAAGGCTATCAAGCCACAGCTACTTTAAATCAGGGTATAATTCACGATCCGGCTACTGGGAATTATTGCCGTTGGCAGTATGAAATTCAACCAGTGTACAGCTGGGGTAATCAAGGTAGCCTTCAGCAATCCACTGCTGGCTGGTTATCTTTCTTACAACTTTTTGAACCCGGTTGGCAAATTTTAATGGCTCACGGTTTAGCTAGTGGCTGGATTGACTGGAATGGTAAGGTCTATGAGTTTACCAACGCCCCAGCCTATGGTGAAAAAAATTGGGGTGGTGCTTTTCCCCAAAAATGGTTTTGGCTTAACTGTAATAGCTTCGACGGCGAATCCGACTTAGCATTGACTGCTGGTGGTGGACGGCGTGGTGTACTCTGGTGGATGGAATCTGTGGCGATGATTGGCGTCCACCATCAGGGTAAATTTTATGAATTCGTTCCCTGGAATTCCCAAGTTGATTGGCAAATTCAGCCTTGGGGTAGATGGCAAATGCAAGCTAGAAACCTCAACTACGAGGTTGAATTGACAGGAACTACCGACTTAACAGGTACACCTCTACGTGCGCCGACAGTCAACGGTTTAGCTTTCTGTTGTCGGGACACCATGCAGGGGAAACTAGATTTAGAACTGCGAGAACTCAGTGGGGGAAAATCTCAAACTATTCTCAAAGCACAAAGTTTTCTTTGTGGTTTAGAAGTAGGTGGTGGTTCTTGGGATAATTCTTGGCAGTCTCCCTAGAACTACTGCTATTATTATATATGCTTCGTAGTTGGGGCTGTAGCTCAGTTGGATAGAGCGAGCGCCTCCTAAGCGCTAGGCCGTGCGTTCGATCCGCACCAGTCCCGTAATTAAATACCTGTTACCTTGTTATGTAGATGTTTCAGGTATTTATGATTTTGCTCGTAGTCAGCCATTTATCGCTTTTCGCAAGCACTAAAGTGCCTACTACAAGCTTAAATTTATGTCTTGACTGCGACACTTGCGTTAGTCCTGATTGCCTGATCTTTAAGCACCATTGAAATTTTCTAAGCTTGATACTAGGAAATTTCAGGTTTAGTGCATTTATACTAATTGACTTTTTGGATGGTATGTATGTTGATTGTTATTGGATAAGTTGTCTGAGTATTTTGTGAAAAACTCCTGGTCAGAAGGTAAAGAATATGAAAAGAGTATGTGTAGTAATCTGACTAAGCGCTAGATTGTGCGTTTTTACCTTGAGCGCAATTCATGTATGAAGTACTAGAAGTTTTTGCTGAATCTTCCAGTAGCGTGTACTATGGTGCATCAATAAGTGGATGCTAAGAGTTGTAAAACGCCATTCAGCGCATTTTGAGGACAAAATCTCTCATATCAATATTGGGATAAATTTTTCGGAACTCTGTTAGTCTACATAATTATTGTTTTTCTTCTTTTAGAGAAAAAGCCGTTATCAGCAGATGAAGTAGTAGAGCCTTGAATAAGCTATTTTTCACAGGTAAACCTTTTCAGTTTATGGCTTTGGCCTTACCAGTGCTTATTTGGTGGGGATACGAGGAGGTGAAAACCCAACTTGTACAACCACAAGCAGTGTTAGTTTTGGGTGGTTCGACAAAAAAATTGGAGCGAGAAAAGTTTACAGCAGATTTTGCTCGTAAGCACCCAGATTTACCGATTTGGATTTCTGGTGGCAGCCCACCTAGGTACACTCAAAAAGTCTTTGCAAAAGCTGGCGTTGATCCCAAGCGTTTACACATGGACTATGAGGCTGTAGATACTGTGACAAACTTTACTACGCTAGTAGATGATTTGCAAGCTCGTGGCATCAAGAGCGTTTATTTAATTACCTCTGACTTCCATATGCGTCGTGCGGCGATCGTCGGCGATATTGTTTTGGGTAGTCGAGGAATTAAGTTCAAAACGGTGTCAGTTCCTTCAGAAACGCCGTCTGAACCAATTGAAAAATCTCTCCGTGATGGGGCTAGAGCTATTGTTTGGTTAGCAACTGGTTATACAGGTGCAGATGGTGAGGGAGGAAAACAGAGGCGGTGAATTATATTTAGCTAATCGCTATTCTTTGCTTGTACTAGAACA
Organism: Goleter apudmare HA4340-LM2; assembly: GCA_019359495.1. GTDB lineage: Bacteria > Cyanobacteriota > Cyanobacteriia > Cyanobacteriales > Nostocaceae > Goleter > Goleter apudmare. Next base: position 86,340 of record JAHHHF010000085.1, read on the forward strand.
TATGGCTGGACGATCAGGGTGCAAAACCACTTTTGAGGTTGATCTTTCCATTCCCCCAACTGTGTTTCTGAGGGTTTAGTAATCAATTGCTGATCAATCCATTGTTGTACTTGAGAAACTTGATCACCAGCGATCGCCACACCTACATCTAATAAATTTAGCTCCCCTGTCACCAAAATTACTGCATCCCTTTCGAGATGAGGAATTAGCCATTCCCACTCTGCTTCATCGAGGTTTTCTGCTAATTCTGCTCTTAAATCTGACATAACTCCCCTGATTCCAACTACAAACTACAAATGATTTTGAACTTTGAAACTTAACTAAACCTCTGCTTTCATTTCCTGAATTTCAAACAAAGATACAATAACTCCAGCAATAGGAATAGAGATAAAAACACCAAGCAATCCAGCCACTCTAGCACCAACTAGTAAAGCAAAGAATATGACTACAGGATTAAGATTGAGCGCTCCTTGCATAATTCTAGGGGCGATTAAATTGTCTTGTATTTGCTGGAGTATAATACAAGCGATAAACACTTTTAATGCTAACCACACATTCTGAGATAAGACAATTACAGTAACAGCACTCACTGCTAGTGTGGCTCCTATGCCGGGAATTACATCAAGCAACCCAACTATCACTGATAATATTAAGGCAAAAGGTACTTGCAATACTAAAAAAACGATTAGAGTTGAAGTTGTTAAAAATAAAGTTAATAATAACTGGCCTCGGAAAAAGCCTAAAAAACTCCGCCTAATGATACTAGTAAATCTAAGACGGCGATGTTCCGGAACAATTCTAATGATCAAGTTCCAGAGCTTTTCGCCATCTAAAAGCATAAAAAAAGCTACAACTGCAATCAATATAAAAGTCACAAAATTTGTCAGAAATTGTTGCAAAATAGCCAAGCTAGTTACTAGAGTTGATACGGCTTGATTCCGCAATTGTTCTTCAATTACACTTAAATCTATTTGGAGATTCCGGTTCCGAAGAAACTCTTCGATTGCTTGTAATAAAGGTGCTAAAGAAGTTAAAAATTTAGATATACTATCGATTAATTGCTGTCCTTGAGATAAGACTGCCAAACCCACAGTGATCAGCAAACCTCCCAGCACTACAATACTCAGCAAAAAAACTACAACAACTGCTACACCGTGGGGTAAAAAACGGCACAGCCACTCTACAGGGTAGCTGAGTAAAAAAGCCAAAATAGCGGCAAATGTAAAAATCACAATGACTGCTGTAAAGTAGTCTAAAAGCAGTACAATCGCCCAACCGGAAGCAACTAAGAGCAAAAAGCGGACTAGTGCTAAATTATTTAATTTTTCCCAAATAGTTTTGGCTTCTAAGCCGCTCATAATTAATTCGTAATTAAACTTACAGGTATCAAAAGGCGCTCACTTCCCTCTTTTGGAGAATCAACGCCCTAGATCATGCATTTCATTAATTATCGTTGCACACTTGAGGGTCAAATTTTGTAATTCTTCTTTGTGAGTGGAACTAGGCGCATCAATCAACTTACCAATCCTTACAGTAATAGGAACGGCACGGGGTATGGCAGAGCCTTTTTGTAAAATTCCCTCACTACCCCAAACACTCACTGGTAATATCGGCGCTTTTGCCTTTGCTGCTAGCAATAGTGCGCCTCTTTTAGGGTCTGTAATCTTACCATCTGGGGTGCGAGTCCCTTCCAAAAACACACCCACAGCCCAACCATTTTCAATACATTCTAAGGCGGAACGAATAGCAGTGCGATCGGCGGTGCCTCGACTGACTGGGTAAGCACCGTACAACTTGATCACCTGTGCCAAAATCGGGACACCAAACAATTCTTCCTTGGCCATGTAAGCCACCGGACGACGTACACAATTGGAAACGATTGGCGGATCAAAGTAACTAGCGTGATTGCTGACGACCACTAGAGGCCCGGATTGAGGGACATTTTCCGCACCGTGAATCTGAATCCGAAAGTAAGTATGCAGCATTGGGCTGACAACTGACCACTTAAAGGCATGGTAAAGGGCCAGACTGATCAATGGTTCACGGCTTTTGATCATAAAGGAAGGAGGGGGGAGAGTGGAGGAGATGAGGGGGATGGGGGATATGGGGCAAAGACATAGCAATGCTATGTCTGTACAAATGCCTCATGCCCCATTTCCTAAATCGGTAACTCAGCAGCAGTACGGACGTTTTCTAAGATTAGATCAGGGACAGTACGTTTAATCAAACCGGTTAGCACATTACCAGGGCCAATCTCCACAACTCGCCCAATGCCATTGGCTGGCAATTGTAAAGAAATTTCTCGCCATCTTACGGAACCAGTCATTTGCTTGATTAGGCGTTGCTTTAACACCTCAGCATCAACTGATGGAGTTGGTTCTACGTTAGATAGTACTGGGATGACAGCTGGTTGAAATTGCACGGATTCCAAAACATCTTGAAATTCCTGTGCTGCTGCTGCTACTAGGGGTGAATGGAATGCGCCAGAAACCTTTAAGGGGATAGCACGCTTAGACTTGACTTGAGACATCACGGCTTGTACAGCCTCGGTTGTGCCGGAAATAATCGCCTGTGCAGGACTGTTATCATTTGCTAGCACTACATCAGGTGTTTGAGCAATGACTGCTTCCAATTGGTCGCGGTCAAAATTCATCAATGCGGCCATCATCCCACCTGCGGCGCTATCCATTAGTTCTGCTCGACGCTTCACCAATTGCAGCCCCGCAGACCACTCAAAAACACCAGCAATATAAAGGGCGATGTATTCTCCCAAGCTATGACCAGCAACTAAATCTGGTTGGTGTCCTCGTTCCCGGATCAGGTCAGCGAGAATAGTTTCTACTACATAAAGACTGGGTTGGGTGTAAAGGGTGCGTGATAATTGTTCGCCATCGCTTTGAGAAATTTCTGTAATAGACCAGCCCAAAATTGACTCTGCTTGGGAAAATTTATCCTGAGCAGAGGGTATATCTAATAAATCTATTCCCATTCCTGTTACTTGAGAACCTTGTCCGGGAAACACCCATGCAGTTTTAGTCATTGGTCGTTGGTCGTTGGTCGTTGGTCATTTGTTGTTTGTCATTTGTTATTCGTCCTTAACAAAGAACAAATGACTAATAACAAGGAACAAAATACTATCTTCCCCATTGGAAAATTGCTGCACCCCAGGTGAGTCCGGCGCCAAAGCCGGATGCGGCGATGGTGTCATGGGGTTGAATTTTGCCTTGCCGCACTGCTTCATCTAAGGCGATGGGGATGGAGGCGGCGGAGGTGTTGCCATAATTGGCGAGATTACTAATAACTTTATGTTGGGGAATATTTAGGCGTTGAGCAACGGCATCGAGAATCCGTTGATTGGCTTGATGTAAAAGTAGCCAATCTAGTTGTTCAACGCTGAGATGAGCTTGAAATAGGGCTTTGTCGATGACTTCTGGGACTTTTTGGACGGCAAAGCGATAGACTTCCTTGCCGTTCATGGTAATTGGTTGATAAGCGCCTTGAGCGATGTTGACACCTGGGAGTAGTTCTTGGGAAGAGGCTTTGTAGGCAAGATTGAGGTAGTGGTTTTGAGTGCCATCACTATGAAGTGTAAATCCCAATAGGCGATCGCTCTCATTAGCTTGCAATACTACTGCTCCAGCGCCATCGCCGAATAGTACACAAGTGCGTCGGTCTTGCCAATCTACCCAGCGAGAGAGGATATCTGCTCCGATCAACAGTACATTTTGGTAAACACCTGTTCTGATGTACTGGGCAGCCGTCACAAGTCCAAACACGAAGCCAGAGCAGGCAGCTGTCAAGTCAAAGGCTACGGCTTTGGTCGCTCCCAATTGGGCCTGAATTTGACAAGCACTACCAAATAAGTCATCTGGGGTAGAGGTTGCCAAAAGAATTAAATCCAGGTCTGCTGGTGTGATTCCTGCTGCTGCTATTGCTTGATGGCTGGCAGATGTGGCCAGTGCAGCCAAAGAATCAGTCGGCAGTGCCAAGCGCCTTTGACGAATTCCTGTCCTCGTTGCTATCCACTCATCTGATGTTTCCACTAGCGCACTCAGCGCCTGGTTATCGAGGGAGGTTTCTGGTAATGCCGAACCACTCCCGGTAATTGCTATGCCTAAATTATGCACTCCTACTCTCCCAAGCTCGCAGCATTTTGTCTTTTGTCTGCTATTTCTGTCTTTTGCCCTTCGTCCTTGCAAATGACAAATAGACGAATGACAAATGACTGAATAATTAACCGCCCTCACTCACTCTGTAGGGTTTGATATTGGGATTGGATGCGTTGCAGAACTTGGTTATCTACAGCTTCTTTTGCCATGCGAATGGCATTAAAAATAGAAGGCGCTTGTGAGCTACCGTGACCGATAAAACAAATCCCGGCTACTCCTAAAAGCAAGGCACCGCCATGTTCCGCGTGATCCATTCTTTGCTTAATTCGCTTCAGGTTGGGTTTTAAAAGGGCTGTGCCAATTTGACCATGCAATCCTTGGGGTAATTCTTCACGCAGGATTTGCAGAATCACCTCTCCCACTGCTTCGGCGAATTTTAACAACACGTTGCCTACAAAGCCATCGCAAACAATCACATCAAAGTTACCAGAAAGCACATCACGCCCTTCAGCATTCCCAATAAAAGCAATTTGGGAATTTTCACGTAGTAGTTGATGAGCGCGGACTGCGGCGTCATTGCCTTTAGAATCTTCTTCACCAATATTCAACAAGCCAACTTTAGGTTCATTAGTGCCCAGAACATATTGGCTGTAAACCGATCCCATGATGGCAAACTGCTCTAAAAACTTAGGACGGCAGTCTACATTCGCACCGACATCAAGTATCAGCACTGGCTTGCCTGCGACAATTGTAGGGAATACTGCCCCAATTGCGGGGCGGTCTATTCCCGGCAACCTGCCTAAGCGGAGTAAAGCCGATGCCATTGCTGCACCAGAGTGACCGGCAGAAAATACCGCATCTGCTTGTTGCTGCTTGACTAGATCCATTGCCACGTTGATGGAAGCTTTGGGTTTACGCCGAATGGCGGTTAAAGGCTCCTCATCCATTGCGATCGCCTCCTTTGCAGGAACGATCTCCAGCTGCGCCAGATTGGTTTTTGGTGGCAGGGCAGCTTCAATTTGTTGGGGATCTCCAACCAACAATACTTTTACACCCAATTCTTCCCGTGCCCGCAGTGCGCCAGCAACGATTTCACCGGGTGCGTGATCCCCTCCCATTGCGTCAATTGCGATCCGTACGCAAGTCGATCCCATTGCTTAGAGCTTCTAGAAACCTTACAAATTTTACCAGATGGCTTTACCGAAAAATCGGAAGTTTGAGAAACAGGGAATAGGCAATAGGCAATAGAAAAAACTCTTAACCAATGCCCCATGCTCAATGCCTAATGCCCCATACCCTATTCAACTGGACTTAATACCCAGTTAACTAGAGTCCGGACGCCGAAGCCAGTTGCTCCTACTCCGTTGTAGCCGTTTTCTTTATCTGCCCACACTGGGCCAGCTATATCTAAGTGTGCCCAAGGTGTTTCTTTGACGAACTGTTTCAGGAAAAGAGCAGCTGTAATCGAACCACCAGCGCGTGGGCCAGTATTTTTCATGTCGGCGATGCCAGATTTAAGTCCTTCAAAATATTTCTCTTCCATAGGCATCCGCCAAATTTTTTCCCCTGAGCCTTCCGCAGCTGTTTCTAACTGGGAAGCTACAGCATCATCGGGGGTAAATAAGCCAGCCATATCGTCACCCAAGGCGACGACACAAGCACCTGTTAGGGTGGCTAAATCAACGATCGCATCTAAGCCTAATTTGTCGGCAAATACTAAGGCATCTGCCAGGGTTAAACGTCCTTCAGCGTCAGTGTTGTTGACTTCGATGGTTTTGCCATTGGATGCCTTAAGAATATCTCCTGGGTGCATAGCATGACCGCTAATCATGTTTTCGGTGGCGGCGGAGATAAAATGAACTTCAGCATCAGGTTTAATTTGGGCGATCGCTTTGGCTGCACCCAAGGTAGCGGCTGCACCACCCATATCAATTTTCATAGTTTCGATGCCGCTACCAGCACCTTTGATATTTAGTCCACCGGAATCGAAGGTTAAACCCTTACCAATAATTGCCAGTTTGCGTGTGGGTGTACCTTCTGGCTTGTAGATGAGGTGAATGAATTTTGGGGGTAAGTCAGAAGCTTGGGCGACTCCCAAAAATGCACCCATGCCCAATTTCTCGCAGTCTTCCCGTTCTAGGATGGTTACTTGTATACCGTGTTCTTTAGCGATCGCTTGGGCGGTTTCGGCTAAGGTAATCGGTGTGACTTCATTGGCTGGTGCGGCTACCAACTGCCGAGCCAAAATTACTCCCGAAACGATTTGATTGGCGCGAGTAATGGCGGCTTCTTGTCCAGGCAATCCCAGTAAATCTACGGTCTCTACTTGTGACCCTTTATCTTCTGGCTCTGACTTAAAGCGAATATCTTGGTAGAGGGCTAATTCTACACCTTCAGCGATCACTTGGGCGGTGGCTGCGGGTTCGTTATTCCACAAGGGAAAACTAATTGCCAGAATTTTGCTCTTTTGCTTTTTGGCTACCCTAGCCACAGTAGCCGCCGCCCGTCGTAGGGTATCTAGTTTGAGTACTTCGGCTTTTCCTAAGCCCACTACAATAATTTTTTTGACTGGGCTACCAGTAGCCACCCTAGTAAAGATGGTGCTATTGGCTTTCCCTTTAAATTCCTCTTCGGCAATCAGTTCTTTTAAGACACCAGCCAACTTACTATCAAAAGTCGCCAGTTCGCCAGTTAACTCTACAGCGTCTTCAAATAATCCAATTGCTAACGTATCCCCTGCCCACTCTAAAAGAGGCGTATCACTCGGTCGAATCACCATTTTTTTATTTTGTGTAAATCTTCTTGTACCAGTATTGCTTAAAATTCTTTTTTCATGCATGGGGCATTGATGATGCACCCAACTCTCTACAGTCGCCGGAGGCAAAGTTTGCCTGTCTAGGCACAAATTCCATTCGCTGGGGCACTTTGCCAGAAATCGAAGCTGCTATCACACAACTACCAGACAACAATATTCGTCAACTGGCTGCTTGGTTAGAAGAATATTTGGGAGCATCCCAATTTTGCAAAAATAAAATTTGTAGTGGGAGCATCTTGCTCCCTAATGTCCAGGAAGCGGGCTAGAGAGCCATCACTACAAAAAAATAAATTTACACATTTGCGATGCTCCCGAATATTTAGAACAAATATGGGATCAGCAAATCGTAGCCGACTTGACATCAGGAAAACAAAATAAGTTAATTGCTAAAGCTGAAGCTGATATTGCAGCAAACAGGGTACGAGATATTGATGAAATTGTTTACTAGAAGATGTAAAACAGCAGGCTAGAGAAGCATATCATCAATCATTTGTGAGCAACAGCGATCGCCTGTCTTTGCCATTTATCTTTGAAATCACTCTCTTCATCACTTCATCAAGAAAACATCAAAAATTGATTTAAATCGGCAAAATAGCAGATTGCTTTATCATTTCTTTAAAATACTGACTCAAAATGCCAAATTACTGATTCATTTTGCTTGTTTGCTTACTCATTTCAGTAGAATTAGCAAGCAAAAAGGCTGATTGCTTTCTCAAACTGCGGTTTGCTTACTCATTTCAGTAGATTCAACAAACAAAAAGGCTGATTGCTTTCTCATTTGGGTAGATTCCGCAAGCAAAAAGGTATATTGCTTTCTCATTTCAGTATTTCACGCAAGCAAAAGAGCAATCTTTATTCCCAATGCCCTATTCCCCATTTTCAAGATTAAACTTAGCAGCGATCGCATTAATCACTTTTTGCTCTTCTGGTGTAGTCTGAGTATCAAGCTGGGCAATTTTGCGACATTGCACCAACAGGGGAATGGCAAAGTCACGATTGAGTTGATTCAGCAAGCTATCTAAAGGCTGGGGTGCTTTAATGTCTTCAGTGATGGCGGCTAATGAAGTTTCGCTGAGGTTGGCTGCTTTGAGTTCCGGTAAAATTTCTGCCCAAGTCTTTTCTGGGTGACTAGCAAGGATCATATGGACTAAGATTTTATCCATGATCACTTTTTGAGCGATCGCAGTTTCTAAATAATCTGCGCTTTGTTGTCTGAGTTTTTCAATTGTCTCTGTGTCAGTCAGGGACGTTGATTCATCTACCTTGACTTCGTAAAAGCGACAAGCAGCATACCCCAATGAATAGATCATAGTTGCATTTGAGCTAACTGCGATCGCTGCACCCGCAAAAGGCACATTTCGCAACAACCCTAATCCCGCCGCTTTCAAAAGCCGTCCGCCACCCAAACCCAAACCAAAAATTGCTAACATTTCACCCTTACGCGCCGGATCTTTTAAATCGAGTCCGTAGGCGGCTGCAATTTGATAAAGCATTTCTGACTGTAATTCTGTGGTTGCTGCTAAATCAATTGCTAACAATGCCGTCGCAAATCCTGGCAAAATACTAGTTGCTAGACCAATGCTACCTGCTTTTGTTGCTTTTTCCACCATAATCCGGTGGGCAATCTGACTAGGTGAATCATGGGGATGTTCTTGTTTGAGTTTTTTTACTGCTGCTGCTGCTTTTTCCACATCCACAACACTAGCAGCACCAATCAACCAATTCAGATTTAAAAAACCAGATAGTTTGCGAATTAACCAATTCTGACTCAGGTAGTTGATGACTCTACCACTAGCTTGGGTTGATTTTTCAATTAGTTGATGTGTTTGCTGCGTTGCTGTTGTTCCCACATCAACCACTTTATCTAAAACAGTTTTACCAGCTTGGCTAGCTATCTTAATTACTCCTCCTAACTTGCCCATGTTATTGGCAAATGACTGAAAAGCAGATGGTTGAGTATTGGTATTTTCTTTTGACGGTTTTATAGATGAATTAATTTCTTTTTGGGGATTGTCTACCATGATGCGCCACTATCTTGAAAGCCTCTATCTTGAAGTTGTAGCGAAAGTATCAGTGGCTTGACATCTCCCAATCAGCACAAGTTTTTTTGTAAAGCTGGGCTAAATATCCCGTCTGGGATTGTAAATCCCAACCTCATAGCGAAAGTCCATTGAAATGGACTAGGCTCAAAAATAAAAAATACTTTACCTGCATTTCTCACCAGATCAGTAGGTTGGGTTGACGTCAGGAAACCCAACACCAAGATATCGGTTAAGCTTTCAAGATCCATGTTGGGTGGCGCTGCGCTTAACCCAAACTACATCTACATATATCTGCGGCTTGTGAGAAATGCGGGTTTAGTCCTCTAAAGAGGACTTGGGCTATTAGACAAAGGTTTACAACCTTTGGCGGGATTTGTTCATACACCATAGTTAGTAAGAGGAGGATACCCAACGGCGTGGGTGAGGTATTTTTGTACCTCACTAACTTAAGTTGAAATCTGTTGTAAATGCGTAGGTGCAGCTAGCCACAAACATCCTCTTAGCTGACTGGATTTCTAGCTACCATACCTCGCCTCACCTCGACCTTAATTTCCAGAAAATTCTGGTCTTTTAAAATCTCGTAGAGATTAATATCTTTTTCTAGTAAGCAAGCATGTCCACTGTAGGGTAAGATAACCGTTCTGTTATTGGGTAAGATGTTAGCTAAACGATTCACTTCATTCACAGAAGGTAAGAGGCGATCGTGGGTAGCACCAATCAATAACACTGGTTGAGTGAGGCGACGTAACTGATCTTCAGCAACATGGAATTCTCGGAGTAAAGATAATCGCCAGTTGACTGTTTCCGGCGGTACTGAACGCATAGTTTTGAGTAATTCTTGGCGATCGCTGCGGGATAGGCGGGGCAAAAATGCTAAAAATGGTAGTAAGCCTAGTGCGCCCATATCATAAAGGCATGGATGCACCCAGTCAGTAATTCTAGATGCCCAACCTAACCACGGGCGTAAACTAAAACTAGAAGCTGGGTTAATCAGGATAACCCGTTTAAACAACTGCGGTGCTTTCACAGCTACTTTTATCGCCAAGGCACCACCAAAGGACTCACCACACAAATAAACTGGTCTCTGGGAGCTTTTTTCTAATTCTGCATGAATTAAGTCCAAAACATTATTACTCAATTCATCCCAAGTAGTCAGGTCTTTACGGGGAATTGCCAAACATCGGACATCAAAGCCAGCTTCTAATCCAATGGTTTGCGATCGCAATAGTTCACCAGTTCCATCCATTCCCGGTAAATATACGAACAGAGGTAAATCTGGTTGTAGGCGTTTAGGAGTCAGGAAACACGGCTTTAACTCAACTTCTGGCATGATAGAATCCGCACAATTTTCTAGTTTTATAGACTTTTACCTATACACCCCTTAGATTTTATCTATGGTAAGTAATGGGAGCATAAGTGTTACAGTAAAAGCAAAATACTCATAAAATCATAGCTTGGGTAGCCAAAGACACTTAAAATATCGCTTTTTTAATTAAGTAATACAGCGATTAGCTGTGAGGAGAGAGCAAAGAGCCAATTTTTTAGACTACTACACACGGATGATTTTATAGTCTAGGTCGATTTCTAATTGTACTCTGCTCTACAACTAGCTAAGTCAATCTGGATGTAATTTCCTGTTGATTAATGAATTGGATCATAGACGCTTAAATCAAGCTCGGCTGCTTTAATAACAACCTTGGCGTAGTAATTTGGTGATTTCATGATAGCAATGTTCTGTTAGTTCAGTAACAACAGTTTTCGCTTGTTTTCCCTGATATTTTTCTTGATGTTGGGGTTGAATCCAATAAGGACTACCAATTAAAACGGCAACTCGACGGTATATCACTAAAGGATGCCAACCTGATTGCTGAAATAAACGTTCTGAAGGGTCAAATAAACTCAACAACCGTAGAGGAAAAGCAGTGGTATTTACTTCTTCCAGGGAGGCGATCGCTATTGGCAAAATAGCCAGATCCTGAACATCAGATCGCAATGCCAAATGGGCAAAACCCCTCTGAAATTCACTGACTTGATTTGGCTGAGTAAATTTTACCATTGGCTCGGTTCCTTCTGGAAATACCCCCACCATCTGTTTGGAGTTTAACAGCGACTGTGACTGCTTAAAAAAGCTCTGCTGACGGTGTTGGCTTTCTTCTAAAGGGAAGCATCCCATTGGCCCTGTGACAATCTCTCGCAATATTGGCACTTGTCCCATGTAGTGATGACAAGCAAACCGAATCGGATGTGATAGCGCTGCCATTAAAATCATTGCATCCATAAAGCTGCGATGATTACTCACTACTAAAACGCTGGCATCTTTAGGAATGCGATCTTGATAATAACAAAACATCTTGGTGGAGAGCGCCGCCAAGGACAAGCGAGACATCTCCAGGGGGCTATTTAGACTCATAGCTAATTAGTATATTTTTCAGAAAGTATTGCAGTTTATCTTGATTTATCTTTTACATTTCTTTACTGCTACTACTACCGTCTTAAGGTAGAAATGTCTTGTTCCATAGAAGCAGCTATCTTTTCCGAGTTGGAGTTTTTGTATTACCGATCACAATCAATGCCACAAATAAATTTGATGAAAAATTATTATTAGCTAGTTTTAACCTTTTGTAGATAAATTATCTGAGTTTGTACATATGAGGCTCATATTTGTTTTTGGCAAAAAACTGAGTACACATTTATCCCTTCTTGCTTCCTAAAAAAGACAATAGGCAATGGACAATAGATTTGTATCTTTACCATTACCCATCGCCTCAAGCGAAGTCGCCTCCCTATTTCCTACCTTTAGGAGTAAGTTCACCCATCAAATCAAATTACCAGTTGATTAAACAATCTTTAGCCCCATATATTTGCTAATATTAAGTTGTTGTTTGAAAAAATAGGAGTAATGTTATATAATTGCGTGGTTTTGCCGACAGAAGTTAGATAGAAAACGTTTTAATAAGTTGTTTTTTATTTTGTATGAATCTACGAGTGGATAAAACAAAAAAGACATTTGCACTAACAACACCGCTATATTATGTAAACGACATACCTCATATAGGTAGCGCTTATACAACGATCGCCGCCGACGTTGTCGCACGTTTTCAAAGGCAGTTAGGAAATCAAGTCCTGCTGATTACTGGTACAGATGAGCATGGGCAAAAAATACAGCGAACAGCCGAAAATTTAGGGAAAGCACCACAAGAATTTTGTGATCAAATAGTTCCTAGCTTTGTTAGCTTGTGGGAATTATTGAACATTCAATATGATCGCTTTAGCAGGACTACAGCACCTCGCCATGCAGCGATTGTCCAGGAATTTTTCCAACGAGTATGGGCAGCAGGGGATATCTATCTAGGACAGCAAAAAGGTTGGTATTGTGTATCTTGTGAAGAATTTAAAGAAGAACGCGAACTCCTAGAAGGCAACCGTTGTCCAATTCACACTAACAAAGAAGTCGAGTGGCGAGATGAGGAAAACTATTTCTTTCGCTTATCTAAATATCAAGCCCAACTCACGGAATTTTATCAGTCTCAACCAGATTTCATCCAACCAACAAGTCGTCGTAACGAAGTCTTGAGCTTTGTAAATCAGGGTTTACAAGATTTTTCTATTTCGCGGGTAAATTTAGACTGGGGTTTTCCTGTACCAGATAATCCTAAACACACCCTTTATGTCTGGTTTGATGCGCTGCTAGCTTATGTCACAGCATTACTAGAACCAGACGCCCAACCAACTTTAGAAAACGCTTTAGCCACATGGTGGCCAATCAACTTGCACCTCATTGGTAAAGATATCCTGCGTTTCCATGCGGTTTACTGGCCAGCAATGCTAATCTCGGCTGGTTTACCATTACCAGATCGAGTATTTGGGCATGGTTTTTTGACCAAAAATGGTCAGAAGATGGGTAAAAGTTTGGGTAATACTCTTGATCCAGTAGATCTAGTCCAGCGTTATGGTAGTGATGCCGTTCGTTATTACTTCCTTAAGGAAATCGAATTTGGCAAAGATGGCGATTTTAATGAAGTTAGATTCATTAATGTTTTGAATGCAGATTTGGCAAATGACTTAGGTAATTTGCTCAACCGCACCTTGAATATGGTGAAGAAATACTGCGCGGGCAATGTGCCAACCATCGCAAATACAGCCGTGATTGCTGAAAATCCTCTAAAAGCGATTGGTTTACGTCTGGGGGAACAGGTAAAACAAGCCTACGAAGCGCTAGCTTTCAATCAAGCCTGCGAGGCTGTTCTTTTGCTGGTACAGGCTAGCAACAAGTTTATTGATGAACAAGCCCCTTGGTCATTATATAAGCAAGGACAACAGCAAGCATTAGAAGAAGTGCTATATGCAGTTCTAGAATCAGTTAGATTAGCAGCTTATCTCCTGTCTCCAGTGATTCCAAACATTAGTAGCGATATTTATCAGCAACTGGGCTTTGGCATCAACTTCAACGATCAAACAGAAAGCGCTACTGCCGCACCTTTCCAAACTCATGCTCTATGGGGGCTACTATCTAGTAAACAACAGTTGGGTACACCTCAACCAATCTTTAAGCGCATAGAACCTCCAAAAAACGATTAGTAACGACAATTTTTGATTTTGTTCAATCTCTAATTTCTGACAAAAATTTTATCGGGGCTGTTTTTATTTAGCCCCAGAACATTATCATAAGCCGCTCTAACTTGCATGTAAAAACTAAAAATTTTGTATCAAAAATTACAAGGATAAAATCCGAGGTATGACAACAATGTTAAATAATTTGGAAAACGATTCGATATTTACGCCAGAACAAGTTTTGGAGAATCGGGGACGGGTTGCCATCTTCATTGATGGCTCAAATCTATTTTATGCTGCCCTGCAACTGGGAATCGAAATTGATTACACGAAGTTGTTATGTCGATTAACTGGCGGTTCTAGACTATTGCGGGCTTTTTTCTACACCGGAGTAGACAGGACAAACGAGAAGCAACAAGGGTTTTTATTGTGGATGCGCCGCAACGGCTATCGAGTCATTGCTAAGGATTTGGTACAGTTGCCAGACGGCTCAAAGAAAGCCAACCTGGATGTAGAAATAGCCGTAGATATGATGGCTTTGGTAGATTCTTATGATACAGCTGTATTAGTAAGCGGTGATGGAGATTTAGCCTACGCCGTGAATTCAGTTAGTTATCGCGGTGTGCGGGTAGAAGTTGTGAGCTTGCGTTCCATGACTAGTGATAGCTTAATTAATGTCAGCGATCGCTACATTGACTTAGAAGCAATTAAAGAAGATATCCAAAAAACTCCCCGCCAAAGTTATCCCTACCGGCCATTATCTAGTATGGGTTTTCTGGATGACCCCAGAGATGTTGACGGACAGCTAGAAATTCAAGATTAGTGAACTATCAACAAGGTAGGAAGAACGTGAGGGGTAATTCCAGCAAAATGGGGGGAAGTAAAACCAACTCCCCCCAATTCTTTTCATCTTCGATACTCAATTTATTACGACCAAAATTAAATTGGTATTACCTGCCTTTAACATTTTTCTTGCTAATTGCTTTAGTTGCTTGTGGGGGGAAATCACCCACAGCTTCCCAACCCAATGCAGCCGATTCATCAGGACAAGATTTAGATAGCAATTTGACTTTTTTTGGTGTCGCTTTTGAACAGTTTGATGAAGTAGGAAGACCAATTTGGAAAGTCAATGCTAAAGAGGCGAAATATACCAAAGAAAAACAAATTGGTCAGGCGGAAAGTCCATCTGGCGAACTCTACCAAGATGGTAAAGTAGTTTATCAAATCACAGCCGATAAAGCAGATGTCGAGCAAGATGGCAAGCGGCTATTTCTCAAAGGCAAAATCCTAGCTACAGACCCTAAAAATGGGATTGTGTTGCGAGGTAATGAATTAGAATGGCGACCCAAAGAAGACTTACTAATTGTCCGCAACCAACTACAAGGCACCCATAAACAAGTACAAGCAGTAGCGCAAGAAGCACGCGTCAAAACCCGTGAACAACGCATGGAATTTTCTGGAGGGGTAGTAGCAAACTCTGCCGATCCCCAAGTGCAAATAAGAACTGAGCATTTACTTTGGCAAATCAAAGAAGAAAAGTTAATAGGCGATCGCCCTGTACAAATTGACCACTACAAAAATAATAAAATTAGCGATCGTGGTAGAGGTAATGCAGCCGAAGTAGACTTGAAAACTAAGATTGCCACTATTAAACAAAATGCCCAGTTAGAGATACTAGACCCACCAATGCAAATAGCTAGTAACTCTATGACCTGGAACATGAATACAGAAAATGTATCAACAAATTCGCCCGTCCGTGTGTTACACAAAACTGAAAATGTGACCGTAACTGCCAACCAAGGTGAAATGAAGATCCCACAGAAAACGGTCTATTTAAAAGGCAATGTCAATGCCATTGGACAGCGTCGCCAGTCCCTCAAATCCCAAATACTAACTTGGTTTTTAAACAAAAAATTAGTGGAAGCCCAAGGTAATGTAATTTACAAACAAGCCGACCCACCATTAACTTTTACAGGTGACACCGCCGTTGGTAATCTGCAAACAGAAAATATCGTGGTCAAAGGCGGTAGTAGTGGTAACAGGGTGGTGACGGAGATTATTCCCCAAGAAAAGAATTAATTAGGGCATGGGGCATTGACTCTTCACAAATGACAAATGACAATCACCTAACTTCTCACCAAAATCTCATTCCGACTAGTTGCACCCAGTTCAGGTAAAACCTTGATACCTGAGTGGGGAGTCAGGGCTGCTGGGACTTCTGGCACTACTTGCAACTGTTTCACCAGATTTTGTAAAAGTTGGTCTTGTCCAGTACGGAAACCAGAGACATTGTAACCACGGTTAATAATAGTAAACCAAACCAAACCGCGATCGCGTGTGGGCAAAACTCCAGCTAAAGCACTGACATCCCGGAGAGTCCCTGTTTTCATCACCGTACCATTGGGCATGTGTCTAGAGTGCAATGTTCCCCGGTTGTCAAATCCAGACACAGGGAACAAGTCAGCTAAAGTCAGTTGGTTAGCCGCAGCTTCCCGTTGGAGCGCCATCAGCATCGCACAAGCAGCTCTAGGAGAAATACGATTCTCTTGGCCGAGTCCAGAACCGTTGATTAACTGAATCTCAGCCTCTGGTACTCTAGCCAACCTAGCAGCTTGAGACTTGACTACTGTTGCGCCTCCTACCGACTCTGCCAACATCTCTGCTATTTCATTGTTACTGTAGACGTTCATCTCCTTGATGATTTGCTTTAAGGGCAAAGAAAGGTGACGAACTAGTAAGTTTTGGGGAGGATTTGCCTGGGCTGTTATCTTAATGCCACCAGAAATTACGACTTGGGGCTTGGGCGTACCCTTGGGCATAATTGAGTGGATATAATTTGCTGGACGAGTCCACGTAGCAGAATTCATTGCTTGCTTGAGGAATTGAGCAGCGAGTACAGGGTGACGCTGGAAATTCATCGCAAAACTGCCGCTAATGATTAAATTTCCCTTTACTTGCTTGATACCCATTTTATTGAGAGTATTACCAAGAGCGATCGCCTCTTCCCAAACAAACATCGGATCGCCACCACCAACAATCACCAAATCCCCCTGCAATACACCGTTGACTACTGATCCTGTAGTACCGATTAAAGTCTCAAATTGATGGTTTGGCCCCCAAGTTTTAAAAGCAGCCAGAGAAGTCGCTATTTTGGTTAAAGAAGCAGCAGGCAAAGGCGTTGTACCTTGGTGATTAGCCATTAGCATCGGCCCTGACTGCATCCAAATTCCTTGACTCTGGGTCAGATTCTGCGCTACCAGTTTTGATGTGATCAAACCCTTGAGATATTCCTGCACCGTATTAGCTCCAGCTGGATTTGGATCAGGGGCAATAACTAAGCCTGGGCTACTTTGCCAAGCCAATGCATCTAAGGCATCTAAAGGTTTGATTTGTACACCAGCCATTTCTAGCCAAAGTGAAACCAAACCTGAACCTAATATTTCCAGCATGTTTTATTCCTCTATTAGGATTTGTGAAGTTATTTCCTGTGCTAATATACAGGACTTATTTAAGCTCATCAGTATGGAGTCATAATAACTGGTGTTTTCACTATGTGGAAGTAGGTTAGATAACATTGTTTTAGTTGCCTATTTGACAATTCCACAACAGTAATTGTTCTTGTGGAACTTTCAGCACAAGGAAGTAGAAAATATTGGCTATAGCAGTAGTAAAAAATGTTGTTGGTAACAATTTAGTGAGTGGCACTTAAACCAAATTATCATCAGTATAGATGGGAGCAGCAACACTGTAAAGCTGGGTGTAATCAGATATCAAAATACTAGTCTGCTGCACCATCTTGTAAATTTACCAAGACACCACCATATTGAGAAAATATCTAGTTTGCTTCCTGTTGACATCCTATTGTATTTCTAATAATCCGCTCTTTTTGATGTTTAATAATTACTATTTCTTATAGGATACCTATTTGATTGCGTAAACAAAATTCAGTGGGGGCGGGTTTGAAAATATCACTGATGATTACTTATGTGGATATTCTTTGCTCATCAACTAACTTAAATATCACTTAATCATCTGTCTGAGTGAGCATGTATTTTACTTCAACTTAAGATAGAAATAGCTTCATTGTTGGCTTCCTTACCCGCCGGGAACTCAAGTTCCCAACTAATAGCTCAATTCTACTTCAGTAGACTCAAGACTTTGGGTGATATTTAGTCATCTTGAGATGATTTTTGCTATGAGTAAGGAACTGAAAGTTAGTTGCGGAAACCAGATACACCAAGCGGTTTCCTATCCAAAATCCGTCTTGAAAAATTCCGTAGGCGGGAAACTCGCCTACAGCACATTTGACAACATCTCCCCCTCAAGCCTACTTCCTTTCTGGATGGCATGTTTCTTCTGGTGAATGAGTCCCCATTTGGTTAATTAAAGCAATCATCTGATATAAACGCCCCAAATCACGCTGGTTAAAATACAAAACCAGCCTGGGTAACTCAGATGTTTCATCTTGCCCTTCTTGTGGCAATACCTGACTTTTTTCAATCCTTCCTTTCACAAGGATGCTACTAAATTCAGCATTAAGTTGTTCTACTTCATCTGCTGATAAATCTGTCGTCAAGCGGATGACTAATTGCTCGCCTACATAGCGACTGGAGTGATAAACCTGGTAAAATCGGGTGATAGCATTGCAGGCTACATCTAAATTATCTGTGACTGTATAAAGGCTGGGGTCTTCAGGGCTTACAAGACCTTTTTGTACCAGTTGCTCATCAATGTATTTGCTCCAAGAACGCCAGTAATCGCCACCTGGTGGATCTATTAATACCAAAGGCACGGGGCCAAATTTACCTGTTTGGCTTAATGTCATGCACTCAAAGGCTTCGTCTTGGGTGCCAAAACCACCAGGAAATAAAGCTACTGCATCACTTTCTTTGAGAAGAAACAGCTTACGAGTAAAGAAATATTTAAAGTGAATCAGCTTGGAATCACCGTCAATAATTGGGTTTGCTTGCTGCTCAAATGGCAGATGAATATTCAAGCCAAAAGAATTGTCTCGCCCAGCGCCTTCGTGTCCCGCCTGCATGATACCGCCACCACCACCTGTCATCACCATAAATCCCAATTGAGAAACAGCGCGAGCGAACTCCACAGCCATGTGGTATTCTGGGGTCTCTGGTGCTAGACGAGCAGAACCAAAAATAGTAACTTTGCGGACGTGTCGATAGGCATGAAAAAGCTGAAAGCCTCGCTCCATATCTGCTAAAGCAGCCGACAATATCTTCCAGTCGAGACGATCAATGTCACTATCAGCCAGACGCAATATGGTTGCAAGTGCCTGTTGAATGAATTGCCGATGTTTTAACGTCGGTAAGCGATCAATTAATTCAGCGATATCCGCTTGGAGAGACTCTAATGTATCAAACGACGCTGATGAGGTCATGAGAACTGTCGCCACAATGGCATTATATTTTACCTAATTTTGGTGTGTTATTTATCAAATACTGCTTTGTCTACTTTAAGTCCTACTGAAGAACAAGCATTACTTTTAGACAGCAAAAAGCACCTTTGGCTAATTATCAACCAAGGCGCTCGTGACGACTGCGATCGCCAACATGTGCTCATCGGAGGTGAATCGCCAACTAGGTTATCTCCTCACCTTAACCCATTTGCTATGACTACCATTAGAAGACATAGATGCTCAGAAAAATCACTAAAGTTGAGGCAACCACTCTGAATTTTGGGGAGAGCGAAGTAGTCTTAAGCGGCTGTATTCTTCAAAGGGTTTTGACAAAAGCCATAAGTAAGTCTCCCACTGGAGAATGGTTTGCCGTTTGGTTTTACCCGCCTCTACATCGTACGTTGATGCTGAGAAATTATAGGTATAGTAATTAATCCCTACGGAAACAGCCGTTATCCAGTAGATAAAATAGACTAGGAGTTTTCTCTCAAAAAATAACAGAGATTAGTTTAGCAGAGCTAGCCTTGTACTGTTTAACATCGCCAACAGTTTTGCTGAGACGCGAACACTCGCGCCTCATAAACTAGTTGACAAATATTTACCTAAATTTAGAGCTAATGGAGGACTCACAAGGATTTCCTGTCAAATTTAAGTATCTAAAGATACTTCTCCAAAGTGTTAGCTAATGTAGTTTTAGGCACGGCACCGACCACCATATCAACTTTTTGCCCACCTTTAAAAATCATTAATGTGGGAATGCTGCGGATACCGTACTGACTGGCAACATTAGGATTCTCATCAGTATTGACTTTAACGACTTTTAATTGACCTTCGTACTGAGCAGAAATTTCATCTACAACAGGAGCTACCATGCGGCAAGGACCGCACCAGGGCGCCCAGAAGTCAACTAAAACAGGTACATCGCTATCGAGTACCTCTTGCTTAAACGTAGAATCCGTAACTTGTGCGGCTGCTGACATGCCTAAAAACCTTTGCCAATTATATTTCTGACTTTCGTGAAAATTCTACCATAGCAAAAACATCTGCTTGGAAGAGCAAGGATGTACATTTGCAAAGAAGCTCTATAATTTCATCTAGATAAGGAACCGCCCGAACAGTAGTCCGGGCGGAGTGTGGTGTGAGGAGTGAACGGAAACATGCGTCTCCGCTATCTCCATTGTAGGCTACATATAAGATTTTTCCCGCAATTGTTTTATGGGCTGGAAAAATTTTTGAATGGGAAATAGGTCAGGAGAGACGCGATTAATCGCGTCTCTCCATTGCCTATTCCCTATTTACCCATACCCAATTGTTGAGCTTTTTGGTAAACTTTGCCTTCTGTCAAGAGAGAAGGAGCAATGACAACTTCAACTTGCTGCATTTCTTTGATGTTTTTGGCTCCTAGAGTGCCCATACTCGTCTTTAAGGCTCCCAATAGGTTATGAGTGCCATCGTCAAGTCCTGCTGGCCCTATTAAGATTTGTTCTAGGGTACCAGTAGTAGCGACACGGATGCGCGTTCCACGGGGCAGTACAGGGCTAGGAGTCGCCATTCCCCAATGATAACCTCTACCTGGAGCTTCGGCTGCTCTAGCGAAGGGAGAACCAATCATGACACCATCGGCACCACAAGCGATGCATTTACAAATATCGCCGCCTGTGATTAGACCGCCATCGGCAATCACAGGAATATAGTTACCAGTTTCTTGGTAGTAATCATCTCGTGCGGCGGCACAATCAGCGATCGCAGTTGCTTGAGGTACACCCACACCCAAAACACCACGGGAGGTACAAGCCGCACCAGGCCCAATTCCTACCAATACCGCAGCAGCTCCAGCTTTTAATAAATTCAAGGTGACTTCATAAGTTACGCAATTTCCCAACACCACGGGAATCGGCATGGAACGGCAAAATTCTGCTAGTTCCAGGGGTACTATAGACTCTGGTGACAGGTGAGCGGTAGAAACTACTGTCGCCTGAATAAAAAATAAATCTGCTCCTGCCTTTGCTACTACCTCACCATATCTACTAGCTCCCACTGGAGTAGCGCTAACTGCGGCAATGCCGCCTTGCTGTTTAATTTCTTGGATGCGTTGGGTGATTAATTCCGGCTTAATGGGTTCAGCATAGAGTTCTTGCATCAAGGAGACAAATTCATCTTTCCCCACTGCCGCGATCTGATCTAAAATTGGCTCTGGATCAGCATAACGAGTTTGGATACCTTCCAGGTTGAGAACACCTAATGCTCCTAACTGTGACAAACGTACAGCCATCTGCACATCAACAACACCATCCATAGCGCTGGCAATAATGGGGATTTCTCGCTCAATATTGCCAATTCGCCATCTTGTATCCGCCAAACTCGGATCTAGTGTTCTGTTACCAGGGACTAGAGCAATTTCATCAATTCCGTATGCTCTACGAGCTGTCTTTCCCCGCCCAAGTTGAATTTCCACGCTGTTAACTTTGCTCAATTCTGTTCTAGCTAGGGTATCAAATTGTGGGGGGAGTTGGAGCGGTTTTTTATAAGTAACTGTCAGGAATTAGTGGGTAAGAAAGCAGAAAAAATTGTCAATCAATTTCTGTATAATGCTAATTAAGATTTATTTAGCACAGTTATTTAGTAAATCTATTACCTCTGTGAATTCAAAATTCGTCTTGAAAAGTTGAGCTACTTGCTTGCCGAGATACAGATTGGATATGTAGTGGCAGTAGTTTGAAACTTAGTCCTTAGTATTCAAGAGAATGCCAGTAAAGCATTGATATGTCGCCGCACAAGGTATTGCTGTTGCTCTGTTGAGAATTGCTCAGGACAGATGACGACTCCAGTGCCAATGCCATCCACTAGGGCGATGAGTGCATTGGCTTCGAGGGTTAAATTAAGATCGGCTCGAATCAGATTAGCTGTTTGCAAGTCAGCTAACTCTTGAGAAATAATTCGTCGTAAAAGGTCATAGCGTTTGCGGTGCTCCTGAACTAGATGTTCGCGCCCGACCGAATAACCCAAAAACGCTACCCAAACTTTCCAATCGGCTTTGTCACTGCTCTCCAGAGGAAGAGCCTTAAGAATCATCTGTTCTAACCTGTCAATTCCTTGCCGTCCTTTGGCACACACTTGCATATCCTCTAGGACGTTCTCAAACACTCTTTCTAGGGCAAATAAGATGAGTTCTTCTTTATCTCGAAAGTAGTGGGTAACAACCCCAGTCGAGGAACCAAGTTCCTGGGCGATCGCCCGCATACTAGCACGATCCAATCCTTCACGAACAATCACCCGCCATGCCGCATTAACAACTTCAATGCGGCGATCGTCATAACTCATAGCTCTCCCTAGTTTACAGCTACATGAAACAATACATCTTGACATTTCATCATAACAGTTGTTATCTTTTTAGTGTGACATAACAACTGTTGTAATGCTATCTCTCTTACACCCGTGGAGTTCGTGATGATCCGACCAGTCACGCCCGATGACGCAGATGCGCTGATTGCCTTAGCCAACTCTATTGAA
The DNA here is from genome assembly GCA_019359495.1 of Goleter apudmare HA4340-LM2. Taxonomy (GTDB): domain Bacteria; phylum Cyanobacteriota; class Cyanobacteriia; order Cyanobacteriales; family Nostocaceae; genus Goleter; species Goleter apudmare. Next base: position 108,783 of record JAHHHF010000085.1, read on the forward strand.
CTCTTTTCGTCCGACGAACTAGAGGAATTGCGTCAGATGTTGACCGATTCCTTGAGCAAAGATGGCGACACTCATCCATTCTGGATTACAGACGATGACGACGGACTAGTGGGATTAGCCTACTGCGAACCGGAACGAATGACTAGAGGGACATGGAACCTGCAATTAATTGCCATCCATCCGACTCACCAAAGGCAAGGACGCGGTGCGAAACTGCTACTCTTTGTAGAGCAGACTTTGGCAGACAGGGGTGCGCGCATCTTACTAGTTGAAACGTTGGGTACGCCAGATTTGGAGTATGCACGGAGGTTCTACCGCAAGAACGGTTATGACGAGGAAGCACGTATACGCGAGTTCTATGCAGAAGGGGCAGACAAGATTGTTTTCCGCAAAGCACTGTCTACTCAGGGGTAGTGGTGCAGTGGACTAGCTATAGCCAAAACCAATCAATAATAGTCGTGGGTTTACGCGTTATGATTGAGATGCCAAAGGGCTTTGTTAAGAATTCAAAACTGGTGCTAAGTTCGAGGTTATTTGCCGCCGCAAATTTGAACCGTTATCCTATTGCAATTAATGGCAACAAAGTTTAGCTTTCTGGCAGCGAGAATTGTTACGATGATTTCAGATTAGATGTTGAAACCTTGATCCAGTCTGAAACCCTAGAACTACTAGAATGGCATCGCCTCTGCCAGCATCTTTCCACATTTGCGGCAACTAAGTTAGGGGCGATCGCTTGCTATTGACAAGATAATTCTATGTCGATCCCGCAAGTTATACTTGATACTAATGTTATTGTTTCTGGGTTGCGCTCTAGACAAGGTAGTGCGTTCCTTCTACTGACACTGGTAGGTACAGGAATCTTTGATATTCACCTATCCGTGCCACTAGTTTTAGAATACCGCGAGGTTTTGTCACGAGAACTTCCAAATCTGTATGTAACTGAAAAAGATATCGAAGAACTCATTGAGTTTCATTGTTCAGTTGCAACACGACATAAAATCTTCTTCTTGTGGCGACCCTATCTTCGTGATCCAAAAGACGACATGGTACTAGAACTGGCAGTAAAAGCGGGATGTGATAGTGTGGTGACGTATAACATTCGTGATTTTGTCGGTATCGAACGGTTTGGAATTAGAACGGTTACGCCAGCAGAGTTTTTACAGTCTATTGGAGTATTACCATGAGCAACCTCAATCTGCAACTTCCTGACTCTCTGTACAAGAGTGTACAAGATCTGGCTAAACAAGATGGCATTTCTATCGATCAGTTTATTGCCACAGCAGTTGCGGAAAAAATTGCAGCACTGACAACTGAGACATATTTGGAGGAGTTGGCACAGCGAGGAAGCCGAGAAAAATACGAAGCTATTTTAGCGAAAGTCCCAGATGTAGCGCCAGAAGCACACGATCAGTTGCCAAGAGCTTAAAGATGCCAATGCAATGGAGAATTGAAAAATAGGTAGAGTTTGCTGAAAAAGTCTGATGGCTAATGAAGTAGCATGTACTATCTGGGGATAGGGGCGAAAAGCCCAGAAGCAGTCTAAAAACCTGGTTGAAGCACAGAGGCACAAGTGATCGGTGTGTCGTAAAAAATATCAGCAGCCGCTCAACTAGAACCTTATCCTATTGCAATTGATGGTAACAAAATTTAGCTTTCTGGCAGCGAGAATTGTTACGATGATTGCAGATTAGATGTTGAAACCTTGATCCAGTCTGAAACCCTAGAACTACTAGAATGGCATCGCCTCTGCCAGCATCTTTCCACATTTGCGGCAACTAAGTTAGGGGCGATCGCATCCCGTCATCTGCAAATTCCCGATTCTCAGGCAGCAAGTACACGGTTGTTGGAGCAGACTAAAGAAGTCTACCAACTCGAAAGCCGCCTCACCACCAGTTTATCGTTTGAGGGCATCCAAGATATTGGTGATGCTCTGGAACGCGCCGAACTGCAAGGTATCTTGGCAGGTGATGAACTGTTAGCGATCGCTACTACCTTAGCTGGGGCGCGAAATTTGCGGCGTGTAATTGACAACCAGGTAGATTTACCCATTCTGAATGAGTTAGTTGCCGATTTAAGAACTTATCCGGAATTAGAGCAAGAAATTCATCGCTGTATCGATGAACGTGGCCAAGTAACTGATCGTGCTAGCCAAAAACTGGGGGAAATTCGCACAGATTTGCGGAGATTACGCAGTCAAATCACCCAAAAGTTACAAAATATCCTCCAAGCAAAATCAGGGGCTGTTCAAGAACAACAGATTACCCAACGGGGCGATCGCTATGTGATCCCCGTGAAAGCTACCCATAAAGACGCGATTCCCGGCATTGTCCACGACACCTCTACTAGTGGAGCCACGCTGTATGTGGAGCCTAATTCCATCGTGCCAGTGGGTAATCAATTACGCCAGGTAATTAGAAGAGAACAAGCAGAAGAAGAAGCAATCCGCCGCGCTTTGACAGAGCAAGTAGCCGCAGTTAAACCCGATTTGGAAAGGCTCTTGGCAATTGTCACTACTTTGGATCTGGCAACCGCTAGATCTAGGTATAGTTTTTGGTTAGGTGCAAATCCCCCCAGATTTATCAACCGCCAGGAGCAAGAAATCATTACCTTGCGAAATCTCAGACATCCACTGTTAGTGTGGCAGCAACACCACGAACAAGGCCAACCAGTGGTTCCTGTAGATTTACTCATCAGTCCGCATATTCGGGTAGTGACGATTACTGGGCCAAATACCGGGGGAAAAACAGTAACTTTAAAAACCCTAGGTTTGGCAGCATTAATGGCCAAGGTAGGTTTATTTGTCCCCGCCCGTGAACCAGTAGAGATACCTTGGTTTGAGCAGGTGTTAGCAGACATTGGCGATGAACAATCCCTACAGCAAAGCTTATCTACCTTCTCAGGACATATTCGCCGCATTAGTCGGATTTTAAATGCTTTGGGGCATGGGGAAGCAACGAGAGATGAGGGAGTGGGGGTGCTAATATCTTCCTCATCCCCCTCATCCTTGGTATTACTTGATGAAGTCGGTGCAGGAACCGATCCAGTAGAGGGTAGTGCCCTAGCGATCGCCTTACTGCAATATCTCGCAGAACACGCCCAATTAACCATCGCTACTACTCACTTTGGGGAACTCAAAGCCCTGAAATACGAAGATGAGCGGTTTGAAAACGCCTCTGTCGAATTTGATGAAACCACTCTGTCGCCTACCTATCGCCTACTTTGGGGCATTCCCGGACGTTCTAACGCCTTGACGATCGCCCTACGTTTGGGGTTGAAACCAGAGGTGATAGAACAGGCAAAAACCCAAGTCGGAGAGGCCACAGATGAAGTTAATCAGGTAATTGCTGGCTTAGAAGCTCAACGCCGTCGCCAAGAAACGAAAGCGACTGAAGCCCAAAATCTTTTACAGGAAGCAGAACGTTTATACCAAGAAGTTTCTGCTAAAGCCGACGCTTTGCAAGAAAGAGAAAAAGCTTTGCGGGCTTCCCAGGAAGTTGCAGTACAACAAGCGATCGCCCAAGCCAAAACTGAAATTGCTCAAGTGATTCGCCGCTTACAAAAAGGGACACCGACAGCCCAAGATGCCCAACAAGCTACCAACGCCTTAAACCAAATCGCCCAGCAATTTCAGCCAGCAACACCAGCTAAACCAAAAGTTGGGTTTACGCCCAAAGTCGGCGATCGCATCCGCATTTCCCAGTTTGGACAAACAGCCGAAGTATTAACTACACCCGATGAAGATGGCGAGTTTAGCGTCCGCTTTGGCATCATGAAAATGACAGTGAAGCTAGAAGACATCGAATCTTTGGACGGACAAAAAGCTGAACCAGTCGTCAAGTCCAAACCAGTAGCAACCCCAGCACAAGTACCAGTTACACCACCAGCACAACCAGCCCTAGCAATTCGTACTTCTAAAAATACAATAGATTTGCGCGGAAAGCGGGTGGCTGATGCTGAATTCATGTTAGATAAAGCCATTTCAGAAGCTACAGGCCCAGTATGGATTATTCACGGACATGGGACAGGAAAGCTGCGGCAAGGTGTTCACACCTTTTTGCAACAACACCCCAGAGTCAGTCACTACGAAGCCGCCGCACAAGTAGATGGCGGTAGTGGTGTCACCGTGGCTTATGTTCACAATTAGGGAATGGGGAATAGGCAAAATTCAGTGTCCCAAAACTCACTGGCTCCCCCATTCCCAAACTTAGCTAAACTTTCACTGTGGTAGTCAAATTTCTACTTTGTGAAACATTGATTTTCATTTAGAGTAAGACAAAGACATTAGCTGTTTACCACAGTGATCTAAAGCTAGTTGAAGCTTCTGACGAATTAGCTATAGGAAACTAACCTAAATGCTTGAGAGTCTGTTTCAAAATGGGTAACAGCAACAGTCCCTATCAGTCTGATCATCTATGCTAAAAGTTATGCACTCGGCCACCGATTCAGCCACTCCGAATTCCCAGTGGGAGGACTTAATTCAGCTTCCAGCCCCAGACTCTATTCAATGGGACAATATTAAAACCCAATTAGACTTGGTGTTGCTGGCGCTAGAAACCTTGACTGGCATAGGTTCCGAAGCCATGCTCTCGGCGGCAAGCAATCTGAATTTAGAGTCAAGAGTGCCAGATCGCGTAGCTTTGTGGCGATTGCGCCAATCAAATCCCCTACGCAAAGGACAAGGAGGGCGGAAAAAGCTAGATGTAGAAGAAGCGCGATCGCTCGTTCTCATCACCTGCTATCTCGCCAAACAACAGCAGGAATTGATTCGCCGTGCTGTTGCTCTACTAGAACAAACGGCGGAAAATCACTCCCAACCTCATCAGGCTGCTTTACTCGGAGATTACATTGATGCCTTCTGCAACACCTACCAAGAGCGAATGGAAGAAAACGAGCAAATCTCTACAGAGTTATTGACTCGTTTGGCGCTAAAACTACTTGTAGATTTACTGTTTTATAGCGCCACAGGAGGACACCGCCGTCTCTGGTTAGCACTCATAGAACGTTCCACAAAATTTTAAATTTTTGCCAAAAGTTAAGCCAGTGCTCGACTAGGGTTCCCCGGCTGAAAGCAACTGGCGTTGTGTGGGCGGGTTTCCCGTGAGCCAACTTTTCCAGACGGATTTTAGATTTTTAGATTGATCATCACAAAATCCAAAATTCAAAATCCCAAATCATCTCCCTCGCAGTTTCTGCCATGCCTCTATCAAATTCAGTCATTCGTCGTTACACGCCCCCCACTTGCACACTAGAAGTGTGGGCACAAAGTTCACCTTTGTCTCGGTGGATGGGGAAAACAGTTCTCAAGCAGCTAAATTTTGAACTGCGTTTTGACAATCCCCAATTGCCAGAAGAAAGTCGGGTTGCAATACAGGGCGATCGCGATCAACTCGAAGCTTTGTGTGATGCAGTTACTAGCTACGTACAAGAATTCCTCCACCAAACTCCAGATAACTTTTGGGTGAGTTTCTCCGGGCCTCAAGACTCTAGTAAAGTCTCTGATCAGTCGGCGTTAACAGATTTACAACAATCCCCACTTTCAGCTAACACTAAGACATTAAAAGCTTTTAATTCCCAAATACCAGGGACAAAAATCTACTTAGAACCTAGTAACTATTTAACTCATAATTTATTTCTGGGTTCCCTCGCCAGCCAGACATCTGGCCCTGTCATCCAACTGAGTCTACTGCAACTATTTGACTTAGCAACCGCCCTAGATGAATACTCGGCTGAGGTGATGGCCTTACCAAATCTGCACCGCAGCAGTTCCACTCATAGCTGGCCCGCTTGGACATCTGTTGCAGCTGTACTGGCATTAGGCGTGGGTTTATTGCCGGTGACTTGGCAATATGTTAACCAAACCAAACCCAAGCAGCAAATAGCTACAACAACTGCACCTGAATCCGCAGAAGTTGCTATACAACCATCACCCTCATTAAACCTGGCTACACCCCAACCTGGACTCACTCCAGACGATACTTTCCCACAACTGCCCAATTTAGCTGTCACTCCTCCACCTCCTACCTCTAGTTTGCCTGTCCCACCTCTACAGGCTCCTCCGAATACAGCTTTTTCCACAGCTGCCCAAAATCCCCCTAGTTCCGGTATCCCTACAACTTCTCCACCATCTCCAGGTAGTTTGAAGCTAACCCCTCCAGCATCAATTCCTTCAAGTGAAGCTGTTCTCCCTAAAAAGCGGGATTTACCACCAAATTTATCTCCTGCTAGCCCCAACATCACCCCATCACTACCCGCCATACCCAATCCCAGTACCCTTACTGAAGTACCAACCAATCCACAGCCACTGCCAGGTGGATTAAATACTGTTTCTAACGACCCTTCAGTCACTGATGATACTTCCCTAGCTAGGCGATTGCGGAACGCCGGCCAAGCTGTACCATCTCCGAAAGTTGCTACCAGTAGTACTCTATTTGACACCCCTCTGGTAACAGAAGCTAGAGAATATTTCCAAAAACGCTGGCAACCACCTACCGGATTAACGGAAACCCTGGAGTATAGTTTGATAGTAGCTGTTGATGGCACAATTGAACGCATTCTACCCCTCAACAAGCCAGCTAGAGAATACATTGATAGTACGGGGATACCTGATATTGGTAAACCTTTTGTCTCGCCTAATAGAGTCGGCAAAAATCTCCGAATTCGAGCTGTTCTCAGTCCGAATGGGAAAGTGCAAGTACTTCCAGAGAATGAATAATCTGCCGTAACTCCAGTGAATCCACTGGATGCCAATTATTTATAAATGGAGAGTAGGGCCTGGGGTATTGAAGAAAATCATCCTTGGCCTTCTGCCTTGTCATAACGATAATTTTTAACACTGAGCTACTTATAGAATTCTGAAAGTGCGTTACGGACTCCATCGTAACGCCCGCTACCACCTATGCTATGCTTCAGACCTGGCCTTGATGAGTATATTGATTTTCATCTAGCTACTTAATCAATAAAATAAATATGGGTGACAAATTAGACAACGAGACAGGTAACAACCAAATTTCCAGGGAGGCTGTAGATTGGCTACTCAAAAAGATTATCCACATCCCCAAAACCTGGCTAATTATTAGTACTATTTTTATCGTTCTCAGCACCTTTCAAATTAACAAAGGTGATAAATTAACGGTTAAATTTGAGGTGACGGGTACAACAGCAGTTTTTCTAGCCTTGGTTTGGTTACCATCTGTACTAAAGATTTTTGCTTTGACTGGAGGGGCAGTTAAAACTCCTGCTGGGGAAATTACTGGCTCCAGTATGATGCCGATGTTACAGTCTCTAACTGGGGATACCTTGGGTTTTCTGATTGAGCAGACCAAGCTAGCAGAAGATGTTGCACCACCGCAACAACAGCTAGAAATGCGGCAAATGCGCCATGAGTGGCAGAAAGAATATGCTTCACGAGTGCCGATATCAGAAGCACAACAGCAAATGGAACGTTTAAGCCAACGTTATAAGGAATTGAGAAATTCCATGCCAGCAGGGGCAAAACGCACATTTGAAATGGAGTCGATCGCAGGTAGAATGCGAGCATTGGCACCAGAAATCAATTTTTCTCCTGAAGAGGTTGATCATCTACTCAAATCTAGCGACCAAGGTAAGCGATTATTGGGACTGTCTGTTGTGGAATGGTCTGGTGACCCGAATTATTTCTATACAATTTTACAGATTATTTACAATTCAGAAACAGCTTTTGAGCAGACCTGTGCCTTGCGAGGTGCAGAAAAGATGGTGTCAAAGCTCAACGAGCAACAGAGAAAAGACTTGATCTCAGCACTAATCCATCAGCGCGATTTCAACGAAGCAGAGAAGCGTTGGATTAGACCTAATTCAAATCGGTGGTCACTGAGCGATCGCATCCTCTCAGCTTTAGAAGCATAGTCCCATGAAGCATCATAAAATGATAAACAGGGTGTAGTAAAAATCTAGCTGCTGTTTGGATGCCCATGACTGAGCAACATGATGCTGACGGTAATTCAGCTAATTCTCAGCAGTCCAGTGAGCCAACTGGAGGTTTAACCGCCAAGTTGGGCAATCATGTCTGGACAAATCGCCTTGTTGGTGTGTGGAACAAAGCGACACAAAGTCTAGTGCAGCTCGTACCGCGAGAACAAGTAGCACAGACGGTGATGAAATGGTTTAGCGTTAGCGAAACGCAAATTGCAGAGATTTTAGAGACAGTCCGGGCTGAACTACCAACTACTGAAGCCTTGCTGATTGGTAAACCCCAAGCAGGTAAAAGTTCCATTGTGCGGGGGCTGACAGGGGTTTCGGCGGAAATTGTCGGCCAGGGATTTCGTCCCCATACGCAAAACACTCAGCGCTATGCTTATCCTTCCAATGACCTACCTTTACTGATTTTTACTGATACTGTTGGTTTGGGAGATGTCAACCAAGATACTCAGCTAATTATTCAAGAGTTGGTGGGAGATTTACAACAGTCAAGTCGCAGCGCCAGAGTGCTGATTCTGACTGTGAAAATCAATGACTTTGCTACAGATACACTAGGACAAATTGCTCAGGAGTTACGTCAAAAATATCCCGACATTCCCTGTTTGTTGGCAATTACTTGCTTGCATGAAATCTATCCTCCCGGTATAGATGATCATCCTGCCTATCCGCCAAACTATGAAGAGGTAAACCGAGCCTACACGGCAATTCAAGAAGCCTTTGCCAAAGTTTATGATCGTTCCGTCCTGATTGACTTCACTCTAGAAGAAGACGGCTATAATCCAGTATTTTACGGCTTAGAAGCGCTGCGGGATACCCTGGCAGACTTACTCCCAGAGGCGGAAGCCAGGGCAATATATCAGTTATTAGATCGAGAAGAGGCTAGCAAGCAACTTGGCAACATCTACCGGGATGCTGGACGCCGTTATATGTTACCGTTTGCGATTATGGCAGCTACCTTGGCAGCTGTACCATTGCCCTTTGCTACCATGCCCGTGTTGACGGCCTTACAAGTCTCAATGGTGGGACTTTTAGGAAAATTATATGGACAAACATTAACCCCATCACAAGCGGGGGGTATTGTGAGTGCGATCGCCGGTGGTTTTTTCGCCCAAGCGATCGCCCGCGAGTTAATCAAATTCTTGCCTGGTTTTGGTAGCGTGATTGCTGCATCTTGGGCAGCAGCCTATACTTGGGCGCTGGGTGAGGGTGCTTGTGTTTACTTCGGTGACTTAATGGGCGGTAAAAAACCAGACCCCGAAAAAATTCAATCTGTGATGCAAGAAGCTTTTCAAGTAGCAAAAAAGCGTTTTCAGGGAATTAAACCTTAATTTACCAATGTAATGTCTTGTCACCAACATTGATCAAAATATTGCCTGTCTCTAGTTTTTCAGCAAACCCTATTTCAGCAAATTCCCAAAATATTAGGCTTCTGGCTCGACTCCCAAAGCACGTAATTGAGCAATTAGGCGATCGGCCCGTTGGCGTTCTTGTTCAGCCCTTTCGTCACCAGACAACAACAAATTACCTTGCAAATCCCACCACCGTAGCCAGGGTAATTCCGCATTTTGATATTCTCCTTGCCAAATTCCTAACTCAACTCTTATAGGAGCAATAGGATAATGTCCTCGTTCATTTGGTGTTAATAACTGATATTGTCCACCAATTAATTCATAAACTTCTACACTGGCTTTCTTCACTTCATAAATGCCGTAGAAGGGAGGACGAATCACCTGCTCATAAATCCAAAATTTGCCCTTCCAAGGGGTTTTGTCTCGCTCCTCGCTACCATCCCCTGAGATAAATTCCAATGCAATCAAGGGGGCGATAAATTCTCGCCACAGCACGTAAGAACGGCGCATTAACCCATCGAGCAAAGGCGGTACATTCCCTACATAAAACCAATCAGGTGCTTCTGCTCCTTTTTCTGGTGGGTCGGTCAAGCGCCAGTAAATACCTAAATCCTGACCGATACAATATTGACCATCGGGATGTAATTGCTTGAGAACAGGTGTAATGGAGTCAGTCAGTAAGATGCTTTGCGGATGCTCTTGCCAGTTTTTCACAAAGGTTCCGTCTGATTCTGGTAGCTGCGTATGGTCTGGGAATGGGGTGAGTTCTTCTGTAGCTGGATTGCTTGCAGAGGTCATAAGGCTACCTTTGCTTGGGGGTCGTATTTTAGTTTAGCAATCAAGGTGAGGCGGGGCGATCGCTCTCTAAATATTCTCCACCCACAGAAGATGATTTCTGTAGCTACTAGTTTTGAGAGCATTGTAAAATTTTTCGTCTGCTGTTACCATTTGGCATTGTTGAGTGATTGCCAACGCTAAGTATAAGCAATCATATACTGCTCGATCCGTTTGCAGGGCAGTATCTAGAGCCAGTGGCATCAATGGCTGACTCAAATAAACTTCTACAGGAATAGAATTTAAATCTATCAGTGTTTGTCTAGCATTATCAGCAGTGTCTTCACCACGATGCACTCGCTTCCACAAGACATTTCCTACTTCTGGAAAGAAAAAATCGGGGACTAAAAAAATATGGTTACTTGCCAGTAAACGCCTAGCTGCATGTGAATATACTTCAGGAATAAACCACTTTATAGCAATACTGGCATCTAAAACATACCGACTCACCGTTCTCTGTCCTCGCGGATGAGTTCAGTACTGTCACTGAAAGTTTTTCCTGCATACCTTACTTGCGCGCGTGCTACAGCTTCTCTAGCTTTTTCCATATCGCCGCCAGTGTGGTAATATCCAACTTTCTCAGTTGCTTGCTGTAGGATATTTTTTAGCTCGTCCTGCAAAGACCGACCATGTTGCTTGGCAAGAGTCTCCAGTTTTTCTAAAATAATTGGGTCTAAATTTTCAACTAGGATTTGAGCCATAGTTCAGGATTGTTTAGTTGCCTCTGTTGAAGATTTTAAGATGGTTTAGTGGGATTGGTTGCAGAAGTTATGAGGCTACCTTTGCTTGAGGGTCGTATTTTAGTTTAGCAATCAAGGTGAGGCGGGGCGATCGCATAAATTTTGCAAAGCTAGGCTGAAACTGCCAAGACTTTCTTACCTAATAATTTTAAATATTACGTCCGATACTTCACTGTAGGCAGGTGGCGACCAATATAGCCAATAATGACTTGTCCTGGTTTTACTGGAAAGAAATGAATTCGCCAGTTGCAGAACCTCAATTTAACATGTCGTTCAAACAGGCGCTCTTTATCATCAGGACATCGAAAAGTTCTTTCTTTAGAATATTTATCAAGAGTTGTTTTACTCTCTCCCAGGGCAAACGCACCTTATTTCCTAACAAAAACTAATAAGGATTTCAAAATCATTTATATAAATGCAAAATTTGGCAAAAAGATAAATAGAATAAATTGATTCTTTGCACAAATGTTGAATGCTGATATAAAACTTTACATTTTTATTAAGACTAAGCCTAAAAAGCTGAAATTAGTCAACAAAACATAATCTCCTCAAACCAGTGAACATAACTGATTTTCTGACACATAC
>JAHHHF010000086.1 GCA_019359495.1 Goleter apudmare HA4340-LM2
CTTTGACAATCTTGGGAAATGATTTTATAATCACGTTAAACTAAGATATTTTAGTCCTTCGCCCAAAATCTATCATATTTTGGGCTATTTTTATCGGCTTTTTCTTAACATTCAACACTTCTGGATATGAAGATATTCTCCAAAACCTTGTATACTGCAAACGGCTAATATCTGGACTTTACAGAATGGCATAAATTACACAGCGAAAACTTGAACAAAAACTTTGTGTACCTTTGCGTTTACCTCAGCGAACCTCTGCGTTTAAAAGTAAAATTCCTAACCGTTTTTAGTATAGAGAATTATGTGAAGCATTTGGGGCTTGATTCTTTCTATGAACTACATTAAAGGTTGTGCCACAAAAACAATATGAGCACCGAAATCCGATGCTCATACTTATCTTCGCCTGGGTAGGCTCTCTCATGAAATCCATACACCATCTAGACTTTGTTTGTGTAATAACGAATTCTCTTCGCTCAATTCTTGACTGATATTGACTTACACAAATTGCTCATTAATCTTGAGTTTCTTCAGAAATAGGTTCTGATTCTGACTCTGTTTTCACACTGGGTTTAGGTTTAACCGGTTTGGGGCCACGCGCTAGTGCAGGATTAACCGGCGACTTGATTTCATCGCCAAAAGATCCTTTTCTTCCTTTACCGGAAGAGCGATTACCACTTGGTTTTGATCTGTCGGTATTGGATTCAATAGAGGGCACAGAATCCAATTTTTCGGAATTTTGGTCAGTGCTTGCTTGAGCCTGACGTTCCGACTTTTTGATGGGACGTTCTACCATTGTTGATTTTTGTAAAGCTATCTCTATGGTACATCGGTTTGGTGTTGTCTAACTTTGTTCCTCCCTCTAGCCTAGGGTGTAGACACAAGTAGATCCAGAGCGAATTTCCCACCAAAATCACTTATAAGAGAACCGCTAAAAATTTGGTGGTTTCCAGAAATGACTTCTGGGCTAGTCAGCCAGATATGGCGATCGCTTGATTTAAATTCAATTGTTATGAGAGGACAAAGTTCCGGTGACGGAAAAAATTATTTCCTCTAGGGTTTGGAGTAATTCTTGTTCGTTATAAGGTTTGGAAAAGTAGGCTCGCGCCCCTAGTTGAATTGCCAATTGCCGATGTTTAGCGCTACTACGGGAGGTCAACATAGCGACGGGAATATTTTTCATGTCCATGTTGGATTTTACCCGCCCTAAAAAACCATAACCATCAAGGCGAGGCATTTCAATATCACAAATTACGGCTTGGACTTGCAAGCCACTTTGTAGCTTGTCTAGGGCATCTTGACCGTCTTTAGCTTGTTCGACTTGATATCCGCCTTTTTCTAGAGTTAATGCTAAGAAGCGCCGCACATTAATCGAGTCATCGACAATCAAAATTGTGCCTTTGTGGTTGGCAGGGGACGCTGGTAATTTGTCATCGTGGGAAACAAGGAAGGCTGTTTTTAACCTGGCTGATGGTAATTGATTACTTCTAGGGGTACGTTGATTAGTAGCAATCCAATACAATAGCTCATTGGTGTTCACTAATGGCACTACTCGACCATCACCGAGAATGGTGCAGTTACTGAAGCCTTCTGGCAGAGGTATATTCCCCTCAATTTGGCGGATCGCCACTTCTTGCTCACCCCAACAACGATCTACCTGTACCGCGACTGGCTGATTACCGCTCTTGACTATTAATACACTATTAGCATTAATTGCTGGTGCTGTTTCTAAATCTGGGCTATTGTAGCGGGGGCCATTAAATTCTAAGTAGCGACCAATGCGAATCAATGGCAGCATGGTTCCTTGCCAATTGATGACTTCGCTACCAGCCATGATGAAAATTTGCTCGTTTTGCAGTAAAAAGATTTCGGAAATTACATCTGTGGGCAATGCCAAGAGCATTTTGTTGGTTTCTACCAACAGCACTCGCGCTACTGAAAGTGTAAAAGGTACTGACAGAGTAAAAGTAGTGCCGACTCCTGGCTGGGTATCAACTTTGATATCACCGCGTACAAGTTTGAGGTTATTGCGAACCACATCCATGCCTACACCACGACCAGATAATGCTGTTACTTGGTCGGAGGTGGTAAATCCTGGTTCAAAAATCAGTGATAATAATTCTTCATCACTGGCACTAGCCAACAACGCCGCATCTAAGCCCATATTTAAGGCGCGATCGCGTATTTTATCCAGAGAAATCCCTCGACCATCATCACGCATGGTAATGATGGTGCGATTACTGCGGTGAGAGGCTTTAATTTCAATCAATCCTGGTTCTGGTTTACCGAGGGCGCTGCGGGTGGCGGGGTCTTCAATCCCATGATCGAAGGCATTCCTCACTAAATGCATTAACGGCTCGTTCAAGGCTTCTAAAATGCTGCGCTCAATTAAGGTGTTACCACCTTCAATTTTTAACTGGACATTTTTACCATATTCGACATTCAAGTCGCGCAAGGCTCTAGGAAAGCGATCGATTAAGTCGGATAGGGGGCGCATTCTGACTTGGGTCAGCTTTGTTTGCAACTGCTTGGATGTTTTATTTAACTTCCTGGCAATTTGGTCTGTATCATCAACACTCAGTTGCACGTCAGTTGTAACTTCCTGCACCTGAACGATGGTTTCCATCACTTCCTGAGACAGGAGGTTTAATTCGTTATAGCGATCCATTTCTAAGGCATCGAACCCATTTTCTATGCCTATATAGTTGTCTGTGAGTGATGGTGCGCCGGATGAGGCTAAGGCTTGAGTAGAAATTTTGTCGTATGCTGCGCGTAATTCCTGATTTTCTCGGTCGAGAACTTGCACACGCTGGCTAAGATTGCGAATGAGCTTGCGTAGTCTTTCTAGTTGCAGGTTCAGCCCGTTACGTTGGATGATGAGTTCGCCAAACAAATCATTGATTTGCTCTAGTTGCTTACTGGGAACTCGGACGGTATTTTCTGGAATTTCTCGGTCTTTACCTGCCCCGACTGGTTCGGGTTTGGGTTCAGTAAATTTGTAATCTGTGGTGGAAAATTCTTGAGGAACTTCAACTGTCGTTGGTTCTGAAATCTCCAGTGGCTCCTCACTGAATTCTGCCTCTACAGATTCAAAACTAGCAGCAATGATTTCTTCATCCAGCCAAGTTTCATCGGTGATTTCTGATTCCGAGACATCCACAGGTAGGATTTCGGGTTCTAGGAAGTGGGTGGTGTCTGCGTGGCCGTTGGCGATCGCTTCTTCGTAGGAGAATACTGGGAACTCTTCTTCAGCTACAGCTAAATCACCATACTCAATTGCTGTGGGTAGGCTATCTAATTGATGTGTCAATACCAAAGCCTGCGATCGCCGCCAGGCTGCCAGTGCTAACTGGGCAATTTCGGCGATTTGATCGGGAGCCGCAGCTGTTAAATGGTGGGTGACTGACTGACATAGTTGACTAAAAGCTGCTAACTGGAGCATTTCCCCCAAACCGCCCAATTCAGCAGCCATGATCGCAACTTCTTCTTGTAAACAAGGCTGTTCGTGATCTGCCAATACAGATTCTAGGCGTTGCAAACATCCTTCGACTTCTGTTTCAAACAGTAAGGGGATAATGTCTTGCCCATCTTCTGGTAAGAGCATGGTTGTAGCGTCTTCTGGGGTGGGGTCGCCCAAACGCTCATGCAGCTCATCAAAAACAGGGTAACAAAAGGTTGCTAACCAATCTTCTTCAATAACATTTCCTTCTGAGAGCAGTTCCACTATTTGCCGTAGCCAATCCACACCAGATAGCAGTAAACTTTGCAACTGAGTATCAATTTCTACGGAGTTTTTCCGAGTTTTTAAAACTTTAAAGGAATCTTCCAAACGGTGAGCTAAATCACTCAGCGTTCTAAACCCCATCATCCCTGCACCGCCTTTGATGGAATGAGCCGCCCGCAGCGCCCCGTTAATTTTCTCTAAATCAATGCGGTTGTTGATGTCGAGTTCCAGCAGTACCCCTTCTAGGGTATTGAGATAATCAGTTGCTTCTTCCAGAAATTGCATCTGGATTTCCAGTTCTTTGTCCTGTGACATGGTTTTTGTTGTTAGTCAATGGTCATTGGTCATTGGTCATTGATGATCCAGTGGGCAACTGGCTCTTCTCTACGAAACGCTCTGTGAACAAAACGTGAGTGAGAAAAAAGTATCATCGGAAAGGTCATTGGTCATCAGTCGTTAGCAAATAACATAGACGCACTGGCGGCTACTCTTGCGAGTTCTCCGCAGGGTAGGACAAAGGACAAATGACAAATGACTTAACTGACCTTAAATGTACCAACAGTCTGCTGTAATTCTTGGGAAATATCGACAGTTTGTTGCAAAGATTCGGAAACGAGACGGGAAGAATCACTAGTACGTTGGGAAACGGCAGCGATCGCTCTCATCAAGTCACTGACAGATTGCGATGTTTCTACTTGTGATGTGGTAGCTTCGGAAATCGATTTTACTAGGTAATCTATTTGTTGCGACACCTCCAAAATTTGTCCTAGGCTTTGCTTGGCATCTTCCACAATCCGGGTGCCTTCCACCACTTGCGAGGTTCCCACTTCCATCGCCTTCACAACTTCGCTGGTTTCTCTTTGGATGTTCTCGACAATTTGTTCAATTTCTTTGGTGGCGGCGGCGCTGCGGGCTGCTAGTTCACCGACTTCTTCGGCAACTACTGCAAACCCTTGACCTTCCTCCCCTGCACGTGCTGCCTCAATCCCGGCGTTGATGGCGAGCAAGTTGGTTTGCATGGCAATTTGGTTAATCAAAGACACCACACGGGAAATTTGCTGAGAAGATTCTCCTAAACGCTTGACTTTTTTGGCAGTTTCACCGACG
Source organism: Goleter apudmare HA4340-LM2 (assembly GCA_019359495.1). GTDB lineage: Bacteria > Cyanobacteriota > Cyanobacteriia > Cyanobacteriales > Nostocaceae > Goleter > Goleter apudmare. The sequence goes on from JAHHHF010000086.1 coordinate 4,829, forward strand.
GTTTCCCGCAGAGACAAGATGTTTTGTACAGTTAAATCCATTGCTCGTCCACTCTTAGTAGCAGTGTGGGCGGCATGGTTGGCAATGACGGCGGCTTGCTGGGCGTTTTCGGCTACAACCTTCATGGAATCGGTCATTTTGTCAACCGCGTCTAAGGTGCGGTTAATTTCCGCAGCTTGGGTGAGTGCTTCATCTGCTAGCTGACGGATGGCGCCTTCGTTAGAACCGATCGCTTCGTTGACTTGGGTAGCAGCTGTTTTCACTTTGGTGACAATATCCCGTAGACTTTCCACAATGGAGTTGAAAAAGTCGGCAACAGTACCAATTTCCCCGGCGGTGACATCAGCACGTACTGTCAAATCACCGCTAGCTGCACCTTCTACATCACTTAGCAGTTCTAGAAGTTGCTGTTGTAGGGCTTCTTTTTCTCCTCGTTCTGTTTCTGAGTCTTTTTGAGCAGATGTTTTAGCTTTTTCCAGTTCCTTTAGCAGCCTGGCTTGTTCTAAGGCATAGCCGATTTGAATTGCTATCTGTTGGCACAAATCGATTTCTGGTTGTTGCCAAACCCGAGGACTTTCGCAATGGTGGGCAATCAATAAACCCAAGAGGTGATTTTCGTTGGTAATAATTGGGGCGATCAAATTGCCTTTGACGGCAAATTTCTCTAACATTTGGATGTAACAAGAGTTTTTTGTCAGGCTCGGCTCTTGATGAATGTTAGCGATCGCCCGCACTCGTCCTTTTTTGTAAGTTTCTATATGACGTTCCCGAAAACAGGGGTCGTCGATTTGCAACCCGGTCATTTTCGGCCAAATACCAGTCACTGATTCGGCAACGACAGTACCATCCCAAGTTTCTGTGTTGAACTCATAGACAATTACCCGGTCTGTTTTCAGGGCTTGGCGAATTTCCGTCACAGCTACTTTGTAGATATCTTCAGCTTGGAGATTTCTCCGCATCCGCAGCGTAATATCTGCTAGTAATTTTGCCCGTTGGGTATCTAGTTCTTGTTCTTTCAGCAACACCTGCAATTGGTCTGCCATCTGGTTGATATTAATCGCCAAGTCCCCTAATTCGTCTGTGTTTTGGATCTCTAGACGGGTATTGAGTTGACCTTGACCAAGTTTGCTGACCGCCTCAGTGGCACTTAAAATTGGCTTGGTGGCTCGTTTCGCTAACCAAGCGGCGATCGCTGCCACAATCAAAGCCGTCAAGGCTGTACCAATGGCAATCATCCATAACAGTTGTCTTTGCGGCGCAAACGTGATGGCTGTATCGGTAGCGATCGCTACGTCCCACTGCAAATCTGGCAACCCTGCTAGCTTTCTTGATGGCACATAGGTGACTAGCTGCTGCCGTTTATCAATTTGGTCAATGGTGAGGAAACTATCTGGCTTTATGGCAGCTTGGAGTTTATCTAAACCGGGAAAATCTTGTTTAGCATCTCTACCAACGTGATTCTTTTCGGCTGCTAAAAAAACTTTGCCAGAGGCATCAATTAAATTGTATTCATGGCCATTGACTGCGTAATTTTTGATCACCTCGTCTAGAGATTTTACAGGCATCCGCGCGCGGACAATGGCGATCGTTTTGCCTGTGACGCTATCTTTTACAGGTGCTGCGGTGTAAATATTCAGTGTTTTTGTGGTTGGCGATATCTGGGGTTGGGTGATAATCGCACTGTTCTTTTGCAGGGTGGCCGGAAAATAGTCGCGGTCTTTTTGATTAGCAAGAGTTTCTTTGCCACTAGTCACCAACGGGTTGCCGTTGAGATCCAGTACCGCGATACTGTCATAGACTTGATAAGTTTCTATAAAGCGGTCTAGTACTGCCTGTTTTTCTAGAGTAGTTGTGACATCGCTGACTTTGGGATTAATCAAAAATGGCAGATTAGCGATTACTTGAATATCGCCATACCGTTCAAACATAAAACGGTTGACTTGGTCAGTTAAGTGAATGGCTTCTGCTTCTTGGGTTTGGGTAATTTGCCGTGTAATTGATTTACTAGAAACTTGGTAAGCGATCGCCCCAATACCCAATGCAGGTAGTGTCCCAATAGCGATCGCTAAAACTGTCGCCTTTGTCCCCAAATGTAGCTGCCTCAAATAAACAAATACTTGATTCAATCCAGAAATTTGAGCAGTTTCATGAGGAGATTCTATAGGTATTTTTACTATACTACTATCAATGGGTTTTTCCGATGAAATTAGTGATGCTCCGTTGCGGGCATTACTACTCTTAGCCGTGTCAGTCTTATTAAACATAAATTAATTCCCCAGAAATAGGTGAAGAAGAACACTAAAAAGCCATTTCTTTTAGTAGTACACCCTAATCACTGCGGAGAATAGAAGAATGGACAATAGCTTGTGCATCTAATACCAGCAATATTTCTTGCTGTTGTACCACACACCCGCGTAAATATGGTACTAGACTAGATGCTACTTGCCCTACAGGAGAACAAATATCGTCAGGCATAAACTTAGTTGTGCCTTTTATTTCTTGCACAACCAAGCCTAAAAGCAGTGATTCCACCCGGATAACAATTACATTGTACTGCCGTAGTCTATAGTCTAGAGATTCTAAGTTGAGCATTCTTGGTAAATCAATTACCCAAATTATCCGACTCCGCCAATTCATTAAGCCTAGTATGCAAGCGGGTACATTGGGCATAGAAGTTACAGACTCGACAGATGCTATCACTGCTTCTTGGGTGTGCCGCATTGATAAAACAGCAGCAGTTTGTTGATTTAGCTGAAACCGGAGATAGCCATCTCCTGAGTTATGTTCAATATTTTTAGAGGCAAGAGTAATGTTGGCATTATTCATTGATTTACATGGCTACTGATTTAATAACACGTAGGAGTTGGTCGCGGGTGTAAGGTTTAGTTAAATAAGCATCGGCACCTTGTCTCATCGCCCACAAACGGTCAATTTCTAAATTTTTGGAACTACAAATCACGATCGGGACTTTTTCTGTGATGGGATTTCTCTTCAATGCCCGACACAATTCAAATCCACTGACACCAGGCATTACTACATCAGTAACAATTACATCTGGCTGTTGTAATAGGGCTTTTTGCAGAGCTTCTTTTGCACCAGTGGCTGGAATGACGTTATAACCACTTTCTTGGAGATAATGACTCATTAGCTCTAATTCACTGGGCGAATCTTCCACAATCAAAATTGTGCCAAGCAAAGTAATATTCACTGCTAAATCTCCTGAAAAAATAAATTGGTGTTACTAAATTCATTTATGATGCCACCACTGATTATTTCTAAGTTAGCTGATATGCTTAAACACCATTTTTAATAACTCTGATTGCGTAAAAGGCTTGGTTAAATATCCAGAGGATCTCACTACCTTTGCCTTGGCTCTGTCAATAAATCCTGTTCTCCCAGTCACCATAATAATGGGTGTGTTCTTAAAGTTTGAATGCCTCCTTAATAAAGAACATAGCTCATAGCCATCTAAATTCGGCATTTCCACATCTAGTAAAATTAGGTCTGGCTTACTCCGGAGTATTTGCATCAAGGCTTTAACTGGATCGTTGATCATCACCACAGAAAATGTACTTTCATCCAAAAAGTGATTGATAGAATTCAACACTGTTTGGCTATCATCAATACATGCAATTGTATACAGGCTCTTGTTAACAGTTTGCTGGGTAAATGTCTGATTCCGTTCCTCCGCCACCTCAAAATTGTTTGGTCTCTGGAGTGGTGCTTGTTGCCCAATTTTGATTGAGGATTGTGGCTGTGTCTGAGGTAGTCTGGTTGTCGATGTAACTGGAGAACCTCCACTCGCTGGAACTGGTGACTGAATATTTTGCCGATTTCGTAGCTGCTTCTGACAGTGTTCCACGAGTAAGCGCAAATCCAAACGACCAAACTTTGGCAGTTCACCCAAAGAAACATCCGAATTAAATTCATAGCTTCCTTCTTTTAAGGCTAGAAAGGACTCTAGCACCTCTTTAGCTAGTTCATCTATCAGATATGCTGCTTGTGATGGGGTGATATGTTCCTGGTCAACTAACCAGCAAATGGCTTGATAATCAGCATTGGGTATAGACTGATTTTCATTCTTCGCTTCAAACATCAGGCGCATTTGCACACGAGTAGCGCTATTGAGAGTAGGAATCTGCTGACTCAGACGCCGTAGGTGACTATCAAGTCGCTCAAACAGCTTATCTGAATAAGAGGCGTAAGTAAGTTTACCGTTTTCAAGAAAAATAGACCAAGAAACTGTCCCACTATATACACGTAAGTGCCCTGTAGCACGGCGACTAGTTAATTGTGCTAGTAGTGATAGTGGATGTAGTTTCTGAAACAACCTATAGTTACCTATGGGACTTGTGCTCATTTTGCTTTTACTTCAGCTAAATTTAATACATGTAAACTAAATTTGTGCAAAAGTTGCTCTACAATACCTAATCAAAAATCATGAGGTATTAGTGCTTTGTAGCATAACATACATAAATACTTATCCAAGATTTAGGGTAAATTCAATAGCAGCCTTACTTTCAGAGTTAAAAATTTCAGTCAATTCGTTAATTTGTTGTCAATTTGCTTACCTATACAGAGATTACCAGACATCTTTGGGGAATAAGTCAAAAAAATGTAAAGACTAGATAAAGTCGCTTGCCTTTTAGTAATTTTTATGCAAAAGTCACAGCAATTATACTACTTGAGTAAATATATTGAACTTTGCTTCTTCAGTATTTGCACTTAAATGCAAGCTAATTTTACAAAGCTACCTGCAAGCTCAATACTTGTATAAGTATTATTACTTAGAATTAATATTACTTACAACTGCAAATAGTATCTGTTAAAGATATTTTCATTTGATGAAATCAATGATTCGTATTAAAAATTACAAAAAAATATGTATGTAGTCATGATTAAGGATAGCATCTGAGATAAGTTCTCATCATGCTAAGTACGTCAGCAATAAAAATCAATAGTATGTAAATAAATATAAAGTCAATATTTAGGGAACCAGTACATTAGCTGCCAAAATTTTAGCAACTGGCTATTGTTCTAGTTGTTGATATCGTGCGATCGCTACTTAAGGAGAATTTCAGCAATTGTCAAATGTATGATGGTTACAAAAAGTTACTCACCTTACAGAAAAACAATTACTCAACTTTTAGGCAGGTAAAATTAGTATACAAGTGCGGATGAAAGGACTTGAACCTTCACTCCTTTCGGAACTAGAACCTAAATCTAGCGCGTCTGCCAATTTCGCCACATCCGCATCAGTTTACTACTATAACACAAAAAATCTTCCATGCCAATAGTTAGACAAACCAAATAATGTTTGCGACACATCAAATCTTTGTAGGCGCACGGCGTCCATAGTTTTTGGGTATATACAGTAATCTTATCGGTGCCGTGCCCCTACCTGCCCATTTGTTGCAATATTTTTTCAAACTGGTATTAGGCAAACCAAAATAGGGAATGGAGAATAGGGTAATTACTATTTCCCCATGCCCAATAATCATTATTTTCACATCACTGCCACACGAGGCAGACGATGCTTAAATCCACAGAGAATTTCCCAAGATATGGTGTTTAATTCTTTTGCCCAATCGTCAGCAGTGATTTGTTCTTTGCCTTGTTCCCCCAGTAAGGTAACTATTTCCCCTTCCTGTAAATCAGGTATGGCAGTGACATCGACCATTAGCTGATCCATCGTAATTGTCCCAATCTGCGGTACGCGCTGACCACGAATTAATACTTGCATTTTGTTGGAAAGATGGCGCGGGACACCATCAGCATAGCCAATACCCACAACTGCGAGGCGTAGTTCTCGCGGGGCAATAAATCGATGACCATAGCTGACACCAGTTCCTGCGGCGATGGTTTTGACTTGGGTGACTCGCGCCTTCAATTGTAACACTGGCTGGAGTTTGATGGTGTTTTGTAAATGGGTAGAGGGGTAGAGTCCGTAAACAGCTAAACCCACACGCACAATATCATAGTGCAATGACGAGTCTGCGAGAGTGGCGGCGGAGTTGGCTAAGTGTAAGCAAGGTAGTTCAATTCCTAGTCCTTTGATGTGAGCGATCGCTTCTTGAAATCGTCTATGCTGTGCTTTCATGATCGCGGGGTCAGGACTGTCTGCTGTAGCCAAGTGGGAATAAATACTCGCCAGCGCCAGATGTGGCAAACGCTTGACTAACTGCACAAACTCACCTGCTTGCTGCCAGTTAGTTCCCAAGCGAGACATGCCCGTGTCCAATTTGATATGTACAGGTACTGGGGAATCACACTTGATGGCTGCTAGGGTGTCGGCAAATATTAAGGCTTGTTTGGGACTGCACAGTGTAGGTTGCATCTGCCATTGTGCGATCGCCTGAATTTGCTCTGGTGTGTGAGTTGCCCCTAAAATCAAAATTGGTGCTTTAATCCCGGCTTCCCGCAATTGAATTCCCTCTGGAACCGTCGCCACTCCTAACCAACTGGCTCCCGATTGTAGTGCTGTTTGGGCCACTGTTACCGCCCCATGTCCGTAAGCATCAGCTTTAACTACTGCCATCAGCTTGGTACACGGCGACAAATACCCCGCCACTTGTCGGACATTGTACGACAAAGCTGCTAAATCAATCTCTACCCAAGCACGTTGGGAAAACCAGGCATAGGTGTCGCATTCTGGATGAGAAGCAACACCAGGGATTTGCTTGCTACTTAACATTTTTACTCACTCCTATCACACCACAAATCGGCTGCCAGATGATCTTTTATTCGTACTTCCAGAAGCCATATCAGATTAATTAATCTGGAAGTTTAACTTTCGTCTTCGAGTTGATACAAGATGTCTCAATGACGCATTGCGTGCTCAGTTAGTAATCACAACTTTTAGTGTTTAAAATTACTGGCTATACTGAGATGAAAAATTCCCCAGGACGCAATGAAATTGCAGTATACAGCGTGAAGAGTCGGCTGTGTTACTCATCACTTCAGGCTGATTTCGCCAAATATGCCAGAAGTATAATTTATTCTCATCTCCCAACCAGAGTATTTTTGTGTTAATATATGTAAAACTAATACCTTGAGCGCATATCAATGGGGAAGGTTTTAGTCCTGAACGCCTCTTACGAACCGCTCAATATCACGAGCTGGCGTCGCGCTGCGGTTTTGTTAATAAAAGGCAAGGCAGAACGAGTAGAACATAACGGCAAATTTCTGTACTCGGACTTCCCGTTACCAACGGTCATCCGGTTACGCCATTATGTACGCGTTCCTTACAAAGAAATTCCACTCACTCGCCGAAATATATTGCATCGTGACGGTCATACTTGTCAATACTGCGGTTACATCGGCGATGAACTGACGCTAGATCACGTACTACCGCGATCGCGTGGCGGGGGCGATACCTGGGAAAATATTGTGACAGCCTGCGTGCGTTGCAATGTCAAGAAAGGTTGCCGCACACCCCACGAAGCACACATGCTTTTGCGTCATCCACCTCGGCAACCTTACAGCAGCCTCTATTTCGAGGTCAGCAAGCATCTTAAGAGTGGACTGCACCAAGAGTGGCAAAAATATGTTATAGGTCTCTAATACTACACATGCAAACCAGAGCAGCCTAGATTAATCGGCATCTTCAATTTAGATGCCGCACATGTACTAGTGCTTGATTATCGCCAGGGCAATTTGACCTCTGGTGAACACATACCGCCAAACCCAACTAACTGAGGTTTGGAGATAACTCTGCGGCAGTTAATCTCATAGCAGAAGTTTTTATGTGAGCGTACAACAAATCACTACACCCAACACTCAGCCTCCAACTCTACATGATGTCAGGGTGAAAATTCAAGCTGGTTGGGTAGATTCTGACAAGAGAAATCACTTATCTAAACCACACTTATTTTGAGAACTATAGTTTTTCAAAGTAATTTGAGCATCCTGCTCTCTACTGGTAGTAGTGGGCAATAGATTTATTTTGTATATGTCTCACAAAAGACTCAGTAATTACTTGCCAGCCGCAATGGTGTAATCTGATGGAACTGGGAAAATCTCGTCCAAAGTAGTTGATCAAAAATAGACTGATAGACACAGTGCCAAGGCTCTATATTTTTGCGAAGATCATATTTATGTGTAGCCAAATCAGTAAACTGCTGGTTGTAAGATTTCTTAACAAATCTCAGAAGCTTCACATCTACAAAAACCTTACTTATGCAATTTAATCCTACCTTGACGCAATTTGAGAGTTTGTCATTGACCACAGAGCCGAACCCAGAGGATACTGAAATAGAGAAAGAGTCAGTTGACCTGATACTTACTAGACCCTCCTTACCACAGTCAACAGGTGAAGGGGGTGTCTATCAGATGCAACGTGGTAATTCCCTGATTTCGCAGAAGACAGAAGAACTGCAAAAGACGCTTTTAGCACACCGACATGAGCGTCAATTGGTCATTCTGCAAGATTTTCCTGACCCTGATGCCCTCTCTTGTGCTTGGACTTACCAGTTAATTGCTCAACAATATGATATAAAATGCGAAATTATTTATGCTGGTACATTAAGCCACCAAGAGAATATAGCCTTAGTTAAGTTGACTAATTTGCCTGCCCAAAGATGGACACAGCAAACATTAAAAACCAAAGACTTGTCATCTTATCAAGGCTTTGTCTTAATTGACAACCAGGGCACGACCTCTCAGCTACTCTCAGCAGTACAACAGGCAGGAATTCCACTAGTAGTAGTCGTTGACCATCATAGTCTACAGTCGGAACTCAAATCAGAGTTTGTTGATGTCCGTCCCTACGTGCGAGCGACAGCAACAATTTTTACCCAGTACTTGCAGGCAGGTTTACTGGCATTAGATAGCAGCATGAATCAGCATGTTAAATGTGCTACTGCTTTAATGCATGGCTTGCGATCAGATACAAATAGACTGATGCAAGCGCAAGAAGAAGATTTTATGGCGGCTGCCTATCTCAGCCGATTTTATGACGCCCAACTGCTGAATGCGATTTTACAGGCAAATCGTTCTAAGCGGGTGATGGATGTGATTGAGCGAGCACTGAAAAACCGCATCGTGCAAAACAATTTTTCCATTGCTGGTGTAGGTTACATCCGGTACGATGACCGCGACGCTATTCCCCAAGCAGCAGATTTTCTAGTCACAGAAGAAAACGTCCACACCGCAGTAGTTTACGGTATTGTTCATGATGAAGATGATGAATTAGAAGTAGTCATCGGTTCCCTGAGAACAACCAAACTCACCCTAGACCCCGATGAATTCATCAAAGAAGCCTTTGGACAAGATAGCACTGGGCGCTTTTTTGGTGGTGGACGGACGAGTGCAGGTGGCTTTGAAGTGCCAATGGGTTTCTTGTCTGGTGGTAACGAAAATTCGGCTTATGCCAAGATGAAGTGGGAAGTTTTCGATGCTCAAATTAAGCAAAAACTGCTGAGATTGGTGAATCCTAGGGACAACCCGATTCAGTCCGAGTAAGAGAGTGATGAAGAGGCGGGGATGGTCAAAGGAGCGAAAGAGAATTTACAGTGAGTCTTTTCGCTCTATCCTAGCCTAGGATTGCATTTGCGATCAATCGCTGTTCCTACCAACATCTCAATCTTGCTAAGGAGGTGGATTGTGAAGCCTAAAGAACTCCAAATGTTACAAACCTTGTATGAGCAAGATTTTTATGCTTGGGTAAAGCAAACCGCAGAGCTTTTACAATCTCATGAGTGGGACGCGCTGGATTTAGAACACTTAATTGAGGAAGTGGTGGACTTGGGTAAGAGTCAACAGCGGGCGTTGCAAAGTGCATTGCGGTTGGTGTTGTCGCATTTATTGAAGTGGAAATATCAACCCGAATGTCATACACGCAGTTGGCAAGTTACCATTACCCGTGAGCGACTGAATATAGATGAATTGTTGCAAGAAAGTCCTAGCTTGCGCCGTTTTTTAAATGATGCACAGTGTATTAGTACTATTTATCAAAGAGCGCGACGAGAAGCTATGGCAGAAACTGGTTTGTTGGAGGAAGTTTTTGCGATCGCCTGTCCCTTTTCTGTCGATGAAATTTTAGACTTAGACTTTTATCCCAACGCTGACGAATAGCCGTAATCTTTGCTTATGAGCGCTCAAAAATCGCATCGTGTGAAATAAGTTTAAGAGTTAGATTTCGGCGATGATAGTTGTGTCGGCACTTAGGAGAATCGCTAAAATTTAGCTGAGAGTAATGCTAGGGTGCGTAGTGTGCGAGAGTACTTATGGAACTGTATTTAATTCGTCACGGTATTGCTGAAGACAAGGCGCTGAACATTAAAGATGAAGAAAGAGCGCTCACCAGGGAAGGCAAGGAAAAAACCCAGAAGGTAGCCCAACGACTATTTGACCTGAGTTTACACTTTGATGTGATTGTCACTAGCCCCTTAGTTAGGGCAAAACAAACCGCAGAAATACTCATAGCAGCTGGTTTAAGTTCCCAGATGGAAGAATCTAGCCACTTGAAGCCTGAAGGGAATATTCATAATTGGGTTACAGACTGGTTAGAGCCAAGAAATTATCCCCAAAAAACCCAGCTAGCCTTGGTTGGCCATGAACCTAATTTAAGTGAGTGGGCAGAAATTCTGCTTTGGGGAGAAACCAAAGCCAGTCTAGTCTTGAAAAAAGCAGGTATGATTGGGATAAAACTACCAGAAATTGGTTCGCCCCTGGGTCGTAGTCAGATGTTTTGGTTGACACCACCCAAGTACTTGCTATAGCAGATTCTAATAGTTATGAAGGAACTGAGGTTATAACTGTTACTGTTATTGGCAAGCGCAATTTCTGGTAAGTTAACCTGAGCAAATCTTTCACAAAGCAGATGGTGTTGCCATGTCGGTGTGCGAATACAAGCCCGGTTTGGAAGGCATCCCTGCCGCCCAATCCAGTATCAGCTATGTTGACGGGCAAAAGGGAATACTAGAATATCGTGGCATCCGGATTGAAGAACTAGCAGCAAAAAGTACATTTTTGGAAACTGCTTATCTTTTAATCTGGGGTGAATTGCCAAGCAAAGAAGAACTGGAAACGTTTGAGAATGAAGTTCGCTACCACAGGCGGATTAAATATCGCATCCGGGATATGATGAAATGCTTTCCAGAGAGCGGTCACCCAATGGATGCTCTACAAGCCTCAGCAGCAGCACTAGGCTTGTTTTATTCGCGTCGTGACTTACACAATCCTGTGTATATTCGGGATGCAGTAGTTCGCTTGATAGCCACCATTCCTACGATGGTAGCGGCTTTTCAGTTGATGCGAAAAGGTAACGATCCTGTTAAGCCCCGCGATGACTTAGACTACTCCGCCAACTTTCTTTACATGCTCAATGAAAAAGAGCCAGATCCGTTAGCGGCGAAAATTTTTGACATCTGCTTGATCTTGCATGTCGAACACACGATGAATGCTTCCACCTTTAGTGCGAGGGTGACAGCTTCTACCCTAACAGACCCCTACGCTGTAGTTGCTAGTGCCGTAGGGACATTGGGAGGCCCTCTGCATGGTGGAGCCAATGAAGAAGTAATTCAGATGTTGGAAGACATTGGTTCTGTGGGAAACGTGCGTTCTTATGTGGAGGATCTACTCCAACGCAAAGCCAAGATTATGGGCTTTGGGCATCGTGTTTACAAAGTGAAAGACCCACGCGCCACGATTTTGCAAAGCTTGGCGGAACAGTTGTTTACCAAGTTTGGCGACGACAAGTACTATGAAATTGCCCAAGAGATGGAACGGGTGGTAGCAGAAAAACTGGGTCAAAAAGGGATTTATCCTAATGTTGACTTTTATTCTGGTTTGGTGTACAGGAAGATGGGAATTCCCACAGATTTGTTTACACCAATATTTGCGATCGCCCGTGTTGCCGGGTGGTTAGCACACTGGAAAGAACAACTGGAAGAAAACCGGATTTTCCGTCCTACACAGATTTACAACGGCCGTCACGAAGCCCCTTACATCCCTATTGACCAACGTTAACACCCTCAAAATCTGGGTAATGCTCCAACGTGTAAAGAGCAGATAACCTTTGCCAACATGGAGGCGCGGAACTTGTGTTTGCATAACCATCTCAGGGTGCGGGGAGTGAGAAGTACACAAATATCTATCCCCTGCTCTCTGCTCCCCTGCCTCTTCAATGGTGGTGATCAATCCTATGCATAAGTAGGACTTCTAGTGTATCTGAGGAGGTGCAAAACCATCCAAGGATATACTAGGCATGGGAATTGGCAAATAATCTTCAATCAACCATCATCTCGGCAGAGATATTAATCGATGAACTGACAACAATTAATTTAACTAATAGTTGTCACTCACCATGACTCGATGAGTTAAAGAGCACCAAACATGAATTCAGGAATTGACCTCCAAGGAACTTTTATTGAATCCCTCCAGGATTTAGGACTATCACCAGAGGTAGCCAAAGCTATTTGGATGCCTCTGCCGATGATACTGATGCTCATTGGGGCAACAGTGGGGGTACTAGTTGCCACTTGGTTAGAGCGGAAAATTTCCGCCGCCGTACAGCAACGCATTGGCCCTGAATATCAAGGACCTTTCGGGTTGCTAGTGCCAGTAGCTGATGGTCTAAAGCTAGTCTTTAAAGAAGATATAGTACCAGCCAAATCCGATGCGTGGCTGTTTACCCTCGGCCCAATTATTGTTGTCATTCCGGTGTTTCTGTCGTTTTTAATTGTGCCCTTCGGACAGAATATCGTGATTACAAATGTGGGCATGGGGGTCTTCTTGTGGATTGCCTTGTCTAGCATTCAGCCAATAGGCTTGTTGATGGCTGGCTACGCATCCAATAACAAATACTCCCTTTTAGGAGGCTTACGGGCAGCAGCACAGTCAATTAGTTATGAAATTCCCTTAGCACTGAGTGTACTAGCGATCGCCTTAATGTCTAACAGCCTGAGCACCGTTGACATTGTTAACCAGCAATCTGGCTATGGCATCCTGGGCTGGAACATTTGGCGTCAACCAGTGGGATTTCTCATTTTTTGGATAGCCGCCCTAGCTGAATGTGAACGCTTACCCTTTGACTTACCAGAAGCGGAAGAAGAACTAGTAGCAGGTTATCAGACAGAGTACGCGGGCATGAAATTCGGTCTGTTCTACCTGGGTTCCTACGTTAACTTGATACTTTCTAGTCTATTAGTGGCAATTTTGTATCTGGGTGGTTGGGATTTTCCTATCCCCATCAATCTCATTGCTGGTTGGCTAGGAATCAATGAATTCAATCCCGTATTACAGATAGTAACTGCCGCTTTGGGAATTATCATGACGGTACTCAAAGCTTACTTACTAGTATTTGTCGCCATCCTGTTGCGTTGGACAGTGCCACGGGTGCGGATTGATCAATTGTTAGATTTAGGATGGAAATTCCTGCTACCAGTCGGCTTGGTTAATCTCCTATTAACCGCCGCTTTGAAACTAGCCTTTCCCGTCGCCTTTGGTGGTTAGTCATTTGTCATTTGCCAAGAACAAAGGACAAATAACGCTGATAGCCTAATTAAAGAGAGAGTAAAACACGATGCTAAAGTTCCTCAAGCAAGTTGGTGATTACGCCAAGGAAGCGGTACAGGCAGGTCGTTACATTGGTCAAGGGCTATCTGTTACCTTCGATCACATGCGTCGGCGTCCAATTACCGTACAATACCCTTACGAAAAACTCATCCCTGGCGAACGCTTTCGCGGCAGGATTCACTTTGAATTTGATAAGTGTATCGCCTGCGAAGTCTGTGTGCGAGTTTGTCCCATCAATTTACCTGTAGTTGATTGGGAATTTGACAAAGCCAGTAAAAAGAAAAAGCTCAATCACTACAGCATTGACTTCGGAGTTTGTATCTTCTGCGGTAATTGTGTGGAATATTGCCCCACTAACTGTCTTTCGATGACAGAAGAATACGAGCTTTCCACTTACGATCGCCACGAATTAAACTATGACAACGTAGCATTGGGTCGCCTACCCTACAAAGTCACCAATGACCCAATGGTGACACCACTACGCGAACTAGTTTATTTACCCAAAGGTGTCATGGAACCCCACGATTTCCCCGCCGACGCACCTCGTAGCGGTTCCCGTCCAGAAGACCTAGTAGAAAAAAACAGTTAACCGATAACTGTTAACTGATAACCGATAACTGATAAGACTGAGGACAAAAAACAGTGAATCTAGCAGAAGGAGTACAGGTCGTTTCGTTTGGCATACTGGCTGTAATGATGATTGGGGCAGCCTTAGGGGTAGTCCTGTCCTCCAGTATCGTCTACTCTGCATTTTTGCTGGGGGGCGTATTCATCAGCATATCTGGACTCTATCTGTTGTTGAATGCTGATTTTGTAGCCGCAGCACAAGTGCTGATTTATGTTGGAGCCGTGAACGTGCTGATTTTGTTTGCCATTATGTTGGTGAACAAGCGGCAAAATTTTGCACCGTTTCCTAGTGCCTGGTTACGGAAAGTACTAACAGCTGTAGTCAGCCTGGGATTGTTTGGCCTTTTGAGTACGATGGTGTTGGCGACCCCCTGGGCTTACTCCACAACTTCTGTGCCTGCTGACAGTTCTATAGTTTTGATTGGCGAACATTTCTTCAGCGACTTTTTACTACCTTTTGAACTGGCTTCTATTTTATTGTTGATTGCAATGGTGGGAGCAATTATCTTGGCACGTCGTGAGTATTTGCCAGATCAAGTTACCCCTTCTCAACTGCCACAAACTGTTTTGACCTTGCCAGAACGTCCTAGAGAACTGGTATCATCAGGCAGTGAACCTAATGAGTAATATTTAGAACATAAGCAACAGCAAAAAAAGCCAGTTTTTACGACAGGAATACTGAGATTCATGCAACTCCAGTACTTTTTAATACTAGCAGCAGCTTTGTTTTGTATCGGCATCTATGGTCTAATTACCAGTCGCAATGCCGTGCGGGTGCTGATGTCAATCGAATTGCTGCTCAATGCTGTTAATCTGAATTTAATGGCATTTTCCAACTTCCTAGACTCAACATTAATTAAGGGTCAGGTGTTCACAGTATTTGTGATCACTGTGGCCGCAGCCGAGGCGGCGGTGGGTTTAGCGATCGTGCTTGCCATCTATCGCAACCGTGATACCGTCGATATGGAGCAGTTCAATCTCCTGAAGTGGTAATGGCGCGTGCAACTCAAGCAGGTAATTATTGCTTATAAAGCACGAGATGCCCAAAGCAAACGCTGGGCAGAACTTTGTGCTAAACAGCTAGAAAATCGTCAATGCCAGGTTTTGATGGGGCCTAGTGGGCCGAAAGACAACCCCTATCCAGTGTTTTTGGCTTCAGCTGGTCAACCGATCGACTTGGCTTTGGTACTTGGTGGTGATGGCACCGTTTTAACCGGTGCCAGACATTTAGCTCCAGCTGGTATCCCCATTCTCGGTGTGAATGTAGGAGGCCATCTAGGATTCTTAACAGAGTCAGTAGAAGAGTTTCAGGATACAGAAAAAGTCTGGGATCGTCTATTTGAGGATCGCTACGCTATTCAGCGCCGGATGATGTTACAAGCGGCAGTGTTTGAGGGTCATCATACAAATTTAGAACCAGTGACTGAACGCTATCTGGCTTTAAATGAGATGTGTGTCAAACCCGCTTCTGCCGATCGCATGATTACCTCAATTCTGGAAATGGAAATTGACGGTGAGGTAGTCGATCAGTATGTGGGAGATGGACTAATTATTTCCACTCCTACTGGTTCCACTGGTTATACTGTTTCTGCCAGTGGCCCCATTATGCACGATGGTATGGAAGCGATTACCATAACTCCCATTTGCCCGATGAGTCTTTCTAGTCGTCCTCTGGTCTTACCTCCTGGTTCTGTTGTGAGTATCTGGCCTTTGGGAGATTATGATTTGAGCACCAAATTGTGGACGGATGGGGTATTAGGGACTTCAATTTGGCCAGGACACCGTGTTGATGTCAGGATGGCTGATTGTCGAGCTAAATTTATTATTTTGCGAGAGAACAATTCCTATTACCAGACATTACGTGAGAAGTTACTTTGGGCAGGTACTAGGGTTCGCTACAGTAATAATCACCGGAATTAATTGAGAGTTCATAGTAAGGACTTTAGTCCTTGCTATGAGCTTTTTCCTAGTACAAAACGGCGTAAATAAACTACCCTCTTGAAATGTCTAAAATTTTTGCGGAGCAATTATCTGTAGCGGTACTAGATATTTGCCTGCTGTCGTTGATATAGTGACCAGTAAAGGCCCTTTTGTTGTAACAACTGTGAGTGCGTACCATGTTCCGCAATCACACCTTTTTCCAACACCAAAATCAAATCAGCACGTTTGAGGGGAGCAAAGCGGTGAGCAATTAGAAACACGGTACGGTTAGCAGAAATTCTTTGCAGATTTTGCAGTACCTGTTGTTCTGTTTCACTATCCAAAGCACTAGTGGCTTCATCCAAAATTAAAATTGGGGCTGAGGAGAGAAATAACCGTGCTAGAGCAATGCGTTGTCTCTGTCCTCCAGATAAAGCCGTACCACGTTCACCAACGTTGGTTTCGTAACCGTAGGGTAATTGACTGATAAAGTCGTGAGCTACGGCACATCTTGCGGCTTCTACTACTTGCTCGGCAGTAATATCAGGATGACCGAGAGTAATATTTTCCAAGATAGAACCATTAAATAAGAAATCTTCTTGGAGAACTACAGCAATTTGTTGTCGCAGTGAAGCTAAGTCAGCGCTTTTAATATCAAAACCATCGATGAGGATGCGTCCTGATTCAATTTGATAGAGGCGTTGTAACAACTTAGAAAGGGTACTTTTCCCCGAACCACTACGACCCACAATCCCAATAAAGTGTCCTGGTTCTGTGTCAAAAGAAATGCCTTTCAGGACTGGTTCATTGTTGACTTGGTAACGGAAAAATACCTGCTCAAAAGTAACTTGTCCTTTCAAGGGTGGTAAAACTAGACCTGTTCCTGTTTCGGCTTCTGGAGCGACGTTGAGAATATCACCAATGCGGTCTACAGATAACAGAACTTGTTGCAAATTCTGCCACAACTGGACTAAACGTAAAAGTGGCCCGGTGACTCTACCAGATAACATTTGAAAAGCCACCAGTTGACCAATAGTGATCTCTTGCTCAATCACTAATTTCGCGCCAAACCAAAGAATTAGTAAGCTGGAAAAATTGGTGAGAAAGTCACCAATATTACTACTAATGTTAGACGTGGTAGAAGCTTTAAAACCTGTGCGAATGAAGCGAGCAAATAAACCTTCCCAGCGATCGCGTGCTATGGGTTCGGCGGCATGGGCTTTGACTGAGTGTATACCGGTAATCGTCTCTACCAGAAACGATTGACTGTCAGCGCTGCGGTTAAATGTTTCGTTGAGCCAGTTACGCAGAATCGGCGTAGCAACTATTGTCAAAGTGGCAAACAAGGGCAGCACTGCCAAAGCGACAAAGGTGAGGGGAATATTGTAGTAAAACATCAATGCCAGATACACCACAGCAAAGATGCTATCCAAAATCACCGTTAAGGCTGTACCCGTGAGGAATTGACGGATTTGTTCTAGTTCTTGGACTCTGGCGACAGTGTCACCTACCCGCCGCGACTCAAAATAAGCTAAAGGCAGACGCATCAGGTGGCGAAATAGCTGTGCTGATAGACTTAAATCTAGTCGTCTGGCTGTGTGGGTAAAAATGAATAACCGTAGAGTGCCGAGGATGGCTTCAAATATCGCTACTAATAAAAGAGCGATCGCCATGACATCGAGAGTCGGCAAACTCTTCTGCACCATCACTTTATCAATGACGACTTGAGTTATCAGTGGCGTGGATAACCCCAAAAGTTGCAACGTTAAAGAAGCTAGTAAAACTTCCCCTAATAAATTCCGGTATTTCCAAACTGCTGGAGTGAACCAACTCAAGTTAAATTTTTCTTGGCGGGAGATCAGTTCTACCTGCCACATTTGCCCATCCCATGCACCCTCAACCACTGACTGGGGTAGACTTTCGCAAGCATGATCGGGATTTTGGGGATTGGCGATAATGAGGCGATCGCCTTTAACTCCGTAAGCCACTACCCAGGTGGGTGTTTGCCCAGATTCTGGGTTCCACAACAGTAAAGCTGGAAATGACAACTGCCGCAAATCACCCCAACTCGTTTGCAAGCGTCGCAACAACAAGCCTAACTTTTCTGAGGCTTCGACAATATGCTTTGGTTGTTGCCCTCTCAGTTGACGTTGTACCCATTCTAGTTTCACCGCATGATCTAAATGTTGCGCCACCATCGTCAAACAGGCAGCAGCTGTGTTCCAGCTAGCAACGAAAGGATAACCTGATGCGATGGGTGTGGGGGATTGGGGACTGGATATTAGGGACTGGGGACTAGGAATTGGAGAGAGGGAAAAAGTCTCACTCTCTTCCACTTTCTCCCTCTCTCCCTGTGTTAATGAACTTTGCCAGAAGCTTTCAATTTGTGGCGTTGAAACTTCGTTCCACAGTGTTGTGTCCCAACATACTACGACTACTTCCTTACTGGCAGCTACAGCTTTGTAATCCACAGCCAGCTTTTGTAAATCACCAAACCAATTTCCTGCGTTGAGGACTGCCAATGGTTTGCCAATACTGTCGTCTCGTAAGCGGACTTTACCAGAAATAATCAAAAACTGATAACTTCCGACTTCATTTGACCAAATTTTTTCGCCAATTTGATACTGACAGATTGCCGACTGATTTTGCAATCGGGATTTTTGTTCGGGAGTAAGCCAGCATAGTGGTGGTTGATTCCAAGGTACAGAAGCTAGCACTTTTATTTTTAGAGATTCATTATCCAGAAGTTTTAGTTCACTTGTAGTTTGACTGTCAGCTTTTGAATTTTCTCTGCTAACCATTTCTCAAACAACTCATTTTGTAGTGCTTGCTTTAATTGAGTATCTTCTAAAGACGCTGGCAGATATTGTTCTACTCGAAACAAACCATAACGTTGTTCCCCTGATTCAGAAGTTTCATGCACCAGTTTGATTGGGCCGATCAATTGCCCAGGATTTGCTACATCAACAGCAGCCCTGAGTATATCTGGCATTGTGCCTCTGCTGATTGGCCCCATCATGCCATTCACAATTCGATCATCTGCTAGGGAATACTCTCTAGCAATTTGCTCAAACCTACCTCCTTCTTCTATTTGGGTGTGTAGTTCTTCTCCGAGTTCTAGATTATCCACAAGAATCCGTGAGAGTACAACCCGATCCAGATAAATTTTCCGTTCAATGAAATATTCTGGGAGTTTTGGTTCGGTAATCACAGCTTTAAGTTTTTCTAACTGAAAGTTAAAGGCGACTGATGCGTGAAAGGTAGCGTAATCGTTGCCGTTTTTCTTTAACCATTCTTGAAAAACTTGAGGGTCAGTCAGTTGATTTTTGAGCCGAAAATCGATGATTGTCTGTTCAGTTAATGCCGGACTGATATCAATATCTTCTCGCGTTGATATTTCTTGCTCAATGACATACTGCCGGAGGATATCACCAATGAACTGCGGCAATTTTCCAGAGGCGTGCAAATATTTTACAGCTTGTTTAACAGAAATTGGTTGGTCATCAATGGTCAAAAATGGTAAAGATTCCATGAATTCAATAGGTTAGAAATTTGCCACTATGCACCTAGATCTGTAATCTTATAGAAATTGCCTAGTTGTTGATGTTTGAGTATGGTAAAGATTTCATAAACTCAATATATAGAAATGGCTTTAATCACACAATCAATCGAAACTACTAGACTCAGCACTAGCATAAAAGCACGTTCTCAATGTAGTAATCCTAGTTTCCTAGGAAGAATAAATCCATTGTTGAGAAGTCATTAGGTGACGACACTTGTCCATAACCAAGCAATGAGCATAGCAGCGATCACACCGATCAATGTATTCAAAACGTTTACTAATTCGTTGGTCAGCCAAGTATATTTAGTCTGTAGTGTTGCACCAATCACACTTTCTACATTGGTAGCTATCAAGGCTGCTAGTACACACCAAACCACACCCAATAGGTCAATTAAACCCACTCCCCAGCCCACAAAAGCGATCGCAATTGAGGCTACTACACCAGCTAAAGTGCCCTCTAAGCTGACTGCTCCTTCTGTACCGCGAGGCACTGGTTGTAGTGTAGTAATCAAAAAGGTGCTCTTACCGTAGGCTTTACCCACTTCGCTAGCGCTGGTGTCAGATAGCTTAGTACTAAAACTTGCTACATAGCCCAACAACAATAGGGACTGGAGACTAGGAACCAGGGATTGGGGAATGGCTTTTAGTAAACCCGAATTGATTACCCCCACACCCAAAGCACACAGGGCCGCAGTCAAAGCCGAACCCCAAACGTTTTCCGGGCCTCTCGCCCCAGAACGCTTTTCGGCAATTCCTGCTGCTTCCTTTTGTGCCAAGCCAATGCGCGTTACTCCTGAACCGACCAAAAAATAGAACGCTACTACTAGATAACCCGGCCAACCTAGCGTTCCCCAAATTAGTACCCCCAGTAACCAAGCGTGAAATATGCCAGATGGAGTCAGCAGCTTTTTGGGAGCAATCCAGACTAAACCCAACAAAATGGCGTTTAATCCTACTCCCAGCAACCAGGGATTTGCAGAATCAATTAAAGGTAGCATCAGCAACATATCATCAGTAGTTTTGCCAGAATATCAACTAGAATAGCGAATTGAGTACTTTGGCGTTTGATCCTTACTACCCCCTAATCTAGGAAGTGCAGATTTTTTTTCCTCTGTCCGGATAAACCTGGGGAAAAATTGGCAAAGTAAGGGAAAATTTCCTGAATTAGCATTGATCGTGATTGCACGGTTAGATAGTTACGTCAGGGACTTAGATGCAATCATCTCTAAAAAAGCTGACCTGAGAAATCCTCATAAGTTTTTAGTCTGTGTACAGGCGATCGCCTTTGCTAATGCAACCATAAATTAGTATAGCTGCACAAACAGCCTCTGGTAGGCACTCTAGTACCTCCAAAATCTGAATTCAGCCTGATGTCAATTAAAAACGCCTTTGTTTAATCGGGGTTGAGAGAATTTTCTTAAATCATGTTTTGGGAATGAGCAACCAAAGTACCAGGGTTTCAACATCTAAATTCCCATTCAATGTCAATTGCTACTACCCACCAGAACTGAGCCAAAAATAATAAATTGTAAATAGCATCAACCATTAGGTACGAGCTATGAACAAAGTTCTATTTCACCTTGCTTTCCCTGTGACTGATATTACTCAAACCAAAGCATATTATGTGGATGGTTTGGGCTGTATTGCTGGCCGTGAAAGCCCTCATGCCCTCATCCTCAATTTATACGGTCATCAACTAGTAGCCCACACTACCAAAGAATCCTTAACACCACAACGCAGTATCTATCCCAGACACTTTGGGCTAGTTTTTACCTTAGAACAGGATTGGGAAGAATTATTAAAAAGGGCACAGCAAGGACAATTACTTTTTAGAGAAGAACCCAAACATCGCTTTGTTGGTTCTGCTTTAGAGCATCGCACTTTCTTTTTAGAAGATCCTTTTTATAACTTAATGGAGTTCAAATATTATCGTTACTCAGAGGCAATTTTTGGTAGCTCTGAGTATACACAAATTGGGGATAGGAATTAACTGGCTCTACTAATGCTTCTGCTACTGTTGCTAAACTTCTAGGATCTTTTAGCATCCAGGGGTGTAGCGCCACAGATACTACTACTTCTCGTCCTAGTAGCATCTGTGAACTATTCGCTGGGACAATCATTAAATCATAGGGCGTCCAGATTGATGTAAAGTTTAGCTGCTTGAGCATCACAGCATCAGAATTTAAATCCTTGAGAAAAGCGCTGTTTGTCCGCATTTGTACGCAGCCAGGCAACCTAGAACCATAAGCAATTACAGTTCCGTAATGGGGTGAAGAAATTGTAATGAACCTCTGTACGCGTTTGATACCCCCCAGTCGTTGGAGATAATAACGACTGACAATCCCTCCCATGCTGAAGCCGACTAAATCTATTGTTTGTTCTGGTACAAAGTTGGTAGCAACATAATCGTCTACCTGCTTCGCCAATTGCTCAAGACTTACAGCACCATTATTAGGAATTAAATCTAGGGTATGGATAGACCAACCTCGCTGCCTTAAATAGCTGGCCATCGTGTTGAAAACTGCTCCTGTGTCACCAATGCCATGTATCAATAACACAGGATTAGGTTGCTGATTTTCAGTGTCCATTTCCAAACTTCAGTTTCATCAATTCTGTAGTAAATTTAACCGAGATCCGAGAGCATCAACAAATAATCTATGACACTCCATTCAGTGGTTGGGGAATGGGGAAGCCGGGGACCCTCTGGGGATAAGGCGCGATGGGGTATTGGGGATTAAGTTTCTACCCTTGACCGGAGCTTTCGGAGTCTCCGGCTCCGCTCTTAACAAAAGACGAATCACAAATAACAACAATCAGAATAAAATATGTAAATTTTTATTAAGCTAGCTTTCAGAATCTTGCCTTGAGTTACAGTAAAATTTAATAATTAGTTCTCGGTGTAAGCAAGTTGCAAGTGCTTGCAAGCATGAATTGAAAAGACTTGTCCTGTGTTGTTAGTACTAATGTTGATAAAGTACAAACCTATAACAGTAGTCACCAAATTTCTGGTGATGTAGTGCAAAGAAATGTAACATAATGTCGTAATTATTAACAATTACGGTCTAATTCTCAATTATTTAAAGGCAGGAGCGATTGTAATGGATTTTATCAAAAAGTTGATTGGTGGTATCCTCGGTTTTCTGACTGGGTTGATTGGTGGTATCCTCGGTTTTGTTACTGGGTTGTTGCCCAAGAAGAAAAGTAACGGCTTTTACTTGGAATTAGATGAAGCTGCTACTGGCGCTAAACCAAAAGTAGAAGCTAAATCAGCATCGAATGGTAAAAAAGCTGCGGAACCAGTTGCAGCAGTTGCCTCACCTGCGCCAGCTAGCCCCGCCCCCACTGCTGTCAAAGCAACCACAGCTAAGGCTGCAACGAATGGTAAAGCTCCCAAAGCTGAACCTGTGAAGGCTGCACCTGCTAGTGTTGCTAAGAAAACACCCACTGAAACCACTTTTGCACCCAAATACGTTGCCGCTTCGGTTAGTAGCTCTAATGGTCGTCGCCGTCCTGGCGCTAACATGAACGCTTATTTGGATATGGCACGTCAGGTGAAAACTCCTGGCTAGGTTTTGACTATTTTCAGGTAAGTTTTAAAAACACTAGTCCACTATATAAATGAAATGCTGGGTCCCAGTTGGTTTGTTCCCTACGAAATAGGTGAATATGAGACTGGATATTACCCAGCATTTCTGTTTGATCTAATATTGTTTCTGCAAAGGGGGTAAAATCTGACCAAACTTCGACTTGTGGTAGTTGTTGTTTAAGCCAGTCTAGTAAACTATTCCAATTGATTCTGATGGTATTTTGGCTAGCTTGGGGAGTAATTTTTAGACCTTTTTGAAATTCATAACCATTGTCATAAAGTCGCAAAATGCAATGTCTCCCAGGTAGGTGTAAATCCCAAAATTGGGCATAGTCTTGGGTTTGAGTTTTGCGTTCAAGTTTACGGCGGGCATCAACATCTATAACTTCTTCAAAAATCGGCAAAAGTCCCATGACTTGTGCTTTGACTTCTGACCAGTTAAAAGTTAGAGAACCGAGTTGATTTGCTTGATTACGACACACGACAGTGGTTTGTGTACCCGATTCTACAAAGTAATTGACTTGAAAAACTTGAATTTTTTGGATATCAGCTATCGTTGCCCAAAAACAGGAAATGCCTGCTTTTTGTAACTGTTCACCATAAAATTTTAGTTCTCCCACTTGTCCGGTACGATATAGTTTCCAATTGCGACTTGGTAATATTAACCGGGCAGTATATGCGTCTATCTGCATAATTTGGGCGAATTTTTTGGCTGCTTTATCTTTAATTTCGTTACCCAGAGGCTCTAATACTAGTACGCCTAATTCTGTATTGTTAGCTTCATTTGTAGTTTGGCTAATGGCTCGTTGTTTTTCTTCTTGCTCAATTTCTTGCAGCCGTTGTAAACTTTGACGTGCTTGCATCAATATTTTGGCATTAGTTGTACTACGCAGTATCTGGCGATAAATTTTTTCCGCATCTTGACACTTTCCAGATACTTCATGTAGCCGTCCGAGATAAAACTGTACCCAAGGATTTTCTGGGGTTTCTTTTAGCAGCTGCTTCAGTAATTTCGCAGCAGTACTATAGTCTTTGTGCTCAAATGCAGTGGCAACTTGTTCAATCATCACTTAGTTTCAATACACACCTATGGGATGTATCGCGCAAAAAAGCTAATCTTTGCGTGAGATATAAATCCTTTATACTTCATAGGCTGCGGTAATTAAGGATAAGGCAAAAATAGGGGCTGTCACTGCTCTTAAGATGCGACGCCCAAGAGAAACTGGTTGAAATCCAGAGGCGATCGCATTCTCTACTTCTATTGGCGTCCATCCTCCCTCTGGCCCAGTAGCAATGACAACTGTTTTTTGCTTTCGACTCCACTCAGCCGAACTGTTATTTACTGTTTGTTGTTTGTTTAAGTAATTGAGGAGGTGGGGGTAATCTCCTCGCGCCTCACAGATGTATTTCTGGCTATTTACTAATGATAAATGACTAATAACTAATGACAAACCAGTATTAAAAGCAACAGGTTCTAAAATTATCGGGACAAAAGAACGCTCTGATTGCTCGGCGGCTTCGGCGGCTATCCGTCGCCAGCGTTCGAGCTTTTGTGGACTGGGATGCAATAAGGTGCGATCGCTCAATACTGGTGCAATAGTCGTGACTCCTAACTCCGTACAAGTTCGTACTACTTCATCAAACCCATTACCTTTAGGTAACGCCATCATCAGCGTAATCGATACAGGTAATTCAGTTTGCACCAACAGCGATTCTAAAACCTGCCCTTGCTCCCCTGCTAGCTGCGTCAACCACCATTTACCTTGTCCATCCATCGCAATAAAGCGATCACCTTCCCGTAACCGCAACACACGCAATAGGTAATGCTGTTGTTCTGGGGTGAGCAAAATTTGCCCTTGTTGGAGTTGCGAGGGTGCGATCGCAATTCTTTGTAGTTGGGACATGATAATAATTTGTAATTCGTATGTAGGGGCGAACGGTTGTTCGCCCCTACTGTCCCATTCTTTTTTCAAAATGGTATGGGATAATTCAGCTTACGGCAGGTTCTGGAAATAAGCTTCCAATGCTGCATTGACTAACTCAGTCATTGGTTTACCTTGGCTTTCTGCTGCTGCTTTCAGACGCAGATAAACATCATCCCTGAGACTCACCCGGTGGCGTGATTTACCGCTACTGCTGGCAGCTAGAGGGTCATAGGTGGCACTAAATTCGCGGATGGCGTCAAAACCTACGCGATCGCAAAAATCACCAAAGCTTTCTTTTGATTTTTTGGACTTTTTAAAGTAGACAAAAATCGGCTCTAAAAAGCTTTCTATATCGTTGTGGTGCAGCTTTTCTGTGTAAGCTTGGGCTAAACGCGTTTGGTGCGGTGAACCACCTAACCACACCTGGTATGATTCTGGGGCGCTACCCACAAAACCTAATTCTGCCATGTAAGGACGAGCGCAGCCGTTGGGACAGCCTGTCATCCTTACCACAAAATGTTCATTTTGTAAACCTAGTTTATCAAGTAGAGTGCGAATTCGCTCCAAAAGGCCGGGGATTGCCCGTTCTGATTCCGTAATCGCCAAGCCGCATGTAGGTAAAGCGGGACAAGCCATTGCAAACCGTACTAGAGGTTCAATGGTACTGGGGTCAGAAACCACGCCACATCGGTCAAGAATATCTTGAATTGCTGACTGGTTTTCTGGTGCAATGTCGTAGAAAATTAAGTTTTGGTGGGGTGTCAAGCGCATGGGTAAGTTAAACTGCTCGACAATTTCCCTCAGGGCGGTTTTCAAGAGCAAAGAACCTTCGTCTTTAACCCGACCATTGTCAATGGAAATACCTAAGAACAGCTTGCCATCCCCTTGTTCTTGCCAACCAAGGAAGTCTTGATATTTGAATTCTGGTAGTTTTTTAAAAGGTGCGATTGCTTTACCAAAGTATTCCTCTACTTTGGTGCGGAATTGCTCGACGCCCCAATCGTTGATTAAGTATTTTAACCTGGCATGACGACGGTCAGCGCGATCGCCATAATCTCTTTGGGTCGCTACAATTGCCTTCACCATGTCGTAAACATCATCCTTATCGACATAACCAATCGGATCTGCCAATCTAGCGAAGGTTTCTTCTTTATTGTGTGTTCGCCCCAAACCACCGCCAGCAAATACGTTAAATCCTTCAAGTTGCCCTTTTTTATTGGTAATCACTACCAAGGTCAAGTCTTGGGAATACAAATCAATAGAATTATCCCCAGGCACAGTCACGCAAGCCTTGAACTTGCGGGGCATATAATGAGTCCCGTAGATGGGTTCTTCTGTGTCATGGATGATTGTCCCATTGCCATTGCTTTGTCTTGCGGCTTTGACTTCTGGGCTTTCTTCGCCACTGATCACCTTTTCCCCATCTAGCCAAATTTCGTAATAAGCGCCTGTTTGTGGGGAGAGCAAGTCAGCAATATTTTGGGCATACTCCCAAGCATACTGATATTCTGGACGATTTTTAAAAGGGGCTGGTGGTGCCATGACGTTGCGATTAAGATCACCACAAGCTCCCAAGGTCGAACCCAAATTTTTTACTATGGTGGCAATTGCTACCTTGAGATTTTTCTTTAAAATCCCATGCAATTGAAAACCTTGACGGGTAGTAGCCCGTAAAGTGTGGTTGCCATATTCATCAGCCAACTTATCTAAAGCCAGATACAGCTGCGGCGGTACTAAACCACCCGGATTTTTTGTCCGCAGCATCATCTGGTAATCTTTCTCCTGTCCCTTAACACGGTTATCGCGGTTATCCTGTTGGTAAGAGCCATGAAACTTCAGAAGTTGTACCGCGTCTTCGCTAAAGTGAGTGGTGTCCTGAAGGGCTTCGGTTGCTACGGGTTCACGCAAAAAATTACTATTTTCTTTAATTCCTTCTACTTTAGAAGGCTTGGTCTTGGCGATCGGGGAAGGAGAAGATTTAACCATTAGAGTTGTCTACTGTTCTCGATAAGGCATCAGTGGCTGCCGAAGCTGTAGGTTGAAATAAGCACCCATTCGGCCAATTGATCCCCGAAAATCCGGTCGGAATTATGAGGAATATTCTAATTTTAACATGGCAAAAGCCGGCTTTGACAGTGAAGTAACACTTAACAAAACCAGCATCTTTAGTATATTGGTGTAAATAAACTCAATATTGTTTGGTTGTTGTAGACCGTTGACAGTTAACTTTATTCATGTATCTGATCAACAACATCTGGTAGCCAAGGGAAATGAGAAGTCAGCGCATCACATTCTGCCTCATTTCCCTGATCCTTCTATATCTCATCTATCTAAAGCGATAGCCTAAACCACCCTGGATGCTGACAGCAGAAGCACCACTGTTTTGGTACGTTTTCATGCCTACTGTGGCATTACTGTAAATGAGGAAGTTTTTGGCAACTTCAGACTCTACACCAGCTGTTAAAGCTACTCCGTCTCTGTCTCCTAGGGGAGTTTGTTTGCCATTGGCTTCTACGAAAGAGTAACCACCAGCTAGGAAAACATTAGTACCTTTAGCAATGGGTGCATCTACGGAAACTTGTGGGATGATAGCTGTCGTCTGATCAGTAAACAGAACTTGAGTCCGTGCAGAAAAGGGGGTAGGTCCTAATTTTAAACGGCCAGTTAAGTTACCACCAAATTGAGCATCTTGACCAATTTGTCCACCGTTAGTTACTCCAGCTGCAACACCAGCACCTATGTAGCTAGCATCGGTACCATTTTTTGTTTGAGCAGCAGCTTGACCGGCACAAAGAACTAAAGAAGACAATGCAGAAATTGTTGCCAAAGACTTGATTAACCGTTTCATAATTTGTGACCAAATTGTTTTTTGCTTTATACATTCAAAGTCGAAAGTTTTAGCATAATGTTCCAGAAAAATGCCGAATTTTATTAAATCATTGTTGCTATTAATGCACAGCCCTTAAAAGCAATTTATCTATCCAAGCTAATAAATAAAACGCTATAATTACGCACACTTAGTCTAATAAACCGGGAATTTTCCCTAAAGGTAGTCTCTTTGAAAAGTGGCACAATAGTTGGTAATCAAGATTAGTCAAAATTAGGTAGATAGAATATTCTTTGAGCATCCACTTGGGAAATTTTTCCCATAGGATAAAACCAAAAGCTGTAACAACTACGGCAACAAGCTTTTGAGGGAATCTATAAAGTAAAATTTTGGTAAGTTTCGTGGAGATTGCATAATGCTAGCCGCTACAAAAACGTTGTCTGGTTTGATGGGTTTATGTGTCGGTGATGCATTGGGTGTACCAGTGGAGTTTACTAGCCGTGCCGAACGCGTGAAATCTCCAGTCACAAAGATGCTGGGTTATGGCACATGGAACCAACCGCCAGGAACTTGGTCTGACGACAGCTCCTTGACATTTTGCCTAGCAGAGAGTCTTTGCAGGGGTTATTCCTTGGATACCATAGCCAATTCCTTTTGGCGCTGGTACAAGGCAGCTTATTGGACTCCTCGTGGCGAATTATTTGATATTGGCACTACTACCCATGCAGCAATTATGCGCCTGAAACAGGGAATTCTACCGAGACAAGCAGGCGGTAAGGTAGAAAGTACCAACGGCAATGGTTCTTTGATGAGAATTTTGCCAATGGCTTATTGTCATAAAATCTTAACTTTTAACGAGTTAATTTCCCGGGTACATGATGTTTCTGCGATTACTCATGCCCATGCGCGATCGCAAATGGCCTGCGGCATCTATATTAGTATTGCGGTTTATCTACTGAAAGGGTTCGACCCCCAAACGGCTTATTTGCAAAGCCTAGAAAAAATCCAAACAATTTATTCTGTGCGCGAATACCTTCTAGAAAGACCTCATTTTTCCAGAATCTACAGTGGTGAGATTGCCCAGCTACCTGTGGAAGAGATTAATTCTGGTGGCTATGTGATTGATACCCTGGAGGCATCCCTGTGGTGTTTGTTAAACAGCTCATCCTACTCCGAAGCTGTCTTGAAAGCTGTGAATCTCGGTGGAGACACAGATACTACAGCCGCAGTCACAGGTGGGTTAGCCGGAATTTACTACGGGGTGGATAATATTCCCCAAGATTGGATTAACCAAATTGCCCGCAAACAGGACATCATCAACTTGGCAACCCGGTTTGCGGTTGCTGTTTATAGTTGATTTGGGGAATAGAGAATGGAAAGTTAGCAAATGACAAATAACCAATACCCTATTCTCCATCACCTTTTATCTGTTCAGAAATCCATTGTAGGTAAGCTTGAGAACCAGCAACAATCGGCAGAGCAATAATTTCTGACACTTCATAGGAATGGATTTCCCGAATTTTGGCTTCTAAAAGGGGAAATTGTGCCAAATCGGTTTTAATGAGCAACTGCCATTCATGCTCTGTGTGCATTTCCCCTTGCCAGGTGTAAATTGAGTGGATTGGCAACAGACTTACACAAGCGGCTAGTTTGCCTTCCACAAGGGCATTGGCAATTGCTTCTGCTTCCTGGAAGTTGGCAGCTGTCGCCAATACGACACCATAGCCAGCAGGTGTATCCATAACATTTAAACCGTCGTGGATAAGGAGTAAACCTGACCATCAATTAACAGCCTTGTGATGCCTTTAGCTTGTAAATGAGTACGAGCCTTTTGCAACATTTTACTGTCGGGAACTTTAATCACGCGATCGCGCTTGGTAGAAAAGCGCTTGGCTACGCGGTGGTTATCAAACACTGGTAGAGTTCTTTGCTGAGTTTCGATGTTGGGAATTTGCCCCAAATCACCAAAGTCTTTAAGTGGTCGGGTAATTAATTCTGAGGCGCGGTCAATTACTAGATAGCAAGTTTTGGGAAAATGAGCTGCCGACAATGGTAAGACTTGAACTGGTGCTTCACCAGGTCTGCGTCTTGTAACTAGAGGTGTTGACTCTTCAAAGTCTTCATCTTCAAAGTCTTCATCATCGTAGTCTTCATCTTCTAAGTCTTCCTCCAAATCTTCTAAATCATCTGAATCGTCTAGTAAATCTTCACTCAGTATTTGAGCAAAAACGTTAATCCTTGGAGGTTCCTCCTCTAAGCGAGGAGTGGGAATACTAGCAATTTCTCCTCGCAGTTTCGGCCCAGGGATGCTTGGTATTTCTGATGGCTTTTTGTCCGCAATTTCTAATTTTTCTGGATCTGGTATCTTCAGTTTGCCCTCTGCGGAGGAACGCCGTCGCACCCTTCTAATTGCGGAATTAGAGTCCGTATCATCCTCTTCTTCCTGGGGTTCTGCCGCTACTACTGCTGGTTCAACGTGAGACGACTCCAAGCGGGAGCTTTCCCTGCTAGGAAGTTCTGGCTGTGGCTGGCTCAACAGTGGCAATTGCTCATAGCTAACCTGTGCCCTACCCTCAGGCGTTCTCGCTGCCCGTTTTAAAGAAACGAGGTATTCGTATTCCTCTTCAGGCAAGGTACTTTTGAGCAGGCGGCTAATCGTTGAGTTACTCACACCATAGCGTTCTGCCAAAGTTGAGGTTGTTTCGGCAGTTTCTCGATATAACTTAAGAATTTCTTGTTTGTCAGGTTCTGTTAGTTTTCTCACGGTAGACACCAAAAATCTTTTTTAAGCTCTTTTTCGTCCGCGCTCCCGCCGCGATCGGCTCAATGATGTGTCGTATTCTAAGGTAGCACCCATGCTAAATAACACTCCACTCCACACCCAGAATACTTCCAGTATCTCCCCACTTTGATAATTGGGAATCGAATTTGTGGCGTAGTTAAACCACATATCTGCAATGTATAGCGAAAATGCTGCGGCTGCAATCATTCTCCAAGATTGGGCAACTCGTCCCCCCCAAAAGGCTAAAAGTAAAGTGGTGGCAATAATTAATATAGCTACATCGCTGACGACATAAAACCAGCTCAAAATAGTGCCTAGTAAATCTAGAGATTTTGCCTGTTGTAGAGAAATCCACCAAGCCAATAAACTGCCAAACACTGCAATTGCCAACACAATCAACCATTGCCATCTTTCTAGATTAATTCGCCTATGAGCTGCTGCCAACACCATGCCTGCACCCAGGAACAGATAAGTCACTACAAAAAACACATCACCGATAGATACATCCAAATCTTCTGGTTTTAAGACTATTTCCGTATAACCGAAAAATATCCCTCCCAGGAAATAAGACAGCATACCTATGCCGATGGCGAGCCAAACATTCCGACCGCTGACAATTTGGGGGCTACGCCAATTCCTTAAGCATAAGATACCGGCGCTCAGATAAGCTAACGCTTCAAAAATATTTGTGCCGATCACATACCACTCGGCACGACTTTCGCTGCCATCTGCCCCCGGAACTTTGGCGCTAAACAATAAAAAGTATAGCAGCGCCAGCACCCCCCAGCCCATATTCAGCAAGATGATGTTTTGAGTAGTGAAAATAGATGAACGGTAGGAGTTGTCGTAAGAAGTACTCATAGGACTTGAATTATGTAAATACACTCTGGCAGGATTTTGGTGTGTAGGACTGTGGGTGTGAGAAATCTAGGCAACAGGGAGTTAATCAATTGCTCTTGCTTGGCATGTACAAGATGGCAGCAATTTTGTTCTAAAATCTCCATGCTATTGCCACAGTTTACTCATTGGTGATTGATTTAGCCAACTGATGAATAGCGATCGCTCTCCTTCTGGCATATCCTGTAAGCGATCGACCACTGGATGAGCAAAATTAGCATTGCCAAAATAGGTTTTTCCTAATCTGTGCAGTTCTTGCAAGAAGATAATCACATGACTTTCTTGCCAAGGGGGCAGTTTAGCCTCATCCAGTGGCTCTTGAGAGAGCAAAAATTTCAGTGCTTCTGGGGAAGATGTTTTGGGAAATTGCTTCTGTCGCATGACTTCAGCCAGATCTTTCTCAAATAAAGCTGCTTGCCGAGTACCCAAGAAATCTTCAATGTCCATATAAACAGCTTGCAGTAGAAAAATACTGGCTTGGACAAAAATTCCGGTTTTGGCATGACTACCCGTATCACTGTCTAGCTGCTCTAAGCGCACCTTGCCCCAGACGCTATAGCGATCGGGTTCTTCCAGTAAAACACAGGCTTTACCGCGATTATCAGTCAATTCTCTCCACAAGCTTCTAGCTTCTTCCTCTTGACTAGCTTTAAAGACACTAATCAGGCGAAAGGTTTGCCCCTGATAATGAAGGATCGGCACCTGCTGATCCCGCTTTGGGTGCTGAATGCTTGATATTTCAACATCCTGCCGTTTGAGAATAAACATGGCACTAGCAAATAACTCCTCACAGGGGCGTTCTCAATATGCGATTTATAATGCCATTTGGCAGCATCGCCAAGAGTGCGATTACTTAGCAGTCATGTAGGGTGAACTTCTTTGCAATAGCAAGAAGCTACCCTATGCTTGGCTGCCCAGAGGGCGTCTACGCTAAGGGGTCAAGTACCCATCGACAATACAATATATCTAACCAATAGGCCATTTACTGCGTTTTTGGTGTACATTGACTGCCTAGCGTCTAGGATCTTAGCCTTGCTAGTACTAAATCTGCAATTTTAGCTTGCTTGTTCTTGGGTAAAAGAGATATAATTTGTAAATATGACTCTTCAATGAGCCATAACTTTTATATGGGCGCGTAGCTCAGTTGGATAGAGCATCCGCCTTCTAAGCGGATGGTCGCAGGTTCGAGCCCTGCCGCGCCTGTTTTAACTAAATACAAAAATTTTTCAGACGTAGTCTACTTTGAAATGATTCAATGCTTAGTGATCTGTCAGATTGATATTGACTATGCAAATAATTTACCCGATAAAAAATCGTAGTCAACAATATGTGCAAAGAACTCACTTATTGAAAATCCGAGCCTTTCATAAACTCTACAACAGTTAAGTATATCCTTAATAAAAAAGCCCGTGACGAGGATTGAACTCGTGACCTCACCCTTACCAAGGGTGTGCTCTACCACTGAGCCACACGGGCAAAACGTGAATCTTGTTTTTGAGTTGAGAGTTATAATCCTGGCAACTACCACCAGGAGATTATAACTCAGAACTTTCAGAAGTGGTGGGCCGGGCTGGATTTGAACCAGCGTAGGCGTAAACCAACGGATTTACAGTCCGTCTCCATTAACCACTCGGACACCGACCCATTTGTCTCACGATTATCAATCGTAGCATCAGTCTTTAAAAATTGCAATGGGTTAAATAAAAATCATTGCAGAAGGGAATTGGGCATAGGGAATAGCTGATAGAAGGAAGGCAGAAGGGAAGAATTTAAGACTTTGTTCTGTGTACTCCTGATGAATAAGGAAGCTACTTTTCCCCGTGCCCCATGCCCTAACTTAGGAGTTCTCCGGTTTCTTGCAAGGAGTGCAAGCGGCGGTAAATTCCTTCTTGACGTAGTAGTTCATCGTGGCTACCTACTTCTACAATCCTTCCTTGGTCGAGAACCACAATCTTGTCGGCCTCCCGCACTGTACTAAGACGGTGGGCAATGATGATTGTAGTGCGAGTTCCCTGAATTGATCGCATTGCTAATTGAATGGAACGCTCAGACTCGTAATCTAGGCTGGAGGTAGCCTCATCAAACACCAGTACATCTGGTTCGACTAACAACGCCCTAGCAATTCCCAAACGCTGTCTTTGTCCACCTGATAACCTGACACCACGTTCGCCCACAACGGTGTAATAACCTTGGGGTAGCTGCTGGACTACATCATCAACTCTGGCAATTTTACAAGCTTCCTGAACCTGCTCAAAACTAGCATTTGGTCTGCCATAGGTGAGGTTATCTAACAAAGTACCGTTGAAAATGTCCACTTCTTGGTGAACGATCGCCAATCTCCTTCTATATTTACCCACATCCAAGGTGCGAATATCTTGACCATCAATGAGAATTTGACCTGTTTGAGGTTCAAAATACCGCAACAACAACTTCACTAAGGTGGATTTGCCGGAACCAGAACGCCCTACCAATGCTACTGTTTGATATGGTTCAATCAGGAGATTGATATCTTGCAAAACTGTACGTTCAGCATCGTAACCAAAACTAAGATGAGAAAACTCTACTTTGCCCGTGAATTTATAAGGTGATTCTGCCTGATATTCCTCTTGTAACAACCTCTCTCCATCCTCTACAGATGGTTCATGGAGGAATTCGTGAAACCGCAACATAGAAGGATAGCGCCGAGCAAAGACTTCTGCCAAAGTACTAATTGGTTGAATCTCAGCATAAGCCATACTAGAAAGAGTTAAGGTCATTACGAAATGACCCAGAGAAATCTTGCCGTCTGCTGTTGCTGCCAAGGTTAAACCTAATACCATGAACACGCCAAATTGAACTAAAGTACGTTGCAAAGTACCTAATTTGACGTAACCTTTGTGGATGCGATAATCAACTACTGTGAGTTCTCTTGCCAACCTTTGATTTTGCCGTTTCAGTTCTTGAGATTCTGTGGCGAATGCCTTGACGGTTTTGATGTTGGTGATAATTTCCGAAGTCCGGCTTTCTGTAGATTCTGCATACTTATCTAAACGATTATCATGCCAAATTAGTCGCTTTAATTTCCTTAAGCTGAAACCGAGGATAATCACAAATGAAATCAAAAAGAAAATGGCGATTCGCCATTCAATAAACCAGATACAAACGAAAATTGCTAAGACTCGAAACAGTTTGGGAATCATCTGTCCTGCAATTTCGGGATAAGTCCAAGTGTGATTACCTACACCTCTAGCTACTCTCCCAGAAATTCTACCAGGGTTATTTTCGTCAAAAAATTCTAACGGTAATGTGAGAATTTTTTCTATGGCTTTTTGACTCTGAATTCGACGTGCCCTTAAGGCTATATCCCAGTGGAACCAACTAGTTAGCCAAGGCTCAGTTGGTGCTCTCAATACAGTAACTACAAAAATTAAACCCAGCAATACCCCTAAAGACAGGAATTGATTGGCTGGATAATTGATAATATTGGAAAGAATGGCGATCGCTCCTTGAATTGGTCTGTCTAATTGTTGACCAGACAAGATGTTTAAAATTTGCCCGATCGCATAAGGCACAACCAAATCTATCACTTCGTAAATGCTGGATGCTGTAATACTGAAAATACTCAGCCCCCAGTAGGGACGAAAATAATCGAGAATATCTCGGAATTTTGCCATGATGCACACCTTCCAAGAGCGCGAGCTTGAGCTTGGAATCTTATACTACATGTATACTACATTGTAGTCAAGAGTTAAACGAGGTTTTGTTATTTGTGAAGAATCAAGAGTCCAAAGTCATTTGTTATTTCTACCGTGTCTTCCTGATCTTCACTATGCCCTATAACCCATTCCCTATTCTCGAATAAATTCTAGGCGATAGCGATAAAGAGCTACTGGTTGAGAATTTGCAGTAAAATAATCTGGATCTTGGGGTGAAAGATAGACGGCCGTCACCTGATCTGCTTCTATTTTCGGTTGAGATGTCTTTAGTTGAAGATAAGCAGTTGTAGACTCGACCGAATTTAAATAGGGAGTGCTACTACCTTTAAAAAGTTGTTGAAAGACTTCTGTAGTGATAAATTTACCATCAGCAGTGGTTTCCGTAGCGCGTGCCGTGACAATGGAGACTAGCTGGCGATCGCCACGCAATAAAGTAATTTGACGATTAGGCGATTCTGGGTCTGTTTTTACTGAGAGCACAGCTTTATCCCCTAAATAAGCCCGTGCCAAATTCAAGCTATTAAATGCCCTATCTGCTACTAAATTTGGTAAATTTTTACTTATTTTGGGCAGAATCTTTAAAGCAGGTACATATGGTTGTTCTGGAATAAATCTTACCAGAAAACTAACAGGCTGATTTAATTGTCGGCGATTAGATTCAAATCCTGGCGTCACAATGTTTGGCGCTAAAGGTGCAACCAAATCTACCAAAGTACTTGTCACCTGCCAATCACCAGCCATCCAGTCAGGATAAGCTAAATCACCTACGGCTGGTTTTACGAAGGTTAATTTTTCCCAATGGGGAAAATTTGCCAGTCGTTCTGATAATTCTCCAGCTTTGGCGTCTCCAATCCCTAGCAGGAAAAAAAATATCAAACAAACACTCCAAATTAGTTTGTTAGTAAGCATTAGGGCGATTTTATTAATAAATGTTAATTATTTTTTGATTCAATACTCATTGAAGCATAAATTATGTTTCATTATTTACATTAAAGTTAACCTGTATAAAAATAAACGTAATAGAAACATTAGATTCCCTCCTTAAATAAGTATTATTGGGGAATTTTTAACTAATAAAGTTTTCTGTAATCGAAAAAATGCTTTCAATATATAAGTATTAATTCTTACTGTTATCCTAATCACATAATTTATTTTTTTTCTAGAGTTCCCTGCAATCAAGGGTTACAACTATAGACTTGGAGAATATGCTGTTCAAAATTAGTGATATCAGTCATACGGGTAATCAAAATACTATTAGCTCAGTATTGGCAATAATAAATACATGCATAAGTACGCATTTTACGTTTTTTTGCTTAAAAAATTAATTTACTAGTAAAATTACTTATTTTAATAATTGCAGCGTATACTTATGCTTCTACTTATGCATCAGCAAAAGCATTTGTAGCTTTTGACTAAAACAGGTATAAAGCCTGCAAATAGGCAAAATATTTTTTGCCATCAGGGTGGTAACTACATTATTTACTTCATAGATTGCAACTCTGCGGATAATGCGTTAGAGCTTTACTCTTGTTTACTGTTCCCCATTCATAGACATCGAGTGTTTGAGGACTGTACTGCTTCGCAGAACCCACAGGGTAGTTCTCATTAGCATTCTAGTATCTGAGCATTGTATCTGCATTGAGATGCTCCCAGAAGCTTGTGGAGATTAGTTTTTATACTTTACCTTTTGAACTAATGAGTTTATCTAGTTCTTTTACGGATTTTTCCTTGGCTGAATTGTTTCAGCTAATTGATCAAGGACGCAAATCTGGTTGTTTAAGTGTCTGCACCTTACCAGACATTTATGCTCCAGGATCTAAATCTCACTACTATTATATTTGGTTCAAACAGGGGCGGATTGTCGCTACTGCTAATCGCTTAAATGGTGGGGGTTTAGCATCTAAAATTGTCCAACGAGGATGGTTAAACCAGCCGGATTTACAACAACTGCATACGGTAGCATCAACAACACCTCTAGGGTTGAATTTGAAAACTCAAGAGATGTTGAGTGCAGAACAGCTAAACCTATTATTTGCTAGTCAACTCCAGCAGGTACGAGAACTTTTTGAAATTCAAAAGGGAGTATTTAAATTTGATAGCAAAGCCACTGTACCTTGGAAAGAGATGACGGGGTTAAGCCTGAGAGCAATTGAAGTAGCGCTGATGGCTTTGAGAGTATTGAAAAACTGGGGGGTAATGGCTGATGCACTCCCAGATGCTGATTCTGGTATTCAAAGTATTACGCAAACTAAACCAAATCTGCGCTTAAATGCGTTTGAGTGGCAGGTGTGGGAATTTGCTAATGGTAGTGTTTCTATTAATGCGATCGCCTCTCAACTCAATCAAGCAACTGTGAAAGTTCAGCAAGCTGCTTTTCGGTTAATGCTGGCTGGATTGCTGGAAGAAGTTACCGTGATCACATCTACACCAGATTTGGATGATTACCCTTTGGATTTTAGCTGGCTGAATTCTTCTATTGTGGAATCCAAAAAACATCCAGCACCAGAAACACAACAGGTAGATGCAGCCTTTTTACAAAATCTGGTTGGGTTTTTAAGGAGTAAAACTTGATGGAAATCCTACGTATTGTGGTGACAGGTAGTGTAGCCGCCGGTAAAACGAGCTTTATTCGCACCATTAGTGAAATTGAAGTTGTTGCTACTGACAAGAAAGCTACAGATGAAACAGCAGAGATTAAGGCTCAAACTACTGTAGCTATGGACTTTGGACTCCTCACCATAGGCAAAGGTCAAGCGTTGCACCTTTATGGTACGCCAGGACAGACTCGTTTTGACTTTATGTGGGATATCCTGATTCGGAGAGCTAATGCTTACATCCTACTAGTAGATGCTCACCGCCCTGAGCAATTCCGCAACAGTCGCAAGATATTAAACTTCATGAAACAACGAGTCAAAATTCCTTATCTGATCGGGGTGACTCATCTTGATTGTTCAGACGCTTGGGAAATAGAAGATATCGCCTTAGCTTTGGGAATTTTGGATCAGTCTGACTGTCCACCACTAATCAATGTGAATGCTACGGAAACAGCATCAGTTAAGGCAGCTTTGATCACGCTGATTCAAGAATTAGCTAATTGCTATCAATACCAACTGCAATCAAAGTAAAAATCTAGAAAAATTTGCTTCAGCTTTACTCGATATCATATATTAATGCTTGTTGAATAAACTAGGCTTAAAAAATGCTTTAATATCAAACTATTTTATACTAAGTAGTATCAAGTATTTTGGTTTGACTGCCTTATCAACAGTACATGACTTCTATTTTTTCTGCTGAAATAGCTCCACTCAGAAGTCTTTCCTCTTGGCGAGGCATAAATTGAAGAATAAAAGTGAGTATTATGCTATACATTTATTTCATAAGAAAATACAATCATTTTTTATTTGAAAAGTAAATTAATACTGGTGTACAATCCCATGTAATACAGGCTTTAAAATTCAAGGGTGTGGAATACCAGATGTAATTAATCTACAGATTACATCTTTGTAGAAGGCAGTTTCTTTCAAAGTTCCTGAAGCAGATCAAAACTACTAATGTGCTTTAAGAATTTATCTGCACTTGTTAGGTCAATGTGGGCAATTCAACTTGCCTTCACCCTAAATAAACACAAATTCATAATTACCTTACCTATCCTGAAGAGGTGTGGAGGTAGTTTTCTCGCGGAGGTTTAAATGAACAACCTACGCATTGTGATTACAGGTGGCGTAGGTGCTGGAAAAACAAGCTTTATTCGCACTATTAGTGACATAGAGGTGGTTGATACTGACAAAAAAGCTACAGATGAAATAGCCAATATCAAGGCTCAAACTACGGTAGATTTGGACTTTGGGCATCTCACCATAACACCCAATCAATTACTTTATCTTTATGGCACACCAGGACAAACCCGATTTGATTTTATGTGGGATATCCTGATTCACAGAGCAAATGCTTACATTCTCTTAGTCGCTGCTCACCGCCCACAGCATTTCCACTACAGTAGTGAAATTCTGGACTTCATCAACCAAAGGGTACAAATACCGATGCTGATCGGACTGACTCACACAGATTGTCCAGGTGCTCTGGGTGCAGAAGAAATAGCGATCGCTTTGGGAGTGCAAAATACACTAATAGTTGTGAATACTACCAAAAAAGCTTCAGTCAGGGCGGCTTTACAGGCACTCATCCAAGAAATCACCAAAACCTCCAAATTGTAGGGAGCTGATGAGCCTCGATGTATTTGGGCAATATCCTCAAGCTACTCTCAAGAACATTTCGCCAAATGTTCATGGAGACAGGCGAAAATTTGCACTCGTCTAGCAATTTACAGCCATTATTAGCTGAAACTAGTCAATCTCTTTTACCAAAAATTACTGAGGGAATAGCCATGATTAACGTCTCAATGCTACAAGAGGTTTTACAAAACTTTGTGAGCGGTACATCCAATGTACAGGGTGCGGCTTTAGTCAGTCCTGATGGTCTGGCTTTAGCTTCTGTGCTCCCAACAGACATGGATGAAGACCGCACTGCTGCGATGTCCGCAGCCATGCTCTCATTAGGTGAACGTATTGGTAGCGAGTTAGTTCGCGGTACTATTGACCGGATTGTTGTCGAAGGCGAAAAAGGCTTTGGCGTCGTAGTTAGCTGTGGCCCTGATGCAGTTTTATTAGTTCTATCTAATGCGGCTGCTAAACAAGGCTTATTGTTTTTAGAAATCAAACGCGCCGTTTCTCAAATTGCGCCCTTAGTAGCTTAACTAATCAATGGGAAATAGCCTATAGTCAGATTTTTGGATGCTAAATTTCTCCAAGAATCAACCCAAAATTCAACATAAATTTTACCGTAATTTGTAGGAGTGTCGTAGATGTTGCGTCCGAGGTTGGGAGATTTCAGCAGTATTATCTGCTTCAAAGCAGCAATTACAGGTATGGAAGAAGCTTTGGGCGAAAAAGCAACTGCGATCGCCTTAATTGCCGCAGGTCGTAGTCGTGGTAAACAGTTGGCACAAGAGTTAGGCTTAGTAGGAGCGAACTTGACTTTAGAAGATATTGTCTACAAACTGGGGTTAGCTCTAGGTAAAGATGGTACTTGTCTCTGTGAAGTGAACAAAGCTGAAACAGCAGGCGATGTGATTAAAGTTTACACTTCCGAAACTTTATGTTCTGCGGGAGAATCTTTAGGCTCACCACGTAAATGTACTTATACTCTTGGTGCTGTTTGGGGTGCTTTAGAAGAAACTCTTGGTAAGCGATTGCAAGGAAAACATACAGAATCTGTTCTCCGTGGTGGTAATTACGATGTATTTGAGTTTACGCAGTTTAAATAATTGTAGGGATTAGGAACTGGGGATGAGGGATGAAAAAATGCCCAATTCCCAATTCCTAGTTTTAAATTTCTGCTGGTAAAGGTTGCCAAATTTCCCCATACTTTTCTTTCAGAGACTGCCAAGCTTCTACTTGTCCCGGTTCATATTCTCCTGGCTTACCCCATTGTAAAAATAGGCTTAAAGCTGGTTCCTGTTTTTCATCCAAAAACCGGATAGCGTAGGTTGTGAAGTTACCTCTTTTAGCTTCACCTATTTCAAATTTCACTTGCATAATTTTATCCATGTTCAAGTGAAACTCAAAACCTTCGGTGTGCATATTCGCATACTTACCTTTGGGTAACTCTGCATAAAATAGCTTTTGTAATTGGCCTCTTGCTTCTAAGACAGCAGCGCTGCTAGTGACAATTAAACGCAAGGTTCCTAAGTTTTCGCAGGTTGCCAAAAATTCTTTTAATGTTGTTGTCATTTCTGATTTTTCCTTTGTCGTTTGTCTTTAGGCAATGATGAATATTTAGTACAACAGAGTGGAAGTAAATAGAGCATTAATAATTATCCCAAAGCCTGCCATACAAGCATTTTGAATTCCGTATTTGCGGAGCATCTCACAAGAAAAGCGTTACTAACTTTCGTACTTTTCGTAAGCAGCGACGATGCGCTGAACTAGGGGATGGCGCACGACATCTCTT
The DNA here is from genome assembly GCA_019359495.1 of Goleter apudmare HA4340-LM2. Taxonomy (GTDB): domain Bacteria; phylum Cyanobacteriota; class Cyanobacteriia; order Cyanobacteriales; family Nostocaceae; genus Goleter; species Goleter apudmare. The sequence goes on from JAHHHF010000086.1 coordinate 46,177, forward strand.
TGAGAAAATTCACAAAAGGCAATGCCTTCAACATGTTTTAAAACTTGTATAGCCACTGCTAAACCTGATTGTTGATTCGTAGGTAAATCAGTTTGAGTGATGTCACCTGTAATCACCATCCGCGAACGGAAACCTAAACGAGTCAAAACCATTTTGATTTGAGCAGGTGTGGTATTTTGGGCTTCATCCACAATGACAAAAGCATTATTTAAGGTACGTCCCCGCATGTAGGCAAGTGGTGCAACTTCAATCACACCACGTTCCATCAAATTGGGGACTTTTTCTGGGTCAATAAATTCATTGATGGCATCATAAAGTGGGCGGAGATAGGGATTAACTTTCTGTTGTAAATCTCCTGGCAAAAAGCCTAGTTTTTCACCTGCTTCGACGGCGGGACGAGTTAAGATTAACTTTTCAAACTGATTAGCGAGAAGAGCTTGTACAGCGACAACCACGGGGAGAAAAGTTTTGCCAGTTCCCGCCGGCCCGATACAGAAAATTAAGTCACGCCTGCGGATGGCGTCGATGTACTGTCGCTGGCGAAAAGTTTTGGCGCGAATTTCTTCACCCCGACGAGTTCTAGCGAGGACATCTCGCTGTAAATCTTGTAGTTCTGCTGTCCGATCGCTATCTAAAGCTTGACGAGCTGTAGAAATATCCGCACTGGAGATCATATTACCTTGAGTCCAGAGATATTCTAGCGATCGCACCAATTTAGCAGCTAAATCAACTTGGTTTTCGGTGCCAGCAATATGTAAATCTTGTCCACGCAGCACCAAAACGGCTCCTGTTTGCTCGGATAGGGTTTTCAAATTTTCTTCCCCATCTCCTGCCAGAGCCATCGCACTGGAAGCATTCGGCAGCTGAATTTTTAAAGCATCTGCCATAGTATTGTTTTATCTGTGAGCAGCATTTAATGACAAAGTTAAATTTTTTCCCTAAAGCACACAAAGGCGCAATTTTATTTTTTCCCATCCCCTCGATGAAGGGAACATAGAAATGCGATCGCATCTCTACTTTTTTTAGGTTTGATATCACAATGGTTTTAAAGTTTGTAGTAAGCACCTCAGCACTTAAAATATCAGGACTCAAGTCCTTACTACAAACAACTTAGTAGCAAGCACCTTTACGTGCGGCTTCTTCTTTGCGCTTACGACGCAAACTTGGTTTTTCGTATCTTTCTCGGCGTTTAACTTCAGATAAAATTCCAGCTTTTTGAATTTTCTTTTTAAAACGTCTTAGTACCGAGTCTATTGACTCGTTTTCACCTAAACGGATTTCAGCCACTCCCTGGTTTCACCTCCTGGCAGAGAAAATCAGAGTTATAGATAATAATCGCTAACTGCAATACAGTATAGCGATCGCTGCTCTTGATAGGAAACACCCATCTGTTCAATCCTCAAAAGGATTTCGAGTATTTTTATAGTTACACGAGATTTCGTTTCACCAATGCCAGCCTAGCAAATTTAGCTGTTTTTACCCATTCCCCAGATTTTTTTAGATCAACACAGATCATCATCAAACCTTTGAGAATATCTGAGCGGATTAGCCACCGCCGCTCAGATTTCCGCTTGAGGTTGAAACTAGTAGGAACGGGGTTTAGCAATAGGTCTAGGGATATTTCCACGTTGTTCTCGGGATTTTGGCGCTGGTAATCGCTCTTCCCTATCTTCATCAAAAGATGCACCTTCTCTACTAGAGGAGGTGCTGCCATAGATGTCCAGGTACACTGATTGTCCAGCAGCTTCAGCAGCCGCAGCAATTACAGTGCGAATCGCCTGTATATTGCGTCCTCCCCGACCAAACACTTTCCCTTTATCTGTGCTGTCAAAAGCAATACGAATCCAAGCTTTATGAAGCGTGTGAGAAAGTTCACAATCAACGCTTAAAGACTCTGGAGATTCTAAAAAGGGCTGCACCAAAAATCGTACCAACTGATTATAGTTGGGACTAGCTGTAGAAGACTGGGTTCCGAAATTATGATGCGGCTGTTGTGGCACTGACCTGTTCAAAAACATTGGCTTTTACTAGGATGCGTCGGACGGTGTCAGTGGGTTGAGCGCCTTGTTGTAGTCGCTTGACGATACCAGGAACATCCAATCGCACTTCATCAGTTCTGGGGTTGTAGAATCCCAGTTCTTCTAGGGGACGGCCATCGCGGCGAGCGAGGTTGTTGATAGCGATAATGCGGTAACTTGCTTCCCGCTTTTTACCGTAACGCTTGAGGCGCAGTTTGATCATGGTTGAAGAATCATTCTCCTGTTTATGGTTATGCTGAAATGCTAATTTTAGCACTTGCCTAGCATTTGCTGCTATGTAGTTGTTTGTCCTTTGTTCGGAGTTAATAACCGATAACCAATGACTAAAGATTACCAAAGCCTTTTTTCTTTTTATCTTTGGTTTTTTTCTTTTTCGTGCTGGCGCCGCCGGGATAGCCCCGCCATCCGGGGGCGGGGGGACGATTACCTCCACCAGCAAAGGCTTCGCCCATGCCACCGCCGAACATTCCAGGCATTTGACCTTGACCCATCTGTTGCATGAGCGATCGCATTTTTTGGAAATCACCCACCAATTTACTCACATCTGACTCTCTATAGCCGGAACCAGATGCAATCCGTCGCCGCCGACTAGGAGAACTGGCTAATAAATCGGGGTCATGGCGTTCCTGGCGAGTCATTGAGTTAATCATCGCTTCACAGCGCTTGAGCTGGGTTTCTCCCTGTTTTAGCTGGTCGTCGGAGAGCTTGTTCATCCCTGGAATCATCTTGATGATGCCTCCCAAAGAACCCATATTTTTCAACAGGCGCAGTTGCTTGAGAAAGTCGGTAAAGTCAAACTTTGCCGACATAATTTTCTCTTGCATTTTCTCGGCATCTGCCAAGTCAAATTCTTCCTGAGCTTTTTCTACTAGGGTGAGCACGTCGCCCATTCCCAGAATCCGCGATGCCATCCGTTCAGGATAAAAAGGTTGCAGGGCTTCGACTTTTTCACCCACACCGACAAATTTAATTGGCGCACCCGAAATCTGCCGTACTGACAACGCCGCACCACCACGGCTGTCACCATCCAACTTTGTGAGGATTGCGCCAGTGATTCCTATTTGTTCGTGGAAAGTCCGGGTCAGGTTGGCAGCTTCTTGACCAGTCATGGAGTCCACCACTAACAGTGTTTCGTGGGGTTGGACTGTCTCTTTGATGCGGGCCAGCTCCGCCATCATGTCTTCGTCAATTTGCAGACGACCAGCAGTATCAATAATGACTGTATTAATACCTTCTGCTTTAGCGCGTTCGACACCTTGGCGGGCGATTTCTACTGGATTAGCGTCACTTCCCAGTTCAAATACTGGTACGTCAATTTGCTTACCTAGTGTGATCAACTGATCAATAGCGGCTGGGCGATATACGTCTGTCGCCACCAACAAACAGCTGCGTTCTAGTTTCCGCAGATGTAGGGCTAACTTAGCCGTAGCTGTGGTTTTACCAGTACCTTGTAACCCAGCCATTAGCACAATGGTGGTTTGTCCCTCTACTTCTGCTAGGGGAACATTCTCCTCCCCCATTACCTGCACCAGTTCATCGTGAACAATTTTGATGAACTGTTGGTCAGGTCGCACGCCAGCGAGCACTTCAGCACCTTGTGCCTTGGTTTCGACTTCATTAATAAAATCTTTGACCACCTGGAGGTTAACATCCGCTTCCAACAAAGCGCGGCGTACTTCTCGCAAAGCGTCTTGAATGTTGGATTGAGAGATTTTATTTTGTCCCCGCAATTTTTTCCAGGCGGCTTCTAAACGGTCAGATAAAGCATCAAACATAGTAATGTCGTTACAGGTAGTTAGCCGGTGGGTAAATCTGAGCCGCAGCTACTACGATTCAGAATTTCCCGGAGATTTTTAACGTGCTATCTACCAGCTTAGTAGTTTTCACCCCGACTGTAGCAATGGGATACTTAACCTTTTTTCTATCTCCTTGCTTATTGTGGAGGTTGTTGTGTAGCTTGCCTGATTTCATCCACAGTTAAACCTAAAGCTTGTGCTATTTGTTCCACAGTCAATCCAGCCGCTAACATTGCTGGTACAGCGAGTAACTTTCCTCTTCGTTCACCTTCTTGTCTACCTTCTTGTCTACCTTTGTGTTCGCCTTCTTGTCTACCTTTGTGTTCGCCTTCTGCAAATGCTTGCTGATATACTCGTGTTTGTTTCAAATCACTTAAGCCAAACATTTCCTGTATCTCCTCAATATTCATACTGGGAAATTTATAAACCAAAATCGTCTCAATGATTTGTAATAATTGTTGCTGTTGCTGTACTGAATCAATTTCCTGGCTGGTTCTAGTAATTAACTCCCTGGCTACTGGGATTGCATCATTTTCTATGATTAATTTAATCGTAGCAATGCCAAGGGGTAGAGATGCGGTTTCTCCTAACTCATCTAAATAAATACGGGTGACTCTACCGGAAGTAAAGGACTCGCGGTAGTGTGTGGTTTTTGCTGTGTCAATGCTGCTAGTTGGGTAAATAACCACAGCTAACCAATCATTCTCTGGTTGGTTTTGGCGGAGATATAAATGAATTTCTGTAAATAACCGGGAGTAAATTTTTGCGTCTGCTTGAAACTGGACTTCAACAAAATAAATTGGGCGTTCTCCTGTTTCAGGAAGAAATACACCATCGATGCGGAAAGCGGTTTGTTTGACTTCAACTGATGAAAATTGATATCCTGTGGCAGTTTCGGGAGAATTGCCAATTAGCTCAAAGAAGATGTCGGGGAATTCTTGAAATAGGCGATAAAATATGCTGTCTGTTTTCACCGATGGGAATATTTAAACGCAGAGTGATAATAATCTTTTAAATTACCATACTTGCAAAATTCCATCTGCGATCGCAGAGCAGATTTTGTCATTTTTAAGAAACTGGCGGAAATAATCTTACTACTAAGCTTGCAGCTGTTTTTCAATCGCATCACACGCCACATCAACCCCATTTTCCGCTTGAATGATACGTCCGATTGCTGTTGCTTTAGCTGTATAGTGAGGTTTTTCTAACAATTCACGTAAATGCTTGGCTACTCGTGCTGCTACATATTGCCTCCGGGAAAAAATTGCCAGCACCAGGTAGGGAGAATACTTATCATCAATGAAGGGATTGCCAACGAGCGGAGGTAGGCTGAGTAGGCGTCGTAGTTGGTGAATTGGTTCCGCCCAAGATTTAGCGACTATTTTTGATAGTTGAATTATGCCCTGGTTGGCGATCGCACCCAGCCCACGCAGTTTAGCTAAAAATGGAAACACAGGAATGACTTGAGTAAATCTGTGTAGGTTTCCCGTAAATTCGCACACACCCATTTGCGGATGACATACTCCGTACCTGTTTTCAAATCCATCATCCGCGCCATCTCTTCAGGATTGTTGAGTGCGTTGTTGTCAGGGCGTATTCGATGAAACTCAAATCCCAATGATTCAATTTTGGTTTGATATTCTTTGTGGGTGGCAAACACTACAGTGTGACCACACTTTTTTAATTCCTGTGCGATCGCAATTTTGGGATGCAAATCACCAAAGGAACCAATGGTGATGAAAACAATCCGACTCACTATGATAACCTCTCGATTAGCAACACTGATGAATAAGGTTCTGAACTCAGTGAATCAGGCTTTTATATTTTTACAATACTAAATCTTCTACAGTATTGGCATCACTCGGTAATGCTGCTGTTAAAACTTCGCTGCCTTCATCTGTGACTAAAACATCATTTTCTATGCGGATACCACGGACATCAGCAAATTGCGTTAACCGCTCCCAATTCACTACATTTTGATATTTTGAGCGGACATTGGCATCATTTAAAATTGCGGGTACTTGATAAAATCCCGGTTCAATGGTGACTAACATCCCTGGACGTAGAGGACGATTTAAACGCAGATAGCCCAAGCCAAAGCGATGACTCCTGGTTCTCCCCTCTTCATACCCAGCTAAATCGCCCAAATCTTCCATGTCATGGACATCTAAACCGAGTAAATGACCGATTCCGTGGGGGAAAAACAAAGCATGAGCATCGATGGCGACTAAATCTTGGGGATAGCCTCGCAAAATGCCCAACTCGACTAAACCTTCAGCGATGACACTAGCGGCTAAAAGATGAATATCGGCATATTCTACACCAGGGCGAATTTGAGCAATGCAAGCATCGTGAGCTGCCAGCACTACATTATAAATATCTCTTTGGGTAGATGAAAACTTACTGGAAACTGGCCATGTGCGAGTCACATCAGCCGCCCAACCCATGCGCGTTTCTGCACCGACATCAACCAGCAATAAGTCGCCTGGTTGCAGGGGATGGTGATAATGCTCGTTATGTAAAACTTCCCCGTGGACGGTAACAATACTGTTGTATGCAGTGGTCATGTTATGGGTAATGAAAACTGCTTCCATCGCCGCCCGGACTTCTGCTTCGATTTTGGCGCTTGCTGTAGCCGCTATCCCGGCTTTGTGGGCGGCGACAGTCACCGCCGCAGCTTGGCGTAACTCAGCTAAAGCCCCGGCATCGTGGGTGAGGCGTAAGCTAACAATGGCTTTGGCTAATTCTAAATCAATTCCTTGGGGTGGATTCTGTGGCAGTACCCATCTATTCAATAATTGCGATTGCTGTGTCCATGTGGCAGCATCTTGAGTTGCGATCGTCGCAGCACCTTCTACCCAAGACTCTAATTCTGCCATTGGTCTGGCGACATTTGCCCCAATTTTCTCAGCTATTTCTTCCCGTTTGGGTATTTCACCATGCCAAAGGGCGCTACTGGGTGCAGGCTCATTTAGGAAAAGTTCTAGTTTACCTGCTTCTAAGCGTATAGCGGCATTTGGTATAGGCAGTCCGGCAAAATAGAGGAAATGACTACTAGCCCGATAAGGAAAAACATTGGCAGGGAAGTTGCGGGGATTGGTATTTCCCGACCAGAGAATTGCAGGAAAATCAATCAAATTGGCTAGTTGTTGGCGACGCTCTTGTAAGGTATTAACTAGAGCAGAGGAGAGATTGATTAGCATATTACAGCAGGATTAAAGAATTATGAACTTGCTTGATAAAATTCTTGTAACCATTAAGGAAATAACTTAGAGGCAAGCATTGCTAATAATGTGTCATTTTGCTAAAACAAAGGTAAAAGTATTAACGATTGAGCTTAAAGAATATGTACATACAAATTAAACCAGAACTAGAGCAATTTATCCAAGCACAGCTTGCAAGTGGTAGATTTGCTAGTGCAAATGATGTCATAAATGAAGCATTTAAACTTCTACAAGAAAGAGAACAGCGAATTGGAGTATTATGCCAAAAAATTGCTGTAGGAATTGAACAAATTGTCAAGGGAAAAGTCACTGACGGCGAAATTGTATTTGCAAGATTACAAGAAAAAATTCGTCAAATTGCAGAGGAATCTTCTGAATGAGCAATTATTCACTTTCCGATGCAGCAATTCAAGATTTAGATGAAATTTGTGAATATATTGTCAGCGTTAACCCAAAAGCAGCCAGTAAGCTTTTTGATGACATTCGCCAGAAGTGTAAATAAGTAGCTAGTTTTCCTAATATGGGTAAGAGTTACGGAAAGCTTGTCACAAATCTACGCGGTTTTTTTGTAGATGATTACATTATATTTTACTATCCTAGACAAGACGGAATTACTGTTACTCGCATTATTAGTGGTTATCGAGATTTAGAATCTTTGTTTTCAGATATAGATGATGAATGAAACCAGTGTTGGGTTTTACTGCGTTGCACCCAACCTACAAAACTATTTGCCAATCGCTAACTTGCATAATTTTTGAGTGCAGCCACGATAAGTATATAAAACTGGGAATTAGGGTGATATGGGACAAATCATTACTCAGGTGGATGCTTTCACCAATAGACCGTTCGCAGGAAACCCGGCGGCTGTTTGTGTTCTGCTGACTACCCAAGGCGATGCCTACGGCGGGCTATGCCAACGCTGGATGCAGAACATAGCGCAGGAGATGAATTTATCGGAGACGGCTTTTCTAGTTAGACAGGATGATGGGTTTAATCTGCGTTGGTTTACGCCGACGGTGGAAGTACCGCTTTGTGGTCATGCTACTCTAGCTAGTGCCCATGTGCTATGGTCAGAAGGGCATCTTTCAGTTGATGAAGCGGCGCGTTTCTATACTAAAAGTGGGGTGCTGACTGCTAAGAAGCAAGGTGATTGGATTGAGTTAGATTTTCCGGTGAATCGCTCGCAAGCTACAGTTGCGCCTCTTGAACTCAGAGAAGCTTTGCGTGTACCTTACAAATCTGTTTATCAGAATTCCTTGGGCTATCTGGTGGAATTGGAATCAGAGGAATTGGTACGAGAGTTACAGCCTAACTTCCAATTATTGAAAACGTTGCCTATGGCTGATGTAATCGTCACCAGTGCTGCCAATTCTGATTCTCCTTACGATTTCGTTTCGCGGTTCTTTGCACCAGGATTAGGCATTAACGAAGACCCAGTTACAGGAGCGGCTCACTGTTGTTTAGCTCCCTTCTGGCGCGATCGCCTACACAAAGATCAATTTTTAGCTTATCAAGCCTCTAGCCGTGGTGGCGTAGTGAAGATTTACTACGACGGTGGCGATCGCGTTTTTCTCTCGGGACAAGCGGTGACTGTTTTACGGGGAGAGTTGATTAATTAGTTGTTTGTAGTTTGGTAGAGATGTTGCAATGCAACTTCTGTCAAAAATTATTAGTGATTTCTACCCTATCTTTCCATGCCCAATACTTCGACTACGCTCAGTACAAGTGCCCCATGCCCCAAAACATCACATCTTGCGACTGGCCAATTGAGCAATTACCTGGATTGAGCCAAGAAGAAATATCCCAACTGCAAAGTGGTGGGATAAAAACTACAAAAGCGCTAGTTCAACAAGGCAAAACGCCAGATAAGAGGCTAGCTTTAGCCAGTAAATTACAGATTAATCTTCAATATGTCAATAAATGGGTGGCGCTAGCTGATTTAGCACGTATTCCCAGTGTGGGAACGCAATATAGCGGTTTATTATTACATGCAGGTATTGCTTCGGTGGCGCAGTTGGCGCAAACTCCCACTCACAGATTGCATCAACAAATTATGCGGTTGCAGGTAGCCACAATGCAGCGACGAGATTTGTGTCCGGCGATCGAGCTAGTACAACAGTGGTTTCAACAAGCGAGAACAGTGCTGAGTGCTGAGTCAAGGGTCAAGGGTCAAGAGTCCAAATTTTGAATTTTGAATTGATTCGTGCCCAATGCCCTAATCCTTAGCTAATACACCATTGAGGAAAATATCAGCGAGTCCTTCTGCCATTTGCTGCATTTCTTGGGGGCTAGCATCGGGTTCCATGACGGTTTTGTCTGAAAACCCGGCGACGGCAAACATTCCCAAAAACACCTTGGCGACAAGTTTGGCATCCATCTGGCGATAGATACCTTTATCCATTGCGGTTTGAAAGAAAGCTTCTGCGACATCAGTCATCTTAGTGATGACTTCTAACTGGATGCGATCGCGCAAATCTGGATGAAATTGCACCTCCATAAAACAAACTCGCATCATTTCGGCATTTTTTTGCAAGTTCCACATCCGGCGGCGCATTACTTGAGCTACAGCCTTATAACTCCCCATTTCACTCAATTCCGTGAGCAAATCTGTGAGAATCTCTACCCAGCCACTAGTTGCCACCTCCACCAAAATGGCTTTTTTATTGGGAAAATGACGAAATAGAGTACCCTCCGCAACACCTGCTGCTTGTGCTAAGTCACGGGTGGTAGTACCATCAAAACCCTGAGCAGCAAACAATCGTTGTGCCGCACTCAGAATGCGGGTACGTGTTTGTGCTTCTGAAGGTGGAGGAGAACTAAAAACTCGCATAGTAATTATTGCCAAATCTCCGGAACACGGCTTGTAGCATTATTGTCTAACGTCCAGTACAAAAAGCACGGAAAGCTTAATACAAGATTAACGCCTGATCCCTAATAGTCTGTCTCTCAGGTCGTATAACTTTACTTCAACTGTCTTTATATGAATCAGCCCAATCGCTTTTACACTATCCTAGATTGGTCAACCCAAGTATCTGTCACAATGCATCGGCTATTAGTCACTTTGTTCGCTTTGATCATGCTTTGGTGGGGGTTGCTACCAGAAGTTGCTTTAGCTCAAACTCCTACAGCACCTCCTACCCCAAGAACCCAAAAACCAGTTCCGAGTTCGATTCAGCCTTATTTGGATCGGGTGATTCAGCAGTTGACTGAGTTTCGCCTCGACAATGGTTTAAAGTTTATTGTTTTAGAACGACATCAAGCGCCAGTGGTTTCTTTTCTGACTTATGCTGATGTCGGTGGTGTGGATGAGCCGGATGGACAAACTGGTGTAGCCCACTTTCTAGAGCATTTAGCTTTTAAAGGTACAACGCGCATTGGTACAACAGACTACAAAGCAGAAAAACCTCTACTAGAACGCTTAGAACAGTTGGATGCTGAAATTAAAACAGCGAAAACCAACGGACAAAAAGCACAACTTGCCAAATTACAGGCGGAGTTTAAACAACTAGAGGCGCAAGCCGTAAAGCTAGTTAAGCAAAACGAACTGGGGCAAATTGTTGAACAAGCTGGAGGTGTGGGTTTAAATGCCAATACTTCTACTGAAGCTACCCGTTATTTGTATAGCTTTCCGGCTAATAAGTTGGAACTGTGGATGTCGCTGGAATCAGATCGATTTTTAGATCCTGTGATTCGGCGTGAGTTTTATAAAGAAAAAGATGTGATTTTAGAAGAACGACGGATGCGGGTGGAAAATTCTCCTATTGGAATGATGGTGGAGAAGTTCATCGATACTGCTTATAAAGTGCATCCTTACAGGCGTCCGGTGATTGGTTATGACGAAGATATCCGCAACTTAACGCCACAAGATGTCCAGAAGTTTTTTGAGACTTACTACGTACCGAGTAATTTAGCGATCGCTATTGTTGGCGATGTTAACCCGGCTGAGGTGAAAAAACTAGCACAAACTTACTTTGGACGCTATCCTGCTAAACCCAAGCCACAACAAAATCTCCCAGCAGAACCAAAGCAAACCCAAACGCGAGAAGTAACTTTACAGCTACCTTCCCAACCTTGGTATTTGGAAGGCTATCACCGTCCGGCACTCAACCATCCTGATCATGTGGTATACGAAATCATTGGTAGTTTACTCAGTGATGGACGGACATCAAGGCTGTATAAATCTTTGGTAGAACAGCAGCGTTTGGCACTCAATGCTCAAGGTTTCAGTGGCTTTCCTGGGGATAAATACCCAAATCTCATGTTATTTTATGCTCTGACTGCCCCTAACCATACAGTTGATGAGTTAGCGGCAACTTTGCGAAAGGAAATTGATAAACTTACAACTGAGCCTGTGACTGAGACTGAGTTACAGCGCGTGAAAACTCAGGCGAGGGCGGGTTTATTGCGTACTCTCAATTCCAATATGGGCATGGCGCAGCAATTGTTGGAATATGAGATTAAAACTGGCTCTTGGCGGAATTTGTTTCAGCAGTTAGATCAAATTGCGGCGGTGACTCCGGCGGATGTTCAGCGAGTGGCGAAGGCGACGTTTACGTCTGAGAATCGCACGATTGGTAAGCTGTTGTCGAAACAGGGGTAAGAGAATTAACCGCAGAGGAAGAGAGTATGCAGAGGTATATGGTGAAGGGTAGAAGGCAGATGAAGTGGAAAATTCAAGATGGTAAGAGGTTGGTTTATGCTTTGGTGGGTGCTTTTGCCTTTTTGCTTTTGACTTTTAACTTTTCTGGGGTGGCGACGGCGGCGGCGAAGCATTACACGGAGTTGCAGTTTGCACCTTTACCGGAAATTAAGATACCTAAGTATGAGCGGTTTGTGCTGCAAAATGGCTTGGTTGTCTATTTGATGGAGGAGCATGAGTTACCTTTGGTGAGTGGTACGGCGTTGGTGCGGACTGGAAGCCGTTTGGAACCACCAGAGAAGGTTGGGTTGGCTGGTTTTACCGGTGCGGTGATGCGGACTGGTGGAACTAAGCAGCATTCTCCTGATCAAATCAACGAGATGTTGGAGCAACGAGCGGCGGCGGTGGAAACTAGTATTGGTGAAGCTACTGGTAGTGCTAGTTTTCAATCCCTCAGTGAAGATTTAGAAACGGTGTTTGGGCTGTTTGCTGAGGTGTTACGTGAGCCGATATTTGCTCAAGAAAAGTTAGATTTGGCTAAAACCCAGGCTAAGGGCGGAATTGCTCGCCGGAATGATGATCCAGATGATATTGCTAGTCGGGAATTTCGTAAACTAATTTATGGACAGGATAGTCCTTATGCGCGGACTACGGAATATGCCACAGTAGATCAGGTTAATCGGCAAGACTTGCTCAAGTTTTATGGGCAGTATTTTCATCCCAATAATCTAATTTTAGGGATTGTGGGGGATTTTGACTCAAAGAAAATGCGATCGCTCATCCAAGCTAAGTTCGGCGACTGGAAGCGTAACCTCAGAATTTCTAAATCTCCTCTACCAGAGGTATCAACCGCTAATGCAGGTGGGGTGTTCTTTGTCAATCAGCCACAGCTAACTCAAAGTAGTATTCTGATTGGACATCTAGGCGGAAGGTTCGACAGTCCAGATTATGCGCCCTTGGATGTGTTGAATGGGGTGTTAAATGGCTTTGGTGGACGCTTATTTAATGAAGTGCGATCGCGTCAAGGTTTAGCTTACTCTGTATATGGTTACTGGAGTCCCCGTTTCGATTATCCAGGGATGTTCATTGCTGGGGGACAAACCCGCTCTGATGCTAGCGTGCAGTTTGTCAAAGCCTTGCAAAGTGAAATCAAACGTATCCAAGCGCAACCTGTGACAGCTAAAGAACTGGCTTTTGCTAAAGATTCTACTCTCAACTCTTTTGTATTCAACTTTCAAGACCCCAGCCAAACGTTGTCACGCTTGATGCGCTACGAATACTACGGTTATCCGGCTGATTTCCTCTTCCGTTATCAAAAAGCTGTAGCCGCAACGACAGCAGCTGATGTACAGCGAGTAGCAAAGCAATACCTCAAACCAGAAAATTTAGTAACTTTGGTTGTGGGGAATCAAACTGCTATTAAACCACCATTGACACGGCTAGCAGCGAAGGTGACACCAATAGATGTGACAATTCCTGCTGCGCTACCACAAGCGACGAATTAGTTACTCAAAATATAGCATCAGAACCCCGAATTCTTTTAGGGAATCGGGGTTCTTGCTATCTATAAATAGAGATTTGGTACATCACAGATTTATTCCTCAAACCCATCTCTTTTATAGACAAAATTCCTGCAATTATGTCTGATAAATCAGTATAAAAAGATTGACTTTCTCCTAGAGTCTTTCACAATAGAAGAGAGTAAATCTAACCTTTGAGGTTAATTTTATTTCTAGAGCGTAGGAATCGATATGCCACTATTTAAGGAGGCAAGCAAATGGCAAGGATAACTATCTCCAATCTTTCTCCTAATGACGATGAAAAGTTTATCCATGAAATTACTCTTGGGGAAACGATGAGAGTCTATGCTGGTAGAAGAACCAGAAGAAGAGATGCAAGGGCTGCCGCACAAGCACAAGTACAAGCTTCAGATGAAGAATTGCCAGTTTCATTTAGTGAGACGAATGCAACTCTTAATCAATGGATGGATAGACTAGATACACAAATTGGCGACTTACGACAGCAGCTAGGTCTTTAACATCGCTGTTTGACCAATTACAATATAATACTCATGAAAATCGTGTGTTTTGGGTTAATATTAGACGCACGATTTTTTATTGGAAAAATGCAAAATAACTATCAATTCAAATATCTAGATTGATATATATAGAACTCATATTTGATTTTTGAAATACAGGTAGGGAAGGCAGCGTTGGTAAGAACACGGCAATGCCGTGCCCCTGCGAGAAATTTGTCTGCATCAGCGTTTTCATGAATTGGTATTAGGGATTGCGACCAACAGCGAAGCCACAGGTTAAGAACTAGCGTTGCTTTATGGCAAAGGTTAACACACCACCCGAAGATTGGGGTACGTTACGCTTTGCGATCGCACACCGTTGTTGTTCAAAAATCAAATACTAATCCTATAGATATTACTTTCGTTCAAAATATTTTTATAAACTCAGTTTTTGTATAAACATCTAGAAATTAAAACCAGACATATTTCATCTATTTATGTCTTGTAAATTGAGCTCTATGACTTGATTTTATTGAACAAAATAAATAAAAATTGAGTCAACGGTTAAGCAATAAATAACTTAATCGCCTGCATTTTTTAGCAAAGACAACAATTGTTTTAGGAGTCAATCATGGCATCTATTAATCTGAACAAATTAAATGCTGGTTCTGAATTGTTCCAAGATTCTGAAAGCTTCCTCAATGAAATGAACAACGTCGAAACAGTCTCCGTTCATGGTGGTAATTACGGTTATTCTGATGCTACAGACGATGTTCTAGACTACGGTTTAAAAGGATTTGAGTTTGGAGCTATCAGCTTTGGTATTGATGCAATTGGACACCTAGTTAAGTCCTTCAGCGATGTTAATTACTAAGCTCTAGCAAATAGCTGAGTGAACATTGAGCTAAATAGCTCTGGTGAAATTGTGGCATGAGCGATTAAGCAATAAATAACTTAATCGCCTGCATTTTCTAGCAAAGACAACAATTGTTTTAGGAGTCAATCATGGCATCTATTAATCTGAACAAATTAAATGCTGGTTCTGAATTGTTCCAAGATTCTGAAAGCTTCCTCAATGAAATGAACAACGTTGAAACCGTCTCCGTTAATGGTGGTTATGGTTACGGTTATTCTGATGCCACAGACGATGTTCTAGACTACGGTTTAAAAGGATTTGAGTTTGGAGCTATCACCTTTGGTGTTGATGCGATTGGACACCTAGTTAAGTCCTTCAGCGATGTTAAGTACTAAGCTCTAGCAAATAGCTGAGTGAACATTGAGCTAAATAGCTCTGGTGAAATTGTGGCATGAGCGATTAAGCAATAAATAACTTAATCGCCTGCATTTTCTAGCAAAGACAACAATTGTTTTAGGAGTCAATCATGGCATCTATTAATCTGAACAAATTAAATGCTGGTTCTGAATTGTTCCAAGATTCTGAAAGCTTCCTCAATGAAATGAACAACGTTGAAACCGTCTCCGTTAATGGTGGTTATGGTTACGGTTATTCTGATGCCACAGACGATGTTCTAGACTACGGTTTAAAAGGATTTGAGTTTGGAGCTATCACCTTTGGTGTTGATGCGATTGGACACCTAGTTAAGTCCTTTAGTAGTTCTGCTTACTAATTCTCTAGCGAATAGTTCCACTCTGAGCTAAATAGCTCTGTTGAAATTGTGGCATGAGCGATTAAGTTATCTATTTCTTAATCGCCTGCATTTTCTAGCAAAGATAACAATTGTTTTAGGAGTCAATCATGGCATCTATTAATCTGAACAAATTAAACGCTGGTTCTGAATTGTTCCAAGATTCCGAAAGCTTCCTCAATGAAATGAACAACGTCGAAACCGTTTCCATTAATGGTGGTAATTACGGTTATTCTGATGCTACAGACGATGTTCTAGACTACGGTTTAAAAGGATTTGAGTTTGGAGCTATCACCTTTGGTATTGATGCTATTGGACACCTAGTTAAGTCCTTTAGTAGTTCTGCTTACTAATTCTCTAGCGAATAGTTCCACTCTGAGCTAAATAGCTCTGTTGAAATTGTGGCATGAGCGATTAAGTTATCTATTGCTTAATCGCCTGCATTTTCTAGCAAAGATAACAATTGTTTTAGGAGTCAATCATGGCATCTATTAATCTGAACAAATTAAACGCTGGTTCTGAATTATTCCAAGATTCCGAAAGCTTCCTCAATGAAATGAGCAGCGTTGATACTGTTTCCATTCATGGTGGTTACTATAATGGTTTTTCTAGTGCCACAGATGATGTTTTAGCATACGGTATTAAGGGATTTGAGTTTGGAGCTATCACCTTTGGCATCGATGCTATTGGACACTTAGTTAAGTCCTTTAGTAGTTCTGCTTACTAAATTTTAGTTAGTTATTGAGCTAGATTAAGTGTGCAATGATTTATTCTAGCTCTACATAAATAAGTGGCGATTTTGACCAATCAATTCAATGGCAAAAATTATAATTTCTGAATTGCAATATTCTGATTCAGAAAGTTTCCTATCTGACCTGAACGATCAGGATTTGATGGTCGTATATGGTGGTGATTACTACGCTCTGAGCCAAATGCTTAACTTTGGGATCAAGTTTCTTGAATTTGGCTTAATAGTATTTGCTATCTATAGCATTGTGGAACTATTACAGTTATTTAATAATGACCATAATGCATACTTTTGAGACTAAAAGTATCAGTTGAATGTGAAGTTTTTTCAGACATTCAATTTCTTCATTTTCTGACAAGAACTTAGTAGCTAAAACACCATAATTACAACCTAAACATTCTTGCCAGACTAAAAAAAAGTTGTGAAATTTGTGATTTATTTAAGACTATGCCACCATTCATCCTGAGTTCTCAAAATGTTTTTGACTACCTGATTTCCCAAGGTATATGTGCTAAACATGATCAATCTCTGAGTGAGATTGAGTTAAAACCTGCCAAAAATTTTAACTTATTACTCACCTTACCAGAGGGTGAGAAACTCCTAGTTAAGCAAGAGCCTCATAACCAAGAAGGTAAAACTGCTGGTGAATTTTTGCTAGAGTGGCGAGTCCATGAGTTTTTAAAGAGATTCTCAGAATTTAGTCAAATTCGCTCATCTTTCTCAGAAGCAATACATTTTGATGCTGAAAATTCCATCATAGTGTTCAATTATCTGAGCAACTATCAGGATTTAGCGGATTTTTACAGCAGAGAGAATTTAAATTTTTTCCCTCCAGAAATTGCAACAGTAGTCGGAACTACTTTGGCATCAATTCATCGTTTATCTTTTGAGCGTCAGGAATATCGGGAGTTTTTCCGAAATACCGAGAGTAGATTAAGCCAAGAAACTCCTAACTTAACTCGTGGACTGGATAGAATCACCCCAGAAGTCTTTGGTAAGTATCCGGCTGATGGGCTAAAATTCTTTGCTCTTTATCAACGTTACGACAGTTTAGGAAAAGCGATCGCTCATTTGAGTGATACTTTTACTCCCTGTTGTCTGACTCATAATGATCTTAAGCTCAACAACATACTTTTATCTCTCAATTGGCAAACAGCAGGTGAAGGTGAGCCGATAATTCGCTTGATTGACTGGGAACGCGGTACTTGGGGAGATCCGGCTAATGATTTAGGGACAGCGATCGCCAGTTATCTACAAATTTGGCTGTATAGTATGATTACTGGTCGAACAATAGCGATCGAAGAGTCTTTACGGCTAGCAACCACACCTCTACAACTACTCCAACCTTCGATTGCAGCCCTAATTACTGCTTATTTGGCCCATTTCCCGGAAATTCTAGAGCGTTGTCCAGATTTCTTACTACGAGTTATGCAATTTAGCGGTTTAGCTCTGATTAGAGCTATCCAAGCAATGCTACAACACCAAAAAACCTTTGGTAATTCCGGTATCTGTATACTCCAAGTCGCCAAAAGTTTATTATGCCGTCCAGAAGCGTCAATAACGACAGTATGCGGTCAGCAAGCATCAGACCTGATTCCCACCCACTTATCTCACGCTTAACGCCAGAACGTACTTCATAACTTCCCCGTCTCTCCCCACAAACTCCTCATTCACGGGTAAACTCTTATGCAACTATTAAATTCACTGCAAACTCAATGGTCATATATTCCCGAACATTTGCAGACATCACTACACGACATCATTAATCAGCTGCAAATTGATTCTAAGCCTTCTATTAAACATCCCAGCTACAAACCCTTAGAACTGCCAGAATCAACAATCTCTCACTTTCAGCAATTACCTCCGGATCTGCAAAATAAGTTGTTGAGTCTGCAATTACGAAACTTTCTCTACGGTATTTATTACAACGGTTCCCTAAAGCGTGCCCTCTCCCCTAGTGTAGAGGCGACAAATGTGGCATTGAACCAAAATCTAGAAAACAATACTTTCTTTGGTGTAGATATTAGTTTTTACGATCGCTTGCATGAAAGTAATCAGAGTGAAGGCTACTTCAACCATGATTGGCAAGTAGTGAGGGAAGAAACAGATGGCTCTTTGGCGGTGCATAAAGGTGGTTTAACACTGCATATTGAAAGCGATCGCAATAGCTTACAAAGCAGTTTGGCATCTACCAGTTTACGCCACCTGCAACCACAACAACCATCTGTCAGAGTTGGTAACTTGGTTGCAGTTAAATTGCCTAAAAATCTGGTGCAAAACGGATTTTATATGGCAGTAGCTAATGCAGGTGCTCCCGAAAATAATCAAGAACTCGTTCGCATCTACTTCAATTTCAGTCCAGATGGTGCAGTTGCTGTCATGAACAGTCTAACTGCTCAACTCAACGCCATATCTGTTGCCTTCAAATTTAAAACTCTGTACAACCCTTCAGATTACGAACGTTATGACTCAGCAGTGCTGTATTTTGACAAAAGTAACTATGAAGCTATTCACCCAGTTTTAGAGAGGGTCTATTTAGAACACCAATCACATTTCTCTGAGGAAGTTCCTTTGTTCACCAAATGGCTAGCACCAGGATTAGCATGTGCCGAAGAACCAACACACAAATTTAGTGAACAAGAAAGTTTCGGGACGAACCGTTGCCAAATTGTTGCTAATGCTTTACTTGATGCTTGGCAACAAAATAATGACACACCACATGGCAGAATGGCATCAATTTTACAACATTTTTCCCTAGAAGAAATTGAATTACAACGTCCATATCTGAATGCTAATTCTGAGGATATTTATACTCCCTTGCAGGGATATAGCAATCCTATTGGATTTGTAAACTTACTCTAGAGGTAATCAATCATATGACTCCAGAAGTTTCCGAGTCAAATCAACCCTCAGAAAAAATCATTGAAACCGAACAATTAGAGCAGATTATCAAAGCTGTTCTCGCTGGTAAATACTCCTGGGCTTGTGTTTTATTTCTCCATTTCGTTGGCTATAATCCTATCAAATACATACCCTACCGCACATACATCAGATTACTCAAAAATAATTGTTTACTTGGTAAGATCAATAGCAACAAACAAGAGAGAAATCATGCAGATGTTGTTAACATTAAATCCAATTGGATTCCTCTGAATAGTAGTAAACATGGCTCAAATTAAATTCTTGTAATTAAAAATATAACTTCAGTTAAATACACAAGAGTTTGCTGACCATGAAATAATCTCAATTGAGAACTCCATATCTAGATCTCTGATTTTTTTAAAAGTCGGGGATCTAGATAGGCATTGTGCTCTAATTTCTAGGTTATACCTCGCAACAGGTTAATTTTCAACAGTCATGAAAGAACAATTAACACAGACTTTATTACCCGATTTCTTTGCCCATCAAAAACAGCAAGAAAAATTAGTATTATTGGCAGATCCGCCTGCAACTGATCTGGAAATCCTGGCATATCTGCGACGTTCTGCAAAGTTTGCGGAAATTGCTGCTTTAGCCGAAAGAGATGTAATAATTGTAACTTTGTGCGAACAGATGGGAATCACAGCGACTGATGAGGAATGGCAAGCAACTGGAGATACTTTTCGACGAGAGCATAAGTTGTTTGAAACTATAGAAACTCTAGCTTGGCTAGACCAGCAACGCATTCGGGCCGAAGAGTGGTCACAAGGAATGAGAGTTTTGTTATTAGAGAAAAAGCTCAAAGAATATTTGTTTGGGGTGTATGTAGACCATGCTTACATTGCCAATCGTAATAATTACAGAAGGGTAGCACTGTCACAGATTTTGGTTGTTGACCTTGCCACTGCGGAGAAAATTGTATACACATTGCGGCAAGGAAACACTACTTTCTGTGCTTTGGCACTAGAGCATTGCAATAGTAAACTATCTTCAGAAAACGGCGGCTTTTTGGGAATTCGCTATTTGCTTGAATTAAACCCAGAAATTGCCGCAGGCATTGTCAATGCTAAAGCAGGCGAAGTTATTGGTCCAATTCAAACAAGACTGGGGTATTACGTTCTCAGAGTGGAAAAGTGGTTTCCTTCAGATTTGAATAAATCAGCAAGAGAAAAAATTATGGACTTGCTGTTTGAAATGTGGTTAAAAAATTTACATCATGACTTTATTAGTGAGGAATAAAAACTCTATTTAGTTGGAAGATACAAATTACCCAAAATCTTGAAGATTTTGGGTAATTTGCTGATAATTAATTATCATCTAGCTCGTAGTAAGGACTTTGATCCTAAAAGAAAAAATGACTAAAGTCATTACTACAAACCTTTAATTATTTACACCGTCTGACTTAATACATTCTGAGATGATTGAGAATTGGTCTCCATCTCAAGCTGGGGTACAATTTCTACATCTATAATTTGTTGCTTTAACCAATTTGTAAAAAAATCTCCCATAATTTTGAGGCGTAATGGCTCATCTAATTGTGGTTTAATGATTTCCTCAACGGCAATTATATGTACTCCTAGTGGTGTAATTATAGGCTTGAGAATCTGTGGTGGTGTAACTGCAAATACTACTGCTGCAATCTCTGGTCTAAAATCGGTGCGGCTTCTAATTCCCTGATAGCCTCCAGCGCGACGGATTTCTGGATTTTGGATGTATTGACGGGCAATCTCTTGGAAACTAATTTCATTTTCTTTCAGGGCATAAAAGAGTTCTAGAGCTAAATCTTCATCATCTAAGATGACTTCATAGGTTACTGCTCCCATATAATCTAGTTGGTGAGCATAAAAGAATGGTTCAATTTTATCAGCAAATAAGTGATTGGCTAATTTCGCTGAGAGGATATTATTTTTCGCCATTTCTTCAAAGTCATCTAAAGTCAAATGATGTTTTTCTAGCCAGGCCCAAGTATCTTCTGCTTTGATGAGTTTATGGAATAATCGGAGACTATCTGCTGTTTTTTGTAGTTCTTCTGTGTCAACTGTAATACCTGCGGCTGTGGCTGCATCTGTAATGATTTTTCTAGTAGCGATCGCCTCCAATATATGAGGAATTTGACCAGATAGCTTGATATGATAAAGAATGTCTTCAATCGAGACAGGTAAAACTTTTGACATAATCTAAATCCTCTGATGCTCAATTTAGTTACAATCGTGGATTTTTAGATTCTTTAGCAGAAATTAGTAGCATCTATTTCATATTTATCGGATGCCATCTATATCGTCTCTATCTAATGGTAGTTTTAATAAGTTAGGGAATGGGCAAGGTGGTATGAGGAATTGAGATTGTTGCCTGATTGCCCGTTCTCCTATTTTTGTAAAAACTCTATTCCAGGATAGATGCGGTAATAGCTAAAGCTCTAAACCACCTTTTTGTAATTTTTTAAATGGATCTAAAATGAAGTCAATCACGCGACGCTGACGGATAATTACTTCTGCTGTTGCTGTTTGTCCAGGAGCTAAGTTAATGCGATTGCTACCAGCTTGCATATAAGCCTGATCTAAAGAGATTTCTAACTCGAAGGTTTCTAGTATGCCTTGATTAGTTTCCTGAATTTTTGAGTTAGGTGAAATCCAACTGACTCGCCCTGCTATGACTCCATAATCCTGAAAAGGATAGGCATCAAACTTGATTTTGACAGGCATTCCCATGCGTAAAAAACCAGTTTGTGAGCTAGGCATCTGGGCTTTGAGAATCAATGCGGAATTCTTGGGTGCAACTTGAGCGATCATTTGTCCTGTTTGAACTACAGATCCTGGCTTTTTAATGGGTAACTCAAAAATAGTGCCATCAATAGGCGATCTCACTACTCTTTGATGTAACTGAATCTTTAAGGATGTAATCTGGCTGCCAGTTTGGGCAATTTCGGACTGCAAAGCGGTAATTTGTGTTTGTAGGTCTTTGAATTGTTCCTCACTTCTGAGCACCGCTAGTCTCCCTGCTTGCACTACGCTTTGATAGCTACTGCGTTGCTCTTGGAGACGGAGTTTGGCTTGTTGAATATCTCCCTCTGCTTGATTCAATACCGCCTGATAGCGGCTTGACTCTTCTTGTAAACGCAACTGGGCTTGTTGGATAGCTGATTTTGCTTGTTCTTGTAGACGTTGGCTCTCTTCTGCTATCTTTTCCAATTCCACAATTTTGATTTCGGGAATTGCACCTACCTGCCAAAGTTGGCGATAACGTGTCACCTCGGCAGAATCTCTGCTCAAACGACTGTTAGCTAGCTTCTGCTCGATCGCACTAGATTTGATATTCTGTCTAGCCTGCTCAACTAAAGCTAGTCTTTCCAGTTTTTGTAAGTTGTAGGCACTTTGTTTTGCGTCTAGATTTTGCTGGGCTTGGTTAACTTGGGCGATTTTTTCTAATTCTTGAGATTGGTTTTGTTGTGCTTGAATATTAATCGCCAACATGAGTTGGTTTTTGAGTAATTCTAATTGTCCGCGTCGATTGATCAGACCTTCCAGTCTTGTTTGTGTTTGTTGCAAATCCGTTCGCAAGACATCAGACTCCATTTCGACCAAAACTTGTCCAGCTTTGACGGTAGAACCTTCTTGCACTTTGACTGCAATCACACTACCACTAACTGCACTATCTAATTTTTGTGTCGCTCCTTTGGGTTCTATCCGCCCTCTGGCACTGCCTGTCTCATCGACTTTGGTTAACATCGACCAAGGTAAGATGATGGATGCAAAACCGACAAGCAAATACAGTAATGAGCGCGTCCAAGCCCTAGGTAGGGCATCTAGTAATTCTTCTGTACCGTAATACCAATCGTTAGCTTTAGTTGCTGCCTGTATTTGCTGCTTCACAACGGCGGTAGAGTCTGCCACCAAAGTCCGCTCATCTGACTCTGGTTTGGCTAGGGCGTGTGATGAATTATAAGATGGGTTTGGCATGGTTTATGGCGGGGTGTTGGGCGTGGGGGATTTTTAGAGACGTAGCATTGCTACGTCTCTACACGTCAGGCGGTGATGGCTAGTTGTTGTTGGTTGAGGTAAAAATAATGACCCTTTTTGGCGATTAATTCATCGTGAGAGCCACTTTCGACTAATAAGCCACGATCTAAAACCAAAATCAGGTCGGCATTCCGCACAGTAGACAGGCGATGGGCAATAATCAGACTGGTGCGTCCTTGGAGAATTTTTTTGAGGTTGTTCTGAATAATCCGCTCAGATTCCGGATCGAGGTGGCTGGTGGCTTCGTCAAACACCAATAGGCGGGGATTTCCTAATAAAGCACGAGCGATCGCTAGACGTTGGCGTTGTCCACCTGATAACATGCCACCACCTTCACCAATTTGGGTTTCGTAGCCCATTGGCAGTTGCCTGATAAATTCGTCTGCTCCTGCTAACTGCGCCGCCTCGATAATCTCTTCTAGGGTGGCTTCTGGGTGAGCGATGCTGATGTTTTCTCGAATTGTGCCACCAAATAAAAAGGTGTCTTGATCGACTACACCAATTTGAGAACGGAGCGATCGTAGGGAAATACTCGTCACATCCTGGGAATCAATCAAAACTTTGCCATCTGTGGGTGGATATAAACCCAAAATCAGCTTGGAAAGGGTAGTTTTCCCAGAACCGCTACGCCCTACAACTGCCACGGTTTGCTCAGGCTGGATTTCAAAACTGAGATTTTCTAGGACGTTAATATCACTTTCTGAATGATAACGAAACGTGACGTGATCAAAGCAAATTTGTCCACGCAGCATGGTTAAAAACTGACGGGGTTGAAATTGTAAATCTTCTTCTGGCTCGGCTTCTAAAACATCATTAATCCGTTCTGTGGAAATAATCACTTCCTGCAATTGATTCCACAACACTATCAACCGTTGGAAAGGACGGATGATGTTGCCTAATAACATATTAAAAGCTACTAATTGCCCAATTGTCAGTTGGTTTTGAATCACTAACCATGCCCCAAACCATAGTAATCCTGTAGTCACCAAAGATTCGATAGTGGAACTGAAAACTTGGAGTTGGTTACTAATTACCTGACCGCTAAAGGTCTTCTTGGTTAAAGTATTGAGCAGTTCTTCCCAATGCCAACGTACTGTTTGTTCAATGGCCATAGAGCGAATTGAACGAATGCCGGTTAAGCTCTGAATCAAATAACTATTTTCGTTGGCTAAGGCATTAAAAACTTCACGACTGATGCGGCGCAAAAACGGTGTGGCAATCAAGGCTAGTAACACAAAGGGCGGTACGATCGCTAAACTCAGCAATGCCATTGCCGAACTGTACCAAAACATCAATCCTACATAGATAAACACTGTCAGCAAATCCAAAATTATCGACAGTGCTTCTCCGGTGAGAAATCGCTGAATTTTTTGATTTTCTTGGACGCGTGAAATAATATCCCCAACATAACGCGACTCAAAGAATGCTAAAGGCAAGCGAAAGGTATGTCTGATAAATCCTACCAGCAGCGCTACCCCAATTCGATTTGCTGTGTGATCGAGCAGATATTGTCGCAGTCCGTTGATGGCGACACGGAACACACCAAAAATGATTAACCCTAGCCCCACGGTGTTTAAAGTCAGGGTGCTACCTTGGACAATCACTCTATCTAACAATAGTTGAGTGAATAAGGGTGTAATCAGTCCAAATACCTGGATGAGTACGGAAGCGATAAACACCTCTAGCAGCACACGAGAGTGGGGTTTGACTAATTCCAAAAACTGCCAGAATGGTGTAACTGTTACCTGGGTTTCTTTAAACTGGGCTGTGGGTTGCAATAACAGCGCGTAACCTGTCCAACCTTCTAGAAACTCAGCAGTGGTAAGGGTACGTTGACCAAGGGCTGGATCACCAACAATCACCCGCTTTTTGTGAATTTCGTAAACAACGATGTAGTGTTTACCTTCCCAGTGAGCGATCGCTGGTAGGGGTTGTTGTGCTAATTTATCCAAGCTGGCTTTCACTGGACGAGTAGCAAAACCAATGGTTTCTGCGGCTGTGGTTAAACCCCTAAGTGATGCTCCACTACGGTTAACGTTGGCTAGTTCCCGCAGCCGATTTACACTCAAGCGCTTCCCCCAATAGCGACTAATCATCACTAAACAAGCAGCCCCACAATCAGACGCACTTTGTTGCTCATAGAATGGATACCGCTTCGTCAAACGTCCCCACCAACGCCCCACAGTCACTTTGGGGCTGGGAAAGTAAGCTTGGCGAATCTTTTGCTTTGGTGGAATTACAGGTTCTGGTTGTGGAAACGCAATCACATTAGGAACTGGGGGTTGAGAAGATTTGTCCTCACTCCCTACTCTGGCTTGACGCTGCTGAAAGTCTATTAACCCTGCTAATTGCGGCCAGTATAGTAGTGCTGTCTGCCAATCAGCGTTCTTGAGACTGTAAATAATAGTTGGTTGCGTCACTTGCCAACTTGTATGCTTTGTTACTGCATAGATGTTGCCAGGTATCAAAACTTGCCCATCAGCATGTAGGAGTTCTCCTCGTTGCAATAGCCAAAGCTTAGTATCTTTAAATAGCTGAGTACTTAGAGTACCAATTTCTACAGTGTCCCGCTTAAACAGGGAGAAGGCTTTAAGTATTTCCTCCACCGATGTTTGCTCTGGGAGTAGGGAGTTTTGATAACACAGCAGCAGCAAATCCCAAACTTCTGCACGCTCTTTGAGGCGATCGCAGATGCTTGTAGAGTTGTTTATCACTTCTTGCAAAGCTTCTTGCTTGAGATAGCAAAGCTTTAAATTCACAGAAGCTCTAGCGGTGTAAGGAATGAATTCAGCTTCTGGAAATAGGGTGAGTTCACCAAATGATGCTCCCACACCTAGGGTAGTAATTAAGTTATGAGAGTTATCCAGTAACCTCACTTTACCCGCCAAAATTAGATAAATTCCCGGCGATGCTGCTGCTGCTTGCCAGAATTGCTTGGCTACTGGTGGTTCAATGATTTCTGCTGCTTTCAGACATCTATTAATTTCCCTCTCTGACAACGACTCACCCAAGATTTGGGTGAGTTGTTGAGCTAACTGCTGCTCAAAAAAGGCTGATGGCATTTCCTGACCTCCAAAACTTTGCATCCAAATCCATAGCTAATTGGTCAGTGGTCAGTTTTTAGTTGTCATTTGTTATTTGTCAAAAGTTGTTATCAAACCCCAAATAACAAACACCAAACCCCAAATCTTAGTTATTCGTCTGCATCAGATTAAATGACCAATGTAAACTTGTTTCGGAGCTAGATTGTAAGTCGCCGATTGTAATCGCCCCATCCTTGGTATTGTCAGTTTCTGGTGGAGGAGAACTTTTGCGTTTGGTGGAAAGTCCCATTTGTTTAAGTAGGCGATTAATGTGGCGATCGCTAATTACAATGCCAAATTCACCTGCTAAGTGCTTACTTAACCATTGAGCTGTCCAGTAACCAAATGCATAGCCATAGTCACGAGGGCTATGGGTGACTAATTCTTTCAAGCGTTCAATATATTGATGATTAACAATCTTCGGTCTACCTATTGGTCGCTCGTTCCATTTGTGCGCTAAACCTGCTTCTGCTATCCCAATCCAGTACCGCGCCATCTCTTGCGAACAACCTAACGTTTCACAGATTTGGGTTTGAGATTTACCCACATCTGCAAGTAACATAATTTCAATCCGTCGTCGATATTCTGGCTGTAAATTAGCTTGTAAGTTTTTTAACAAAGCCTTGCGTTGAAAAGGTGTTAAAAACTTGCTCTCTTGCATTTCGTAGCTTTCAAAAGCCTTGTCTTGACTAGAGTATTGTGACATAATTCGTACCAGTTGCCGTCAACTGTAAAATGTGGGTAATTCTTGCTATTGCGTCTGTAACCAAAAGTTTTATACTTGAGGTTAAACATCGCAAACACAATTAGCTTTTCATGGCTAATTATCTATTCATGTGACTGGTAAAACACTTATAAGCAGTGTGAATTTTACTGGTTAATCCCAGAAATTCACAGACTTTCCTGAAGCCTGGTTAACACTAATATCTGTTTAAACCAGTTGCCCGGTTTGATGGTAGTAGGAAAGTTAGTTAGAGTCTTCTAGGTAAACTAATTTTGAGAATGTTATTGAACTCTACAACACGGGTTCATTGGTCAACCTCTAGATATTGTAATTGGTATGTTTTAATTAATCAAAAAGAGGTTGCAACATGATTTACAGATTAGAGTTTAGAAGTAGCTGAGGTCAGGTGTTAAGTATAAATCTACTTCCCTTAGCCTAATATTAGCAATCTTCTCATTAGTAGATTTCTATCAATCCGAAACTCGTTATAAGAGAAGTCTAACGTAAAAGAGACAGTTACTCACTTTACGTCTTAATACACTGTCATTTATTTAAAAATTCTCCTACATTTCGCCTAGGTTTTTTACAAAAAAAATAGAATCTTCATTAAATCTTTATATGGACTTAATAAATAAATAAATTCAAATTATATTGATCCATACAAAATTCGATGATTAGATTAAGATATCTGTAATAAAAACATCCATTAATTACAAATTTCTTATTGCACTAAATCTAGAAATGCAAACTTATTGTTTATCAAAAACTTAGATAAAGATGATTATTATCATAAATAAATAAGCGTTTAGTATCTACCTAGAGAATGAAAAAAATATTTTTATTAAAATTCTAAATTAAAAATAATAACCCTTTCCTGTCAAAGATGCTACACGTAGCTTGCTTTCTCAGAGGTTGACAGTAGTGAACTTGATTGACTTTGACATATTGATGTATCTCAGTTACCTAGGTGATACTAAACTCAACATATAATTTAGCTCATTCACTAACCAATGTTTAAACATATTATTGATAATTTCTTGATATCTTTCAGGTGTTAATAGCGCAGGTAAAAAATCCTCAACTATAAAAAGATGATACCCTTGCTCAGTTCTTATAGGGCCTATCAATTGTTTAGAGGGTACACTAAAGACAATAACTGCAATATCTGGCGGAAGAGCAAAACGGTAAATAGTTCCTTCATAACCACACTTTTTTTGGCGATTTGTGTCAATATCATAACGATGAGCAGCCTCATAAAAGCTGATTTCACCCTCTTCAATTTGATAGTACAGTTCTTGCGCCAATATTTCTGACTCGACGACGATTTGATAGAGGATAACTTGCTCAAATGCTAGGCGATTTTTGATAAAAAACTTTTCTACTTCTTCAGCAAACAACGCCTCAGCTAATTTTTGTGATAATAAGCGATCGCGTATTCCTTCTTCCCAATCATCGGGGGAGATTAATTGATCCGCTAGCCAGGCTATTGTATCCGTAGCCTTTTCCAAATGTTGTTCACGGCGCTGACAATTTGCTTCAGCTTCAATTTCTTCTGTAGTCACAGTAATCCCTCTTTCTTGGGCTACTTGTAGGATCACCTTTTTAAATAAAATATTTTGGTATACCTCCTTCAAACTCATTTCACTTTTGAGGAAGTTGACAATTTCTTCTGGTTCAATAAATATATTTGACAAGTCATTCATTTGTATTTATGCTTTTAAATAATCTGTGGATTTTTTAAATTTCTTTAAAGATTATCCTGATTTAGGAATTAATATAAATAAACACAAATAAATCCCCATAATTATATTTTTATGTTTTATATCAAATTTCTATCTCAAAAAAAATCAATATAAATTGTAGAAAATACTGAACATTAGTTTCATAGCTTAGAATATTGCGATGTAAAATAAAATCAAAAACTTTTGCGGATTTCACTGACTACAACCCCCAAAATGACTACTTAATTTAAGTTTTTTATAAAGTTGTATGAGATATATTTATATTTTACGGATAAAATACCGATATCTTACTTAAAATTTGTCAAGATATAGTCATATCTGAGCTTTTAAAGACATTCATTTCTACCTGTCTCTTAAAAAATAGCTTATGCTATCCTTTAAGCTGAATTGCTCAAATCTCTTACTTCTAACCTCTACGAAGCCACCTATGCTTGTCTAAGAGGATGTTTTAAAAGTTCTCTCGTTGGTAGCAAAACGTTTCATATCCCCCTAAATCCACGCCACTTGCTACAAGTCGGCAAAGCCGCCCAGCGCAGTGGCTCCCCTTAGAAAAGGGGGACTTTAAGAAGTTTTCCCCTAGTGCTTAAAATCACAGCCAACCACTTTTCAAACAACCTCTAATTAGGTGCTTAAAGATAAGATGTTTATGAGCGAGACACTCACACTACGATTCTCTATGAATTAATTACACCTACCTATAAGCAGTCAGGAATCTATTCTGTATTTCCTAACGGTGTTAAAAATTTTTGTTACATAAAAAAACTGGAATAGCTTCCAGTTTTGAGCTTCCAGTCTTTGCTGTATATATAAGCAATTTATACAGCATAAATAATCCTGTTGGGAGGACTAGGATGACAATAGATGAAAGAGAAGCGTTGGAGCCATAAGTTCTACCAGCTATGAACATAATTTAACTGTCACTTTTTCTATTTCCACTTCTGAGAGTAATGCTAAATATGAGTTTTGGGCTAAAGCATAACCACAGTTAAGGAAGTTTTTTGAACGTTAGAACATCCACCATTTATAGGCGATGTAGTAGCGCCTTTAAGTCGAAAATGAGGGAACCACCGACCCCTCATTCTTTAGCTCAGACTTCCTAGGAAAAAGAACCACCAGTAGTAACAGTTGAACTTTTAGTTTTAGGTAGAAGTTATCTACTCTCAAAAGACACTGACTACTTGAGTAATCAGTTAGATGTATTTCATGCTCTAAAACATGAAAACACCTTGTCAGTCACCTCTGTTTAAGTTCCTAGCTATAATTTATAAAATTTTATCGAGAAATATTTGCCATTTTGGCAGAATTAATTAAGAATGCTTGAAATTAATTTTATTCATGAGTTTTAAGATATGTTTGCATAGGTAATTACCTGCCATACTATCAATACTCAACTGTATGGCAAGCGTTTAGGAAATGGATTTATGATGAATCAGTATCAACTGATTCAATAGAATTTCAGTTAAATTCACAGAGTTTCAAAGCAAAATCTTGAGTACTTTCTGGAGTCAATTCAGTCTGGATTGATTGATATTCTTGGACTTGCTTTGTTAGCCACTGTTCCATACTACCGCCGCGAATTTCTGCTTTCTGTTTTCTGACTACATCCAGATAAGCCAAATCCTTAATTTTGCTTAAACAGCTGGGTGCAAGATTAGTCTCAGAACGTTTTTCAGCAGATTGTTTAGCAATTTGCATACTGATATTTTGCTGCTGCTGCGGCCTAGTAGCCTGGGAGTTCTCTTTGAGTAATCGATTGTAGGTGCGGTAGGGAATGTAATGTAAAGGATTGTAGCCAGAAAACTTTAACATTAAAACACATGCCCAGGAATACTTGCCGGCAAGAATTGCTTCAACTACTTGGTCAAACTGTTCAGGATGAATTGTCTTATTTAACTTGCTACTAATGCTAGAAATATCTTGATTCATAGTGTTGTTTTGTCTGCGATGAAATAAACCAGTTTCGTTTATTCGGTTATTGATGTTTCAATTGGTCAGAAAAACTGCTCTAGCCTGTTAGCAGTTGTGAAATCGGTCAAGGAACATATCGGTAAAGCTTAAGTAGCGGATGTTGAAGGAGGACACAACCCATCAACAGGCGCAGCTAGAGATTTCTCCAGTCAGTTGTCAGATGCTTTTGCAGTTTCTGGAGATGCTTGAGTTTGTCTAGCTTGGTGTTGGCTGACAACTGAGTCATTTTCCCAGCTATGAGCAAACTAAACTTGGTAGATGGTGTCAGCCAAAGCAGGAACTTTGCAAACCTGCTTAGGGCTGATTGTGCTGCTACTGGTGCAACTGCTATGGTGTTGGTGACTTTTACAATTTTTTCTATCCACGCCCAAACCACACCATTTGCAAACAAAGCTTCAGTGTCTAATTTGACTCGATAGGGAAGGGCTGAAGGCTGCTGAAAGCTATGTACCTTCTGCTTGATAGTTGCTTCCTGACAGATAGTGCTGATGAGGCTGCGTTTATGTGTTGATATTTCTTGTAAAGTCGCTACTACGGAAGTGACTTTACTTATGTATTGGGATACTTTGTGAGGCTCTAGTTCGTAATTAGGATGTAAATTATTGAGCTTCATCCTTAAGTGGCCTCCTTGCCTTGAGGTTTCGACTGCATTTGACCTGATGATTCTTTCCATGAGCTGACCTTAAATCGGAAACTTGACTGTGTTTGATCAAGCTAGTCTACTGCTTGGCTGTAATTCCTCAGATGGACTCCCAATTTTTTCAACCCTTATGGAGGGATTTGATACTCATGGAAGCAGCTGTAGCTGATTACCTCTCGGCTTTAGCTTTCGCTTGTTCGTAAACCCAGGTAAAAATTTACCTTTGGTGACGTCAGATGACTGGCAGGAAAAAGTCTCCGTGTGGCTCTTGGTAGATGCAGTTTCGTCCTCTGGAAAATTCTCGACTCCTAACTTAATTCTTCGCCCTGATATTTTTCGTATATTTATTTACTGGCAAATTAGGAGCAGCTTAAGTAGTGTTTCATACTTACTAGACTAGAAGAGAAAAATTATTCATCCTTGAGCAGCAATAACAACATTTTTATTTATACTATTTTTTCCTGCGAATGTCATCTGCAAATAAGCATCTTTATAAAATAAATTTACTGAATTTACTGACATCTTTACTTGTGTCTTGTGCAACTTTAATTTTTGTCCCCTCATTAATTAGTGAAGAGGGGTTATGCCCCTCATTGACTACATGTGCAAGTATTTTGTTTACTTTGACTTAATAAATAAGTTTTACAGTTAGCTGTGGTTCTAAATAGCTGATGGTTCTAGTGATATAGACAGATCAAAAAGCTTTTAATTTTACAGGCTTATTGAAAATACTTTTCAGAAATTGTTCATTATATATTTGGCATCTAATCGGCTGTATTCATTGATTTAAATAGGTTTCAATCATTTAACTACTGTCTTTAAGCCAAAGAATATTGTTGTAGAATCCACACTAGATTCAAGCTATTAATTATTGATAGTAAATTGTTAAAATAACTATTTTATGGTATGATAGAATAACCCTAAAAAGCCAGTATAAACTGAATTGAACAAAGCATCCGAAAGATGATTCTTTGACAGAAAAGAATCGGTAAATTACACCTATAAATTTTGATATATTTCCGTAATATAAAATGTTTACTTAACAAGGTTAGGTAAATTAACTTTAGGTCAAAGTATTGATTTTTATTGAGACGGAAAACTGCTATACATAAGTGAGTTTACAGATGTAATTGTAATTGAGCTAGATGGTGATAAAGCCCACTAGTTGCTATTAGTTCTTCGTGAGTGCCTTGTTCAACAAGGACACCTCGGTCTAAAACCAGGATGTGGTCGGCATGGCGGACGCTGGAGAGACGGTGAGAAATAATCAATGTGGTGCGATACTGACTAATGCGGGCTAAGTTCTGTTGAAACTGGTGTTCTGAGTCCGCATCTAGGGCACTTGTGGCTTCATCCAAAATCAAAATTCCTGGATTCCTCATCAGTGCGCGAGCGATCGCAATTTTTTGGCGCTGTCCCCCAGAAAGTAGTGAACCCCGCTCTCCTACTTGGGTGTTGTAGCCCAAAGGTAAATCTTGGATAAAGGTGTGTGCGTCTGCGAGTTTGGCAGCAGCGATCGCCTGCTCCTCGGTATAATCTGGGCAATACAGGGTGATGTTTTCTAAAATGCTTCCCGAAAACAAGCAACTCTCTTGCGGCACTAAGCCCATCTGAGAGCGTAACGATTGGGGCGACACATGGGAAATTTCATGCCCATCAATCAAAATCCTGCCACTATTGGGCTGATACAAACCAGCCAGCAAATTCACTAAAGTACTTTTACCTGAGCCACTCTGACCAACGATGCCAATAGTTTGCTGGGGTTGCACTTTAAAAGATACATTTTGTAAAATGTGATGCTCGGCATCAGGATTGTAGCGGAAGCTGACATTCTTAAACTCGACTTCACCATGAATTGGCGGCATGACTAGCAGGGGTTTCTGGGGATTGGCTTCGGGTACAGCAGCAAAGACATCATTCAGCCTCTCTAAAGAAATCAGTACCTCTTGGAATTCATCCCACAACTTCACTAATGCCAAAACTGGGTTGGTAACACTGCCAATCAGCATGTTAAAAGCGACAAACTGGCCCAGTGACATTTGTCCATCCATCACTAAGGTCGCCCCATACCACAACACCGCCGTGCTACCTAAGTGATTAATAGAACTACTCATTAGTTGCAACTTATTAGCTAACTTCTGCCCCCGAAACTTAGCCTTGACCATATTCATAAACCGTTGCTCCCAGCGCCTACGCATTGGGCGTTCGGCTACTGCGGTTTTGATGGTGGTAATGCCTGTGATCATTTCTACTACTGAGGCGTTTTGATCTGCTGATGCCTGCAACACCTCCCGCAATGCTTTTTTGAGCAAGGGACTTGCCCCTACAGTCAAAATCACGATGGGTAGAATCCACGCCACCACTAACAGGGTTAGTTGCCAGTTGTAATTAGCCATCAGCCCCAGGTAAATGACTACCATCAGCATATCTATGGTGGTAGTAACGGCCTGACGACAGAGAAACACTTGTATTTTGCGGTTTTCTTGAACACGGCTGACAATGTCTTCTACTTGTCGTGAGGCAAAAAACTGCAACGGTAACTGCAACGTGTAGTTAATAAACCCACCAATTAAATTGAGGTCGATGCGGTTAGCTAAATAGTCCAGCAAAAATTGGCGCTGGCTTTTTAAAGCAATTCGCCAGATACCCAAGATGCAAAAGCCGACGGCAAAAACATTTAGTGTCAAGAAGCTGTTGAGTGTTGTCAGCTGATCGAGAATCACTTGGGTGCCTAGGGGAGTCGCCAGCCCCAACACCTGCACCAACACTGAGACGAGAATGATCTGCCTGAGTAATTTGCGATGATGCCAAAATAACTGCCAATAGCGTTCCAGCGAAACTTGTTCCCGATTCAGGGACTCGAACTGTTCGGTGGGGTCTAAAAGCAGTGCGTATCCTGTCCAATTAGCTGCAAACTCTGAACGAGGGAGCCAGCGCTTACCGATGGCAGGATCGGCAACCAATAGGCGATCGCCTTTGACTCGCCAAACAACTATGTAATGGACACCTTGCCAATGAGCAATCCAGGGGTTATCATATAACTCCAACTTACTCAAACTTGCCCGCACTGGTAGGGCTTGGTATCCCAGAGCTTGGGCTGCTGCGGCTAAACTCTGGAGAGAAGCACCCATCCGATCTACCCGCGCTAGGTTACGTAGAGTATTCAAATTCAGGCGCTTGCCCCAATATTGGCTAATCATTGCTAAACACGCTGCACCACAATCTGACGAACTTTGCTGTTGAATGAAGGGATAGGGATGCCATAACCTAGCTAGAGAACGGGGTTGCTGCTGTTGGGGAAATTCAATATTTGGTGTTGCCAGAATTGATTGCGGATGTTCTGACTGGGGTGGACGGGGAGGTAACTCAATGATTTTGGGAGTTGGTGCTGATATTTCAGGTTTGCTGTCTAAGTGATCAACAGTCGTTATTCCCTGTGAGTCTTCAACTTGACAATGATGAGGAAATAGCTGCTGTGCAATATCTCTAGCTGATTCCCAATCTTCTAAGGGTAGGTGATAGACGAATAAATCTGTTTGGGCAATGGCATCTGGAACTGCGACATCGGGATATCCCCAACTATCACCAGTTTCTAACCCGAAATTTGTTGCGGATGAGTTGTGAATTTGACTACTCGCTAGCCAAAAGCGCCCTTTGCTGGGGGGAGTTGCTACCATCAGGGATGAGCCAGCAGTGACCTTGGTTGCTTTTAAGTAGGGTAATAATTGCCGCAGTGTCAGACTAGTGAGCGATCGCAACTCTGTATAACTTTTAAAGAAAATTAGTGCTTGTCGTTCACCTGCCAACTGCTGTAAATGACTTTCTAGATTGGGTAGGCGCTGTAACCACAGTTTGAGTTCAGCAATGGTAATCTCAGCCAGATGACCGGCACTAGCAGCGATCGCCCGGTATGGTAAAGAGCGATCGCAAAATAAATTGTCTGCCCCAAAAGTGTGATTCGCCAACAACAACTGAGTTGAAACCTCCCTTCCCAAAGTGGCGTCAAAGCCCAACAACCGTACTCGACCTTGGCAAACTAAGTACAAAATATTGTTGCTGTCTGCAATTTCTCCGTTTAAACCATAGGTAGCTAATTCGTCACCTAGTTGAAATTCACGCAGCGTCCAAACTTGAGTAAACTCTGATGCGAGACTTGTATCCCCTGCAACCATCCTCAAAAATTTGAGGATAGGCGCTTTTGGAGTGAGAGATGGCTGGTTGCTTGTATATTCCAGATCTCCCTGAACTCTTAACGACAAAGAGGGGTTCATGGTTTAATTTCAGGTTTTTGGGTAAGCTTGATAACTTTCACGAGGCTAGTACTTAGAGTACAAAAAAGTTGCTAATTCTTTATACTGTTGGGTTTCGCATCATTCCAATAGCCTCTGGAAAACGCAATTAATTGTGTTTTCAATCACCAATTGCTTAAATATCATTTTTCAGTGGCTTTGCTTAAATGAAGGTTTGGAAAAGAACATTTTACTAGCACGACCCAATTTATAATTTTACCAGAGTATAAATTAGTTTCTGTTACTTACTGGTAAATTTTTCACTACGGTCATTAACAGATGTTGCATACTTTATCAAAATTTTACTGACTCTTTAATCGGTATTCATGCATTTTGCTCTATTTTGCTTGTACTCGCAGGCACACACGCCAATTTCTCAAAATCTTCCCCTTCATTAGCTCCAAAGATATTTTATGATCAAAAGCTAAATTTATCAGTATTTATTTTTACAAAGAATATTCATCAAATATATATTTTCATTCCAGTAAAAATTGTTAGCAGTGAACATAACTAGGGCGATATGAGTAATTTTTATGGCTAGAGTCAGCAAGATAGAGATTGGTGAAAACTGTAGTCTTGGTTGCTAAGTATCTACAATCTGTCTTACCTCATTTATCTTTTCTTGGGGTTCTGGAAACACCCGGAAAATAACACTACAGATCCAAATACTTATTGTCTCAAGTGCAGGTAGAGTATGTTATTAGACTTAGTTCATAATACAGATATTTGGATTTGTATGTATATTTGATTGCAAATTTGAGGTGATTTATTTAACTAGAGACGTAGTCATGCTACGTCTCTACCTCCGACTAACTCATAACTAGGTAAATCGCCCAAATAGCCATTGCCCGCAAATAAGTACTGGCACGGAAAGTGCCGGCAGGGGTAATGGCTTCAGGGGTACGGAATTGCAGTCCATTGTGGTAAATTTGCTCAACTACAGCTTGTGTCAAGTTCAAGGCTTCATTTGGCATTTCCATCTGCACCAGAAAGGCGGCGAGTCCAAAGTTGATGCCTGTCCAGACTTCCAAGGGATGAGTGGCTTGGGGGTTTTCGGGTGAACCATCAGGACGAACACCATTAGCAGCACCAAACTGGCCGTCGTAGAACTTGAGGAAACAAGCCTCATAAACAGTTTTCAAAGCAGAGAGGGCGCGATCGCTCGCTACAATATCTGGTAATCCCAACAATCGGGCGTAGAATTGCCCACACAACTGATCCGCCATCACCACATCCGAACTACTCTCGCTGTCGAGTCGGTAATACTGCCCATTCCAGAGTTTTTCTTCATATATAAGGCGGGATTGGGCTAACCAAGTTTCGTAGATGGATTTTTGCACCGCCAAGTCGCCAAGGTTTTTCTCAGATAAGATTTTACTAATGGCGATCGCTGCTTCTAAAGCTGCCAACCATAACCCTCCACAATAAGCACTCACACCCTGTAAGCGCCAATCATCAAAGGTTTGGTCTGGTGCGCCGGAATTCTCTGGAATGCCATCGCCATCTTGATCGAAAGTTTTTAAATAGTTGAGGGTGTCCACAATCGCCGGCCAGCAGTCGGCGAGGAATTGCACATCCTCAGCACCCGTCAGTAGAAAATCTCGGTAAACTTGCAAGACAAAATCACTACCCAAATCCTTCCACAAATTGCAGTCTTGATAGCAGGTATAGTTAGTTTTTTCCCAGACGTGTTCATTGGGTGCGCCTAAATCGTGGGGTGTTGCACCTGCGACTTTGCGAACAGCTGTTGTCGTATCGGCACCAATAGTGTAGTAATAGCCAATGACTCGCTGATGATCATCGCTCTGGGGAATCGCCCGTGCAAACGCCCGCATTACCGACTTTTCCAATTCCGGAAATAACATCAACAGGGCAAATGAGCCATACAACCGCACATCTAAACTTTCATACCAGCGATAATCTAAGCACTCCAATACCGCAAACTGACCGATGGGATCAAGTTCTGAGGCTGCACTCCAGAGAGTACCACCACTGGTAAGGTCGTACAGCTCATTAAATAGAGCCATTTTGAACCAAGCAGGTAAATCTGTCCGTTCTAAAATCGGTTGTTGCCAACTTTGAATTTGCGATCGCCAATTTTGATATTGTTGTAGGGCTGTGGATGCGATCGCCCAAGCATGTTGACCACTCCGACCAAAAAAGTCTGTATATCTGCGGTAATAGTTAATTCCGGCTGCAAATTCTGTTACCGGAAAATCCCAAGCCAGAGAGAAGGGAATTTCTAGAGTTTGCCCTGGTTGGAGAGTGAAACGAATAGCGATCGCTGCTCCTAATTGTGTATTTTTTGATGCTGGAGTTGCATCTTGGACATTAAGCAAAGAACCATTGGCGGCAAAGCTTTGCCACACATCTTCCCCCGTACCCCCAGGCTGCCAATGGGTGTGATGAAATACTTCCACTTGGGGATGCTTCAGCGTCGCAATGCACCAGCTACCATCCCCTTCAGCGACGGGTGTATCACCACCAGACCGAGATAAAAAACAACCAAAGTGTTGATCATTTTGCACTATTAAGTTGTAATTACCTTGACTTTCCCCTAAAAGCGGCTGATATTCATAAACCGGACTACCATCATCCCGTATCTGCACTTCAGGCGATTTCAGCGCATTTGTAAACCAACCCACCATATTTTGCCAGGTGAGCATGATGCTGAGAGTAATAGGTGCATTCGTTGGGTTGTGTGCCGTCCACAAGAAAATTGCCACTGGGTAACTAGTTTCTTGGTAGTTGTTCGCCCAAACAGGAGAAAACTGCTCACAAGTCAACTGTGCTTGAAATATGTTTTCATATACAAACCAACTACGGGGATACAAGGCGTGATAAGTACCCGTGATATCTTGTTCTCGCCTACTTCCACTCGCCGGATACCATTTCCACTCTTTGAGACTACCATCCTGGGGTGCTTGGGTAGACAAGGCGTAGGCTTGAGCAGACTCACCAATCGATTCAAACACACTGAATTGACAGGCGGGAATGTTCTGAAAAGTATGCTCACCACCGTCAATATGCCACAGATTAAAGTCTCCCCGTGAAGAACGACCAATGCAACCAGCACCAAAGCCACCTAACGGCATACCATGCCAAGGGCCATCATCAATATTGCTAGCGTAGCGGACAGTATACGGCTTGTCCCAACCTAAACCAATGGGACGATTCCAAGTGCAGGCGGGAATTTGAGGGGGGGTTTGATTTGTCATTGCCTAATGTCACAGCGTGCAGTTTTGCTAATGAAGACTAGCGCGATGTGCGATTTTTCTCAAGTTACTTAATTGAAAACTATAAAGAATGCCTCCACTAGTTAGGCGAAGGCATTCTTTATGTAGGCAGACTATTCACTCACCCAGGCTCTATCTGCTGAATTAAAAAATAGTCTTGATTCAACCAGAAACACTAGCTACAAGATGCGATCGCTCGCTATATTCAACACTATCAATCCATTCAGAAGTCGTTATTACTTTACTAATAAAGGTGTCTTGCGCCACTAAGGTAGCTCTGTGTAGTTCTTCATCTGTCGCCACACCTGCACTATTTTTAAAAGTGAGGGTTCCTGTAGCATCAGCAAGAAACTCCACAGAAAAGCCCAAATGTGAAGCCTGTCTAGCTGTTGTGTCACAACACATTTGAGTCATGTATCCAGAGATCACGACAGTATCAATACCCCTGTTTCTCAGCCAATTTTCTAACTCAGTACCTGTAAAACTTCCTGGGACATTTTTCTCAATCAGCAGATCATAATGATGTTTGGCAACTTCAGGATGCAGTTCCCATTCTTTACTTCCCTTGCGGAAAATCGGAGAGTCTGCTTGTGGTTGTGTATGTCTGACAACAATAATGGGAAGACCTCGCTCATAAGCAATATTCATCACTTGAAGAATCTTGTCTAGGCTTCCTGATGGATAAGTTACGGGCAGTTTACCTGTGAAATATTCATTCTGAACATCGATGACCAATAAGGCTCGCTTCATGATTATTCTTTCCCGAAACAACTTTTGAACGATAAAATTCTGCCTAACAAATAGAAACTGTTAGACACAAGCCACATACTCTTGTTTAGGCTTACTTATTTACACATTTACTGTGTATAAACCAGTACTTTTTCAGGAGTAAATTGCTAAATTACAGAAAGTAACTGCAATTTCAGAATTTGACTTTTAACTCTTGCAGTACTGCCAAATGAGAAGTTAATATTATCAAACAAGAATTCGGTCATTAAAGCAAGATCATTTGCTCAATTTGCTATTTTGTGTGCAATTTTTCTGATACTTTCATCAGAGAATAATCTATAGCTTTCTCAAAGTTACTCGTAATGCGTCCACATCCGAATTATCTTGACTACTTTTTCGGATTCAAGCATCTGATATACTAAACGATACTATATGTTTATCCTGGGAGAATAAGCACCAGATAAGTCACCAACCAGCTTTTCATAAGGTGGAGGATTTTGAAAAGGATTTTTTGTAAGAACTATAAAAAAAGAGTTTTAAGACAGATTAGCGATCGCTCGATTCAAAATTTGAGAAAATATTTCCTGTTCAGCATCAGCAACACCAAGCATCGCTTCTTCATGCAGTTGGGCGGCAATTGGTGGTAAGACTGTTTCTAGTTCTTGTCCTGCATCTGTCAGCCAAATTCGCCAGATGCGGCGATCATGCTTGTCCCGTTATCTACGTACCAAGCCGCGTTCTTCCATCCGATCCAAAACGCCGGTTAAAGTGCCTCCCACCTGTTTGAGTTTGTCGCTAATACTGGAAGTTGGTAAACCATCTTCTTGCCACAAACAACACAATACCAACCAGTGAAATGGCGTCAATCCAAATGGTTCTAGTCTCTCAGTAAACTTGCGTCCGAACAGTTGTGATAGCAATTTGATTCTGTAGCCGAGATTGTATGGTGCCAGAACTTGCTGCCACGACTCCAACGCCGGGGGATCGGATTTAGCCACCATGAAGAAAAATATTTAGTGCGCGTAATATTACTCTAAATAGAGTATCATTTCTAAGCTTAACTTTATCCAAACAGGTCTT
Organism: Goleter apudmare HA4340-LM2; assembly: GCA_019359495.1. Lineage (GTDB taxonomy): Bacteria > Cyanobacteriota > Cyanobacteriia > Cyanobacteriales > Nostocaceae > Goleter > Goleter apudmare. Next base: position 86,712 of record JAHHHF010000086.1, read on the forward strand.
ACGCAAGCGTCATATTTTCTGCGTTTAGGTTTGTCCTTCGCGCCTCATAACAATATCATACAGTAATATCAATTAAATATTTTATTAAGATGCTCAAACCACTGGGTATGGTTTCGCCTAGGCTAATTCACAATAGATTTAAAATATAAAAATATATTTGAGCAAGGTGACTCAAACAGCCGTGAATCAAAATGGGGCAACGTCACAGAGCAGTGAACACAGGAAACCTACTTACTACACCCTGCTAGGACTGCATCCCTCGGCATCGGTAATTGACATTCGTCGCGCTTATCGAGACCTGAGCAAACGCTTTCATCCTGATACGACAGAATTACCTGCTACTGTCGCCACTGCTAAATTTCAGCAAATCAATGAAGCCTACGCTACCTTAAGCAACCCAGAACGACGGTTAAGTTACGACCTCAAAATTGGTTATTCTCGTTTTGGGGTGATTCAAGCACCTGCCGATTTGAATCATTCTGGTGTCAATCCCTATGATTGGTCGAAATCAGCTTACCTCGACGCCAGCGATCGCCCCTTGTCCTCTGGTGAAATCTTTGCCTTATTTATTTTGGGGCTAACATTTTTGGGTTGTTTATTATTGGCGATCGCTATTGGCTTAACTCGTGGTGATGCGGCTTTCCAAACACAATATCTGCCATCAAATCAATTAGGACAGCAGCAGATTACCCATCTATCCCAATCAATTACCCCTGGGGAAAGTAAAAATTATTTTTGTTAAGTTTAAATTTTGCCTATTGAATTACTTATGACACTTCTTGCGCCTGATGCTCCCTTGTATAACCATACTTTGCCCCAAATTGAGCAGTGGCTCAAAGACCAAGGCTGTCAACAAGACGAATTACAGCTGCATTGTTGGTACGTGCAGCGACCTAGTTGGCAAGCAGAACTCTCTCTTGATGTTGAGCAAATCACAGTGCGATATATCGAAGCTGGAGAAAATAGGCAAGATATCCAACGCTCATTCAAATATTCCCTCAGTCGGGAAGATATAGAACAAGCGGTTTTTGCCGGCCCGTAGAGTAGAGACGTAGCAGTGCTACGTCTCTACAATGCCTCATGACCCATACTTCATACACTCCCAAACCGCCGTTCTCGCTGCTGGTAAGCACACAGAGCACGGTGAAATTCAGTGCGATCAAAATCTGGCCAGAGAGCATCGGTGATGTAAATTTCACCATAGGCCATTTGCCACAGTAAGAAATTAGAAAGGCGCATTTCCCCACTAGTACGGATTAGCAAATCTGGGTCAGAAATGCCGGCTGTATAGAGGTGGCGCTCGAACAGTTCTTCATCAATTTCATTCGGTTGCAGGAGGCCTTGCTTTACTTGATCGGCGATCGCCCGACAAGCTTGGATAATTTCCTGTCGTCCGCCATAGTTTGTAGCCACCGTAAACCGAATACTGCGGTTATCCTGAGTTTCTGCCATTGAACGAGAAATCTCTGCTTGCAGAACTGGCGGTAATGCCTGTAAATTTCCGACAAATCGAATTTGCACGTTTTCTTTGACCATTTCCCGCAGTTCTTGGCGTAAAACTCGTTGGAACAAAGTCATCAAAAAATCAACTTCTTCCTGGGGTCTTTTCCAGTTTTCTGTTGAAAAAGCATAAGCCGTAAGTGCCTGAATTCCCCAATCTTTACAACAACGCAGCAAGTCCTTGAGGGCGTCTACACCAGCTTTGTGTCCCATAATCCGAGGCTTACCTTGACGTTTAGCCCATCGACCATTGCCATCCATAATCACCGCAACGTGCTTGGGTAGTAATTCTCGTTTTAAGCCAGGGGGCAAATCTTGGAGTTCCGTTTGTTGTGCTGTCATTTTTTATCCCGAGAAGCGGTCGATGGTAATCGGAGTAAACGTGAAACCAATGCTAGTGTCTTCGTACCTATCTGACGGGCCAAACTTAACAAACCAGGAGCAACAGCTTCCCGATCAACCGTTAAAGACAATCGCGCCTCTAACGACTCTTTCAGCTTCCTAATCGTCAGGGGTCTATTTAGAGTTCCCCGTTCCGCTAAGGAAATAGAACCCGTTTCTTCTGATACAACGACACAAATGCAATTTTCCACCCGCTCAGTAATTCCCATTGCGGCCCGATGGCGTGTGCCCAACTGGCGCGAGGCTGTGCGGCCCGAAAGTGGTAAAATTATACCCGATGCCATAATCCGTGAACCACGGATCAAAGTCGCTCCATCATGTAACAAAGTTTTTGGTTGGAATATTGTTTGTATTAGTTCTTTAGAAACCTCAGCATTGAGCTTGACTCCTGGTACAGAAAAATCTCGCTCATCAATTGGCCCTGTGGTTTCTAAAATTAGCAAAGCGCCAATTCGGTTTTTAGAAAGTTCTTTAACCGCATCCACAATTTCATCAATTACACTATCCGAATGAGGCACTACTAGACTGGATGGTTGAAACAACTGGCGGAATTCACCACGCCCCAACTGCTCCAAAAATCGGCGAAACTCTAACTGAAGAGCTACTGCCATTGCCACAGCACAACCAATAACTAACTTTTCCAGTACAAAATTTAATAATGGTAGCCCCACCCTGTTACTGAGTGCTGAAGCTAACATCAATATGATAAACCCTCGCACCATCCACAGTGTCCGGCGCTCACTAATAATTACCAGTATCATGTACGTCAGTGCTAACACTAACACGATATCCAGAGTCCCAAGCAGCAAGGACTGCGACCATCCTAGGTTTGTCAGCCATTGCTTCGACCAATCTCTCATGACATCTGGATTACCATTGTGCCTCTAATACAGCGAGTCAACAGTGATCAGTGAAAAGCAATCAGACTGATCACCGAAAACCGATAACTGACCGTCTCCTGAAAAAGACGTGCTACGTACAGTCGCTAACACTGCACTAACGGCAGCTTCCAACCAACGGAAAGTCGAGCTACTGTAGTTTTGGAATCTCCCCCGTACCCTTTCAAGAAAGCAAGCTGCGCGTAGTGTCTCCCGGAGGAACAGTTTGGATGCCTAGCCTGGAAAAGTGAGGCTCCTCTCTTACAAAGTTCTGTTCGTCGGAGACGTTGCTATAGGCATCCAAGGAAGCCTCGGAACCCTGCGGGTACAGACTTTGCGCTGCCTTGCTCTAAACGTAACCCTACGGGGAAGTGGGTTACGCGTAGCATCTCGTAGATAGAGAAGCTATGCCAAAGGCTTGACGCTACGCTAACAGACGCCTGAGGTCACTCCTATAATTTCAGGAGGAACCTCTGCTCTGACTTTTCGCTGTGGCAAGTGGCCTTCCGGGCGTCTACGGAGGAAACTTCCGATCCAACTTCTCCCCCACTAGAAGAAGTAGAGTCTGGGAATGCGACCGCTTCACCACTATGTTAAAGGCAGTCTTCCAGAAGCCCGTTTTTGGCTAGCGCTAGCGACAGAAACCACTAAGATGGGGGCAGCCTCACCGCAGTGGTTGACGACTGATTATTTTTTCAGTCTTTCTGGTAGGCAATCTTGTCGAATTAAATCTTGATATGTTTCACGCCGCAAAATTAAATTTGCTTCGCCATTCGCCACTACAACTGCTGCTGGTCTAGCCAGACGGTTATAGTTAGATGCCATACTGTAATTGTAGGCACCAGTTCCCATAACTACGAGAATATCTCCTGGTTGATTTTTTGGCAGTTGGGCATTTTTAATCAAAATATCGCCGGATTCACAATGCTTACCAGCAATTGTGACAGTTTCTGTAATGGGAGCAGACATCCGGTTGGCAACCACTGCCCGGTAAACTGACTGGTAAGTGATTGGGCGTGGATTATCTGACATTCCCCCATCTACTGCCACATAAGTTCGGATTTCGGGAACAACTTTCGATGAACCAATAGTATAGGCAGTAACGCAAGCAGTGGCAATTAGCGATCGCCCAGGTTCAGATAATAGTTTCGGCAAGGGAAGATTTTCGGCAGCACAAGCCGCTTGAATTACTTCACAAATCGCTTTGACCCACTCTTCAATACTAGGAGGGTCATCCGATTCTGTGTAGCGAATCCCTAAACCACCACCAACATTTAATTCTGTTACATTTACACCATACTTTGTGGCATCGCGCAACCACTGTACCATGACAGATGCTAGATCCCGATGGGGTTGACGCTCAAAGATTTGGGAACCAATATGAGCATGTAAACCAACGCAGTTGAGTGTAGATTGTTGGCTGACAAAGCCAAAAACCTCATTTAAATCGTTGGGGTCAAAGCCAAATTTACTATCTAAATGACCCGTGCGAATGTATTCGTGGGTGTGACACTCAATTCCTGGTGTCAGCCGCAACATAATACGGATGGGTTGAGACGTTGTATGCACCATCTCTACTAGGGTTTTTAACTCATACCAGTTATCCACCACAATGGTGACACCAGAAGTGATCGCTAAATCTAGCTCTGACCGCGATTTATTATTACCGTGGAGGTAAATTTTATCAGGACTAACACCTGCATTCAGGGCAGTGTAGAGTTCACCCCCAGACACTACATCAATTCCTAACCCTTCTGACGCTACAATCGCGCAAACTGCGGAGCAATTCCACGCTTTTGAGGCATACAGTACTTGCGATGCACCCTGGTAATATTGCTGGAAAGCTTCTCGATATTGCTGGCAAGCCAAACGCAGGGTTTCTTCATCTAAAATGTACAAGGGCGAGCCAAATTGTTGAACCAGGGTTGTGATATCACACCCACCAATTTCCAGGCAGTCATGATTATTTACTTTGGCAGTCAACGGTAGAAGTTCCTGGTTAGGCGAAACGTTTTCATTTAGGTTGAGCCTTTGAGGTAAATACTGACTACCAGTAAGTTGAACCCCAGTGGGGTGAGTCGATACCATAACTATTTAAGGGTTGTGCTTGTTTAAATTTTGGTTGGGCGTGAGTGTATCTCCCGATTCCCAGTTTACAAAGGGTTTGTAATCTTATCCAAATAACTGTGATCTCATTAGACTTAGAAATTCAATCACTTACCCAAGAGCATTTAACCGCAGTCTTGGAACTGGATCAAGCTTGCTTTGGGGGTTTATGGACAATGGCAGCCTACCAACGAGAGTTGGATAGTCCTAACAGTGATTTACTTGGTCTGTTTTCCCCGATCTCTACCCTGAGACTACTGGGAATGGGTTGCTTTTGGTCAATTTTAGAAGAAGCTCACATTACTATTTTGGCAGTTCATCCCCAATATCACTGTCAAGGTTTGGGACAGGCTTTGCTGTATTCCCTGCTCAAAACAGCTAGCGATCGCGGCTTGGAGCGAGCGACTCTCGAAGTCCGTGTATCTAATTTGGCGGCTATAAATTTATATCAAAAATTTGGCTTTAAAACAGCTGGGCGGCGGCGGCGTTACTACCAAGATAATGGCGAAGATGCCCTTGTTCTCTGGCTTGCCGATTTGCAAAAACCCCAATTCCAGGCAACTTTACTCCAATGGCAGCACATAGTCAGCGATCGCCTGAGCAAATCCTCTTGGCACTTGGTTTTTGGCGAATAGGGAATCGGTACAGGGTAAATAACTTTTGACTTTTGACCAATGCCCTGATATTTTTTATATGAGAATTATTTATTTTTTATAATTTTAAAATTTAAATAAACTATTATACAAAAATAATATTGACTTTGCTAATAACTTGTGCTAATAATGTGTGTTTGGGAGTAGTTCAAAAAAACTCCTATTTCAGCCTTTTTTGCGTGTTGTCAATCCCAAAAATGCTGGAAAACTAACCTTCATCAGTACAGCATCCACGCAAAAGTAACAAATACTTAGTGATAGCGCCGCCTGTTTGGGTGATACCGCGTGAAAGTTTGTCATATTTATACAGACATCCAAAATCTGAGCCTGTGCTAAAATCAGCGTACCGGCACGACGCAGGTGATGGGAAAAATGCCATGTTTGAACGCTTCACAGAAAAAGCCATTAAGGTAATCATGCTGGCCCAAGAAGAGGCCCGCCGTTTAGGTCACAATTTCGTCGGCACTGAACAGATCCTCCTGGGTCTGATTGGTGAAGGGACGGGAGTTGCGGCCAAAGTTCTCAAATCAATGGGCGTCAATCTCAAAGACGCTCGAATTGAGGTAGAAAAAATCATAGGCCGGGGTTCTGGTTTTGTCGCCGTGGAAATTCCGTTTACGCCACGGGCAAAGCGAGTTCTGGAACTATCCTTAGAAGAAGCGCGCCAATTAGGCCATAACTACATTGGCACCGAGCATCTGTTGTTGGGCCTGATCCGTGAAGGGGAAGGTGTAGCAGCCAGAGTGTTAGAAAACCTCGGCGTGGATCTATCTAAGGTAAGAACCCAGGTCATCCGCATGCTGGGAGAAACAGCAGAGGTTTCCGCGACTGGGCAATCAGGACGTACCAAAACTCCTACCTTGGATGAATTTGGCTCCAACCTGACCCAAATGGCAACGGATAATAAACTCGATCCTGTGGTGGGACGCGCCAAAGAAATCGAGCGAGTTATTCAGATTTTGGGACGCCGGACAAAAAATAACCCCGTGCTGATTGGTGAGCCAGGGGTTGGTAAAACAGCGATCGCCGAAGGTTTAGCATCGCGGATTGCCAACAAAGATGTCCCCGACATCCTGGAAGATAAGCGCGTGGTCACACTAGATATCGGCTTGCTCGTAGCAGGCACCAAATACCGGGGTGAATTTGAAGAACGTCTCAAGAAAATCATGGATGAGATCCGCTCTGCGGGTAACGTGATTCTCGTGATTGACGAAGTCCACACCCTAATTGGTGCAGGCGCAGCAGAAGGTGCCATTGATGCGGCGAATATCCTCAAGCCAGCATTGGCGAGAGGTGAATTGCAGTGCATCGGCGCGACAACTTTGGATGAATACCGCAAGCACATCGAGCGGGATGCAGCCCTAGAACGTCGCTTCCAACCAGTGATGGTAGGTGAACCTTCAGTTGATGAAACAATTGAGATTTTGTACGGTCTGCGTGATCGCTACGAACAACACCACAAGCTGAAAATCTCCGATGAAGCATTGGTGGCGGCGGCGAAGTTATCAGACCGCTACATTAGCGATCGCTATCTTCCAGATAAAGCTATCGACTTAGTTGATGAAGCTGGTTCCCGGGTGCGTTTGATTAACTCCCAATTGCCCCCCGCAGCCAAAGAGTTAGACAAAGAACTACGGCAAATCTTAAAAGAAAAAGATGATGCAGTCCGTTCCCAAGACTTTGACAGAGCTGGGGAACTACGCGATCGGGAAATGGAAATCAAAGCAGAAATCCGGGCGATCGCGCAAAGCAAAACCAACGGTGCTGGCGGTGACGGAGTAGAACCCGTGGTCACCGAAGAAGATATTGCTCACATCGTTGCTTCCTGGACTGGCGTACCGGTGAACAAACTCACCGAATCTGAATCCGAGAAGTTGCTGCACATGGAAGACACCTTACACCAGCGCTTGATCGGTCAAGAAGACGCAGTGAAGGCAGTTTCCCGAGCAATTCGTCGCGCTCGTGTCGGTTTGAAGAATCCCAATCGACCCATCGCCAGCTTTGTCTTCTCCGGGCCTACCGGGGTGGGTAAAACTGAGTTGGCAAAATCCTTGGCGAGTTACTTCTTCGGTTCCGAAGAAGCCATGATCCGCCTGGATATGTCGGAATACATGGAGCGCCACACCGTCAGCAAACTGATTGGTTCACCTCCTGGTTATGTTGGTTATAACGAAGGTGGTCAGTTAACCGAAGCTGTGCGGCGACGTCCTTACACCGTGGTGCTGTTCGACGAAATCGAAAAAGCGCACCCCGATGTCTTCAACATGCTGCTGCAAATTTTGGAAGACGGTCGGTTAACCGATGCTAAAGGTCGCACCGTGGACTTCAAGAACACCTTGCTGATTTTAACTTCCAATATTGGATCTAAAGTCATTGAAAAAGGCGGCGGCGGTATCGGTTTCGAGTTCTCCGACGATGCTAGCGAAACGCAGTACAACCGCATTCGCTCCTTGGTGAACGAAGAACTGAAGCAATACTTCCGTCCAGAGTTCCTCAACCGACTAGATGAAATTATCGTCTTCCGTCAGTTGAGCAAAGCCGAGGTCACGCAAATTGCCGAGATCATGCTCAAAGAAGTCTTTGGTCGCTTAACAGAAAAAGGTATCACCTTAGAAGTTACCGATCGCTTCAAAGACCGCTTGATCACCGAAGGTTACAGCCCCAGTTACGGTGCAAGACCTTTACGTCGAGCAATTATGCGCTTGCTAGAAGATAGCCTCGCCGAAGAGATTCTCTCTGGCCGCATTAAGGATGGTGATATCGCCCTCGTTGATGTGGATGAAAACGGCAATGTAAATGTGACGTCTCAACAGCGTCGGGAATTAATACCCCAAGGCGTTGAGTAAGATTTAAGATTCCAGATTTGGGATTAAATCTCGAATAAAAAATTAGAAAACGGTGGAGTGTTTACTGCTCTACCGTTTTTTGTTGTTAATAAAACTTTGTACAAGGCAATACTAATGGAAGAAAGACCGCAAAATTATCTACATTTCACAAGAAAGAAAATATGACAGTTGGTTTAATGAAAAACCCCCATATACTCAATAAAGTGTTAGGCGGAGCGATTGCAATACTAGTAACTTTGTTGTTATGGTTAGCTTACCAGTTTATTCACCTAGCGGGTAATTTTGTAAAAGTTGATTATCCAAGTCCAATAGTAGTGCAAGTTAGAAATATGAGTGAGTTAACTACAGCTATGTTTCAAATGGAAGCTGTAGTACCTGTTAGTGAAAAAGGCGGTCCGTAAAGACTCAATTACCTGCTGAAGGCTCATGTGCGATCGCCAAGTAGAGATTAGTAGCATTCAACCCAACCTTATATCAGCAAGCTTTGGAAATTTTAGAGCGTACTTTGGGTGTAGGTCATCCCGATACAATGAAAGTGCGGGCAAATTATGCAAGGTTTTTAAGAGAAGCCTATCTTTAGTGGCATATTTGAAAATAAAAATTTTAAGGTTCACGCAGAGGCGCGGAGAGTAAAGAGAGAGTTGTATCAATTCGTTACGAATTACGCCTACGCTGTTCTCTCTTCCTCCGCGTTGTCTGTGTCCTTTGTGGTTCGGGCGAATAACAAAGGGCGAACAACCGTACCCTACGGGAAGGCACAGCCTACGCCCCTACGAATTAGTTATAAGCGTCCATCGGCAAACAAGAACAAACGAAATTCCTATCCCCAAAGGCGGCGTCAATTCTCCCTACACTCGGCCAGAATTTATATTCGCGCGTCCACGGTGCAGGGTAGGCGGCTTGTTCACGGGAATAGGGATGAGTCCATTCCCCAGTAATCAAACTTTCTGCTGTATGGGGTGCGTTCTTCAAGAGATTATCTTGGGCATCCATTTTACCTGCTTCAATGGCGGTGATTTCTGCACGGATGGCAATCAAGGCATCACAGAAACGATCTAATTCTTCCTTAGATTCGCTTTCTGTGGGTTCCACCATGATTGTACCTGCCACAGGCCAGGAAACAGTCGGGGCATGGAAACCGTAATCTATCAGCCGCTTGGCAATATCATCGATTTCGATGTTGGCGGATTTTTTGAGCGATCGCAAATCTAAAATACACTCATGGGCAACTAAACCGTTTTTGCCTTTGTACAAGACGGGATAGTAAGCTTCTAGTCGCTTGGCGATGTAGTTGGCGTTGAGAATTGCTACTTTCGTTGCTTGCGTCAACCCCAAAGCACCCATCATGACGATATACATCCAAGAAATTACCAAAATACTGGCACTACCCCAAGGCGCAGCTGCAACGGCACCGATACCTTCTTTAGCTCCTACCTGAACAACAGAGTGTCCAGGTAAGAATGGCACAAGATGAGCCGCAACGCCAATCGGCCCCATACCAGGGCCGCCGCCACCGTGGGGAATACAGAAGGTTTTGTGCAAATTCAAGTGACAGACATCAGCGCCAATATCCCCAGGACGGCAAATACCGACTTGGGCGTTCATATTTGCCCCGTCCATGTAAACTTGTCCACCGTGGCTGTGGACAATAGCGCAGATTTCTTGAATAGCTTCCTCAAATACGCCGTGAGTTGAGGGATATGTCACCATTAAGGCGGCTAATTCCTGACTGTGCTTTTGCGCCTTCGCTTTTAAATCATTAACGTCAATATTACCTTGGTCATCACAGGCGACTGCTACTACCTTCATCCCACACATCACCGCACTGGCTGGGTTTGTCCCATGAGCGGAGGTAGGAATTAAACAGACGTTGCGGTGTGCTTGTTCCCGGCTTTCATGATATTCACGAATTACCAACAGTCCTGTGTATTCCCCTTGCGAACCAGCATTTGGTTGCAAAGAAATACCTGCGAATCCGGTAATTTCCGCCAGCCACGCCTCAAGTTGCTGGAACAAGATTTGATAACCTTGGGTTTGTGATGGGGGAGCAAAGGGATGTATCTTGCCAAATTCCTCCCAAGTCACGGGAATCATCTCTGATGTGGCGTTTAACTTCATGGTGCAGGAACCCAAGGGAATCATCGATGTAGTTAAAGATAAGTCCTTAGTTTCTAGCTTGTGCAGATAGCGTAACAACTCAGTTTCTGAGTGATAGCGGTTGAAAACGGGATGGGTGAGGTAGGTGCTGGTGCGAGGGAGGGGAAAAGAGGAAGGGGGAGATGTGAGTTCTGCTGATGTGAAGGGGAGGTCATCAGTACCTGCGAAGATTTGCCAGAGGTCGATTAAGTCTTCTGGGATGGTAGTTTCATCGAGGGAGACACCCACAGCAGTGGTATCAAAAACTCGCAGGTTAATGTTTCTGGCTGTGGCTGCTTGGAGAATTGTTTCTAGGTTACGGGTTCCCAACTCTACCCGCAAGGTATCGAAGAAATGCTCGGAACTGATGGTGTAACCTAGGCGCTTTAATCCAGCTGCGAGGGTTACGGTTAGCTGGTGGATGTTTTGAGCGATCGCCTTCAATCCATCCGGTCCATGATAGACTGCGTACATACTCGCCATCACTGCCAGTAGCACCTGGGCTGTACAGATATTGCTAGTCGCCTTTTCCCGACGAATGTGTTGTTCGCGGGTTTGCAAAGCCAGACGCAGTGCCATCTTACCTTGAGCATCTTTTGATACGCCTACAATCCGTCCTGGAACCTGCCGCTTATACTCTTCTTTGGTGGCAAAGTATGCCGCGTGCGGCCCCCCAAACCCCAGAGGAATGCCAAAGCGTTGAGTACTGCCCACAGCGATATCAGCACCAAACTCACCAGGCGGTGTGAGCAACGTTAAGCTTAAGATATCTGCTGCTACCGTCACCAATGCACCCTCAGCATTTGCTCTTTCAATAAAAGCGCGGTAGTCATAAATAGTGCCATCACTAGCCGGGTATTGCAGAACTGCTCCAAAGATTGATTGCTGAAAATCAAAGGTTTGATGGTCGCCGATAATAATTTCAATCCCCAGAGGTTTGGCTCTGGTTTGCAACACATCAATGGTTTGGGGATGACAGTCACGGGAAACAAAATAGGCATTAGCCTTATTTTTGCCAACACCATAACTCAAGGTCATGGCTTCGGCTGCGGCTGTCGCTTCATCCAGTAACGACGCATTAGCAATTTCCAAACCAGTCAAGTCAATAATCATGGTTTGAAAATTCAACAGTGCTTCCAGTCGCCCTTGGGCAATTTCCGGCTGATAGGGTGTATAGGCAGTATACCAACCGGGATTTTCCAGGATATTTCGCCCAATCACTGGCGGGGTAATAGAGTCGTAATATCCCATACCAATGTATGAGCGAAACACCTGATTTTTAAGAGCCAGTTGTTTTAAATTTGCCAGTGCTGCATACTCGCTCAGTGCTTTGGGCAACTTTAGCGGTTGATTTAGCCTAATTGCTTGGGGAACTGTTTGATCAATGAGGGTATCCAGATGAGGAATCCCTAATACCTCAAGCATTTGCTGGATATCATCGGATCTGAGTCCAATGTGTCGCTGGGCAAAATTATTTGATGTTTGACTTTTTTCACCCAGTATCTGCTGATCACTTGGCTGGGAAATAGGAGCATGGTCTACCACAAATTGCTCTCCAGATGGAACTATTTAATATTTTGCAACAAATACTCTTGACAAATCAGGGGTAAGTTATCTATTTATCGAAATTCCATCAATTATTTATGGTCGGCCATGGGGCGTTGGTGAAAGACGTAGAGACGTAGCACTGCTACGTCTCTACAACTAGACCCCTTCCACCTGAGCACTATACTCATCCGCAGTCAAGGCATCCTCAATGTCATCAGGTTCATTGACGCGCACTTTCAAAAACCACCCTTCACCGTAGGGATCTTCTGCTACTTCTTCGGGAGATTCAATTAAGGCTTCATTACGTTCGATGACTGTGCCGGTGACTGGTGAGTTCAACTCCTCAACAGCTTTGACTGATTCAATTGAACCGAAGGTTTCCCCCTTAGTCACAGCGTCACCAATTTCTGGGAGTTCTAAAAACACCACATCACCCAATTGGTCTACGGCAAACTCAGTAATGCCAATGGTGGCAATTTCACCTTCCAACCGCACATATTCATGACTATCCAGGTATCTCAAATCTTGAGGATATTCAAAAGACATATTACTTCCTTGGCTACGTGAAAAAAATTATTGTCTCAACAGTAATCTAGGTCATATTTGGTAATTAACCATACTCTAGATTGATTCACTTACAAAAGTTAAATCGACGGTAAGCAACCGCATCTACACAGGCTCTCACCAGCCTGTGGGGTGGAAAAGCATGATTTTTCAGTTAGTCCTCCGAGATGGACTTAGTTTGTACCTAAGCTTTAAGTTGGCATTTATAGACTCCCATTCAGCACTGTGTAGACACTCAGCCCTACTGAAAACACATTATTCCCTAAAAACCTTAGCAGTTACTTAGAGCTCTTTTATGAATCTGGTTAGAGAAAAATACGTTCAGTTTGTCCAAACCTCTCGAAGTAGGCGATCGCTACGTAGTAAGTTTGGGAATGTGCCATTTGGGGGTTGGCTCTGTGGCGATCGCCAGTCTACTAATCAATCAGGAATTTGAAACTTGTCCAAGAGAAGCACTCCTTGCTGATGACGTTTGCGTCTGTGTGCGATGTGCTTCAGGATTGAGAGATGAGGAGTGGGAGGAGGCAAATAACACAGAAATTATCTATTAGTCCCCAACACCTAACAATTTACTAGAGTGAAAGTAGACTGGAGATGCGACTTCCATCTCCCCAATGGCAGCATAAAACGCAGGTAAGCTGCGAAGACTAATGACTCCTGAATTTATTAGTAACAAAAAGAAAATTTTTGACCTCTGGGCCCCAAGCTACGACTGGCTACTACCCTCAGTGTTTTACCAAACCGTCCACAAACGGCTGCTGGAATATGTGGATTTACCAACTACAGCTAATGTACTGGACTTAGGTTGTGGTACTGGACGCTTGCTAGCACGTCTAGCGGACAAGTTTCCCGAATTGCGCGGTACTGGATTAGATTTATCCTCTCAGATGTTGCAGGTAGCTAGGCAGAAAAACCGCCATCGTCCACGTTTAATTTATGTCGAAGGCAAAGCAGAGTCTCTACCTTTTGCCGATGGTCAATTTCATGCTGTTTTCAACACTATTAGTTTCTTGCACTATTTGGAACCTCAACAAGTACTAAATGAAGTAGCGCGGGTACTTTCTCCTCATGGACGCTTTTATTTAGTGGATACCTCCTTGAAAAGTCAGGCAGAAATACCGCTAAACCTAGGTTCTCTTGGCAAAGTGAGACTATACAGCCCACAGCAACGTGAAAATTTAGGCGTTGCTGCTGGGTTATTGTGTGTGAGTCACCATTATTTATTAGGGCCTGTGTTGCTGACAATTTTTGCAAAACCATCCTTACCCAACAATGAGAGTTGAGTATGTATCTCCACTCAGCACTGCTGTTGATATTTCATGAATACTACAGGAACTCTCATCAGCTTTTTGGCTAATTCAGACCATCTAAACTTAAGTTTGAGTGATGATGGCAAGTCTGGAAAGGAAATTGGCACAAACCCAAAGCGACTGTAAAATTCCACCAATCCCTGACCGAGACATTCTAGATAAAGGGGTTGAGTTGCGGTATTCAGCAAATGCTGCACTAAAAAAGTAGCTAACCCGTGACCTCTCCAGGCTGGTGTAACAACCAAACTACCTAGTTCTTGCACTCCTGAAAATTGCCGTAGCTGTCCACAGGCTGCTAGTTTTTCCTCACATTCAATCACCCAAAATTGCTGCCAATGCAATTGTGTCGGGTCAAGTTTAGCTGAGAACACCAACCACCGAATTGACCACATATCACCAGATGTTGCTCGGCGGAGAACACACCCAGATGGTAAAGATAAATCGTTTTGTTGCATTTAAGGATATATCAAACAGTTGTAAAGGTATGAATGAACACCACCTTAAACCCAATTTAAGTTCCTTCTTAGACAGCAGAAAGCATTTTCATCTCGACAGCTACTGTTTTTTACATTCCCATGAGTGCAGAGGAGTTATTACTAAATAATGCTTCCGACGGATAGATAAATCAAGTATAACCACATTTTAGATAGATAAAATTACACTTCCTGGTTTCTTAAAATGATGCGTAGATTAAATCACAGGAGTGTTGTTATGGCTGAAAAACAAAAACAAAAATCTGATCATCAAGAAACTACACCCACTGCTTCTGGTGGGTATCAAACCCCTCTTGAAGAAAGTATCCGCAAAACTGGTGATGCTGAACAAAGTGATGCTAGACCCACTGCAACACCAGAAGCGCCAGGAGAAGATTCGGTAGCAGGTAGCCCTAATCAAGGGACTGAATCGCGTTAATTAATGAAAACTGCGTAAATCTAACCTAGACCAAAAAGTGTTTTCCCAGCGTTCCTAATTCAGCAAGCTGCGGGCGGATAATTGTGATGCTTTCACAATTCCCGCCCGTTTTTGTGGGTTAAATAAGTGTATTTATTTTTGCCTAACTACTTATCATTTTTGTGGTTGGGGGTTGGCGGAAGGACAAGTTTTACTTACAGGATCACATTGATAAACATACGGTTCTTGCCAACTAAGGGGAATTTCTAGTAAGTCTCGTGTTCCTGTTAACCCTTGCCCAATAAATAGTAATAGAGCAATACAATTTAATATTGTGTGAATAATTCGCCAGCGATTAGATTTATCTCGATAAATATCTTGCACAATTGCTAAAGAAAAAATCATCAATAAGGCTGCGGTAATACCAATATAATAATGCGACCAATACCACTCATTTGTACGGCGAAAAACTCCATCTTGACAACCAAGTATTACTACCCCTACACCTGTTAAAGTTGCAAAAATTCCCCGCCATTGAGCCTGTTGAGCCTGATATAGTAATAATAAAGAGGCAATAGTCACTACAAATAATAGAATAATGAAAATAACTTGGAAAGATGATTTAGTCCACAACTGATTATTGAGGATGTTTTTGCCGATTGGGTAGGCTAACCCGATTAAAGTTAATCCTACAACAGCACCCGTCAACCATTCTCCTAATTTTCTGTGTTCTGTTCCCACCACTGGAGGTATTTTGCTCTTACCTCCTCCTAAAACTTGCAGGCGGCGTTGGCGTGTTTGCCATGCAAAATTAACGACAATCCCGATAAGTGGAAAAACAAAAATAACTGCGATCGCTGGATGTATTAGTCCAAGAAAATCAGCTATTTGCATATGATACCTTGCTACATCAATAAATTAGGAAATGAGCTACTGAGAGGCTGCACCCTAAGCATACCCCTAAGGGGATCTTGCTACGCATAGCGTCTCATACAGATATCGAGATTCAGCCGAAAGGGACTGAGAACGAGGAAAATCACTAATGACTCTCGACTCTACAAAGTCGCATAACCAAAAGTAGCATTAAATTGACGACACCATATGGCTACAGATTTGAAATCTCCTAGCTTCACATTATCAGGTAAGGCATAACGTTGATTACCACTTGTTTTTTGTAAGCGGGCAATACTCACATAATCTTTTTCTTTAATACCAGATATCGGTGGTGCATCAGAACGATGCAAAATCACAAATAAGTCAGGCCCATTATCAGTTTTAAAATTCCCATCGAATTCTAGATAGGATTTCCCTTGTTCAGTAACAACGCTAACTTTTCCCTGGGTGGGGTGTTCTCCAGGCTTAAATGCTCCAGGCTCTGCAACTACTGGACTAGCTGTGTTTGTTACTGATTGTGTCTGAGTATCTGTCTGATTGGAGGTAGTCTCTTTTGCACAGCTAAAACTGACAGTAGCAATTATTCCTACAATGACTAAAGTTCTAAACTTCATAGCCTTCACGCTCTTAAATTCATCTCTAGAGACAATTTAAAGCGTAGCGCTATTAAAAAAGATTAATTTATGGTGAGAATTAGTTAAGAATTTTTTACTCTGTTTTTTAGCAATTATTAAAAAATTAAATCAAATATTTGGTTATTCTATTATTCTCTGATGAGATTACAACAAATATTTAAATTTATTTGTATTTCAGCACACATTATTAAAATTTTATTAAAAACTTTTTTTTGCTTGCTTACAGATAAATAATTTTCAAATAATCCGTAAAATGCAGCAAATACAGTGCATTTAAGGCTAAAAATGTGAAACTCTAGGGTTTAACCTAATCAGAGTAAACGTCCCCAGCAGAGATTAATTGTTGAGTTTTGCTCCTAAATTTTACCTAACAGCACACCAAACTTAACATTTTTTAAAAAATGCGCCACAATGAACAGAGGAAATTCTTCTGGTGAGGATGGTTTCAGATGCAAAAGCGCAAAGTTACAGGATCAAAACTGGGATTTAAAACCTCTGAAACTCTAATTTATAAAGGTATTTTTCCATTTCAGACAGCAACTCTGGTTTTATTAGGTAGCGTTATTTTCTTGAGCGTCATCATCGCTGGATGGTTCGCTGGTGAAGCGACAATTAGTGAATTTTTTGCTCAGATTAATACTTGGCAAGAAAATCCACCAACTTGGTTAAAAGTAGCCAGCACATCAAGAGAATATTTACTAGTACCTACAGTGGGACTTTTATTAACTGTGGTTGCAGTGATGAAGATTTCGCCACAGCCTCGTGCTTGGTCACAAAGATTTGTGGCTGGAATTTTAATCATTTTAAGTTTACGGTATGTGCTGTGGCGATCGCTCTCTACTTTGAATATTGCAGATCCACTAACCGGGATATTTAGTCTGGGATTATTTTGCTTGGAAATGCTGATGTTGCTCAAGAACAGTATTCCGCTATTGCTCATGTTTAAAATTAAAAATCGTCATCGGGAAGCAGATATCAAATCACAAGCAGTTCTTGATGGTGCTTTTTTGCCTGATGTTGATATTTTAATCCCAACTTATGATGAGCCTGTTTTTATTTTACGGCGGACAATTATTGGTTGCCAAGCTTTAGATTATCCTCATAAAAAAATCTATGTCTTAGATGATACTAGACGTGTAGAAATAAAATATTTAGTTGAAGAATTAGGCTGTGAATATGTGACACGTCCCAATAACTTCCATGCTAAAGCGGGAAACTTAAATCATGCGATCGCGCAAACTACTGGAGATTTAATAGTAGTTTTTGATGCCGATTTTATCCCTACTAAAAACTTTCTAACACGCACTGTTGGTTTTTTTCAAGATGAGCAAGTTGCCCTTTTACAGACACCACAAAGCTTTTATAATGCTGACCCCATAGCTCGTAATCTAGGCTTAGAAAATACTCTCACTCCAGATGAAGAAGTATTTTATCGTCAAATTCAACCACTCCGTGATGCGATAGGTGGTGCTCTTTGTGCTGGTACTTCCTTTATTGTGAGGAGAAGTGCTTTAGCAGAAGTTGGCGGTTTTGTGACTGAGTCTTTAAGCGAGGATTATTTCACAGGAATTCGTCTATCTGCTCAAGGTTACCAAATAATTTATTTGAATGAAAAGTTAAGTGCTGGTCTAGCAGCAGAAAACATCGCTACTCATGTAGTACAACGTTTAAGATGGTCACAAGGTACACTCCAAGCATTTTTTATTAAATCCAACCCCTTAACAATTCCTGGTCTTAGTCTTGTACAAAGATTAACTAATTTAGAAGGATTATTACATCATCTATTGGCTAGCATTTCTCAAATTTATTTTATTACTATGCCTTTAGCTTATTCATTTTTTGGTGTAATTCCCATCCGCACGACATCAGCAGAGCTTTTATATTTTTTGCTACCTTTTTATCTGGTTAATCTGACAGTTTATTCTTGGCTAAATTATCGTTCTCGCTCGTCTTTTTTATCAGAAATTTACTCTTTATTCCTGAGTTTTCCTTTGTTTTTAACCGTGATCCAAGTCATGCTTAATCCTTTTGCTAAAGGATTTAAAGTTACGCCTAAGGGTATAACAAGCGATCGCTACTACTTTAACTGGAATTTAGCTATACCTCTAATTCTTTTATTTATCGCCACAGCTATTAGTTTGATGCAAAACTTGTGTATGTGCATATTAGCACCGTCGGAAACTACCCAGCAAATTACAGGTATTAATTTTGCTTGGTTGTGGAGTGCTTATAATTTAATGATGATTAGTATTGCCCTACTAATTTTAATAGATGCTCCCAAAGCTGATATTTATGAATGGTTTAAATTGCGGCGAGTAGTGCAATTAAAAGTAGGTGAGCAAAGTTTCTGGGGTGTAACGACAATGATCTCAGAAGTTGGTGTAGAAGTTGCTTTAACTCAAAAACCGCACCTGTATTTCTCCAAAAATCAGTCAGTGAATATAGAAATTACTGAGGAAAACTTACAGATAGCTGGTGAAATTATCCGCACTGGTATTCATGATCAATTTCCCACAGTGCGAATTCAGTTTACATCTGTAAGTGTGAATCAACATCGCCGCTTAGTGGAAATGTTATTTTGTCGTCCAGGACAATGGAAACACTTGCAAGTACCAGGAGAGTTAAATTCCCTATTCTTGCTGTTGAAAATTTTGACAAAACCACGAATTTTATGGAATAAAAAAGTAGATGTAACTCCAATCGAGGTTTCTCAAATCTCCGGTTATTAATGGCTATCTTTTTAGTTGCCAAAGTCTTCCAGGTGCGAATACTGGTGTTAGCTGACCCAGTTCTTGCTGCACAGCCTCAATGATTTTTTGAGAAGGACGAAAAAAGAATAGCTCAGAATTTTTGGGGATTAGACTTCTAATATTTAAAACCTCTAATTGAGATTTATCAATCAGCAATAATTTGACATCTTGATGCCATAAATAGCTCAGAGATATTAAGTCTCCTGTATTAGTGAAGTCATCTCCAATATCACTAATTACGACCGGAGAAGAAGTTGCATTAACGCGCCGAACAATTTCAGCATTAGCATAGCTTAAATCTTTACTCCACCAAGTAACTGAAAAAGCGCTGACCGTCAGAGATGCAACACTACCTGCAATCAGCAATAACATTACGCCTTGCCAAAGAACTCGCCTAGGCGAAATTTTAGTCCCTAGTAAATAAGCAACTACCAACTGTACCCCAGGATAACTAGAAATTAGGTAGCGGCTGACAGCAGAACGTTTACCTCCTAACAGTAAATCAGGCACGACTAGCAGTAGAAAAGGCACAAAAATTGTTGTTAAAATGAATAACCAAGTTGTGCGATCGCTTCTGGCGGAACTGAGTCCATCGCTCTGGCGACAAACTGCATAGATTGCTGCCGCAATTATGATGATAATTAGTAATCTGGGTACATAAGTCCAGATATTATCAAAACCAAATTCTAAGTCAAAAAATAGAGCAGTGAAGCTGAGAATCCACAGCTTGAGTAAATATAAAAAATCTACCGTTACCCTAGTCCAGTTGGTAGTATCTGATGCGCGTTGATAGTTATTTATCAACACTACTATCCAAGGAATATACAAAATCAGTGAACAGGCGATCGCTATCACTGTACTCTGTACTGTACGATTTTTAAAAATACTTGTATTTGTATTGGTTTTACCTGTAACCAGTAATAAAAACACATAAGTTCCCTGAGCAATCAGTGTCATTCCAAAAAAAGGATGGGTATACAAGCCCACTGCGTTTGCTATAGTATACAATCCCCAGTTTTTCCAACTTGGCAGACGCAAAGCTCTCAGCAGCAAAAAACTACTACCAATCACCGCAACTGTCAGCAAGCTGTATTGTCTAGCTGTTTGAGCAAACAAGATATCAAAAGGCGATATAGCTATAAATCCTGCTGCTATTAAAGCTGCTATTTCTGAGGTAAAAAGCTCTCGTCCTAAACCGTACATTAAAGGTATTGCTAACAAGCTCAATAAAGCTGGTAAAGCACGAGATGCAGTTAGAGAAGGGCCAAATATTTGCATCCAGAATCGAGCCATGAGGAAGTACAAAGGAGGATGCTGGGGGTCTTCAATTTCCAGAGATTTAATTGTATCTAATGGAGTACTTCCTGGCTGCAAACGCTGATATTTTTGTAACTCCTGGGCTGGGATAATTTTGTTCTGAAAGAGTTCTTGGTCAATTTCTTGGCGAGTAAAACCAGATGCTCGCATGGAAGTGTAAACTTCATCATGCCAGTAGACTTTACCTTCAAGATTAAAAAAGCGAAAAAACATGCCTATGAGGAACATGAAGACAATCAAAAAGCGTAACCAGCTAGGGGTATTTTTTAAAAACTGCATGACTAGATTTCACAACATCTATTAACTGGAGAAATGATTAACTATTCGAGGTAGTATCACACGGATGTTTGTTACAGATATTAGCCGTTGGGCTGAATTCGGACATGAATTTATTTTCTCAAACAAATCTGTGAGTGCCATCGAGAAAATTCATCAATATTCGATATAGTCAAAAAATCAATAGTTTTAAACTGTTGGTCAATAGCTGGTAAGCTGCATATTTTGGCTCCAATATTCAAATATGCTTGCACAATATTAGGAATATCAACATGACAAGAATCTGGACAATCTTGATGAATTTCCAGAGTATATCCGGCATTTGGATAGACTAAAATGTTAGGGTGCATTAAGTTATTTTGCCGAAAATAGTGGTAAGCACAGGTAGCTTGCCAAGGATTTTGAGTTAGTAGTGACGCACAACCAAAAAAATATTTACTTTGACTCAAAATCAGATAGTTTGCTAGCCCTTCCCATAATAATAAAAATGCTTGACTATTGCGGTATTCTTTAGCTATGCAAGCACGCCCAACTTCTACTGATGCTTGCAGCACAGAATCAGGAATCCCATTGAGGTCAAAAATATCCGCAGCATCAAAGCCTAGTCCTTGAGAAGCTATTGTATAGCTTTGCATCCTATAAGTACCAATCGGTTGACCAGTACTTTTAGCAATGAGGAGCAAATGATGGCAAACTGCATCAAATTTGTCCCTGTCCATTTGGGTATGGCTAGAGTTAGAAAATCCTAAACCAAGTTCAAGATTAAAAACTTGAAAGCGCAAACGTAAAATGGATTCTAATTCTTCTTCAGTCGTAGCCAGCTTCAGGATATATTTTTTGCTTTGCAAGACTGGAAAATCTTTGGGAAAGGAAGCAAGATTAAGTGGGTAATCAATGTTGCTGTAAGAAATTTCCATCTGACTTCCTACTGAGATTTGGAAAAATATCCTACTAGGATTTACTGGGTAAAAGAAAATAGTATTTTTGTCGTTTTTTATTTGTCATTCCCGTCATATCACTGTTTCAACATCGCCCATTTTGTATTACTAGTCATAACTAGATAATTAGAAACTTATGTTATTAACAGAATTAACAGGTTGTAGGGTTATTTGAGTGGGTTTTGAGAATAAGTCTCAAGGAAAGCTTAAAGCTTGCTTGATAAATCCTCCTTTGATAACATTTCTAGTTAATTGCTCAAAATTTCTCTCAAACTCCTACAAATAAGCAATTACATTCCTCAAAGCTGCATTTGTACTCTATTTTTCAGAGATGTGAGAAATTGAGTGCTTTTATTATGAACAAGTCTGGAGAAAAAATCTGGCAATAAGATACAATTTTTTTATTATAGCGATCGCTAATTCTTTCCTCTTCTTTGGTACACTTGCCGATTCAACTGATTTTTGTGACAGTCCTGACAGATAATTATGAGAAAATCTGCTTCTTAAGCACGCAGCAGGCATCTCACGCTTGAGTAGAAGAAACCCCTCCTAGTAAGTTCGGTTTCGCTGACTATGCAGCAATCAATATCCCGATAAATTAGTTGATAGTTAAACAATTCCTCTAGTCAACACCATGAGTAACCTTTCCCACAGCCAGCCAGAATTTTTTGAACCTGAAACACCTAACAATCAGTTTTGGCAATATGTAAGATCTCTGAATCCAGAAACTGTTACCCAACTCTCTCGACCCAATTCACCTGAAGTATTACAGTTAATTCAGCGTTCTATTGTGGCTATTTTAGGTAACTTACCTCACGATAGATATAACACCATGATTACTACCAGCCGCGAAGAACTAGGAAAGCTTTTAGGTTCCGCAATGGTAGACGGCTATTTCTTACGCAATGCTGAACAACGATTAGAAATGGAAAAAGCCTGGCAATTATTAGATTTAGAAACAGAAATTACAGACCCTTCCTAAAGTTATTTACTCACGACAAAATCTCTGCGAAAAACCTGATATATTGACATTTGCTCATGTCTGCTGAGTTAGCAAAAAATTTGCCCAACACTAACACTGTCGCTTCGACTTTACACCAAATCAAACCTCCCTATTTGTGGGGAGGTTTGAAAGTTATGAATCTACCTACAACCTAAAGATTCACGAGTATCCGCACCAGTTTTAGAATTCACACCATTAGCTTTAGCACACAGTTTTTTCACCTGAATTCCGTCTAAAACTGCATTGGTGAAATCAGCGCCACTGATATCAACATTCTCAAAAGTCGAACGTAACATCATGGCATCTGTTAAAACTGCATCACTAAAATCAGTGTCCTTGAACTTTGCCAGATAGGCGATACCTTCACTAAAATCTGCACCATGCAGATTTACCCCCTCCAAGAGAGTACCGTTAAACACACCACCGCGTAAGTCAGCATTGCTAAAGTTAGTATTCTTAAGGCTGACACTGGTAAACTCTACTTGAATTAAATTTTGTCCAGATAAATCTTTGCCACTTAATTCTTCATTAGTAGCATAACTGTTCACACTAGAAGAACTTGCAGCTTGCGCCGATAGGGGAAACAAAAAAAGCACCACAGCTAAAACCAAACTAGCTAGTATTTGCCAATACTTCATAACGTCTTCTTAATAAATCTCAACACTTCTACCATTAACTATTAAATCAGTGAACAGTGAATAGTGAACAGTTATCAGCCATATATATTGGAGTCACCAGTTCCGCAAGTTATTTTCAGATTGAGCAGAAAGGCAGTCGCTTCGCACTCTCTTCTCTCTTCCTCTGTGCCCTCTGTGTCTCTGCGGTTCGTTTTTAAATAAATATTTTTTTGTCTCGCGCAAAGGCGCAGAGAAGAACTCTAGAGTTGTTTTAATTGTCAACTGTCAGGTGCGATTGCTCACTCACTTCAAAAATAACCTGAAACTTGAAAGCTTAAATAATAGCAGAGTACCAAACATCAAGAGCGATCGCCAAACAGCAAAAAATTATGATTCTCTCTCATCTGCCCCCACTCCCCACACTTAAACTCAATGCTATCTCGTAGGATAGATGTTGAAGTGCGATCGCAAAGTAAAAATAACTGTGGCTAATCAAGAAGAAAATGCCCAAACCCTGGCACAAACACCCTTTTATCAACTGGGTGTAGAACTCAAAGCCCGCTTTACCAGCTTTGGTGGGTGGGAAATGCCAGTGCAATATAGCGGCATCAGCCGCGAACATGAGGCTGTGAGAAATACTGCCGGGATGTTTGATATTTCCCACATGGGTAAATTGACTCTCCAAGCTAAAAACCTAATTTCCCAACTCCAACTTTTAGTGCCCTCCGACTTGAGTCGATTGCAGCCTGGTGAAGCTCAATACACAACACTATTAAATCCCCAAGCTGGCATTATTGACGACATAATTGTCTACTATCAAGGTGAAGATACCACAGGTACACAGCAAGCAGTGATCATTGTCAATGCCGCCACAACTGATAAAGACAAAGCTTGGTTATTGCAACACCTTGACCTAGAACAAATAACATTCCAAGACCTTTCTAGAGACAAAGTCCTCATTGCTGTGCAAGGGCCAAAAGCAATTACCTACCTCCAGCCTTTTGTACAAGCCGACTTACAACCAATTAAAGCCTTTGGTCATTTAGAAGCAACAGTACTAGGTAAACCAGGATTCCTAGCCCGTACAGGTTACACCGGGGAAGATGGATTTGAAGTCATGGTAGATCCAGAAGTCGGCGTAGAATTGTGGCAACGTCTGTATGATGCAGGTGTCACTCCCTGCGGACTGGGTGCCAGAGATACCCTCCGCCTAGAAGCAGCAATGGCTCTTTATGGACAAGATATCGACGACAACACCACCCCCTTAGAAGCTGGTTTGGGATGGCTAGTTCACCTCGATACCAAACATGAGTTTATCGGTCGGGCAGTTTTAGCACAGCAAAAAGCCGAGGGCGTCCAGCGTCGGCTAGTAGGTTTGCAAATGTCAGGGCGTAACATCGCCCGCCACGGCTACAAAGTACTATCAGCAGGGGAAGTAGTCGGGGAAATTACCAGTGGCACACTCTCGCCGACACTGGGCTATCCTGTAGCTTTAGCCTATGTTCCTTTCCGTCTAGGACGTGTCGGTCAGCAACTAGAAGTAGAAATTCGGGGCAAAGCTTACCCCGCAGTTGTAGTCAAACGTCCCTTTTATCGTTCAAAAAATCGTGTCAGTAACTAACGCTCTTTTATAACTCTGGTTAGAAAAAATACGTTCAGTTTCTCCAAATCTCTCGAAGTAAGCGAAGGTTGATGATCGCTATCAGTTTCTGGAAGCCTAAGTGTAAAATTTCCGGGGATTCAAGCTAGCATCAGTAATTTTAGTTTGGCACTATCGAGTATAGCGATCGCCTCAGCACATGATCCGGAAGCCAGAAAATTGCCTGTGTAGTTATATGTGTTCCTAAAACTCAAAACTGCATAAAACTACAGAACCCCAACGTATATATTCAAAGGAATTCAAACCCAAAAACAACTCACTTAAATTATCAGGAGAAAGATGATGACAAGCTTTATTCAACTTTGGTTACACAGTGACCCACTCCACCCAGTCCGTGAGTGGTTAGAAGGGATAGAAATTCATAACCACAAACTAGCTCATTTCTTGTGCAAAGCCATTCCTGCTCAATGTCCGTTTGAGCGAGATATTACACTATTTGGTCGCAAGCTATTTCACATTCCACCCATGTGTAAATTAAATCCTTTTTATGAACAAGTCGTGGGTCTGCGTTTTAAAGCACTCTGTTATCTTGCTGATCAATGTGGTGAAGATGTAACAGTCTATTGTTGAAATTGACTAGTATTGTGATGCAGTAGCCAACAGTAACCGGAGATTTACGGTTGTTACGTACTTAGGTCTATACTAAGCTAACGGAGAACTAATTAGATGTTTAGCTATTTAGTGTCTATGTATCTGTATACAAGATCCTGCTGAAATCACAAAAATCATCTATGACGCACATCTTACTGGTTGAAGATGAAGTCAAACTGGCGCGATTTGTAGAATTGGAACTGAATTATGAAGGTTATCAAGTCAGCATCGCCTATGATGGCTTAACTGCAATCACCGCAGCGCGGGAGTTGCATCCAGATTTAGTAATTTTAGATTGGATATTACCTGGTTTATCGGGGTTGGAAATTTGCCGCCGCTTGCGAAGTGCTGGCGATAGAGTGCCAGTAATTTTATTAATCGCCAAAGATGAAGTAGGCGATCGCATTGCAGGACTAGACGCTGGTATTGATGATTATGTAGTTAAACCCTTCAGTATCGAAGAATTATTAGCCAGAGTCAGTATCCAACTGCAAAGAAACAGAGAAGCCAACACCGCAGATTATTAGAGTTTTAAAACTTAAAATTTGCACTTGCAACTAGAAGCCAACAACAAACAGCACCCATAACAAACAGTGCGTGGTTGTTGGCTTCCTTGTGCGTCCTCAAACTCAGACTGACGCTAATTCTCAAAATCCCACTTGAACAAGGTTTGGGGTTAATTGTAGTCTCAGCAAAAACTCATTTAATTCCCAGTCAACTAGATTACGATACACAAAATTGACCAGTTCTCCCCGCCCTTGCAAACTTTTCAAGACGAATTTTGAATTCCCTGGAGAGGCTAACTATCGTAGTCAGCACACAACAGTCAGCATGTGATGATACTATTTCACCATGACTCAGCTAGCTATAAATTGCTGAAACTCTCCAACAGCAAAGTTATGATTATCCAAAATCTCCAACTCAAGATTTAAGGCACTATGACCTACTTAGAGACAGCAGCGCAATTTTACCATGATGTAGCAGAAACACCGCAAGTTGGGCTTTGTTGTGTCCAAAGCTCCCCATTACAACTACCAGGGCTAAAAATTCCTCTGCCAATGCAGGAAATGAACTATGGTTGCGGTACTACTGTTCATCCCACTGAACTAGCAAACCAACCTACAGTTTTGTATGTCGGCGTTGGTGGTGGCTTAGAGGCTTTGCAATTCGCTTACTTTTCCCGCCATTTAGGAGCAGTCATTGCCATTGAACCAGTTGCTGCTATGCGAGAAGCCGCAGCTCGTAACTTAGAACTGGCTGCACAAGAAAACTCCTGGTTTGATCTCAGCTTTGTCGAAATTCGCCCAGGTGACGCTTTTAACTTACCCGTTGCGGATGCTTCTGTAGATGTAGTCGCCCAAAATTGCCTCTTCAATATCTTTGAACCAGAAGATTTAACCCGTGCTTTGCAAGAAGCATTTCGTGTCTTAAAACCAGGCGGACGCTTACAAATGAGCGATCCCATTGCCACGCGTCCCATTCCCCCACATTTACAACAAGATGAACGGCTACGCGCTATGTGTTTATCTGGTGCTCTCACCTATGAAGAATACACTCAACTGATCATCAACGCTGGCTTTGGTCAAGTGGAAATTCGTGCCCGTCGCCCTTACCGGTTGCTAGATGCTCAGACTTACAATCTAGAAGCCAATTTACTGCTAGAAAGTCTCGATTCTGTTTCTTTTAAAGTTGCTATGCCAGAAGATGGTGCTTGTATCTTTACTGGAAAAACAGCAATTTATGCTGGTGTAGAACCTTTTTTTGATGATGCTGCCGGACATTTACTACAACGGGGCATTCCGTCTGCCGTTTGTGATAAAACTGCTGCAAAACTTGCAGATTTAATGCCCGAAGAAATCATCATTACTGATTCGACTTGGCACTATAATGGTGGTGGTTGCTGTTAAAATTAATCCCTCCTTTTATAAATATTACAAAGCAGTAGCCAATGCAAACAAAATCAGCCAATATATCTGATACAGTAGTAACGCCATTCAAACTAAAACTCAGTCATCCTTTGACTAAAAAGACCATCACCGTTTTGCAAATCAATTTAGGTAAACGCTGTAACCTTACCTGTAACCATTGCCATGTGGAAGCTAGTCCCAAACGTACAGAAGAGCTTTCTCCAGAAATATGCAAACAGTTGATTGAGTTAATTCACAGATTTCCCGAAATTAAAATTGTGGATTTGACTGGTGGCGCACCAGAAATGAATTATGGATTTAAGCCACTAGTAGAAGCAGCAAGAGCAACAGGTAAACAGGTGATTGTCAGGTCTAATTTAACAATTTATTTTGTTGATGGCTTTGGCGATTTACCAGAATACTTTGCTCAACACCAAATCAGAATTATTGCTTCCCTACCTTGCTACCTAGAAAATAATGTAGATAAAATGCGGGGTACTGGTGTTTTCAATGATTCCATCAAAGCTTTGCAATGGCTTAACCAGCTTGGCTATGGGAAAAACGCAGATCTAATTTTGGACTTGGTATTTAATCCACAGTTACCCACAAATGAAAAATTTTCTTTAGCTCCGAAACAGACTAGTCTAGAAGCAGATTATAAAATGTTCTTACAAGAACATTTTGGTATTGTTTTCAATAACCTCTTCACCATCACCAACCTACCAGTTGGTAGAACTAAAATGCATTTAGAACGAAAGAAATTGTACACTAGCTATTTGCATTTTTTAGAGTTAAATTTCAATGCCAGCACAATTGAGCATTTAATGTGTCGAGATGAACTTTCAGTTGATCATTTAGGCAATGTCTATGATTGCGACTTTAACCAGATGATGAATCTACCCGCCACAACTCGCAATGGTGAAATCTTAACAATTACTAAATTGCTAGAAGCTGGCAGTTTAGACTTAATTAATGAGGTGCAAACCGCAACTTATTGCTATGGTTGTACTGCTGGATGTGGTTCTAGCTGTGGTGGTGCTTTGGTATAGAATTTGCCAATTTCGCAGTTGAGATTGATAGTAAAATCAGACTTTGATGTCATCAAAAGACTATTTTGTTACAAAAACTGTTACACTCGCCTCGCACATGCTTAGATGGGTATATGATGATATTAGTTAAGTCTCCTCACACCACACCAAAAAGCCGTGAACTCCACTAAGTTTTCACGGTTTTTATTTTGTGGTTGAAGATAAAATTAAGACTTTAACTCACTAATTTTCAATTGAAAATGCTACTTATGCTCTCAGCTATTGATTTCGGGGTATGGAAGATGAGTATCGCAAGCGAAAGCAATTTTGACTTGTTGAGGTAATAATCACGTCTCGGTAAAGTTTCTGTTACCAAAACTGTTACGAGTGTTTTGCTACTGATAAATTACCTTATGATGATCTGTAGTTAAGCTCCTCACACTACACTAAAAGCCGTGACACTTTATGTTTCACGGTTTTTTCTTTTGTATAAATTATGTAATATGTCCAGTTCAAGATCAGATCCAATCCTAATACTGTGAACGCCAGGATTGGCAACAGACTTAACTTGCTAGGATACAAGGTGCTGTTGCTAGGGTTTTTGCCCCTGCTTGCATTTGCTGAATCTCTAATGTTGACCAAGAACGCGGTGCTTGACAGTGATGAGCTACTAATAAACCCCATAATCCCTTAGGAATTAACACTGGCACAACTAAATTAGCACGAACCTGCATGTTACGGAGAAAATCGCGGTGACAATCATGGATTGCTTCTAATTCAATATCAGCGATCGCTCTCACCCTTCCTGCCAAATACATAGCAGCATACTTATCGTTAAAACAATCATCAGGCCCTGTGGAACCGATGATTGAGTATTCATTAGAACTGACAGATTCAAAAGTCACCTGTCCATACCACTTGCTATAAAAATAATACAAAGCTACACGATTAACTAGTAGTGATTCTCTCAGTTGATTTATCGTTTGCCGGACTAATTCATCTCTTTGCATTTTGATGAGAAGTCCATCAATTATTCTTTGTAAACCCTGGTCAAAATGCTGTTTTGAACTGGGGTCGAATTCTGAGGAGGAATATATGGACACTGGACTGCATCAATACTAAGTAAATCCTGTACGATTCCCTATACTAACTTATCAAAGTTATAACAAAACTTGATTCTAGGTTAAATTTAGAGGCTGAACTTTTATGAACTATTATACTAGTCCGTATTTTCTCTAAAATATCCGCTAAAACTTAAAAATTGTTTAAATTCACATTTACTATTTATGAATACATTTATTCGGCAGTCAGAGGATGTTTTAAAAGGTTGGGGAAATATAGAAACCTAGCTACCACACAAAACTAAAAACTAAATCCGCACTTAACCTGCGTCCTCTAGAGGGATATACAGTATGGACACAGATGATCTAATACCCCCAATCTCCACCAGAAGATGAGCTAGTGCGTTGCAGATACAGTTGCAGAGCTTTGAGCAACGCGGTATTGGGAATTACTCCATGAGCTACAGTAAGGCTGATGCTTACGCAATGACAATAGGGTATTCGGTTTTTTAATTCAAAGCACTCATGGGGTAAAACTTTTTTTCACCAACCCCTTTACAAATCTCAATAATGCCCTTAATGTTGAATACAGATAAGCAAATTTGCTTACCAAAATTATAAAAACAATCCAGCACTCATAAAACAATGACAACAACCTTACAACAGCGCAGCAGCGCTAACGTATGGGATCGGTTTTGCGAGTGGATCACCAGCACCGAGAACCGAATTTATGTCGGTTGGTTCGGCGTATTAATGATCCCCACCTTGCTAGCCGCAACCGTTTGCTTCACAATCGCCTTCATCGCCGCACCACCAGTAGACATCGATGGTATCCGTGAACCAGTAGCAGGTT
>JAHHHF010000087.1 GCA_019359495.1 Goleter apudmare HA4340-LM2
CGAGTTAGAGATATGTGGCATCTTACCAGTCGTCTCAATCGCAAGATTTTAGCTCATACTGTCTGTTTCTGGCTTAATCGCCATAATTGTGACCCTCTTCAGTTCGACGATCTTGTTACAGAATATTTAAGTCGCACATGGCGTTATTTAGGTAGTATACAACGCGGCTAGATATTGGAGAAATAGTGCTTCAGAATCTGCACAGGAACTCAACTGTTATTTCTCAGAGCTGCTAAAAGCATCTAGATTCATCCGTAAGTAATATTTTACACGGTGAAAAGTTGTCAGAGATGCTCGCAAGTTTTTAATACATATTCTTGCTTTTGTGTCAATGATTAATTTTGCATCTAAATTTTTCTCACTCCAGAGAGCTAGTAAACAAATTAATGAATTTTTGACTAAAAAATAAATCACTAATAAGCAACGATTATTTTTATAATCAATAATGTTTAAGCTTTCGTGCAATCTCAGCAACTTTGTTAAAAAATATTAAAATTAAGTAACACATATTCTAATTTCGCTCATGGCTACCCGGTTTACTGCCTCCCAATCGGTTGAAATCGCTGTTCCAGAGCAGCCTATCCCTATTCAGCACTACTTGCGTCAGCCCCAACGTCTGGTACATGCTTTGGTTGACAATAGTCGCATTCAACAGCTTTCTGATGAAGTATTTCGGTTGAAAATGCGTCCTTTGGTTTTTATGTCATTAAGTATTCAACCCACCGTAGATATGAGAGTATGGGCAGAATCAAATGGCATAATTTATTTGCGTTCCGTAGGTTGTGAGATATTGGGTTTCGAGTATATCAACCAACGCTTTGCTTTGAATTTGCAAGGCCACTTATCTCCCTATCAGTTGAGTACTGGCACTCGCCTGCAAGGAAGAGCCGATTTAGAAGTACAAGTAGATCTGCCTCCGCCTTTTGCCTTCACACCCAAACCAATCATAGAAGCTACTGGCAACGGTCTGCTCAAGAGCGTTTTGTTGACTGTGAAGCAAAGATTACTACATCAGCTTTTAGCAGATTATCGTCGCTGGATAATTTCACAAACTCAAGAACAAGCAATTAGTGGTGACAGCGCAGAATTGCCAATACTAAATCTAGAGTAATTTCTTACTCATTTATAACTCAGCACTTAATTTGGCAAGGACGAAAGGACTGGCGATGTAGGGGAGAAGGCCCATATTGTTGCAAAGCAAATAAGTGCTGTTGGCTACCATAACCCTTGTTGCGTTCCAGTCCGTACATGGGATACTTAGATGCTAGGCGCAACACCAAATCGTCACGCCAAACCTTAGCCACAATGCTAGCAGCAGCAATATTAAGCGATCGCTCGTCCCCCTTAACAATTGTTTGTTGCGGCAGTAATAAACCCTTGATCGACTGATTACCATCTATCAAGCAGATTGTAGGCTGTACTCTTAGCTTGAGTACAGCCCGCTTCATGGCTAGCAATGTGGCCTGCAAAATATTTATTTGGTCAATTTCCGCAGTCGAAGCAAATCCGATTTTCCAATCTATTGCTAGTGTACAAATTTGCTGGGCTAGCTTCGTTCTCCGAGAACTAGATAGCTTTTTACTATCTCTAATTTTTGCTGCTATCAATTTTGGACAAGCATGATCTGGTAGTATCACAGCTGCCGCAACGACAGGGCCAAATAAGGCACCTCGCCCTACTTCATCTACACCTGCTACACCAGAAATACCTGATAAGACTGATAACTCCAGCCAACTTGGTTCACTTAAAGATACGGTTGACCAACAAGCAGCCGCAAGTTGTTCTGTATCTACCATAAGCACAATTAAGTTTCTTCGGATGTCCCATCTACCGCAGAAGAACGACGGCGACGACGACGGTTAGCAGAGGTAGCACTAGTGGTTTCGGTTTCATTCTCCTCTGCAACTGACGCCAACTCTGATGCTTCAATATTTGGTTGGGGTAAAGATTCCTGCTCTAGTTCAACTAGCGGTGCAGGTATCTTGGGAGCGCTTACTTCGCTAGTGGTTTTTTCCAGGGTAGTTGTGTCTGAACTGGATTCGCTTGGCGTAGATGGAGGTTGCCCTGGTTGAACAATATTAATAATCACAGATTTGGGATTTTTTACCTCCCGATCTAACTTCACCAAAGGTGAGATTCCCATCAAGGCAAATATATCCTGTTCTGGCAGCGTCATTTCGACAGTCCTAATCTCAGGTGGTTCTACTACTGGTTTGACTGGCTCTGCCTTGGTAATTTTAGTGCGTTCTGCCCTTTCACTCCAACCTGGTTTGCTGATATTGGGTATGGGTAGCTCTGGCGGGGCTACTAGTTCGTTTTCATGATCAATATCTAAATCTGACTCGTTGACAAAAGCTAGGGGATTAGTAGTAACTCTTGGTTCATCTTTGCCATTCACCCCATTGATACCAATGCGACTGCGGCGAGTGCGGGTACGACGCTTGTTGTCACCAAGTTCTTGATAACTAGGATGATTGATCAGATTTAAGCCGCCTACTTCAGCATCGGATTCAAATCCTTCCCCAAAGCCATCGTAAGCAGCTTCCCGAGGTTCTGTGAGGCGGGCAGCTGGCAGGCGTGGTTCTTTATGAGGTAAGGGAGAGACAAAACGCTCTGGAATTTCTGTTGGTGTGGGCAATCGGCTGTCGCTTTCTCCTGGTAGGCGCACAGTGTGCCCTAAACCACCACAAGTGGGACAAGTTTCGCCAAACAATTCGTAAATGTTTTGACCCTGACGTTTACGAGTAAGTTCTACTAACCCTAGCTCAGTTAACTGGGCAATTTGAGGACGAGCTTTGTCTGCTTTCAGGGCTTTGTTAAAGTGCTCCAGGACTTGCAGTTGGTCTCGTCGTGATTCCATATCAATAAAATCGACAACAATTACTCCGGCAATGTTTCGCAGACGCAGCTGGCGAGCAATTTCTGTTGCCGCTTCACAGTTAGTCCACAACACTGTTTCTCTGGCTGTTGCCGATCGCGTAAAGGAACCAGAGTTAACATCAATTACTGTTAAAGCTTCTGTGGGTTCAATAATGATGTACCCACCAGAAGGTAAGTCTACTCTCGGTTTAAGAGCTTCCCGGACGGCCGCATTGATCCGGAAGTATTCTAAAATTGGTGAGCGATCGCGGTGATGATCAATCAACAATCCCTGCGGTGTCTGACCCCCACTCCAATTCTGCAAATACTGCTTGACTCGCTTCAAACCAGTACTAGAATCAACAACAATCCGATTTACATCCGCGCCGTACATATCCCGCAATACACGCTGGATAAAGTCATCGTCTCGGTTAAGTAACGCTGGCGCACGCGTAGAGTGTGCTTCTTGTTGGATTGCTTCCCACTGCTTTTGTAGGACTTCTAAATCTTCGATGATGGCTTCTTCTGGCTTACCTTCTGCCTCTGTACGCACTAGCAAGCCCATACCCGCAGGTTTGATCAAAATTGCCAGTGCCCGCAAGCGGTTGCGTTCGCTTTCACTTTTAATCCGGCGGGATAAATTTACACCCCTGCCATAGGGCATCAGCACTACATAGCGTCCGGGTGAGGTGATGTTACCTGTTAGCCTCGGGCCTTTTGTTCCTGTTGGCTCTTTCATCACCTGCACCAAAACTTTTTGCTGTGGTGCTAAAAGTTCTGTAATGGCAGCTGCTGTGCGCTTTAGCTTTAATGGTCCCAAGTCAGTTACATGAATAAAGCCGTTACGCTCTGGATCACCAATATTAACAAAAGCGGCGTCTATGCCCGGCAATACATTTTCTACAACTCCTAAGTAGATATCACCAATTTGGTGATGACCTGTGGCTACAACTAGTTCTTGTATTTGATCTTCAGAAAAGACCGCAGCAATTTGATGCTGCTCCGCGATAATAATTTGTTTTGGCATTCAATTCCCTCAAAAATTGGCAGCACCAACAGGGATTAGGCTCTTTGTTATGCCTCTCGCCCCTACTGAGCCACAAAAAGGCACTGCTGGTAATAAAAATTGCAAATCTAGGCTCGAAGTTCAAGAGCTATTAACGCTCTTAAGAGCGTTTACACGCCCGATTATTCCGGAACGGCTGCATATTGTTTAGGCAATTGAATCAACCGTCCGTGGTTGATTTTTGATGCTTTACCCTCTCCACTTACGGATTAGGTATTCAGCAGTTGTTTAAAAAGCATAGAGTTAGAGAAGCCGATGGAGGCTGCTGTTAGTCACTGATTCACAGTCTTAGCTATAGAGAGAGTGTGTTCTTTAATCTGCCTGTTGTCTGTCTGACATCAAATCCTAGAATTACCACTCTAATATCTATCTTTGCTTTAGCCCCCTGATTACCAGGGTAGTGAACCAGTTCATCAATGCAGCGCCAGAAAATTTCTCTTCATCTCATTCTAACGCAACCTTGCTAAAAATCAATTCCCACGATATGCCCTATTAGGGCAACTACTAGCAAGTTGCCCTTTAAGAATTATATCCCCATCACTAGCCGATTGCGGTGGATGTGCAGGAGTTGGAATTCTGCATTTGCCACTGCTTTTAGCATAAACAGGATTTGTTCAGGACGCAATAGGACACCATCATAACGAGAACTACCCAGATAACGCAGAACTTTAGACTCACTTTGACTGCTATTAGTTGCTATTAACTCTAACTCAAACAAGCGATCGCGCAGATTTACCAAATGGTGCTTGCCTGATTTGGTTGTTTGTTCCCACCAAATCTCATCTTTAGCTGTAATGGCTTCAATCCAGGTTTGCCATTGTGCAGGTGTGGCGTCTTCTGTTGCTGCCACAGTAATTAAATACTCTGCGGCTACCATCTGTTGGTTAGCAGCAGGATCTTGTAAATCCAGTTGCACGACATCATATATAGGTATGTCTTTGGGCAACTGCTGCACTAGATGTTGTCGGAAAGTATCCACATCCACAGGCTGAGTTAACTCAAAATCCACAATTTCACCACTGCTAGTAGCACCCAAAGCCAAAGCACTAGCAACAGAGATGCGGGGATTCGGATGAAACCCACCCGTGAAGGCAATTGGTAAAGCTGCTCGGCGCAGCACTCTGTCAAACAGGCGCATCAAATCCAAGTGGCTCACTAAGGCCATATCGCCTTGCTTACCAAACCAAACCCGTAACCGTTGTACTTTAGCCGTGTTGGGCACAAACTCGCCAGCGAATTCCGGGACATTGGGAGGCTCGATGACAACATTATGACCAAAGTCGGTGCCACAAACGCCACAGTGAGAACAGCCTTCAAAAGAGCAGTCTGGTACGGTAGCGGCTGCTAGGGCACGCTTTAAGTCTTCCTGGAGCCATTTTTTATCAATTCCAGTATCGATATGATCCCAAGGTAAGGGCTGGTCGAGAGAAGGGGTGACGGAGGGTGGGGAAGTAGTATCTTCTCCATCTCCCTGATCTGTCCCTGCTACTTTGACTGTGTGAAATAAATTCCACTCACCATTCTCGACTTGGCGGTATTTCCAGTCTAAGCCAGCTTCAGCGATCGCATTTCCCCAAGCTGTAAACGCCGCATCTACACTGTCATACCACGAATCCATCCCTGCTCCCAACTCCCATGCGCGACGCACTACTTTCCCTAAGGAGCGATCGCCCCGGCCAACAAAGTCCTCCATTGCCGAAATCCGGACATCGGTGAAATTCACCTTTACTCCCTTGATGCAGCGAAATTCCTGCCTTAGTAGCTTTTGCTTGCGCCTAAACTCGGCGGTAGAAACTGAGTGCCATTGAAACGGCGTATGGGGTTTGGGAGTAAAGTTGGAAATTGTCAAGTTAAAGTTGAGCGGTTTTCTGCCTTTTGCTCGACACTCACGCTGTAGCCAACTTACCGTTTCTGCGATGCCCAAAACATCAGCATCTGTTTCCCCCGGTAAGCCGATCATAAAATATAACTTGATTTTATCCCAACCTTTTTCCCAGGCTGTTTTTACTCCTCGCAATAGTTCTTCGTTAGTTAAACCCTTATTCACTATGTCCCGCATCCGTTGGGTGCCGGCTTCTGGAGCAAAGGTTAATCCACCCTGCCTTGTCCCACCCAAAATGTTAGCAATATTTTCGTCAAATCGGTCTACCCGTTGGCTAGGGAGAGATAAGGAAATATTTTCATTTTTTAACCGATTTTTAATTTCCATCCCTACGGCTGGGAGGGATAAATAATCAGAACAACTCAGGGACAGTAAGGAAAACTCATTGTAACCAGTTGCCCGCATTCCCTGTTCGATAGCTGCTACCACTTTGTCTGGTTCTACATCCCTTGCTGGACGGGTAAGCATTCCTGGTTGACAGAAGCGACAACCGCGAGTACAACCGCGTCTAATTTCAATGGTCAGGCGGTCGTGTACTGTTTCTACATAAGGAACTAGCCCAATAGAATAAGCTGGTATGGGCGTAGCAACCCTCCGCAAAACCCGTTTGGGGACATCTGGGTAATGGGGATGAACTGAGCCATCCTCTGCCATCTCGTAGAATTGGGGGACATATACTCCTGGTATTTGTGCCAAGTCTAACAACAGTTGTTTCCGGCTTAATCCTGTCTGTTTACCTTCTTCTAAGACTAAACCAATTTCTGGTAATAGTTCCTCACCATCTCCCAGAGCAAAAAAGTCGAAGAAGTCGGCGTAAGGTTCCGGATTAGATGTGGCCGTCTGTCCACCTGCAAAAATTAGGGGATAAGAAGCAGATAGGGAAGATTTTGCTTTCTCATTTTCCTCTGCTTGTTGCTGTCTTGCTTGCCATGTTAGGGGTATTCCAGCCAAATCCAACATTGCCAAAATGTTGGTTGCTCCTAGTTCGTAGCTGAGGCTGAAGCCCAATATATCGAATTCTGTTAGCGATCGCTTTGACTCTACTGCAAACAGGGGTGTGTTGGTTGCTCGTAGTTTCTGGGCCAGGTCGTTTCCTGGTAGGTAAGAGCGATCGCATAACTGTCGCGGCTGGGCATTCAAAATGTTATAGAGAATGATATGCCCTAAATTGGAAGCTCCGACTTCATATACTTCTGGGTAAGTTAGCACCCAGCGTACTGTTGCCGTATCCCAAGGTTTATGAACCGCCGAAAGCTCGTTACCTAGGTAACGAGCTGGCTTTAGAATATCCGGTGTGATTAATTTTTCAACTGCAATAACCACTGTGCTATCTTCTAGCTACCTTAATTACAGCTACTCA
Source organism: Goleter apudmare HA4340-LM2 (assembly GCA_019359495.1). Classification (GTDB taxonomy): domain Bacteria; phylum Cyanobacteriota; class Cyanobacteriia; order Cyanobacteriales; family Nostocaceae; genus Goleter; species Goleter apudmare. The sequence continues at coordinate 7,168 of JAHHHF010000087.1, forward strand.
CCTCCAACATTAACATTGATTAGGTTTTTCAACAGAGTTATTGATTGCAACTTATAATTCTTTTACGTGAATGTGTCTCCCACTCACTTTCTGGAGCAGGTATATCGCGCTGCCAACTCCATCAGCATCCTCATGCTGCTGTGACTTTGGGTTCGACTGGCAATATTTCAAACACTCCATCGAGCTGTGTTAATTCAAAAATAATTCTGATAGAGCTAGCAACAGAGCACAGTCGGAGGCTCTTGCCCAACTTGCCAGCTAACTTGAGGGTAGACACCAGTGCCATCAAGCCTGCGCTGTCCAAGGATTCTACTGCTGCTAAATTCACTACCAAGGCAGAAATATCATCTTGCGCCAATGCTGTAGTTAAATCTCGCTCAAATTCCAGCGCATTAGAGGCATTTAAACAACCCTGAGGACGAATAACAGTAATTGTTGGACGTTTAAGTACGACTTGCATAATGAAATCCTAAATTAGAGATATTGAAGTGTAAAGCTTATGATTTATTCGACCATAAACTGTTTTTCATAGCATCGACCATTCGTCTTAGGTCTCTTTGCTGAATCTTTATTGCTTTAGTACCTCTGTTTAAAGATTGTTATAAATGCAGTTTAAAATGTAATCTTATATACTTTTTTTTATTCTCAGTTAAAAAACAATCAACATAGGCACTCAAAAAACAAATTAATTATCCGTAGCCCTGCGGAGAATATTTGCCTAACCTATGACTAAAGCTAGTTTAGACTCAAGTTAGATGTTAGGTAATTGCCTTGAATTCTATGTTTGCAGATAGCAAAGGCTGAGGTTGATAGCAAACTATCTGCCTGATAAAACTGTGATCTAGATCACAGATAAATTGATATCTGGATCACTTTTTATACCAAAGTCTATCCCAGATAATTAGTATCACATACAATCGGTTTATAGTTTATGAAAACTAGATACGTTATTCGTCAATTAGTAGAAAAAGCTCTTGATATTAAAAAATTAACTCCTGAAATAGAGAATGAAATTAACTATGAACTCACTGAAAAGGGTTATATATCTGATGTTGACTATGAAGCACTAGAATTATTAATGGCAGAGATGGATGCTGGTCGAATTAAGTTAGTTCCTACTCTAGGATAATCATCTAAAGCACTCAGCATTGTAGCTTTTAGCCATGTCTAAATTTTTTGTGATCAAAACTAGGGTCTTTTAACTACAAAATAGTTAATATTTTTGATAAAAAAGGCATTGCCAATTACCAGTGCGATCGCATCGTTAGAATTTTTCTGTGAGTTTGACTATTTTTAGTCACCAAGCCTGGCGTAAACTGTGCTAATGAGCCTCAACAATTTGCATTAGTAGTAAGTCGCCATGCAGTTCGCTAAACGCCTAGCAAAAATTCCTCCCTATCTGTTTGCTGAACTTGACCGTAAACGGAATGAACTCGTAGCACAGGGGGTTGACATCATCAATTTGGCAGTAGGCGATCCGGATAAACCGACTCCGACTCAGATACTCCAGGTGATGCATGAGGCGATTGATGACCCTTCCACCCACAACTACCCGCCTTATCAAGGTACACAGGAATTTCGAGTAGCAGCAGTTAAATGGATGGAGAGCCGATTTGGAGTGAGAGGGTTGAACCCGAATATAGAGGTTGTCTCTGCCATCGGTTCCAAAGAAGCAATTCACAATACTTTTCTAGCTTTTGTGCAAGCAGGAGATTATACGCTCATACCAGATCCTGGGTATCCCGTGTATAGGACTGGGACGTTGTTTGCTGGTGGTGAGCCTTTTACTATGCCTTTAAAGCCAGAAAACAACTTTTTGCCTGATCTGAATGCAATTCCTGAAGAAGTTGCTCGTCAAGCAAAATTACTCTGGATTAACTATCCCAATAATCCTACTGGAGCCTTGGCAACACTGGAATTTTTTGAGGAACTTGTAGCTTTCTGCAAGCAATATGATATTTTACTTTGCCATGACCATGCTTACTCAGAAATGGCATACGATGGCTATAAACCGCCGAGTGTGCTGCAAGTGCCTGGTGCTAAAGATGTAGCAATTGAATTTCACAGTTTATCTAAGTCCTACAATATGACAGGCTGGCGGGTTGGCTTTGTAGTCGGCAATGCTATGGGCATTCAAGGCTTAATACAAGTCAAAAGTAATGTTGATTCTGGGATATTTAAAGCTATTCAAAAAGCAGCGATCGCAGCTTATTCTACCAATGAAGCCGAACTAGCATCTGTAGTCTCAATTTACCAACAGCGTCGAGACATCATCGTCCAAGGACTGCAATCTCTAGGTTGGCCAATTCAACCTCCAAAAGCAACTCTTTATGTTTGGGTACCTGTCCCTCCAGGTTATTCCTCCACAGAATTTGTCAACTTACTACTTGACAAATGTGGTATCCTCGTGCCTCCTGGCAATGGCTATGGTGCAGCCGGAGAAGGCTTTTTCCGGATCGCTCTAACTGCATCAGATGAGCGGATGCACGCAGCAATTCAACGCTTGAAAGATGCCGATATTCGCTACGCTTAATTCGGGAAATCAGGAAGGTAGGGAGATGGGAAGAAAATAAATAATACCCCATGCCCTATGCGCCATGACCTATGCCCTTTTGATATTCTTGCCAAACTTGCTGAATAAACTGATGGAGTTGCTGCTTAGTGGCTAAATCAGCTTCAGCTTTTGGTTCTTTCGCCAAAATCTGACTCCACAGTGTAATTACTTCTGTATCCAGGGCTGGTCGGAATAATTGCGCGGGCCAAAGCAAGTGAGAAGCACCTCGCAAATCAGTAATTAGCGGTAGTTCTTCTGTCAAGGTAACTAAAAATAAAGGACGCACCCAGCACGACTGGCGGGATACTACAACTTGAATGACTTCTGCATACAGATTCTTGTCGTTATGCTCTAAAGACACTATTTGTCCTGGTTGAAAATCTAGACTTATGTCCATAATTATTGAGATCAGTCTGCGGCAAGAATTGTGTTACAGCTTCCTTAATTTTAAAACTGAGAATGCGCTATCCTTACTTGAAGGTAGTGCTAAATTGAACAGATACCAATATTTTGTAACTAATTATACAATATTCTTTTCAGCGTTAGTTTCATGGTGCTGCAATCAACCAAGCAGCAAAATTTCTCACGAAATAGCATTTTTATGGAAATGCTATAAAATAGGTTAGTAATTAGGTAAATAACTGTTAAGCGATCGCTTAATAGAAACTCTGTTGTAGTAAATCAAAGAGAAGAGAGCAGTGTCAGTCGAAACCATTGAGAAGCGTTCCACATCCCGCAAGCTAGCGCCTCGGTATCGCGTTTTGCTCCATAATGACGCCTACAACTCTATGGAGTACGTGGTACAAGTACTCTTGACCACAGTATCGAGCCTTACCCAACCCCAGGCTGTTAGTATCATGATGGAAGCCCATACTAACGGGCTAGCTTTAGTCATTACTTGCGCCCAAGAACATGCCGAGTTTTATTGCGAAACGTTGAAAAGTCATGGATTGAGCAGCACAATCGAACCTGATGAATAGTAATTAGTCATTGGTTTAGATTTAGAGTGTTGACTAGTGACTTTCGCATCATTAGGTTATGAAAATAAATATTGTCCGTCTAGCTCAACAACCTGTCCCCATAAGGCTGGGTTGTTTTATTTTGTGTTTAGCAGTGCTATGGCTACCATTTGCTGTCCCAATTTACTTACTAGTAAGTGACTCCAATTTAGTAAGTATTATAACAATGGTCTTGCTGTATGTAGAGTTTATGATTCTACTCAGGCTGTGGGGCAAGTATATCTACCAAAAACCGCATACACTGCGAGATTATGGCTTAGAAATCACGGGGCGAAACGTTGTAGAAATGCTGTGCGGCTTGGTGATGGGGACAATTAACATTCTGATCCTCTTTGGGGTAGAAAGTGTCTTGGGTTGGCTGGTGTGGCAACAACCGCAAGTTTTTTTCCTAAAAGTGATTTTAGAGGGTTTAATTGTTGGTGTGGGTATTGGGCTTGCTGAGGAATTATTATTCCGGGGATGGTTATTGAACGAGTTGCAGCGAGATTACAGTCCGCGTGTGGCAATGTGGATAAATGCTTTTGCCTTTGCTGCATTGCATTTTATTAAACCACTAGAGGCGATTATTCATACACTGCCCCAATTTCCGGCTTTAGTTTTGCTAGGACTAACGCAGGTATGGGCCAAACGCTGGCGTGGAGGACGCCTCGGCTTGCCAATTGGTCTACATGGTGGTTTAGTGTGGGGCTATTACATGATTAATGTTGGGGAATTAGTTAAATATTCTGGTCAAGTTCCTGATTGGATTACTGGTGTTAATCAGAACCCCTTGCAAGGAGTCATGGGGGTTGTATTTATGAGTGTACTAGCCTTATGGATGCAGAGGCGAGCAACAGTCTAACTAGCTTCAAGATTTATCTAGCTGCAATAATTGGTGAAAAACCGCAATTTTTGATTTGATTCGCGGAATTTTGGTTTTTTAAGTTGTAGAACCATTTTGTAAGCAATTAAGGCTCAAATTCAGTTGCGATCGCCTTGGCATTCGAGGAAACGTATTACAAGCTATTTGTAGGAAAAGAAACGGTTCATTTAATCAAACTTCTTTAGTCTTAGAAGATATTGAAAATATTGATGGTGCTCTCAAGTACACAGCTAAACCTCAACCGAGTAGCTATCAGAGAAGTTGTAATAACATTTCAATTTCTGGTAATGTGCTATCAGCTAATTGCCGTAGGATTAATGGTAGTTTCAATCGCACCTCGTTAGTTTTGCAGGGGATTGAAAACATTGACGGCACTCTTAGAGTAACTAACCCTGCTCAAGTTAGTAATTATCAACTCAGTTGCGATCGCCTTGGTATTCAAGGAAACGTATTACAAGCTATTTGTAAAAGAAGAGATGGTACACCTAATCGTACCTCGTTAGTTTTAAATGGTATTGAAAATATTAATGGTATTTTAAAGTATACAAGTACTCCTTAATTCTTTGCTGTTAGGATAATTTTCGGAACTACACTGATGTACTGTTTCAGGTGTTAAGAAATCATTGCCTCAGCGATCGTTCCCACTAAACATGCCCTATCTAGATTAACTCCGAGCAAATTCGCCCCTGTTAATTCAGCACATAGCAAATTCGCGCCCGTTAAATTTGCCCCCGCTAGATTCGCACCTCGTAAATCAGCTTCTTCGAGATTGGCATCACTCAATAGTGTTCCCCGTAAATCAGCACAACTCAAGTCTGCACTTTTAAGATTTGCCCCAGTCAGGTTTGCACCGCGCAAGTCAACACCCCGCAAGTCAACGCCTTGTAAGTTCACGTTCATCAAATTAGCACCACTTAAGAAAGCACCTGCTAGAGATACTTCGCTGAGTGTCGCAGCCATTAAGTTAGCGCCGCGCAAATTACTACCCCGCAAGTCGGCACCAGTTAAATCTGCCTGCATTAAGTTTGCGCCCATCAAGTTGGCGCGCAAGTCAGTTGCTTGCAGGTTCGCGCCCATGAGATTTGCACCTTCTAAATGCCCACCTTCGAGTTTGGAACCAGTGAAATTCGTGCCCACAAGGGTAGCGCCTGCAAAGTTGACGCGGCTTAAATCCAGTTGGGAGAGTTCTTCGTCCTCTAAATTGGCCCCTGGGAGTTGTTTGAGGGTTCCTAATCTAATAGCTTCTATATTCATTGGAGGTAAGTACCAATTTCCTCATTAGTCTTGCTGTAAGTATCCCATCGGGAATCAATTAACCACATGCCTGTACTGACTTTAGGTTCTATTAAGGGTAAGTCTAGTCCTTGTTGCAAGCCCATGACTAATAGCGCTAGGGTATCTATTAGTTTAGGGTCGAAGCGAGTTGATTGTTGTTGTCTACACTCATTTAATGCTTGAGTGAATATCTCTTCTCGACTCAATGAGGATGATTTTTGCTGATTGACTCGGCATTGAAAGTCTGCAACTAAGGCTAAAATTCTCGATTCTAGAGGAATTTCATCTCCTGCTAAACCTGCTGGTTCTCCTGTGCCATTCCAGTATTCGGTTTGATGGGTGATAATTTGAGCAACTGCCCGCAACCTAGGCATGGTTCGCAATACCTGCACCCCTGGTACTAGAGGACAACTGGGGGCATTTTGGTCAGGTATAGATGTAGTGGCGGTGAGCAGGCTTTCTGCATTTTGTAGTGGATCTATGCGATGCAGCAACCCTGCAAGGCGCAACCTCTTAATCTGCCATGCAGGAAGATCCAAGAGTTGCCCCATTGTTTCTGCTAGGGCGACTACTTCTGCGGCGGCCATTGGGTTGTTGATGTCAGCGAGATCCATCAATTGTGCCATTCGCAAAAATGCCTGGATTTCGTTGGAAACCAAGTTACGGTCTAGGACTTGTTGGTGAAGGGCTGCGGAGACGGATAAATTTTCTTGGCCGGTTTGGAGGTAATCGACAACGCGAGAAACTACTGCACTTACTTCTGCTGGTGCGGCTAGCCTAGGTGGAATTGCATCTTTCTGGGCTAGGAGTTTGACTGCTAGTTCTGAATTGTATTGTTTGATATGAGCGATCGCTATTGCTGCTGTCTCTTGGACTAACTCTGGTTCAAATGTCCATAAGCCATAGAATTTACGCTCTAAATCTGACGTTGGTAGCCCTGCACTGCCATAATCAGCCTCTGATAACTCTTGACAAATCACCATTGCTGTGTATTTTGGTGACAGGATAATTAAGTGCCATTCCTGCGCTACTGAGTCTGTCGGATATAACCCCACTAAGTTTACATTGGCTAGCTGGCTTGTAGGATGTTCTGCAAAACCAGCATCGGCAGCAGCCATGATCGTAATTCCACAGCTGTGCTGGGCAATATCTGCGTATCGTTCTGCTTCTTGTAGATACCATTTACCCTGCTGGAAGGCAGTGATCACCAAGGGCATACTATCGTCAGTTAGTATTTGGTCTTCTAGGGCATGACACAAGGCAACTAGGGTATTTTTGTAGTACACCCCGAATCGAATCGGTCTAGTGCTGTGGCGATGGGCTGCTTCCAGCTGTTGTAGGATGGAACCTTCTAACATGGGGTTTGGAGTTTTGTTAAAGGAAGTGCAAAAGCGCAGAAGGATAAAAAGCTTTAAATTATGTCTATGATTCCTTAGTTTACTTTTTCAGGGTTCAATTACGCTACATCACAAAACTTAACCAAAAAACCTCTCAAAATCTCATGAATCCGTGAACTCTGCGTCTGGAGTGGTTTGATTTTCCGTAGCTTGTGCGTAAGTCCTGTGAGGGTAGAGACCCGACATTTCGCGTCTCTACTTTTTACTTAAACTCCCACCAATTGTTTATCTTTCGTCTCAATTGGTGCAGACAGTGCCTCTTCTAAATCAGCACAACCTAATTTTTCCTCTAATATCTTCATGACTTCTCGTCCAAAGTCATTGGGATTTTGTTGCCAAGCTTGCAAGCAAACTGCACCAAAAAATGAACCCAAAGGCTCAGGGTTCCACAGCAGTTTTTTTGCTGTCCACGGCATTAAACTCATGGGGTCGTATCCTGGTTTTAGGATTCCTTCCTTGAAGGCGTACTCTTCTAAGTGAGTATGGGGTTGCAGTCCAATAAAGAAAATAGCAGGTTCGACTTTATCAGCACCGAAAATTCTTTCTAGTTCGCGGTGGTAAGCAATAGTTTGGCGGATGGTTTCGGGGCGTTCATCGATGACGTTGAACGAGTAATTAACAGAAACTAGGTCATTGAAACCAGCTGCCTTCAAGTCTCGACAGTTTTGCAAAACATTTCGCAGGTTGTAACCCATCCGCATTTTCCGCACAAGTTCTTGAGAACCACTAGTAATGCCGATTTCAAAGTAGTTCATCCCGGTTTTTGCCATCAAGTCGCACAACTGGGGTGTTAAATTGTCGGCTCTGATGTATGCTGCCCAGTGAATGTCTGTCATCCCAGAATCAACGATTTTTTGTAAAAGTTCTACTGCATCGTCGATAAATTTCCGTGCTGGAATGAATTGAGCGTCGGTAAACCAGAAGTTACGAATCCCGCGATTATATAATTGTCGCATCTCGGCGACAACTTCATCGGCTGGGTTAATCCGTACCTGTTTGCCTTCAACTACGGTGTAAACACAATAGCAGCAGTTATGAGGACAGCCGCGTTTGGTTTGGACGCCGATATAGAAGTCTTGTTCTTGTAAGTAATAGTTAAATTCTGGCCAAATGCTTTCGATATAGTCGTATTTGCAGGCAGTTTTTTCTAGAGGTGTGGGTTGTTCGTGGATTAATCGTTGCCGTATTTTATTTTCTCCGACAACATAACAGCGTTCATCCCGAAACTCTTTGCCACTGAGGAGTTTTTCTAACAGGGTTTCTCCTTCACCCACAGAAATAATTGTCCCATTGGGTAAGCTTTTACCCAACTGTTCGTAAAATACGCTAACTGCACCACCACCCACAACTGCACGGGCGTTAGCAGTATATCTTTGAGCACGTTTTAAACCGCGCTTGATTAAGCCTAGGTTACGCCACAACTCTACATAGTAGGCAATGAAGATTCGCAAACCGCCTAAAGCTCCACGTAGTCTAATTAGTGGGTTCTTGGCATAGTAAAATTCAAAAGCATTTTGCAGGGGGTTGCCACCACGTCCACCAACTGGAGCATAAATTTGAATATCCCGCCAAGAAAATACTAGCAGTGTGGGTTGAAATTCATCGATACATTGGTCTAGGGCGGCGGCATAGTCTAAGGGGGCTACCGTTCCCAAATCAAAGATGCGTTGTTCAATGTTGGGAAATTGCTTGTGTACATGATCTGATAGGTAGACAACCCCAATAGGAAAGATGGGGTTGCAAGGAAGGCGAACGTAGAGAATTCGGTTTTCCATCATGCTTGTTTTAGCTGCCATCTTGCCGTTTTTGAGGGGAAAGGTAAATAAAGTACTGGATGCAAATGTGCTTTCGGTTTGAGTGTTTCTACCGCGATCGCACTTCAATATTTCAGCTAATTCTTTGGTTGCTTGACCTCCTTTTGGTAGCTAAAATTGCTTTTTATTAGGTGTGGACAACAATAGAACACTGTTTATGAAGATATTTTTCATATATCTTTACCATAACATTGAGTTTCATCCCTAAGCGATGATCCCCACCGATTATTTGCGGCATAGATGAAATAAAAAACTTATTTCTCCCAATCGATTTATAGTTCAGGAGATTGTCGCCCTGGTTTCTACCCTGACAATCCTTCTTTAGGAAGTTACATCTGAAATTATCAAGCAACTAATATACAAATCTTTGCTTATAGTGTATAATGCCTGGGAATGCGTATTAATTTACGAAACTTTTATATTTAGATACATATCTTTAGACATAAATGTTGCAGAAATGTGCAGTTGGTAGTCGGAGTTACAGCTTCTGGGGATCAGCCAGTGTTAGGTTTGCTGGTGTAATGTAAAATTGTGGCGTAAAGCTCCTCAGCAGTTATGGCTCAAATACTAGATCCTCTACCACCTGAGCAATCGGGGACAATTCTCTGCTGCTACGTTAATGCCACGAGCAAAATCCAGGTGGCTCGCATCTCTAATATTCCCAATTGGTATTTTGAAAGAGTGGTTTTTCCTGGACAGCGCCTCGTGTTTGAAGCCCCACAAGAAGCTCAAATGGAGATTCATACTGGGATGATGGCAAGTGCAATTTTATCGGATAAGATTCCGTGCGATCGCCTTGCGATCAACGAGCCTCGTGCTTATGGGTTGGATACAAACTCAGATGTAGCAATAGACTCTATCAATAAAAAACCAATAGTGTCAACAATTAATACAAAAACTGGAGATACAACAAAACCATTAACAATAGCTGGTTTAGCGTCTGTTGATTAAAAAAACAATTTCACTCAACTTTGAGGGTTGCCAAATTCGGCAGCCTTTTTTGTTGATTGGTGGTTTGTAATTTGTTATTAGTTATTTGTTTAAAAGTCATGGGTCAAGGGTTATTGCCTATTTCTCATGCCCAATTCCCTATTCCCCATTATGCATTTACCTTCTTTTCTCTGGTTGTGGAAAATAGCCGCTTGGTCTATGGGGTTATCCCTGTTGGCATACCTGTTGTTAGCGGTCACTGGCTTTTGGATGCTGCGGGCGAGAACTTCGCAACAACCCCCTAGTATCCCTTTCTTGACAAAGGGACATCAGGGAATGCGATCGCTGCATTTTACAATAGGCATCAGCATGGTGAGTTTGGTGCTGCTACTGCTGGCAATTGGTGTTATTGGCACCTTGGGTCATTTTGGTTCTTTGGGGCAATCATCACACTTGGTTGCAGGATTGATAGTAGTAGCATTAGTTTTGCTATCTGCTTTTAGTGCTACACAAATTATTGCCAGACAATCTTGGGCTAGACCTTTACATATCGGTATAAATATTGTGCTGTTTATGGGATTTGCTTGGGTGTCTCTGACCGGTTGGAGTGTGGTTCAAAAATATCTACCTTAGACAAATTTTGAATTTTTGCTTGGTTATGTCTTGTGTGAAATGTAGCTTTTTTGAGCGTGGAGGGACACAGAGAGAAGTTTGAGAGAAGAGTGGTGGTAATCGGGCGAACACTTGTTAGTAAGGCAAAGCGATCGCATTTTTCATAACTCCTGTAGCTTCCTAGTTAGACTAAATTTAAAGCTAATCATTTTGATGGAACCGTGACAGCAAACTCAGCCGACACCTCAGCTTCTATTTTTCGCCTGTCTCCGTTAATTCGGATGACCCTGTTGAGTCTATATGTCGCACTCACAGTACCATTACCTTTTCTAGCCGAAGTCACTGCCGCACCTCTGCCACCAAGGCTATTATGGGTGGGAATTAGCATCGGCTTAGTTGCCTTGTATGCGGTGTTAACTGAACGTGTAATTTTAGATGACCAAGGTATTCAGGTGACTTACCCAACTTGGGTTCCTGGTTTTTTTCGCAAAGGTTGGTCTTTACCTTGGTCGGAGATCAAAGAATTAAAACCTCGCACCACTGGTCAAGGAGGTATGGTTTATTATTTCCTCAGCCAGGATGGTAAAGCTTATTTATTGCCCATGCGTGTAGCTGGATTTGGGCAAATGGTCAGACAAGTACAAGTAAAAACTGGTATAGATACCACAGATATTAGTACTTTAGCGCAGCCTTGGATGTATCTGATTTTATTGGGATGTACATTGCTGCTGCTGTTGATAGACGCCTGGACAATCACCACAGCTTTATCTATGGGCAAGTTAACTTAGAATTGTTATTGGTTATTTGTCATTTGTGAAATGTCCAGGGTCAAGGGTTAAGGGGAGCCACTTCTGTGCGGAGAAAAGTTGCCGGTGAGGCGTTCTTTCCGGCAAACTTCGGGAGGTTCCCCGGAGCTTTCGGAGTCTCAGGCTCCGCTCCGTTGAGTGAACTGGCTATCAAGAGTCCAATACCCAATACCCAATACCCAATACCCCATTCTCCAACTTGGATAACGTCGCCCCCAAAACATTATTAAGACTGGAGCAAGTTAATCTGTTTACGAGGCTCAATACTAAACTTGCGGGCAACCAGCAGGGATACCCCATATTGCAAGATATTAGCTTTGAGGTATTCCCACAGGAACGCATTGCTATTGTCGGCCCCACTGGCGCTGGTAAAACAGCTTTATTAAGGCTGATCAATCGCCTTGGGGAACCAACTAGTGGCAAAATCTGTCTGGAAGGTCAGGAATACCACAAAATTCCTGTAATCAAGCTACGCCAGTTGGTAGCCCTGGTGTTGCAAGAATCAAAGCTTCTGGGAATGACGGTTGAGCAAGCTTTGGCTTATCCTTTGGCTTTGCGTGGTCTATCCAAACAGACAATTCAGCAGCGTGTCAGTTATTGGATAGAACAGCTGCAAATCCCTAGTGACTGGTTAGGAAGGACTGAAGTGCAACTTTCTACGGGAGGGCGACAACTAGTAGCCATCGCTCGTGCCTTAGTCATCCAACCTCAAATTTTACTACTAGATGAGCCAACTTCTGCTTTAGACCTTGGTACAGCTTCCCATCTCATGGAAGTTTTAATCCATCTGGCTGACACTCATCACACCACTATTCTCATGGTCAACCACCAGATAGAACTAGCACAGATATTTGGCACGCGACTATTACACCTACAACAAGGCCGATTACTAGCAGATCAAAGCGCCTCTGGAGTAGATTGGGTGAACTTACGCGCTAGCTTAATCAACACAGAAGCTCAAGCAGCCCAAGAATGGATTTAGTTGCTACGATCCAATTCAAAATACCCTACGGGTGTCTACAAAATTCAAAAAATGGCTTCTTCTCTCTAAATTTTTTATTTTGAATTTCTTTGTTTCTCGCTAAGACCGTTGAGTACTGAGAGTTGAACGTTGATTACTAAATCTCTCTTTAGCTAATTTTGTTTGTGACTGCGAAAGATTGGTATTCAAAATTTCCATGTTAAATCGGTAACCCACATTGCGGATAGTTTGAATTAAACTAGGTTGCCGAGGATCAAGTTCAACTTTTTTTCGCAGTGATAAAACATGAGTATCAATGGTGCGTGGGTTATCTATGGCATCTGGCCAAGCCCGACGCAGTAATTCTGACCTAGATAGGGGTACTCCTCCTGCTTGTGCTAGAACATATAACAAACTAAATTCCTGGGGTGTTAAGTCAATAAACTCCCCTTGAAAACGGACGCGGCGTTGCACTAAATCAATTTGCAAAGCACCGTAATCCAGATAAGCTGGTGCAACAGGTGTGCGATTACGGCGAATTAATGCTTCTACTCGTGCTAGAAACTCTTGCATTCCAAAAGGTTTGCTCAGATAGTCATCTGCCCCTGCTTTCAAGCCGGCGACTATATCGGCTTCATTAGCGCGGGCAGACAGCATTAGGATTAAAGGCTGTTGCTGGCGGTGTAACCAACGGCAAAACTCAATGCCATCGCCATCCGACAAATCAGCATCCAGAATCACCAGTGTTGGTTGGTGACCTAAAAACACTTCCCTTGCCTGATAAATGCTGGCGGCTTGATGCACTCGGTATTCCAACTGCTGCAAGTGCCAACCCAGCAACGACCTCAGATGGGGATTCCCCTCAACGATTTCAATACAAACCGAACCCACGGTGGCAAGACCCCTTAGCGTCGATGACTTTCAAATTAACAAGCCCATGCTCAAGGTTTTGTAGTCTTTGTTACTCGAATCACTATTTGGCTTGACATCTCCTCATAACAACCGTGGCAAAAAGATGAGTCTATGCTTTGCCCACAGCCAATTAGTAATATTCTTAAATTTTTGTTAGACTTATCAAAACCAGTTCTTCTTCATCATCCTACTCTTAGAAGGAGGCAATCCACCAAAGCAATATCACTGAACAAGCTATCCACTAACCAAGTTGTCTTCTGACTTGATAGGGAAAGGATAGTGAATAACCCAAAAGACAAAGTTGGCATCTATAAAAAAACAGGGTCGCTGACTAAGCAAATTATAAGAATAGCTTACCAAATAATCATATTTTGCCTTTTCTGGCATAGGATCAGAGTACTTTACTAGCTGCTGGGGGTGTTGCCCTACTTTAATGAATCAGCCTGGAATTGATGCCGAGGGGAAAGTGACACTTCACTTTTGAGCGTGAATCATTTACAATTCTCATTCCAAAGAGATTAATACAGCAGTTATGCTCCAAGACACACAAACCATCCGCTATTACCAAAGAATTACCGACGCCTTCGTCGAGTTGTGGAATCGCGGTTATCGCACGGATGATATGCGGATGTATTTGGACGGGTATCTAGCCGCATTAAGACAGGGAAACGCTATTGAACCTTTCCTGATTCACCGCCTGGAAGAAGAGGCTAGCCGCTACTTGTATGATGGATCTAATTTTGCAGTAGCCCAACCAGAGCCAGAACCACAGCACGATTTCTACTAACCGCCCTTGTTATGGCAATTTGCAGCGATCGCTGATCAACGCAGACTATTGTAGCATACTATCTGCACTGATCAAGTGTTTTAGTGGTATGAAATTTTGAAGATTGTTTTGATAAATAGCATCCCCTCAGCGCCATTGATCTGGCCGATGCGACTGGGGGGATTTTTAGTGGATATTATTCTCCCTGGTGAAAGAAATTAAGACTATCTTGAGCAAGGTTGTAGAAGCCGAAAAAGCTGCCCAAGCTAATGTAGTGCGTCACCGTGAAGAAACTGCGGCAACTGGCAGTATGTTAAATATAGCGAAAGTGATCAAGGATAATCCTGTTGCTTTGCGTCTGAAGGAATTAGAGGTGCTGGAACGGGTTGCGGAGAAGATAGATCGAATTCAGGTCAATGGTAGCTTAGATAGCATCTTGACAGACTTGATTCCCATCGACAGGCAATAAAGAGAATTGGCCATCTCTATCTGCATCTGGGTTTTGTGAATCCAACTGTCGCAATCATTTTTAAAATTGGTATTAATGCAGGGTATCAACGAAACCTATTGCTTGAGCTTGTCTCAGGTTTCTAGGTAATAAAAATTTCTTCATTTTGCTAAACCTCTTGTTTAAGGAGGTTTCTCTTCACTGATGTATCTATAATTACTTATAAAAAATTGTGGTTTTCAGCACTATTCCGCTATTTACACATAGATGATATGAGTGTTAAATCAGCAGTAGCTAAAGTGATTACAAGTATTAAATTATCCTAAATCTTGTGGTCATAAAATCCTTATTTGTGGCAAATTGCGGGATATTTCTGATAAATTCTTCATCCATTACGTGTGTCTACCCAATCTGCTATGTATTATACAGATTTATCATATAACTCTGCTTTCAAAGGACAAATACCTTATCGGTTATTTACCAAACGCGAAATGCTACCACCGCGTAACGACATCTTGTGGCGAATAGAACGTGGCGCTGTACGTACTTTGACTTGTAGCGAAGATGGCACTTTTATTACTCTCGGTTATTGGGGCTATGGGGATTTGATTGGTTCTCCTTTGTCCAAAATCAAGCCTTATCAAATTGAATGTCTGACAAACGTAGAAGTCAGCATTGTACCTCCTCATCTTTGGTATCAGGATGTCAACGCTTTATTGTCACGTATTCAACAAGGAGAAGAACTTTTAAGTATTGTGCATCGGAAACCTATTTCTCTCCGTTTGTGGCAATTTTTGGTGTGGTTAAGTGCTAAATTTGGTCGTGATGTCGAACAAGGTAAGCTGATCGAGTTGAGTGCGACTCATCAAGAAATATCTGAGGTATTAAATACAACAAGAGTAACAGTAACGCGTCTCTTACATGATTTTGAAGAAGAAGGCAGGCTATTCCGTCTCAAACGGCAAATTATTTTGCGATCGCTCAATAACTAAGTCAAAAAAATTACGGAAATCTGGTGATTGATTTGTGTCAATCACCACCAATGTAATAGCAAAGGCTAAATATTACCCAAAATTTGCAGACTATACTGAGTTATATCAGCACCTCCAATCAATTAATCTGATTGGATTCATGAACTCACTGGCAAAGATAGATAATAGAGAACTATTTAATTTAGTTAGAGTAAACACAGTTTCAATTTCAGATTGCTCAGACAAGCATGAAGTTTTAATCTGATCCCAACCGCAAATAGGAGCGATTACTTGAGATATGCATGGAATCGCCTCAGAGTCGCTATTGGAGTTAAAGTAAATCAAAATGCGCTCCTGGTTACACAGTACATTCTTATCCAGCCTTCGTACTCGTTTGGTACTTCTTGTTCTCCTGGCTGTCGTGCCGGCACTAGGACTAATTCTCTACACTGCTTCGGAACAAAGACGCACCGCAACGGTAGAAGCCCAGAAAAGCACACTCCGGTTGGTGAGATTGGCAGCTAATAACCAGAGGCAGGTTGTAGAAAGCACACGCCAATTGTTGACGATATTGGCACAGCTACCAGTGATTCGTCAGGGTAATTCCCCAGAATGCGATCGCTTGCTTGCCGATCTCTTGAAGCAGTATCCCACCCATGCCAACCTTGGCGTTCTGGATACTCAGGGGAATTTGATGTGTAATGCTATTCCCTACACTGGCTCAGTGAATCTGTTTGACTACGCTTATTTTCAGCGAGCCTTGCAAACCCGCAAATTTGTGATTGGTGACTATCAAATTGGTCGAATTACCAAAAAAGCAACGCTAAACTTTGCTTACCCTGTTGTAGACAAGGTGGGGCAAGTTGCAGTTGTGGTCATAGCTTCTCTAGATTTAGAACAGTTAAACGAGTTAGCGACTCAAGTGCAGTTACCGGAAGGCTCAGTACTGAGCATCATTGACTACCAAGGAAAGCTATTGGTTCGCTACCCTGACCCCAAGAAGTGGGTAGGGAAATCTTTATCAGAAGATGCCTTCTACCGCATGAAATCAGCTCAAAGTGAGGGCACATACGAGGCAACTAACCTAGATGGTATTCCCCGCATCTTTGCCTTTACCCCCTTAGGTGATGACCTGCAAAATCCTGATGCTTATATTAGAGTTGGTATTCCCTTATCTACGGTACTGACAAAAGCGAATAAGCTATTGGTTCGGAATTTGATCTTGTTGGGTTTTGTGACTGTTTTAGCATTAATTGCTGCTTGGGTAGGTGGCGATATCTTTTTGATACATCAAATGAAAATACTAGTGCAGACAGCCCAGAAGCTGGGTACTGGTGAACTCAATACCCGGACTGGCATCTCTGATCAATCAGGAGAACTAGGTCAGCTGGCTCATGCAATCGATGAGATGGCAGCCGCACTGCAAACGCGGGAAGTTGCGATCGCAACTTTGAACCAAGACATGAAAACTCTGTTTGAGCTAATTCCCATCGGCATTCTCTTTGCTCAAGATCCAGATTTTAGATATATCAAATGTAACCCAACTTTTGCCGAGATATTAGGTATATCCACAGAAGAGAATGTCTCCTACACCCCCATTAATGCGCCTCCGCCAGCCTATAAAATCTTGCAAAATGGGAAAGAACTTAGACCCAATGAATTTCCTTTGCGGTACGCTGCCATTCATAAGGTAGAAATCAAAGGTACAGAGGTTGATATCATCCGTGCTGATGGCACTGTCTTCAATTTGTTTGGTTATGCGGCCCCCTTACTCGATGAAAAAGGCAACACCAGAGGGTCAGTAGCGGCATTTGTGGATATTAGCGATCGCAAACAGGCAGAGTTACGCACACATCAGTTAATGACCCAGGTACAAAACCAGGCGAATGTATTACAAGCAATTCTCTCCGCTTCTGTTGATCATATTTTTATCTTTGATGCAGTCGGTCGCTATCAATATGTTAGTGATGGTGGTGCTGTTTTCATGGGTATGCAGCCAAGAGATTTTCTCGGCAAGACTTGGCGAGAAATCAGTTTTGCTTCTGACCTTGTAGAAACGATGACGCGGCTAGATACCCAACGTACAGCCGTGATGGCGACTGGGGAACCAATCACAATGGAGATTGAATGTGTGGCAGTTGACGGAGTGCATTATTTTGAATACATTTTTGCACCCCTACAAAGTCAAAATCAAACAATTGAAGGTGTAATTGCTGTATCTCGGGACATAACTGACCGCAAGCGAACAGAAGAAGTGCTGCGGGCTAGTGAAGAACGCTTTCAGGCTTTCATGGCTCACAGTCCAGCCCCCGCCTGGATTACAGATAACAATGGACGTATTCTTTACCTCAGTCCCACTTATTACCAAACATTTCAGTTACCCACTAAAGATGCTATTGGGAAAACCGTATCTGAGTTGTTTGATCAGCGAGTTGCTGATCAATTCTTAGAAAACATCAGGACAGTGGCTTTCACAGGTGAAGCCATAGAGACTATTGAATTTGCGCCTCGCTGGGATGGGACATTAGGCGACTTTCTGGTTTATAGATTCCCTATTACCAATCCCAGGGGAGAATTTCTCGTGGGAGGGGTAGCAGTTGATGTGACGGAACGCAGACGAGCTGAAGAGGAGCGAGAACAGTTACTGCTAAGTGAGCAAGCAGCACGAGAAGCCGCAGAAGTAGCCAACCGGATGAAAGATGAATTTCTCGCAGTCTTGTCCCATGAACTACGGACTCCCCTCAATCCCATTCTCGGCTGGACAAAGCTGTTGCGAGGGGGGAAGTTAGATGATCACAAGAAAGCGATCGCCCTAGAAACCATTGAGCGCAACGCTCTATTGCAAACTCAACTCATCGGCGATTTATTAGATATTTCCCGGATTTTACAAGGCAAATTATCACTCAAAATTATTCCAGTAGATTTAGCTGCAACCATTGAGGCGGCTAAGGAGACTGTACAACTAGCTGCTGAAGCCAAGGCAATTCAAATTCATAGCGAGTGTACTCCTTTAGTCAAGCCTTGCATGGGTGATGCTAGTCGCCTGCAACAAGTGCTGTGGAATTTGCTCACCAATGCAGTTAAGTTCACCCCTAATGGCGGACAGGTGAAAATCAAGTTAGAGTCTATCGATAGTTATGCTCAAATTCAAGTCAGTGATACAGGTAAGGGCATTAGTCCAGAATTTTTACCTTATGTGTTTGATACCTTCCGGCAAGCAGATAGTGCAACAACGCGGAAATTTGGCGGACTAGGATTAGGATTGGCGATCGTGCGTCACATCGTAGAAATGCATGGTGGTACAGTCCAAGCAGCCAGTCTGGGAGAGGGACAAGGCGCAACTTTTACAGTGCAATTACCACTGATGATCAAAACAACCGAGATTCAACCGAGGGTAACTCCGACAAAAAATCCTTCAGATTTAACTGGAGTAAGAGTTTTGGTAGTCGATGATGAAGCTGATTCTCGTGATCTGATTGTATTCATAGTGGAGCAATATGGAGCTGAAGTCACAGCCGCCGCATCAGCTAGTCAAGCCTGGGATCTATTACAACACGTGCAAGCAAATGTTTTGGTCTGTGACATTGCCATGCCGCAAACAGATGGGTATACCTTGATACGACAACTCAGGGCTTCATCACAACCATGTCGAGAGATTCCCGCCTTGGCTTTAACGGCATATGCAGGCGAGTTTAACCAACAAAAAGCTCTAGCCGCAGGTTTTCATCAGCACCTAGCTAAACCAGTAGAACCAGAGGAACTAGTGCAAGCGATCGCTAATTTAGTCTCTGAAGACCGTTCTTAATCGCTTCATAATCAGCGATCGCTTGATGATTTTGGTTGTGCAGCTTCTCTGACAACAGCTTCATCCAAAGCTAATGCTTGGGCTATCTGCTCAATACTCAAACCTAGTGCCAGTAGGCGAGGTACCGTTTCGAGCTTACCTTCTTGCTTACCTTCTTGCTTACCTTCTTGCCTGCCTTCTTGCTTGCCTTCTTGCCTGCCTTCTTGCTTGCCTTCTGCAAAAACTTCTTGATAAAATCTCGTCTGTTTTAAATCGCTTAATCCGAACACTTTTTCCATCTCCTCCCGACTCAGACGTGGCAATTTGTAGATTAATATGGTTTCTATTAATTGTATAATCTCCCTCTGTTGAACAGCATCGATAATTTCTGTTCGGGCGCTGTTGACGATCTCTAAAGCTTTGGCGATCGCCGTTGATTCTGGTTCGATGATGAGTTTAACTGTCTCAATTCCAATGGAAGGTGACTCAATTGCAGTCAATTCGTCAAGATAGATACAAGTTACTCGTTGTGAGTTGAGCAATTCTTTGTATCTTGCTGTTTTTCCGTTATCAACACTACGGTTGGGGAAGATAACAACACCACACCAATCGTTAGTTAATTCAGTTTTATCGAGATAGTTAAAAATTTCTGCAAATAAGCGCGAGTAAAATTTTTTGTCTGATTGAAATTGTACCTCAGCAAAATAAATGGGCAATTTTGCAGTATTTGGGAGAAATACACCATCAATTCTAAATGCTAGTTGTTTGACTTCTACTGAGGAAAATTGGTAAGCATCAGCAACTGATGCTGGTTGGTTAATCAGTTCAAAGAAAGTGCTGGGTAAGCTCTGAAAGATGCGGTAAAAGATGCTGTCAGTTTTCAAGTTTTCTGGAACTTATAGTTGATGAGCTAATTTTACAATTATGCAAACCTCTAATTCGCTGCGTAGAGACGTTAGTCAAATCAGGTTAATTAGTTACCAAACTTAGTTCCGACTCCTGACGCGATCGCTTTCCGGTAACTACCATCTTCACACCACGGGCTGGTGCGAGGGTGACTCCCCGACGGCGAGGTATTTCTGGTTGGTGATCAGCTAATGCCAATTCATAGCGTGACAGAATTGTTGCCAAGACCAGTTTCATTTCAAAGAGAGCCAAAGCTTCGCCTAGACAGCGACGCGCGCCGCCACCAAAAGGCATAAATTCGTAGGGAGAAAATTGTCTTTCTAGAAAGCGTTCTGGCTGGAACTCTTGAGAATTGGGATATAAATCTTCACGGTGATGCACCAAATACATACAGCCAACTATTATGGTTCCTGGCTCTAAGGCATGTCCCAGCAGTTCCACAGGTTCTTGCACAATCCTGGGAAATGTCAACATCGCAACGGGATAAATCCGTAAAGTTTCGTTACAGAAAGCGGTGAGATAAGGTAGTCGAAATATGCTCATTGGGTCTGGTGCATCACCAAGGTTATCCAGTTCTTGGAGCAGTTTTTCTCGGACTTCGGGTTTTTTGTGCATCCAATATAGTCCCCAAGCCATTGCTGTGGCTGTGGTTTCATGTCCAGCAAATAACAGAGTCATCAATTCATCGCGTAACTCTTGATCTGTCATTGGGTTCCCTGCTTCATCTGTGGCTGACATCAGTAAAGAGAGGATATCGATGCGATTTGGATCAGGTTGCTCTCGGCGTTCAGCGATTTCTGCCAAAAGTAATTGATCAATTTGTTGGCGATCGCGCACAAATTTTCCCCAAGGACTCCAAGGGCCTAAATCTTTTTGGAGGAAGGGGAAGAACAAAAAGCTAGAACTCAGGGGTGAGCGAAACAAGTCCATCATCGATGCTAGTAGATGCTTCAGTTTTTTGCAGCGTTCCCCCTCATACAAGCCAAACACCGACTGGATGATGACTTGGAGAGAAATCTCTTGCATCGCCCCACGAGCTGAAAAAGTCTGGTTTTCGGGAAACTGATTCAAAACCTGTTCTGTCAACTCACAAATTAACTCACCATAAGCTCGCATCCGATCGCCATGAAAAGAAGGCATCACAAGTTGTCGCCGTCGTCTGTGGCGATCGCCATCCAGCATAATGATGGAATAGCTGCCCAACAAGGGTTCCAAGATTTTATTCTGTTTGCCAGGCGCCGCAAATTTCTTGCGTCCTGCACGAAGTGCACTACCGGAGGTATCGTTGGTTAAAATTTCTTGGATGCTTTGGGGATGGTTCACAAATACCATTGAGTTCCCAAATCCAATTACACTTGCTGTGAAAATGTCAGGATGTTGCTGGACTGCCTTCTCCATATATCCTACAGGGTCAGCAACCCACTGGAGCTTCTGAAAAAAAGAAGGGGTTTGAAGAAGATTTGGTAGTTGCATTTGATTCGAGATGCTGAAATTTTTCTAGAAACAGGCTTAACTTATATTTATCTTAACTATGTAGTCTAGCGTTTCTAGCTTGCCAGTCTCATCGATGCTTAACTACGCTCGTGCTTCATCTGTCTATATATAGCTGCGATGTTGCGAGCATCATCAATACCTCGATGATGTGTACCTATTAACTCCATTCCCAGATGGTTAAGAGCCTGTGCCATACCAAAGCTTTTTGATGTGACAAGATATGCTGAAAATTCTTTTTTGATATTTATGTGTTCTGCGCTAAAAGGATAGGGAAGATGATGAAACTTACAATCTTGCATAAATTGCGTTTTGTCGTAATTGCCCCAAGAGCAGAAAATATAATTAGGAAACGATTCCATCCAATTTTTCAAGCTAGCAATTACTTCCGGAAATTTAGGAGCATTTTCCACATCCTGCTGAGATATGGTAGTCAATTGCGTACAAAAATCCGTCAATTTTGGATATCTCACAGGTTTAATAAACGTTTGCCACTCAGAATCAATCTCCCAAGTTTCTCTATTGAGCATCACTGCACCAATTTCGATGATTTCCATTTTGTAGCGGGGGATACTACCATCATCACAGCAAGTAGCCTCTAAATCAATTACAAGAAAATAATCAGCCATATTGAAAGCAATAATCCAAACTATATTACAAAACTTACATACACCTGAAACACCTACAAATAAAAACTCCATCCCCTTTTAGGTGGAGTTTCTGGGCATAGGGAATACGGCATGGGGAAGAGATGCGATTAATCGCCTCTGCCTGTACCAATGCCCTATGCCCCATCGCTTTCAATGAACTACCTTAGTAACCCTAGTCGAGCAGGGTTGCACAAATAACAAACCACAAACTACAAATAACAAATAAATTAAAAACTGCTCTGACTAAGGCTGAGTCACAAGCAGTTTTTAGTAGCTGATATTATTGTACGAAATAATGTCCAAACCAATAATCTAGACATCATCAGGTTCAAACTGCGCCACCGTAATTGCATTCAAAGCGAATGCTAAAACTAATGGCATAGGAGACTGAAGCCACAATGTAGAAAGGAGCGCGAGCACTGTGCCAATCACTGCTGACATTGACCACAATGTTTCTTCAAAGGTCAATCCTTTTTCGGCTTTAATCAACTTCAGCGCATGAACTGGAATTGGTTCAGGCATTACTCCTCCGGGAGGAAAAGCCCAGTAGTTATCACGTCGCTCGACAAACAAATCTGTCCAGCCATTTTCTTCGCACCATGCCTCAATCCATTCGATAGCGTAATGATTCATCATTGGGGTTCGCAAGTTAAATTTTGGGGTTTGTGTAGTGAATGAAGATAAATACTTACTTGATTTCTGAGATCCCAGATAATCGCTATAAAACTAACCTTATGTCTCCGTTTAAAAACTCTCTTAAGCATCTGAGAGCATATTTCATTCTTGATGCTCAAACAGCACTTTATCTTGATTACAAGCCTAGCAGCTTATGCATACTAGTTGGAGCAAAAGACAATAAACTTTACTTGGCATCATGACATTTAAGAAATGTAAATAACCTAGTGAGTATTTGCTAAAGAGTTAAATTTATTTATTTACCTAAACAACCTAAATATAGTAAAACAAGTATCTTAAACATCAAGAATTGTAACTAAAAATATGATTATTTATTTACATTAATTTTGTTGTGCAATCTTTGACAAATGTTCCCTTTTACTAATGCCCGGTGCGCCATACACCTCAAGTCTGAGGTCAGAGTTCTAGAAATGCGATAAGCTAAATTGTAGCGATTCAGACAACGATTTGGCTACTAAGTATGATTTGGCGGCAAGGGTTAGCTTTACTTCTGGGAATGATGATGTGGTGTATGACTACCCCTGCACTGGCAGACTGGACTCATCCACTATCATTTAGCAATGCAGAGTTAAAAAGACATGATTTTTCCGGAGAGAGTTTACAAGCGGCGGAGTTTTCTAATGCCAATCTAGAACAGGCTAACTTTACAGATGCTGACTTGCGAGGAGCAGTCTTAAGTGCGTCGGTGATGACCCAAGCGAATCTGCATGGAGCGGATTTAACGAATGCAATGGTTGATCAGGTAAACTTGACTAAGGCTGATTTGAGTGATGCCGTTCTCAAAGAAGCTCTGTTGCTACGTGCCATATTTACTGATGTAAATATCAGCAGTGCAGATTTCACTGATGCTGTCTTAGATAAGGCACAAATCAAGGAGCTATGTGTTAAAGCTAGTGGTGTAAACTCTAAAACTGGTGTGCAAACTCGAGATTCTTTAGGATGTCAATAAAGCGTGTTGGTGTAATTGGTGGCGGGCAACTTGCCTGGATGATGGGAGATGCGGCACACAAGTTAGGTGTAGAATTGGTGGTGCAAACTCCTAGTCAAAATGATCCCGCCGTAACTATTGCCCAAGACACGGTTTTTGCGCCAGTAGATGATGGCATTGCGACAGAGATTTTAGCTACAAAATGTGATGTCATCACCTTTGAAAATGAGTTTGTTAATCTAGATGCACTATCGCTTTTAGCACACCGAGGTATTTCCTTCCGTCCTAGATTAGCAGCTTTAGCTCCTCTGTTAGATAAATATGATCAGCGCTGCTATTTAAGAGATTTAAGATTACCTGTGCCACGTTTCTTGGCTATAAACGAAGATTTAAATAGTCTCCAATCAAAAATAGAGTCTTTGGGTTTTCCAGTAGTCTTAAAATCCCGACGCCACGGCTATGATGGTCAAGGTACTTTCATCATTCCAGATTGGGCTACTTTGCAGCACAAGTTAGATGCTATTAACACAAATAAAACTGCTCATCAATCTCTGTTCTTAGTAGAAGAATTTGTGCCGTTTGCACGGGAGTTAGCAGTAGTTGCAGCTCGTTCTGTAGATGGTGATGTGGTTGCTTACCCAGTTGTAGAAACCCAACAAGAACAACAGGTTTGCCGGCTGGTAATTGCACCAGCCGAGATCACTGGCGATCAAGCAGCACAAATAGAAGCGATCGCTCATACTCTATTAGATAGCCTGCAAGTAGTGGGCGTTTTTGGCATTGAACTATTTCTGACCACCGATGGTCAAGTATTAGTCAACGAAATCGCACCCCGTACCCACAATTCTGGGCATTTCTCTCTAGATGGTTGCGAAACTTCCCAGTTTGAGCAGCATCTGAGAGCAATTTGCGGTTTACCTTTGGGTAATCCCGCCCTCAAGTCTAATGGCGCTGTGATGGTCAACCTCCTAGGGTATGAAAATTCTCAAAGCGACTACCAAGACAAACGTCAACAACTAGCAAAAATTCCTCAGTCTTATATCCACTGGTATGGTAAGACCGAATCACGTCCTGGGCGTAAGCTAGGACACGTCACGGTTTTACTAGATCATCAGCATCGAGATGAGGCGATCGCTCTTGCCCACACCGTAGAATCTATCTGGTATCCCAGTTAAATTTGTCAGAAAATTCCAATATTGAACACATAAAATCTTACAGAAAGCTATAATGAGTCTGTTGCACTACGACGTTGGTGACTGCCATCAAGTTTTTTGATCTATGCCTTTAAAGACAAGGGAATCAACTGTTTTCGTGGCAGTAGACCGGGCATGTACCCGGAAACTTTAAACGAGGAATTTAGGTTCCCACCTGGTTTAACCAGGTCATAAACTTAGGTAAAACGGCGTCGCGGTGAACTCAAAATTTTTAGCTCCCAAAGTTCTTGAAAACTTGGGAGTTTTAATCTATATAGTAGAACTTATTGCAAAGATTAGCGCTAAAAGATGTCAATCGTCTTAACATTGAGATCTGCTTCATTAACTAAACTTGATATTTTATAGCGAGTTGTAGTGTGGTGTCCAAAGCACCTTAAAAAGATTATCATTTGTGCAGTTTTATGTTATTGGGGTTCCCCAATTTAGAGCACATGGAGCCATTCGTAAGAGTTGGTTCAACCCAAGACAGATTGAATAATGCAAAATCATCTGAATAATTGTCTTAGCCTGCTCATTCAAAAAAATTCTGTATAAATTGATTCTAATTTAGGTATGTTTCAGCGTTAAGATGACAAAATTGCATTAAATTGTGGTTAAAGCTACAAAAAATTGTCACAACAACAACTAACTAATACCGTGTTTCCAGCCTCGGTTTTCCGACTAGACAGTGGTTTAACATTTATTCATCAACACATTCCCACTACCCCTGTAGTTGTGGCGGATGTTTGGGTACGTGCTGGAGCAACCTTGGAGCCAGAATCCTGGTTTGGCATGGCTCACTTTTTGGAACACATGATTTTTAAAGGTACAGCAACCTTACCTCCAGGAGTTTTCGATCATAACATTGAAATTAGAGGTGGAGTCAGTAATGCGGCAACAAGCTACGATTATGCCCATTATTCCTTGACTACAGCTGCTCCTTACTTAGAAGAGACTCTACCTCATTTAGGGGAGCTATTGCTGAATGCTGCCATTCCTGAAGATGAATTTATCCGGGAACGGGATGTAGTCTTAGAAGAAATTCGCTCCTACAATGATGATCCAGATTGGATAGGATTTCAGGCTCTCATCCAAAGCATTTATCAGCGCCACCCCTATGGACGTTCAGTGCTGGGTACAGAAAGAGAACTCATGCATCTCTCACCAGATTCCATGCGCTGTTTTCATCGCGCTCACTACCAACCGGAGAATATGACGGTGGTGATTGTTGGTGGTATTGCTGAAGATTCAGCCTTAGAACTAGTAAATAGTTCCTTTACGGATTTTGCCGAACGCGCTGATTGTCCCCAGTGGGAACAAGTCTCACAGCCAGCAATAACTGGAATTTGCCGTCAAGAAATGTACTTACCACGGCTAGAACAGGCGCGATTGTTGATGTCGTGGACAGCTCCGGGAGTAGAACAACTCCGTACTGGCTATGGATTAGATTTGCTAGCTGTGTTATTGGGAGAAGGGCGAACTTCTCGCCTCGTGAGAGACTTACGGGAAGAACGACAATTGGTGCAGGGAATTTGTAGCAATTTTTCTCTACAACGGGAATCAAGTTTATTTACAATTACTGCATGGTTAGAGCCAGAATACCTAGAGCAGGTTGATCTGTTGATTTGCGCTCACTTGGATAATTTGCAGAATACAGAAATTAAACAGCAGGAACTTGTCCGCGCACGGAGGCTGCTGTGCAATGATTATGCCTTTTCTACAGAAACTCCAAATCAACTGACTGGGCTTTATGGATACTACAACACTCTTGCTCAGGCGGAACTAGCAGTGACATATCCCCAGCAAATTCAATCATTCGATACCCAGGAACTGCAAAAATTAGCTCAACAGTATCTGTCACCGCAAAATTACGCAGTCACCGTACTGAAACCTCGTTAGTCATGAACGAAAGGGAACAGGGAAAAGTGACACAAAATTGGCAAAGGTAGGATTGATTGAGGAACGCTCTCAAAAACTAATAAGCGTTGTGTATCAAGCTTTTTACGGTATCTCTTAATTACGAATTACAAATTAGTATGACAACATTGCAGCAAAAATCACCAATCCATCGCACTGTCCTGAATAATGGCATTGTTGTGCTACTGGCAGAAAATCCGGCTGCGGATATTATTGCGGCGCGTATTTTTGTGCGTGCTGGGAGTTGTTGCGAAACTCAGGAACAAGCAGGTTTGGCGCATTTACTCTCAGCTGTGATGACAAAAGGATGTGATGGACTTTCTAGTTTAGAAATTGCCGAAAAAGTCGAATCTGTGGGAGCAAGTTTGAGCACTGATACCTCCACTGATTATTTTTTGTTGTCTATGAAAACAGTAACCTCAGATTTTCGGGAAATTTTAGCATTGGCAGGGCAGATTTTGCGATCGCCCACTTTTCCAGAAACTCAAGTGGAACTGGAAAGGCGGTTAGCACTACAAGACATTCGCTCCCAAAAAGAGCAACCGTTTACCGTCGCCTTCGACCAGCTGCGACAAGCAATGTATCAAGATCATCCCTACGCTATGTCGGTGCTGGGAACTCCAAGCAGCGTCAACAGTATCACTCGTGCAGACTTAGTCAATTATCACCAGACTTATTTTCGTCCAGATCATCTAGTAATTAGTATTGCTGGTCGCATTACACCAGAAGTCGCCATAAAACTAGTAACAGACATTTTTGGTGATTGGCAAGCTCCCGCTACTGCTTCTCCCATCTCCAATCTACCCGATATTAAAGTAGCACCGCAGTATCAGATAAAACCCCTACAGACACAGCAATCAATTGTGATGTTGGGTTATTTAGGGACTGCGGTCAGTTCTCCTGATTATGCCCCATTAAAATTACTTTCTACCTACCTAGGTAATGGACTTTCTAGCCGTCTATTTGTGGAATTACGAGAAAAACAAGGACTAGCCTATGAGGTGTCTGCATTTTACCCCACAAGGCTGTTTCCTGCCTCATTTATAGTCTACATGGGTACTGCACCAGAAAATACCACTATCGCCTTGAGAGGTCTGCAAACTGAGGTGGATTTACTCAGCCAAACCGAGATATCACCTAGTGCTTTTCAAGCTGCCAAAAATAAGATACTGGGGCAGTATGCTTTGGGTAAACAAACTAACGGACAAATAGCTCAAGTTTACGGCTGGTATGAAATTTTGGGCTTAGGGATTGAATTTGACCAAAAATTTCAGGAAATGATTGCGGCTGTGCAAGTAACAGACACCATCGCTGCTGCTAATCGGTATTTACAGTCACCTTATTTGTCTTTAGTCGGGCCAGAAGCAGCAATTAATCGTGCGATCGCCTAGCATACACAAACTTTAGTGGGAAGCTTGGTAGCCGCTAACCTTTAGTCCGGGGCTGAAAAACGACTCATGCGGATTTATCCGCAGTGAGACTCAATAGTGTGCATAATGTGGGTCGTTGATGTAAGCCGTTAGTACATTATCAGGGACAATGTGGACTACCGTTGATTTGCGGTAGGGTTTTAACGTGCTGGAAGAGGTTTAGCTACTTGTTGGAAGTCGTAGCGAAAAAATCATCACGGCGATAAAGTATCTTTTATTTATCTGCCTTGCTTTCATCCTTAAATACAGTAATGTTGGCTTTTTTACCAAAAGTTGGATTGGTCAGAATAATTCAAAGCGATCTACATCAAACTATTCTTCACCTCAACAGGACTATCATCATCAGTAATCCCCGAATTTATCAACGATATCCGTATTCCAAAGTTATACTACTCTGGAATGATGTATTAACAACAATTCAAATACGGGTGATTACTCAATGTCAAAGCCGAATACTCAAGCCAAAAAGACTCAAATTATTGAAGTTCTGACACGGGATTATTTTCCTATGATTCCTCAACTTCAAAGAAATTGGTCACCAGCAGAACATGAGAAAAATCGTTTGAGTCGTTCTTTGGCTGCATTTGCGATCGCTAATCTTGCTAATATTACTTCTGCTCAAGCTGCTCACTCAATTATCAATGGTGAAAATGATAACGGAATTGATGCAGTTTCTTTTGATCGGAATAAAAACTTGCTTTGGTTGGTGCAAGCTAAAGCGGGAAAAGCTCCAAACATGGGAGATAATAAAAAATTCTGTGATGGCATCAGGGATCTTGTCAATAAACGGTTTCAAAAATTTAACACAGGTTTTTCTCGATTGCAGCAAGATGTTGAGGATGCTTTAGACACAAATGGGCTAATAATAGTTGGCTGTAATGTATATCTGGATGGAAGTCTTGGCTCTCATGTAATTAATGATCTAAAGCAATTAAAAGATGAACTCAATACGTTTGAATCACGCTTTGAATGGAAGGATTTAAAGATTGAAAATATTTATGAATGGTTGACAGCAAAACAAGCTATCGCCTCTGTTGATGTTGACTTGACATTAGAAAACTGGCATTGCTTAAAGCAGCCACGTAGGGCTTTTTATGGATTAGTTAATGCTTCTGAGCTTGCCTCTTTATATAACCAGTATAATAAGTCACTATTCGAGAATAATATTCGTTATTACTTGGGTACAGCAGAGGTTAATTTAGCAATTGCTGAAACTGTAAAAGAACAACCATCTGAACTTTTTTATCTCAATAATGGCTTAACAATTACTTGTACAAAAGTTAATTTGCCATCTGGACATAATCAGGAATCAACTCGATTGACTTTAGAGAGTTTCTCCATAGTCAATGGAGCGCAGACAGTGGGATCTATTGCATCTGTATTTAATGCCAATGGGTCTATCTCTTCCAACGCAAAATTATTAGTAACAATTATCGAATTAGGTACAAAATCAGATAAAATAGGAGTGGAAATTACTAAAGCAAGAAATACACAAAATGATGTCCGTGATATTTATTTTGCAGCTTTAGATCCTAATCAAGAACGCTTGCGGCAGGAATGTATGGTATCAAATATTGTCTATCAATATCGACCATCAGCAGATAATCATGATGCTATCACTATTGAGAAAGCAGCGATCGCGCTTGCTTGTTTTAGTGGTAAGACAGAAATAATTGTTGCAGCTAAGAAAGATATTAGCCAACTTTACAAAGATTATTATTTAGAACTTTTTAGTAATGATATTTCAGGAATTATTCTTTGTCGCTACGTTCGTATATTTGAATATCTTGATCGGATTTTTGAAAATTCCCGAAAAGCAGAAACAGAAACTCGTAGAAAAAATTTCTATCAACATGGTAGATTTTTTATCTTGGATATTTTATCAAGACGTTATAAACCTTTAATCAATAAGCCAGAAGCTAATTTATCGACCGATGACATGAATCAGCTTTCCATAATTGCGATAGAACTTGCCGAGTTAATTTATATTCTTGCTGAATCTCAGTTTGCAATTGATGAGAAAGGATATCTTGCTATTTTTAGGAATTTGACTGATGTTGTGCCTTTAACCAGTGCTGTTATGCAAGAGTTAGAACGCAGAGAATCTCAAACTAATCATCCGAATATATCTACAACTTAATTTTTACGAGCTAAATTAATTTATGACTAAAAAGCAGAGACTTGAACTTACATGGATTGGTAAAGAAATTCGCCCCAAATTAGAGCCAAGAATTTTGTTAGAAGATGCTGATAAATCTTACCATGCTGCACATCGTGTTAGTGAAGATGATATTTTTCATAATCGTTTAATTTTTGGAGATAACTTGCTAGCTCTCAAAGCTCTAGAACAGGAATTTACAGGTAAAATTAAATGTATTTTTATTGATCCTCCTTATAATACAGGTTCGGCTTTTGAACATTATGATGATGGTGTTGAGCATTCTACCTGGCTTTCTTTAATGAGAGACCGTTTAGAAATTATTCGTAATTTATTATCTGAAGATGGGTCTTTGTGGATCACCATTGATGATAATGAAGCACATTATTTAAAAGTAATGTGTGATGAGATTTTTGGACGTGCCAATTTTGTCGCTAATGTAGTTTGGCAAAAGAAATATGCAGTTGCTAACGATCACAAGACTATTGCACCAATGCACGACCATATACTGGTTTATAGAAAGAGCGAATCTTGGCAACGCAATCTTTTAAAAAGAACCGAAGAAAAGGATCGTCAGTACCGATATACAGATGAAAAAGGAGTTTTTCGTATTGATAATTATACTTGCAATAAAAGCTCTGACGAAAGACCCAACCTCTATTATCCAATAATTCAGCCAAATACTGGGAAGGAAATATTTCCTAAGAAAACTTCTGTTTGGCGTTATTCAAAAGAAACACATGAACAAAATGTTAGAGATAACCTTGTTTACTGGGGAAAAGATGGTTTATCAAGTACACCAGCTTACAAGAGATATAAACATTTGCTAAAAAATCAGGGAACTGTACCACAAACACTTTGGCTGCATGAATACGCAAGTCATACTGATGCTGCTAGAAAGGAAATTCGCGCTGTATTAGGTAGTTCTTCTCTTGCAGATGACTTTATTACACCCAAGCCAGAAGGATTAATCCAGCGAGTTCTAGAAATTGCAACAAATCCAGGTGATCTAGTTCTTGATTCCTTTGCAGGTTCAGGAACAACAGGCGCAGTAGCTCACAAAATGGGAAGACGCTGGATTATGGTAGAACTAGGCGAACATTGTCATACTCATATCATTCCCAGACTCAAAAAAGTAATTGATGGTGAAGATAAAGGTGGGATTACCCAAGCAGTTAACTGGAAAGGTGGCGGAGGGTTTCGCTACTATCGCCTTGCGCCATCACTGTTAGAAAAAGATAAATGGGGTAACTGGATTATTAATAAACAATATAACCCCGCCATGTTAGCCGAAGCACTCTGCAAACTTGAAGGCTTTACTTATGCACCATCAGATACATTTTATTGGCAGCATGGTTATTCTACGGAACGGGATTTTATTTATGTCACTACCCAAAATCTCAGTCATGAACAATTATCTAAACTGTCTGATGAAGTAGGAGAAGAACGCACCCTACTGGTTTTATGTAGTTCCTATCGTAGCAAAGCCGATATATTCTCAAATCTGACAATCAAAAAAATTCCTCAACAAATACTTTCACGTTGTGAATGGGGACGGGATGATTACAGCCTCGATATCAAAAATCTGCCTAAGGCACTCCCAACAGTTGAACAAATATCACCACCGAAATCATTACAAGCACCATTACAACAATCACTATTTGACATTAATAAAGTATGATAAATCAATTTGTAAATAATATTGCTAATCGCCTCAGCCTGCGCCCGCCTCAAAGACGATCGTTAGAAATTCTAAATCGAAGTTGTGAACTTTTACCTATTAATGAACAATCCGATATAGAAACAAGTTTAACAAGAATCAATACAGAGTTCCCATCTGTTACTAATTTCGAGCGTGAATTTCCTTCACTATGTTTTGCATTAGCAACAGGTGTGGGTAAAACCAGACTAATGGGTGCTTTTATCAGTTACCTAAACCTAGCGCACGGAATAAAGAATTTCTTTGTATTAGCACCCAACCTCACTATTTATAACAAACTAATTAATGATTTCACACCCAATACATCAAAATATGTATTTACAGGTATATCTGAATTTGTAGTTCAGTCACCTGTGATAATAACTGGTGACAACTATGAAACCAATGCAAGAACAATTTTAGATCCACTAATTTCATGTAAAATCAATATTTTCAATATCTCAAAAATTAACTCCGAAGTGCGCGGTGGCAAAAGCCCTAAAATAAAACGACTATCTGAATATATTGGTGAAAGCTATTTTGATTATCTTTCGCAGTTAAAAGACCTAGTAATTTTAATGGATGAATCCCACCGATATCGAGCTACAGCAGGACTTCGTGCCATTAATGAATTAAAACCATTAATAGGTTTAGAACTCACAGCTACACCATCTGTAGAAACTAGTAAAAAACCATTATATTTTAAAAATGTTATTTATGAATATTCTTTAGGAAAAGCAATTATAGATGGCTTTGTTAAAGACCCTGCTGTTGTGACTCGTAAAGACTTTAACCCTGCCAGTTTATCACCAGAAGCAATTGAACGAATCAAATTAGAAGATGGAATTTATTTACACGAAAATATTAAAGCTGAATTAAAAATTTATGCTCTCGAAACAGGAAAGCTAATTGTTAAGCCATTTATGCTTGTTATTGCCCGTGATACTAACCATGCTACACAACTTTTAGAACTGATTAAATCTGATGAATTTGCCAAAGGGTATTACAAAGATAAAGTCATTCAAGTTGATTCTAGTAAAACAGGCGCACAAGAAGATGAAATGGTAGAAAGGTTGCTAAAGGTAGAATATCCAGATGAACCAACAGAAATCGTTATTCATGTGAATATGCTAAAAGAAGGATGGGATGTTACTAACCTTTATACAATTGTGCCGTTAAGAGCCGCAAATTCTGAAATTTTAATCAAACAATCAATTGGACGGGGATTGCGTTTACCTTATGGAAAGCGAACAGGTATCAACATTGTAGACCGTCTAAATATTGTTGCCCATGACAAATTTCAAGAAATTGTGGAAGAAGCAAAACGTCCCGAATCAGAAATTAGATTGCAACAAATTATTCTCAACCCTGAAGATTTACAAGAGAGAACAAAAACAGTAGTTTCACATTCTAAACTTGCCCAAAATTTAGGAATTACTACAGAAGAACTAACTATTGAGCAGGACATAAATTTGCCAGATACAGAAACCCAAGATATTCAAACATCTATATTTGAATCGCCAATAGAAGAAAAGATTGCCAATCTGACTTATCAAGAAATTCAGAAGTTAGAGAATCATCCTGAAACAGTTCCAACTACAGCATATCTCTCGTCACCAAAAATTCAAGCACTGGTGAAGGAAGCTGTAGCTAGAGAATATCAACCAGAACAACTAGAAATCGAAGGTGTAACTACACCACCAAATATTGAAGCTATTGTTGCTAAAACAACTAATTTAGTAATACAGCAAACTATTGATATTCCTAAAATTCTGATTATTCCTAAAGGAGAAGTAAAATCAGGATTTAGGTCTTTTGCCCTAGATTTAACAGATTTAAATTATGCTGTACCTTCCAAACAAGAATTATATATTCGCTCTTTAGCAACAGATAGTTATACATCTTTAGAAATCAAAACAAATAATTTGGAAGAATCTCGATTGGAAAACTATATTGTCAACAACCTAGTCAGCTTTGATGATATTTGCTATGACGATAACGCCGACTTACTTTATGATTTAGCTGGACAAGTTGTTAGCCATTTTCTCACGTATTACTCTGAAGAAGATACTCATAAAATTTTATTCCGTTATCAAAGTGAGATTGCTAACTATGTTCATAACCAGATGAAAAAGCATTTCTGGGAAGACGAGCAAGTTGAATACAAATACGAAATTAGTAAAGGTTTTACAACTTTAAAAGAGAGTGCTTATACTACAAATGCAAGTAATATATTAGATTACAGAATCTCGCCTCCAGATAAAAGCAATATGTCCAAATATCTGTATACAGGTTTTTCTAAATGCCTGTATACAGAACAAAAATTTCAATCAGAAGCGGAGAGAGTATTAGCTATAATTTTGGAACGAGATGCAATTAAGTGGTTTAAACCAGCAAGAGGTCAATTCCAGATTTATTACAAATGGGATGGAGATTATTTAGAATATCAACCGGATTTTGTTGCAGAAACAAAAGATATTATCTATATGCTTGAACCTAAAAATCGAGATGAAATAGATAATCCTCAAGTGAGTGCTAAGAAAGATGTAGCAGTGAAATGGTGTGAGTATGCTTCTGAATATATGCTAAAGCATAATGGTAAGCCTTGGGTTTATGTGTTGATACCCCATGATGCGATCGCTGAAAATATGACACTTAAAGGAATAGGCGATCGCTTCAAGACTAACGGTTATGCTATAAAAAACAACTAGGTGGATGCCTGTAGTATTGTTTGTGTTTAAAATCATTTGATTGAGAGGTCAATTGAGATAATCATTTTCTATTGAATTTTTAATTTTCATCCCTTCATTCAGCCATTCAGCAATGCCCGAAATTTAACCAGTCAGGGGAGTGTCAAAAACAGTCCATGCATGATCTGTTTTCTAGACTCCAGCTGCCGTACTATTAGCAACAGAAGATTCCAGTGGCAAATCCCATGAAAGGCAGTCTGTCAACAAGTATCTTGAGCTACTTACTCTCACGTAAACTATTTCAGTTTTATTGGTTACTGTTATTCTCTGCTGTGCCTTTGTTCTTTGGCTCCAAAGCTATGGTATCAATCGCGGCGTCGCCAAAAATTGCCCAAGCAGTAACAGGAATAACCATCAACCGTCCTAACCTCAATATTGGTAGCCAAGGAGAGCGAGTATCAGAACTACAAGCTGCTCTCAAACTGCTAGGCTTTTATACAGGTGCTGTGGATGGTATTTATCAGGATGGAACTGCTAAGGCTGTTTCCCAGTTCAAGCAAGCAGCCGGTTTGAAACCAGATGGCATTGTTGATGCTGCTACTTGGCAAAAACTGTTTCCTAGTGAAGCAGCCGCGATCGCAACTGTGCCTTCTCCTGTCCCTGCACCCATATCCACACCCACGGCAATTAGGCCTTTAAGCGTTCCCACTCAGTCTAATAATACTGATCGGGTGGTTAATTCTAAGCCAGAGCCAAAACCCGCTACACCAAGAAAGGCGGCGGTTAATTCTAAACCAGCGCCAAGACCAGTTACACCAAAACAGGCGACAAATACCAGACCACAACGGCCTCCCGTTCGCCCAACAACACCCCGCATTACACCCATCCCTATATCTGAACGCACTCCTGGGATTCAATACACTGCACAAGGATGGCCAATTTTGCGTTTAGGAAATCGTGGTTCTGAAGTCGTCAAGTTACAAACAGAACTCAAAAGGCTTGGTTTCCTTACAGGCAGTATAGATGGAGACTTTGGTGCTGCAACTGAAACAGCAGTGAAAGCCCTGCAAACGCGCTATGGTGTCGAGGCTGATGGTGTAGCTGGTGGTGGGACTTGGGAACTTTTACTCAGGCGATCGCCTCAGCCACGTTAATTAGTGAAAAGATTGGTAAATGTTTTAATTTTCTACTTATTTTTGCCAAAAGCTGATGAAAAACTTTTTACTAACTTGGCTCGGTACGGCGGTGGCGTTAGTGATCACCTCTAGAATTGTTGAAGGATTTAAGATTGAAGATTTTGGGGCTGCTCTGGTGGCTGTTATCATCATTAGCTTAGTTAATGCCCTGATTCGACCAATTTTGAGTTTTTTAGCGTTTCCAATTACCTTACTGACCTTTGGTTTGTTTACATTTGTGATCAATGCTGTGTCTCTGGGTATAGCGAGCGCCTTCACTCCTGGCTTTAAAATCGATGGGTTTCTACCTGCCTTGTTGGGATCTATTGTGCTGGCGATCGTGTCTAGTGGGATTAACTATTTTCTGAGAGTAATTGATTAATACTGGTCATTCCCGTAACCTTTTGGGCAACAGCCACTGTCACAGATCCCAAAATTTGTTTAGGAACCAACAATGCCACCCCAAAATCCCCCTCTCCTCTATTCCTCCATACTTCAGTACCAGTAGCTGCTAGAATAGCCGCCGCCTCTGCTACGCTGGGAGTCCCTACTGCTTGGGCAACATTTTCGGTTGGGTTGGGGACGTGAACAGTCCTCAGCGTTTCTGCTGCAAAGGTTTTTAAATGCCAGTTGTGTAGACGACAAAGTTCTACTAAACCCACTTCCGAGACTTTGGTGTCAATGGTAGCAATACCTGCGATCGCTTTTTCATCCAGTTGATGTTCTCTACATACTTGCTCAATTGCCGTGGCTATTAACTGCCATGAGATGCCACGTTGACAACCAATTCCCACCCACAAAAATTTCCGAAACCAGCGCAATTGAGGAATTTTATTGTTTACCACCAATTCACTCCCCAGTTAAATGGAGAATTTTCAAATTCTCGAAAATTCTCGCAATAACTGCAAATTAACCTCATGATCTGGGTTGCTGCCTATAAGGTTCAGTATGATACATAAAAACTGATCGCTAGAATACTTTTCCTGGAGATTAAAAACTATATATTATGCACATCTAGCACAGTAGGAAACGCCGAGAAAGAGAAAAGGCAAAATTTAGAAAGTAAAAGGTTAATTTTCCGATTATTTTTTGCTTCTTTATTATTCTTGAGGCATAAGCGTTTTGCCTTCTCTATCTTGGTGTTTCAATTTCTTCTTTCTCTGTCGCAACATATTTACAGTAGTTGCGATAAATTTTTACTCTCTTCAGTTATTTTTTTTATTTTTGTCACTGAAATTCGTAATTTTCTGGGTTGGAAATATTAGGTTATTAAAACTCTTTGCAACCTGCTGCTGTCTTTTAAAGAATTTTAAACTAAGTTTAATAGAATCTCACATATGTGAGTGTTTTGCAATTTTAATCAGAGATGAGGAAAATTAGTATTGTCAGTTGTTGGCTTGTGTTTTTGCACTTAGTATGATGATACGTGGGTGTAAAGCGATCGCCTAATTTAAAATCTCTGCTAAATCCAACACAAATCCACGTAGTACATCTTCTCCTGATAAGCTGTTGGGGGATTGTAGGACTTCAACTTCCGCATCAGGGCGATAAATTTCTACACGTTGATTTTGAGGGTCAAGCAACCACCCTAGAAGTACACCATTGTCAATATACTCTTGCATTTTTTGCTGCAATTTCTCTAAGCTATCAGTAGCGGAGCTTAATTCTGCCACAAAATCAGGCGCTATGGGTAGAAATCTCGCTGTATCTGGATTGAGGGCTACTATTCTGTCTCGTTTCACCCAAGATGCATCAGGAGAACGATTTGCTCCATTGGGAAGTTTGAAACCTGTAGAAGAATCAAAAGCCAAACCTGTACCATCAGCATCTGTCCAATTTCCCAAGCGCTGGGTGAGTCTGCTATTGCGATTTCCGCTTTCCCATCCAGTTGGTGGCATAATGATTAGTTCCCCCTCAGCCGTCCGCTCAAGACGCAGGTCACGATTATTCTGGCAGAGTTGGAAGAATTGCTCATCTGTTAGCTCGATGGTAGGGTGTAGGTTAAGAATCAGGGCAGTCATATTAGCCTCTCAATCGTCCTCACTGTAGCCTAGCATTTACCAATCACGATAGAGTTTTTCTGCATAAAACATAATCTCTTCATTAGGTAATCTAATTTTTGGTTTCTGTCTAGGATATAGACTTTCAACTGCACCTGTATCCTGTTCAATGACTGTGGCTCCTGCTCGTAAAACTGAATTTTTAAACAAAAACTTCATCATCGGGTTTTTGACTTTGGCATACATCAAAATAAATGTTTTAGTTCGGTTTTCTGTTTCTGGGTAGAGAATATGAGTTTGAGCAATATCGCCAATAGGTGTTTTCGCAAAGAAAACTGTGGTTGAAGGAAAAGCATATTCGAGAGTGTTACTC
This sequence comes from Goleter apudmare HA4340-LM2, assembly GCA_019359495.1. Lineage (GTDB taxonomy): Bacteria > Cyanobacteriota > Cyanobacteriia > Cyanobacteriales > Nostocaceae > Goleter > Goleter apudmare. The sequence goes on from JAHHHF010000087.1 coordinate 45,585, forward strand.
AAAGCTTTGGGAAAGATTCCTAAAATAGGGTTTTTGATGATTTCTCCTAAAGTGTTATCGGCTCTTTTCAGTTCTTGTTTAATTTTGGTGTAATATCCATTCTCTTCAAAATAACTAACGTCACAAGATGTGATTTTAAACAGTTCTTTATGAGTACCATTTTGGTGGTTATAGTCATAGTTAACCATCAAGTTACTCAAAAATTCACCTTGAATACTTTTTTCTCCAGTCACGCCTAGAAATTCGTATTCATCTACAACTGTCTGATGTAATTCTGGAATGGGTAATCTGGGTTCAAATCCGGCATAAGTCCAGATGCAATCATTACTAATAATTAGTTCTAATGGCTGAGTGATAGCCTGATTGTCTGTTTTATCTCCTCGATATAGTCTGCCTTTGCCATCAAATTCTAAGGCATGAAAAGGGCAAGTAATCGTATCTCTATCTCGACAAACCCAGCCATCTGATAAAGGTGCTTGCATATGTGGACAAATATTATCCAATGCAAAAACTTCGCCTTTTTGGTTTTGCCAAATGACGTAATATTGTCCATTTAAGGTAATTTTATGTGGCTGATTAATCCCCAGCATTGATCTATGAGCAATCAACCAAGGAGCACCTGGTAAAATTGGTTTCATTGTGACTCCAAAAGTGTTTAAAGTTATTTTGATTTGTGAAATATGGCAAAATATCGCCATCGTATTTAATTGACAAATTACTCATGAAAACAGGCAATAACCAATAGAGTTTTTTGCAATTCATTTAGGACTGCTATAGTTATCTCTGTGTTAAGGATAATTTGAAGCTATGAATTGAGATATGCAACGCAAATTTGCTGCATATACACTCGGCTATTTTTGGCTAATATTTGCCGCAGACCTAACTAACTAAATTTTTAGTTGATAACATTACTCTAATAAATCCCCTCTGATATGTCAACTACTAAGCAATTTTTTAGTTATGATATTTTCGTCAGTATGATGGAGAATTGTGGGTCGTTCAACACAGCCAAAACCCTTAAATAAGAAGCCTCGTCAGGTACGTGATGCAGAGGCGACGAAACAACATATTCTAGATGCGGCAGAAATGGAGTTTGCCAAACGTGGACTCAGTGGAGCGCGAACAGAAGCGATCGCTAAAGGTGCAGGTGTCACTACAGCAATGATTTACTACTACTTCCAGAGTAAAGAAGGACTGTATCAAGCAGTGCTACAACGTCCAGCGATAGAAATGCATGAAGGCTTGCAACAATTAAATTTAGATCAGTTTCCACCAGAGGAAGCTTTGAAGATATTGCTTAAAGAGGCAATCGCCTATGAAGCTGCTCACCCGCACCGGGGGATGCTTTGGTTTCAAGAAGCCAATCAAAATCAAGGAAAATATTTCAAACAGGGGAATTGGCAAGAGAATTTCGCCTATTTGATCAAGATTTTAGAACGGGGAATGGCAGAAGGCTGTTTCCGTCAGCTTGATCCATTTCTCACCACCCTGCATATTGTAGGAGTTTGTAATTTATATTTCAATGCTTACGAAAATCTCAAACACACTAGACCAGATTTACAACTACTCAGTCCAGAAATGATTGAGCAACACACTCAAGCAGCAATGAATTTTATTTTGGCTGGTGTACAACGGACTAGGGATGATCCTAATTCCTAATTCTTAATTCCTAATACCTGTAAATGTGTTCGCAACCCTTCCCAATGACAAATAAGTAGCTCAGTGTTAAAAATTATCGTTATGACAAGGCAGGAGGCAGGAGGGAAGAGGATTATAGCGTTGTTTACATTTCTTGACTTAGTTTTGTTTTTTCCCACCGACTTACTTAACAAATAACAAATGACAAATAACAAACCTCACCAGTCAGCTTTATTGGCGTCGACCTAATTAACCACATTACTAGCCTTCAACTTAGGATAAGCAATCCGTTTGTGATGGAATTGTTGCCAAACTTCTACGAAGATACGAGCAATTTTTGACATTTCCTCACGCGTTAGCCCAGAATCAACCATTTGATTATCTTGCCACCGGGCGCGGAGGATATTATTAACCATTGCCAAAGCTTGTTCTGGGGTGGCATCTTTAAGACTCCGCAATGCCGCTTCACAAGAATCTGCTAGCATGACAATTCCTGTTTCCCGCGATTGGGGAATTGGGCCATCGTAGCGAAAATCGGCGTCGTTGACTGTTAAATTAGGGTCAGCCTGGGCCATTTGCTGCGCTTGGTGATGAAAATAGGCAATTAACATAGTGCCCTGATGTTCGGGGATAAAAGCTTGAATGGCAGTGGGTAAAAGGTGTTTACGTGCCATCACCAACCCTTCGCTCACGTGCTTTTTGATAATTGCAGCACTCTTCCAGGGGTCATTAATTTCCGTATCGTGCTTATTTGGCCCCCCCATTTGATTTTCAATAAAGCCTTGGGGGTCATGCATTTTACCAATATCATGGTATAGTGTGCCAGCTCTGACTAATTCGACATTACATCCTAACTCTTTGGCAGCAGCTTCAGCCAGGGTAGCCACAAACAAAGTGTGTTGAAACGTTCCAGGTGTTTCTGTAGCGAGTCGTTTTAACAAAGGGCGATTTGGATTCGCCAGTTCGGCCAAACGGATGGGGGTAACTAAATCAAAAAGTTTTTCTAGATAAGGACTCAGTCCCAAGGCGACTATACTCCAGGACAAGCCAGATAGAGCAAAAAACGCCGCTTCCCGGAGTACGATATACCAAGCTGAACCAAACGCTGCACCAATGAACAGAGAAAGGATGAGGTAAATACCCCCTTGAGTCGAAGCGATCGCCACTCCTAATAGCGCCAATTCCTCACGCGATCGCAATCGTTGGGCTATGCAACTACCAACTATTCCCCCGGCTGCACCAGCCAGAAGGGCAATCTTCCCAATTTCTAGACTAATTGGTAACATCAACGACAGTAGCCCTACAACTGTCACACCCAAAGCGGGGCCGTAGAAGCTACCTAAAAGTAAACCAATGGCACTCCAGGTAGTATAGGGCATCCCTGTTGTGAGTATTCCCGGCACGCTCAAAGTTAACAGTAATACCAATAGGCGATCGCGTTGTCGCAATGGAGTCTTAATCCGCCGTTCTACAAACACAAAAATACCAATTGCTGTAATTACGACACCTGCGATTTTCCCTAACTCCGGCCAGTTAGCCTCCCGGCGATTCAGGCGATAATGCTCCAGCAAATCAAAGCTCCAGGCAGTAATATTCTCTCCCTTAGCAACAATTACCTCACCTTGGCGCACCTCAACCATGACTGGCGGCACCCCCTCAGCGGCCTTTTGTGCCAGTCGTTTCGTTTCTTCTTCATCTTGCTGTAAATTTGGTTGCAGTACTACTGACAACAGTCGAATTGCTAAGGGTTCAGCGTCTTTTGTCACAAATGTTTGCACTTGTAAACTCACTGCATCTTGTAAAACATTGGGTGGCAATCCGTGTGGTATCCCTTGGGTAATCATGCGCTCGGCACTTTGGCGGATTCCTATTTGTGTTTTTAGCCAATCCCCATCTGACAAATCTAGAAGGACACTATCTTCGTATACTGGTTGTATCCTGGCAGCTTCTATCTGTAAAAGTTTGGCATTCGCTTGGGCGTATTTTTGGCGTGCTTGGTCGATTTGGTTAATGAGTGAGGCTAAGTTACGCTCAGAAGTCGTGATGCGGTAAGTTTCTAGTTCTGCTACTGCTTGAGTGAACTCAGCTTTTGGAGGGATATTAGCTGGTTTTACCTCCTCATCTGACATTTGAATGAATATTTTCCCTGACTGGAAGATAAAGGTATTTTGAGGGCTGGAATTGAGGGGTGCGGTTTGTTGCTGACGTTTCTGAGTAGGTACTGTAGTGGGTAATTTGCCTACTCTCAAAGGTGTTTTAGTATCTTCTTCTCTAATCTGTCCTCTATTAAAACTAAAACTGCTTTTTGGCGTTGGGAGCAATAATCCTACTTTATGTTTTTTAGTATTTTCTAAAGCTACTAATAATTCTTGCCATTCTAACTCTGTACAAGAGCGGAGATAGCGCTGACTAGAGATAGATAAAACTAAGGTGTCAAAAAACGGAAAAGGCCCAGCAATGGCTCGAATTTCATCACCTTCATCTAGAAGCTGTCGCAAATTTTGCTCAACTTTTTGATTGACTCGTGTATCCACCATCAATATCGGTAGGGAGCTTCTACTAACAGATCGGCGTTGCGCTTCTGTTTTTCTTTGATCTTCAATGCGATCTGTATAAGGTGCTTTAATCGTCTGTGGTGCAATATTCCCTACTTTTAGTTTGGGCTGATTGTATAACTTATGTCCAATTACTCCTGTGAGGGATACTACTGCGATCGCCAAAACAACGGAGGAACGCTTTTCATGTACCCACCTGAATCCGAATACATCCATTCCGCCCTGATTTTTAATCGATTTTGCCATTGAGATCAGTGCTACTCTTGGTTTTTGATGTCTGTTTTGGGCACTAGTTTTTGATAAGAACAGGATCATATTGCCGAGGGCAACTCTTTGCATCTGCCGACGGCGGCTTTTGCCACTGTTACTTTTGACTGCCTCTAGCAATGGCCCTTTACGGAGTAGCACTTTGTACCATCTCCGCCAGTGATTTAATTGCTGGGTCAAGGACTGAAAAAATCGCTGCTTTTTCATTACTTATGGATGCAGTTGCTTACTTTGATACCTCAAAACAAGACAACCCTCAGAAAAGTCCAAGCAATAGCAACCGAAGCTGCTCGGAACTTCGGTGGCAGGAACTGGTTACAGCAGACTCGCTGCAATAGCTACCTACAGAGTTAGGTTGAGAGTTTCTTTGGAGATTGTAGTATAAAAAACTACTGTTTTGCTATTTGCTGGCTGGATAAATGGGATGCAGTTTTGGTTTCGCGCCCGCAATGTTGATTGGTAGATTTCGTGTTAACGTGACCGGATGACGCGAGGAGATGCGTAGACGCACAAACTGTCAACAGCTTCACCTAGAAGTAGCGAAGCTTGTTCTCCAGACATGACACATCCTTCTGGCTGTAACCCTATTGGACTGGGATCAAAGTTATACACTCCTGACCACACAGCCACAAGTCCATCAGCCAATTTTAGCATTTGGGAAAAATTCGTCATTCCCCATGCTGTGGAATTTGGTTGTAAGTAGAAGACCTGCCAAGTTAAGGGAATGCCTGTAGTGCTATTATAAGCACCTGACAAAGCGCCAGTAATTGCACTTATAGTTTGTGGGTGTAAATTTTCATCATCTTCACACCAAACATCGCCAGTACGAGTAGCCCTTGAAACTGCCAGGCGGTAGTCTTCCAAGGTATTGAGAAAGCAGTAAAACGCCATAGCAATAGCGCTACTCTGCTTTTCTTCTTTACTCAACTCAGCTTGTGCCCTATCTAATCCAGCCCCCCGATCTAACAAATCATTAACCTTTAATAATTGTTGTGGCAGAGATGTCGGTGTTTCTCCGATAAAGGCGATCGCTTCTGGGATGAGGGTTTGGGGGTGGAGTTTTTCAGTCAGGATTTGAGCGATCGCATAACCTACTGCTAGTGTTCCATCCCTTACCACTGGGTCATCCTCCCAGATTTGTAACACACGCAGCAAGTTTTGTCGCAGTTTAATAATATTTTCGTGAAAAAAAAGTGCTACTGGGAGTGTGGATAGAATCAGATTTGGTGAGATTTCGTCAGTTGGATCTAAATGAAGAGAATTTTGTCGCTGACGTTCTCGCCAATCATCTAAATCTAATTTGCCCAGTGTGATTAAACTTTGAACACCCAGAACGGCTATTTTATCAACGTCACAACGTCTGTTTAACTGTTTATCCTGACTAGAGGCTAATCTTGCACCCAGCAACGCCCCTAATAAAGTGCCTCGAAATCGACTTACAAGAGAGTAGCGCATATTTTTCAGAAGTCAAAAGCCAAAATAATTTCTTCTACCTTCTACTTTTAACTTTTTACTTTCTTAAATGATGCACCAACGCTTGTAAGCCCAACAAATAGCTTTGGACGCCAAAACCACTGATTTGTCCAATAACTACAGGGGCAATGTAAGAAAGATGACGGAAATCTTCTCGGCGGTAGATATTACTCAGATGGACTTCAACTGTAGGTAGATTAACACCAGCGATCGCATCTCGTAATGCCACACTTGTATGGGTATATGCTCCGGCATTAATCAAAATTCCCTGGTATTTTCCTAATGCTTCATGAATAGCATCTACCAGAACCCCTTCATGATTTGACTGCACGGAAAAAACTTGCGCCTGTAACTTTAGTGCTTCTGCTTCTAATCGGCGGTTAATTTCAGCTAGGGTGAGGGAACCATAAATTCCTGGTTCTCGCTGTCCTAGCAAATTCAGGTTTGGCCCATGCAGTACTAAAATTTCTAAAGGTAACAACGCCAACTCTTGCACCTTTGGGCTACTAACGACGACGCGATCGATCATCTACAGGAATCGGAATCAGTTCCGGTTCCGGTTCAACTTCTGGCCCTAGCAAGGCTTCAATTAGCCTACGCGCCAATTCCTTAAGCTTTTCCAGTACCTTTTCTATATAGTCCATTGAACTGACCGCTCCTGAGATACTACCTCAATTTTAATTAATAGCTACGCAAAAACTTATCTGCTTTCGCACTTCTGGCTTTCTATGGCACTAACACACTCCCGCTTTTTGGGTATGAGTAACTGCTCAACTTTTGTGTTGTTATTTGCCTTACTTCTTAGAGTATCACATTCGTCACCAACAGAGGTTATTGTGAAGACGTAGCAATGCTACGTCTCTCTGATCTCCCTCATCTCCTGCAATTAACCCGCAGCGTCATTTTTTTTAGCCGCAGTTGTGGAAGATTTAGAGGTTGACTTAGATTTAGCAGTTGTTGACTTAGTGGTTGTTGACTTAGCAGTTTTGCGAGTAGATTTCCCTGATGACGCTTTACTGTCCAACAATTTCAATGCTGTTGCCAAAGTTATATCTTCTACTGATTCACCTTCTGGAAGGCTAACATTAGTTTTGCTGTGCTTAATGTAAGGGCCGTAGGGGCCATCGTAGATATTCACTGGTGTACCATCTTCGGGATGTGTACCTAATTCGCGCAAAGCTGCCTTAGATTTACTATTGCTGGAACTACGTCCCTTTTTCGGTTCAGACAATAACTCTAATGCACGTTCTAGAGAAACTGTCAAGACGTTATCAGCAGCTTTGAGAGAGCGGTAGTCTTTCCCTTCCTTACCTTGGTCATGAACAACGTAAGGGCCAAAGCGTCCTAAACTGGCTTGAATTTTGCCTCCAGTCGCCGGATGAACTCCTAATGTCCTGGGTAGAGCCAGTAGACCAACAGCTATGTCCAGGGTGACATTTTCTGGTGTGACACCTTTGGGCAAGGAAGTTTGTTTGGGTTTGGGGTTTTCGTCAGATTTATCACCCAACTGGACGTAGGGGCCATAAGCGCCAATTTTCAAATAAATTGGTTCGCCAGTTTCTGGATGACGACCAACTTGGTCAGGCCCTGTGGTTTTCTGTCGCAGCAGAACTTCTACCTGTTTGGGGTCAAGGTCGGCTGGAGTCAGGTCTTTGGGAATGGAGGCGGTAACTACACCTTCACCGTTTTCAACTTCGATGTAAGGGCCATATTTACCAATGCGGACTTTGGCATCTAAATTTTCTAGTTCTACCGTCCTAGCTTTAGTGGCGTCAATTTGACTTTCTCGTTCCCTCACCAAGGTTTCTAGACCTTTGTCTCCTAAATAGAATTCCCGCAGGTATGGTAGCCAGTTAGCTTCACCATCAGCAATGTCATCCAAGGTTTGTTCCATTTTGGAGGTAAATTTGGGATCGACAATATCGGGAAAATGTGTTTCCAGGAGGTCAGTGACGGCGAAGGCTGTGAAGGTAGGAATCAGGGCATTATTTGTCAATTGGGCGTAACCCTTATCGATGATTGTGCCGATGATGCTGGCATAGGTACTAGGACGACCAATGCCTTCACTTTCTAAAGTTTTGACGAGAGTGGCTTCAGTGTATCTAGCTGGTGGTTGGGTTTCGTGCCCCACTGCTGCTAGTTCTTGACAATCAGGATGATCTCCTACCTTCAGGTTAGGTAAAATTACTTCCTGGTCTTCTAAAGCTGCTTCTGGGTCGTCTGACCCTTCCACGTAGGCGCGTAAATATCCAGGGAAATCAATCCGCTTACCAGAAGAACGGAAACCAGCGTCTTCTACTTGCAACTGGACGGTAATTTGGGTTTGACGGGAATCAGCCATTTGCGAAGCGACGGTGCGCTTCCAAATCAGGTCATACACAGCGAGTTCTCGACCGCCTAAACCAGTTTCTTGGGGCGTGCGGAAGGTGCTACCCGCCGGACGAATGGCTTCGTGTGCTTCCTGTGCACCTTTGGATTTGGTGGTGTATTGCCGGGGTTGGGGGCTGAGATATTGTTTACCGTAACGTTCTTCTACACAGCTACGAGCAGCTGCGATTGCTTGTTCAGACAAATGCACTGAATCTGTACGCATGTAGGTAATATACCCCTGCTCATACAAATTCTGGGCAATCCGCATTGTGTCCCTGGCTGAGAGGCGCAGTTTCCGGTTAGATTCCTGTTGTAGCGTCGAGGTAGTGAACGGTGGAGCGGGTTTGCGCGTCACTGGGCGTTCCTCGATGTCTGTCACACTCCAGGTTTTTTCTGTTAAACGTTCTTTGAGGGCTGTTGCTTGTTCTTCCGTTAGCAATACCACATTTCTACCAGCTACGATTTGTCCCGTTGCGGGGTCGAAATCGCTGCCAGTAGCAATTTTAGTACCGCCCAATGCCACTAACAAGGAAGTAAATTCTTGTCCTTTTGTCTTCCCTGTAGTCGGCGCTATCAAGCTGGCTTTCAAATCCCAGTATGTACCCTCATGAAAGGCACGGCGTTGGCGTTCTTTACTAACCAAAAGCCGCACTGCTACAGATTGTACCCGCCCAGCAGATAATCCCCAGGCGATTTTTTTCCACAGCAGGGGCGACAAGGTATAACCCACCAGACGATCTAAAATCCGCCGGGTTTCTTGGGCGCGGACTAACTGCTCATCAATAATGCGACAGTTTTTCAAAGCTTTTTTGATGGCGTCTTGGGTAATTTCGTGAAACACCATCCGCTTTGTCGGCACTTTGGGCTTCAGTAACTGGTATAAATGCCAACTGATACTTTCACCTTCTCGGTCTTCGTCAGTTGCTAGGATCAGTTCATCTGCTTCTTTGAGGGCTTCTTTGAGCTGGGTGACAACTTTCTTTTTGTCTTTTGGGACAACATACACCGGTTCAAAGTCGGCGTCCACATTCACCCCCAACTGCGCCCACTTTTCCCCTTTGACAGCGACGGGAATTTCACTAGCCGACTGGGGAAGGTCACGTACATGACCCATAGACGCTTCCACCCGATAGCCTGATGGTAGGTAGTTGCGAATGGTACGAGCTTTGGTTGGAGATTCGACGATGACGAGAGTTGACATGGAAATTTCAAAAAAAAGAATAGCTGTTCAGCTAAACAGTCAAATTGAGACAATTTCGGCGAGATGTCAAGATAAAACGTCACGCTTGGAGATGTGCTTTCATCCTCACACAAACTGCCCCTTAGGGTGAAAATCCGTTTATCTTCGGGCGCAGTCCTTTCCAGATAATCAGGGAGGGAAACGCCAGGTGTGAATTTCCAGCTATTTCAATCTTTAACTTATCTAGGGTAAATTGGCGACTACAGTTTTCAAAATACCCCTGAAGTGTAATACAGCGATACCTCATATTTTTGGACAAGGGAGATGAGGAAGATGGGGTACTGAGAGATCAGCTGTTTGCCCAATGACGCCATTCGCTACAAGCCGGGGAACCCTAGTCGAGCAGTGGCTCCCCAATGCCCACTTGTCCAATGCCCCATATTAGTTGTGCCAAAATTAAATCAAAATTACGAGAAAAAGCGAAGTGGAGTTTGTACCTATCACTGGGAGATCAAACTATGCAAGCAATTCGCCAAGGTGATGTAATTCTACTACCTGTACAATAAGTTCAAGGAAAAAAGATACCTCACTTGATTTTGGCAGCAGGCGAAGTGACAGAACATAAGCATCAAATTACTGAAGGTAAGGCAGAGTTATACGAAAAAAATAGCACTGTTTACTTGCGTGTTTTTTTCAGAGACAGCTTTGCTTAACCATGAAGAACATACAACAATTAAAATTCCCCAAGGTCATTGGATAATGAAAATTCAACGCGAATACGAGCCTGAAGCTTGGCGCTATGTCGCTGATTGAAAAATTAACGCCTCAGCAAGAGGCTTTGATTCCAATTTATCGAGAGAAGTGGCGAAAAATTGCGCTGTCAACTGAGCGGATTGATAAAGAGAAAGCTGTAGCAGCAGTGCAAGCTGCATATTATGCCATTGATTATGAACCGCCAAAAGTTATTTTTCAGGATAATCCTTATGCGGCGTGTAACTGGATGGTCAAAAGACTGTCACCTCAATTCATAGAAAGTTATCTTTATGAACCAAATAGTTTAAGTAGTTTATTTTCGGCTCACTTTTTTCAAGAAATTGCCAGACAACTAAGTCAACAGTTGGGAAAACAAACACATGCCCAACTGATGAACTTTTTTCAGTATTTAGTAGACGATTCATTCAATCATGAATTAGTTAATGATTTATTAGCTCAATTTAGCGTTCAGCTAAATCCAAAAGTAAATGATTATTTATGGTGGCTGGAAATTCAACTTAATGAGTGCTTCAAACCAGAGAATTATATTCATTGGATGACTGGGTTTGATTTCTGTCTATCTGTGTTGAACATAACCTATCCTCACAAAACATGGCAGGTATTCCAATCCTTAATTCAAGAATGCGGTTGGATATTTGCCTATGATGATATTTGCATAGTGTGCGATCGCCCGCTTCACATCCGCTTCGATCATCAAAACCACCTCCACGGAGAAGGCGAACCTGCGATATAATTTATCGATGGATATAGCCTTTATTCCTATCACGGTGTCACCTTACCAGAAAAATACGGTAAAATCCACCCGCAGCAATGGCAGCCCCAATGGTTGTTATCAGCACAAAATGCCGAACTGCAACGAGTGTTAATTCAAGGTATTGATTATGCGCGTATTTGCCAAGAGTTACAAGCAATTGAATTAGATGTTTGGGCAGAATATACGCGATTAAAAATCGATGCCGATGTTGATGCAGAACCAATTTACTTATTAAAAATGACTTGCCTCAGTACAGGTTTAATTCATGTTTTAGGCGTACCACCTGATATGAAATCAGCCCGTGAAGCCATGCGCTGGGTAAATTGGGGAATTGATCCAGAAAAATTTCTCGATCAAACCTAATTTAGATTTTCTTATTCTGCTAACGCTGTTAAACAATATAAAAATATTTAATGTATAGAGAGATTACCTATTACGAAGATAACTAGGCAAATTCAGCGTGACCTAACAAGAAGTTGTGTTAAGATAAAATAGGAGAAGTGAGTTCGGTGATACGGTTCTTGTTTTTAGTCATAATTTCAAGCGGCTCTCCGGATAAACATCTCTGCATCAAAGGATTCTGGAGAGTTTCATGTCAATCTACGTAGGGAACCTGTCCTACAGCGTCACACAAGACGACCTCACAAAAGTATTTTCTGAGTACGGTACTGTCAGCCGAGTCCAATTACCTACCGACAGGGAAACAGGGCGGGCACGGGGCTTTGGTTTCGTAGAAATGGAATCAGCAGCCGCAGAAGATGCTGCCATTCAGGCTCTAGATGGTGCTGAATGGATGGGTCGCGTAATGAAAGTTAATAAAGCTAGACCACGAGAAGACAAAGGTACTCGCTCTGGCGGTGGTAATTGGGGAAAAAATAATAGTGGATACTCACGTCAATATTAGTCCTTGAGATAGTTACGCAAGGCAAATGCCCAACGAGTATTTGCCAAACAGCAATCATCCCCTAATCAGCAGTTCAGAACATATCTGAGTCTGCTAATTTTTGTATTAGCAGTTCAGATGTATACTGATCTGCTAATTTTTTTGGGCTGTGAGGCGAGATTTGTGAATGTTGCATAATCAAGATGCAGACAAGAAACTTCAAGATATTTTAATTTGTAGAGCAAGTTTAACCCCCAAAGGAGTCTATGCTATCAGACACAAAGGTTTATGCAACTTTAGTTCAGAACAATAGATAGAATGAACAGAGTTAGCCTTGATGTCTAATCGCCAAAACCTATATATCTCATGGATTTTGCTAATCTTGCATCCCAGTTAAACGCTGGTACGATTTTGCCAGAGGGGATTGTAATTATCACCCTCTTGGGGGTTTTGATTGTGGATTTGATTTTGGGGCGTACATCCTCACGCTGGACTGCATATCTAGCGATCGCAGGTTTACTAGCTTCAATTGTCGCCCTATGTTTTCAATGGGATATCACCAATCCCATCTCTTTTAGCGGTGAGTTTAATGGTGATGACCTCAGTATTGTCTTTCGCGGTATCATTGCTTTGTCTGCCGCAGTGACCATACTCATGTCCATTCGCTACGTCGAGCAAAGTGGCACCGCTTTAGCAGAATTTATCGCTATTTTGCTAACAGCTACCCTAGGAGGAATGTTTTTATCCGGGGCCAGTGAGTTGGTGATGATTTTCATCTCCTTAGAAACCCTGAGTATTTCCTCTTACTTGCTGACAGGTTATACCAAGCGCGATCCGCGCTCTAATGAAGCAGCGCTAAAATACCTGTTGATTGGGGCTTCCAGTACAGCAGTATTTTTGTATGGCGTGTCGCTGCTATACGGTTTATCAGGAGGACAAACCGAACTAAGTGCGATCGCCAATGGTATTGCTACGGCTAACCTCGGTCAATCTTTAGGTTTGGTGATTGCCCTCGTTTTTGTCATTGCAGGTATAGGCTTTAAAATTTCTGCTGCACCTTTCCACCAATGGACACCAGACGTTTATGAAGGCGCTCCTACTCCAGTGATTGCCTTTTTATCTGTCGGCTCCAAAGCAGCCGGGTTCGCCCTCGCCATCCGCTTACTGACAACAGCCTTCCCCCTCGTTGCCGACGAGTGGAAATTTGTTTTCACCGCCCTTGCCGTGCTGAGTATGATCTTGGGTAACGTAGTCGCCCTAGCACAAACCAGCATGAAACGGATGCTAGCTTATTCATCTATTGCTCAAGCCGGGTTTGTGATGATTGGCTTGATTGCGGGTACAGATTCAGGATATTCCAGCATGATTTTTTACTTGCTGGTTTATCTGTTCATGAACTTGTGTGGTTTTACCTGCATTATCCTCTTCTCTTTGCGGACAGGAACTGACCAGATTGCTGAATATTCTGGTTTGTATCAAAAAGACCCACTCTTAACATTGGGACTGAGTGTCTCTCTGCTCTCTTTGGGTGGTATTCCGCCGCTAGCTGGATTTTTTGGCAAGATTTACTTGTTCTGGGCTGGTTGGCAAGCAGGTCTTTACTGGTTAGTCTTGTTAGGTTTAGTTACCAGTGTTGTCTCCATCTACTACTACATTCGGGTAGTCAAGATGATGGTGGTCAAAGAACCCCAAGAAATGTCTGACGTAGTGAAAAACTATCCCGACATTAACTGGAATTTACCTGGTTTTAGACCTTTGCAAGTAGGTTTAATTGTGACTCTCATTGCCACTTCCATAGCAGGAATTTTGTCAAATCCGCTATTTACCCTGGCAAATAACTCAGTTGCTAATACTCCGATTTTGCAATCAACAACAGTTGTGAGTACTCAGGTAAGTGCGATTACCACTGAGCAGCCATAGTGGTTTCCAAGTTGTAATCAGTAATAGGTAATAGGTAATTATAAATTAATCAATTACCTATTACTTATCTCTAGCATAAGAAAACTTGGCGTTCAGATTTTAAAAAACAAGTTTTTATTTACAAATCGGAATAGTAATTACAAATTCACAACCCTGTCCTAAAACTGAATGTACTTCTAAGTTACCCCCGTGCTTTTCAACAATAATTTGACGCGCAATTGATAATCCTAGTCCTGTACCTTTTCCCACAGGCTTGGTTGTGAATAAATTTTCAAATACTTTTTTCCGAACCTCTGGTATCATTCCCATCCCATTATCTTTAATCCGGATTAAAACACTTGTCTGATCTAAATTTAGTTCTGTACTAATCCAAATTTTAGGATTGGTATTTACTTCTCCTAGCTTATGCACAAATTTATTATTGATGAATGACTCTTCTAAAGCATCAATTGCATTCGCTAAAATATTCATAAAAACTTGATTAAGTTGTCCAGGATAACATTCAATTTGGTTCAAGTTTGCATAATTTCTCATCACTTCAATTTCAGGCATATGATCAGAGGCTTTTAAACGGTGTTTAAGGATTAATATAGTGCTTTCGATTCCCTCATGAATATTACAAGGAATTTTTTGTTCTGTATCAGAACGAGAAAAATTACGTAAGCTAGTACTGATATCACGAATACGTTGTACACCATCTTTCATGGAAGAAATTAAGTTAGGTAAATCGAGGCGTACATAATCTAAGTCAATCGCTACAATTTCTTTTTGAATCTCTGGAACAGGCTGAGGATAGTGCTGTTCATAGAGTTTAATCAGGTTCAGCATATTTTGGCAATATACTGATGCGTGATTGAGATTACCATATATAAAACCAACTGGATTATTGATTTCATGAGCAACTCCGGCAATTAATTGACCGAGAGCAGACATTTTTTCTCTATGTACAAGCTGCAATTGAGAAGATTGTAATTCTTGTAATGCTTGGGAAAGTTCTGCTGTTCTTTCTGCAACTATTTTTTCCAGGTTTTTGGTTAAATTCCGTAGTTGTAGGTGAGTTTTTATCCGAGCTAATAATTCTTCCTCTTGGAAAGGCTTGGTAATGTAATCGACAGCCCCCAAACTCAGACCATTGACCTTACTTTCCGTATCAGAAATTGCCGTCATAAAAATGATCGGAATATCACAAGTTAGTATATTTTGCTTTAACAATTTACAGGTTTCAAAACCATCTATTCCTGGCATTACTAAATCTAGTAAAATTAAATCTGGTAGTTTATATTGAATTTGATTTAATGCTTTCTCACCATTAGTTGCTGTAATAACTTCTAGCCCTGCATTGGTCAATATTTGAGAAATAAAAGCTATGTTAGTAGGGGTGTCATCTACTACTAAAATCAAGCCTTTTTCTGATATAATTGGCATTATTTATACCTACTATTTACTAGATTTTATAATTAAATTTTTGTTCAAATTTGCCCAAAAAATTTATACTCTATTATTCTATGTTGCCCATATTTCATGAAAATCAGAACAGGTTCTAATTAAAATTTCATCGAGATAGGTGAATAAATATATTAATAAAATGAGGAATTTGGTATATAACTTTTATCGTATATTTTCAAAGTCTGATAAGATATAAAATGGTTTGCTATTTGCCAAACTATATCTCAAAATATACTGGGCGATCGCTCCTAATCAATCATCGGCTTTTACCGGAATAGTAATAGTAAAACTTGTACCTTGTCCTAGTACTGAATCTACCTCCAGAGTTCCTCTATTAAGTTATTGAGTCTTGCTGAAACTATAGTACTAAGGAGATTTCACCACCTGTTGTTCCACCAATTAACTCAATCCCCGGAAAAGCCTGATTAATTCGTTGTAACACCAGGGAATGCTCAAAATCAATTGCCGCAAAAAGAATTGCTGCTTGTGGGATGTTTGCTCCTAAAGAGGCGCTACACTGTTGGAGAACTTCCTCAACTGCTGACAGAGAATCTGGATCGTTACTGTGACCCACTACTACATTAAGCATAAATCTATGATTTTAGGGAAAATTACCTTTCTACATCACTATTGTTCCCAAATTTTTAGACAGATTATACCGATTCCTGAATCGGAAGTTGGATGATAAACTCTGTACCCTCTCCTAGTGCTGAATTAACCTCCAGAGTGCCTCCATGTTTTTCGACAATGATTTGATATGTTATTGATAATCCTAAACCTGTTCCTTTTCCTACAGGCTTGGTTGTAAATAAATGATCAAATATTTTTTGTTTAACTTGTTCTGTCATGCCCACGCCATTATCTTTAATCCTAATAAAAGCATAATTTCTATCTTGAGTGAGAGTAGTTTGAATTAAAATTTTATTAGGATTAGCTTCTATTTCAGAATAGCTACGTCCTATATTAGATTCTTCTATAGCATCAATAGCATTAGCTAAAAGATTCATAAATACCTGATTCAGTTGTCCAGGAAAGCATTCTATATCTGGCAAATCACCATAATTTCTAATCACTTCAATAGCAGGATGAATGTCTGAAGCTTTTAATCGGTGTTTAAGAATTAAGATAGTGCTATTTATACCATTATGGATATTAAAGGGAATTTTTATAGCGCTGTCAGCACGAGAAAAAGTTCTTAAAGAAAGACTGACATCACAGATACGCTCTACTCCATCCTCCATTGAGTTAAGAATTTGTGGCAGATCTTTTAAAAGATAATCCAACTCTATTTTGGTTTCATATTCCTGAATTTCTTCTTGAGAAGCTGGTTTTTTGTATAGGTAAATCAGTTCAATTAAATTTTTTATATATTGCTGAACATAAAGAAGATTGCCTTGAATAAAACCAAGAGGATTGTTAATTTCGTGAGCTACCCCTGCAACCAACTCTCCTAAAGTAGACATTTTGTCACTCTGTGCCAACTGGAATTGTGATTGTTGTAGCTGCTCAACAGTGGCATTTAGCTCTGTTGCTCGTTGTTCTAGCTTTTGATTAAGTTGATGCAGTTTCAAGTGAACATGTACACGGGCAAGTACATCTTCAGGTTGAAACGGCTTGGTAATGTAATCTACTGCACCGACAGTGAAGCCTTTGGCTTTATCCACCGCGTCTGTTAGTGCTGTCATAAAGATGACTGGAATATTGCGAGCAGCTTCTTTTTCTTTGAAGCGGCGGCAAGTTTCAAAGCCATCGATTCCTGGCATCATCACATCTAACAGGATAATGTCTGGGATGACTATTTCTAATTTCTCTAAGGCACTCTCACCGCTTTTAGCTACCAACACTCGAAAACCTGATGTTTGCAAAAAATCAAACAGTACCTTGGTATTGGTGGGATTATCATCAACAATCATAATTAAGCTTTGTTTGTCATTAAGCATATTTATTTTGATCAGAAATATTGTTTAATTAACTTCAAAATAGCTTCTTCATCGAGTTCTCCAGTTAGTTTCAGTAACTTGGTTGTAAAGGTCTGATATTGACTATCCAACTGCTGTAATCTGAGAGGTTGTTTGAAAAATCTAAATTAACACCACCCCGGTGATTAGAAATCGCGCGCCACTTGCTACAAGTCGGGAAACCCGCCCAAAGCAGTGGCTTGGCTATACAGACAAAACCTGCCTCCGCAGGTTTCAAATCCTTGATTTTGTGTTAGTCCACGGAAGTGGACTTTGCCTGTGTAGTAGCGAATTATATTCGCCCAAAACTTTTCAAACTCTAAGAATAATGCTTCCAATTGTGCAGCCATTTTGTTAAAAGATTGGGTCAATCTTTCTAATTCGTCTATACCTTTAATTTCTAGCTTTTGCCCTATTTCTCCGAGGCGATCGCCTAGTAAAGCCGACTCAAAATGATCATCAATTTGGCATCCTAATCTTAGTGCGGGGTTTCCCCTGCATTAGTTTGCCCATTCTTCTAGCGTTGATATCATCCAGCGTATTTACCTGCCACCCCACCGCGTCGTCCAGAAATCTCCAGGCGATCGCTTGTATATTCAGTGCTTCATCAAAATCACTGATATCACTTAGCGTAAATTTGTCTTTTTGCCATCCTATCTTAGACTGGTATTTGCTTGATACTACTAGTATATTCACCACTAGTTAAATTTAATACTTAAGATTGATGAGACTAACTACATCTACAATTAGGCATATTTTTTTGATCGTGAGAACTTGTTTACCTGTTGTTTGTTTTATATACCCAACTCTTATCTAGACATTTATCGATATTTAAATCAACAGTAACTGACAAAAAGCCATTCTGTTTTTATAGTTATAAATCAGCAAACCCTTATACTTACGTAGTCAATTGTCAATAAATATAATTTTTGTCAATTAGCACAAATGGAAATTTGTCAAGTTGTTTATCAGCTTAATGCTTAATAAATTCTTAAAATATTTTCAATTTTGGTTTCAAAGCTGTTAATAAATATCGACGTTATTAAGTAATTTGTAGATATTATGAAGGAAAATATCTCTTTAGCTATGTTATGAAACTATGACTTTTAAGCATTTAGACTGAAAATAGTTGTTGTTTATATAACCAACTATGATTAGTGTATTTAATTAAGTACCGTAGATAGTTAATCAAAACTTTATATAATTGTCTATTAATATACAAAATACATAGCTCTTTGAATCCATTTTTTTAAAGTTTCCTCTCCAAAACTCGACTTACATCAGGCTTAGACGCTAGACATGACATCTATCTACGCTATATGTTTTTTGTATTTTTAAGTACACGGTCTTAAATATACTTAATTTAAATTAGTAATTAGAGAGTGTTACTGATTAAAAAAATTAAATAAAAATAAATACTGTTACGTAGTTTAAAGTTTTAAACTTACAGCTTCACATTTTAACACTATCAGCAACAGTAGCGAGTGTGAACTATACAGTGTGACTAAAAGTGCTGTAAGAGTAATTTTTTCTCAAGTTATATCTTGGGAGATTTCAGACACTCAAGCTGTTCTGGGTGCATGTGAGTCGTTTTTTATCGTCACTCTAGATCACCAAACTTTTTATGAACAACTTAATTTTCCCGGATTTATACTGTCCGTTCCCAGCACAAATTAATCAGCATGTCGATGTTCTGGAAGATCATGCTATGGAATGGGCATTACGTTTTAACCTACTTAGAGATGAATTATCTTATCAACGGTTTCGTAAATCAAAATTTCATTCACTAGCTGCAAGTACATATCCTAACTGTCAGGTAGAAGAATTGAAGATCGCAAACGACATAATCGGTTTATTATTTGTTTGGGATGATCAATGTGATATTTCGGACTTAGGAAAACAACCTGAAATCGTAAATACTTACTGCAACAGATTTATAGAAATTTTAAATGGAGCAAAACTCACACATAAAGATACACCCCTAACTTATGCCTTAAGTGATGTCAGGAAAAGAATAATTAAATCAGGGAATTTAACATTCTTCCATCATTTCGTTCACAGTTTTGAAGACTACTTTAATGGATGTATTGAAGAAGCAAATAACCGATTGAACATAAATATACCTACTCTAGAAAATTATATTAAGATACGTAGCTCTGTCTCAGCTGTGGCTCTTTGTCTTAACTTAATTGAGTTTTGCGATTGGGTGAAGATTCCGTACATTTTACGTAATAATGAAGTATTTAAAAAGATAAATCAGAAGGCAATTAATATTATTGCCTGGTCTAATGATATTTTGTCAGTTCAGAGAGAAATATCAACAGGTCATGTCCATAATTTAGTATTAATATTGCATTACCAGCAAAAATTGCCGTTAGAAAAAGCTATCAGATTTGCTGTAGAAATGCATGACGAGGAAGTAAGAGAGCTAATTAATTTAGAGAAACAAATACCATCTGTCGGGATAGAAGTAGATGGCGAGATTTCAAAATATATATCTGGGTTACATTCCTGGATTAGCGGACATATAGATTGGTACTCTCACTCTGGGCGCTATCAGATTGCAGAAAGTACTCAATTATGTGCATCTTAATACAACATGAACATAAACATAATTGAAAAATAATTTATGTTTCCTGTGTAAAATTAAAAAAAATCTGAAGATGAAAAATTACAAGCAACTGCCCAATACTCTAAAAACTCCTTCTATTGTGCAGCAAATCCAATGGATTGCTGATCCTGTGGGGTATATGGAGAAAGGTGCTCAACAATATCCTGATCTGTTTACTGGTAGGATAGTTGGTTTTGGAGACACTGTAGTATTTGTGAGCCATCCCCAGGGAATTCAGGAAATTTTAACCAACGATAGAAAAAAGTTTACAGCACCTGGTAAGTTCAATAAAATTGGAATACCAATCGTGGGCAATTATTCAATTGCGTTGCTTGAGGGCAATACTCATAAAGAGCGACGACAACTGTTAATGCCTTCTTTTCATGGAGAACGAATGCGTGCTTATGGTCAGTTAATCTGTAATCTGTCCGAACAAGTCTTCACTCAACTACCACAAGAACAGCCTTTCTCAGCTTGTGTTGTTATGCAGGACATTTCTTTGCAAGTTATATTGCAAGCGATTTTTGGTTTATATGAAGGTGAACGTTATCAAAAAATTAAACGGCTTCTGGCATCATTGTTAGATGTCTTTAAATCACCAATTACCTCTAGTTTTCTCATGTTCCCTTTACTACAAAAAGACTTGGGACCCTGGAGTACTTGGGGAAACTTTTTACGACTAAGACAGCAAATTGATGATTTGCTTTATGCTGAAATAGCCGAACGTCGGCAGCAACCTGATCCAAATCGCATTGATATTCTATCTATGTTGATGTCAGCGCAGGATGAGGAAGGTCAAGCAATGACAGATCAGGAATTGCGAGATGAAGTAATTACTCTGATGTTGGCTTCACATGAAACTACAGCAATGTCAATGGCTTGGGCGTTATATTGGATTCATCGTAATTCAGAAGTGCGTGAAAAATTACTCCAAGAATTGGGTAGCCTCGGTGATTCCCCGGACTATACAAGTATTTTCCGCCTACCTTATCTCACGGCTGTCTGTAATGAAAGTTTGCGGATGTATCCAGTAACGATGTTGACCTTACCTAGGGTAGTGGAAGAACCAGTAGAGTTATTGGGACATCTTTTGGAGCCTGGGACTGTTGTAGCTGGCAGTATTTATCTCGCCCATCATCGTGAGGATGTGTATCCAGAACATAACAAATTTAAGCCAGAGCGCTTTCTCGAACGCCAGTTTTCTGCTTATGAATTTCTGCCCTTTGGTGGTGGTGCTCGTCGCTGTATTGGTCAAGCTTTGGCACAATTTGAGATGAAATTAGTGCTGGCAACAGTTTTATCACGTTATCAACTTGCATTGGTAGATCAAAAACCAGAGCTTCCTCAACGTCGAGGTGTTAGCCTTGCACCTAGCAGTGGAATCAAGATGGTCATTACAGGCGATCGCACAAGTCAAAAGCCTTTAGGTACTTTGGTGACGACATCTGCATCCTAGGCATCTCACTACTACATTGGAATTTCAATCACAAACTCTGTTCCCTCTCCTAGTATAGAACTACAAGTTAACTTACCTTTGTGTTTGTCTACTACAACTTGATAGCTAATCGATAACCCCAACCCCGTACCACTGCCAATTGGTTTAGTGGTAAAAAATGGGTCAAACACTTTCTGTCGGATTGCTTCGTTCATTCCAGAACCGTTGTCAGCGATCCGAATTTTGACTGTGTGATTGTCTACTAGTTCAGTACTAATTCTAATTATAGGAGTATCAGATTGACTATTTTTTGTTCCCTCTTCTAAAGCATCGATCGCATTACTGATGATATTCATAAACACCTGGTTGAGTTGACCGGCATAACAACTCACTTCTGGTAACTTTCCAAATTCCTTAACCACCTCAATTTCTCGACGATTATTTTGCTCATTAATTCGGTGTTGCAAAATCATTAAGGTGTTATCAATACCTTCATGAATATCTACAGGCTTCATTTCAGATTCATCTAAACGAGAGAAGTTGCGTAATCCTAAAACAATATTTCGGATGCGTGAGCTACCAACTTTCATAGAATCTAAAAGCTTAGGCAAATCTTCCACCAAAAACTCTATGTCTATTTCCTCATTTTTATCTTCAATCAAAGGAGAAGGATGAGGATATTCTTGTTGATAAATACTAATCAAATCTAGCAAGTCTTTCACATACTCACTAGCATGAGCAATATTGCCATGAATGAAATTAATCGGATTATTGATTTCATGGGCAATTCCCGCCACCATTTGCCCTAAAGAAGACATTTTTTCACTTTGAATCAATTGGGTTTGGGTGCGTTGTAATTCCTCAAGAGTCTGTTGTAAATCTTGATTTTTTTCATTAAGTTCATGTGTTCTCTCCTCAACTTTTTCTTCTAACTTATGATTATATTCCTCCAGATTTTCATTAGCTTCTGCCAAATTCGTGTAGAGAATGGCATTCTCTAAGGAGATTGCTGCTTGAGTGGTGAGGAGTTTGAGCAGTTCTATGCGATCGCGTGTAAATGCTCCTGTCGTGAGATTATTTTCTAGGTAAATAATCCCCAGCATTTTATTTTGATTAATAATCGGGATACACAACAGGCTTTTTGGTTGTTCACGGATAATATACCTATCGTCAATGAGGGATATGTCAGCTTTAGCATCATCAACTACTAAAGTTTCTAGAGTGCGTTTGACATAGTTAATCAAAGTAATTGGAACATCATTACTAGACTCTAAGTTAGTTGCTGGAAATTTTGTATTTGCATTAGAACTGACTGCGGTGAGCTTTAAGTTTAAGTTATTACCTTTGCTTAAAATCAGCGCACCTTTAGAAGCTCCCGCATTCTCCATGACAACTCTCATTAAGGTAGAAATTAATTGCTCAAGCTCTATTTCTCCAGAGAGTGCTTGAGATGCCTTGACAACGGATGCTAAGTCTAAAGAATCTGAAATACTCGTCTTTGAGGCAATAATCGTTTGCTGATTGCTTAAACTCGATAAGGATTTACTATGAGAATGAGTGGTTTTTTCGCTAGGTTGAAAACCAAGCTTCTCTTGCTGAAGAATCGGAGTTAGCAATTGGGGATAACGTTTTGCCAAGTCTTCTACTTTCGCTTTTGCTCCCCAGCGACTGTAGCAGTAGTAAGCGTCAGTTAGGTAGGTTTGGGCAATCTTATTTTTGCCCCATTCTAGATAGAACCTAGCCGCCAGCTCATTAGCGAGAGCTTCTTCATTGAGATACTCATGTTCTTTAGCGAGAGAGATAGCGCGATCGTAACATTCTATAGCGTCGAGATATTGATTGAGAACCCGATGCTGTTCTGCCTTCACTAAATAGAACTTATGTAAATAATTCATTGGGGCATGATCCGCCCATTTATATATCTTTACCTGAGTTGTCAGTACTCTATTGAGAATGTGCTGTTGCTCAGAATGTGATGCATCAGAATAAACTGCTAATCTAGCAAGTGAATCATAAAAATATACAAGAGGAACAATTTGATTACCTACACCATTTTCTAAATAATTTTCAGCTAATTGTGAATTTTTAATTGCTTGTTCAAAATCACAAAATAGGTAAGCTAAAAATAGCTTATTGGAATATAAATATAATAGCCCAGTTCTATCTTGAACTTTTTGATGAACTGGCAACATTTTGTCTTCATTGTAGGCTTTACCTATTAAAATACAGGGATTTTCTGTAGCTTGTAATAAGTTCAAAACACTTTGCCAATAAATTCCATGCCAGATAAAAGATCTTTTTTGTTTAATATGAAAAATGGCATTACTATAAATAGCCATTGCTGATTCTAGACTTGTTAGTTCTTGACCAATAAAATATGCAGCATAGCAATGATTGTAAAGACAATGGCTGGCAAATTCTAAATCGCCAGTCTGCAATCCGACGGAATAACCTTGTAATAAATGATTTAATGTGTTTTTTACATGCTCTTTCCAATGACTGATAGCGCCGTAAAATATTAATGTCATCTTAGCTTCCAGTTCTTGAGCATTGAATTTATCCGTTAATCTTAAAGCCAGATTACCAACTTTATAACCAGACTCAATATCTCCTATGCTTCCACAAAGAATCAATCCATAAATCACATAAGCATAAGCTGACAATGGAGTATTGCCATATTTGAGAGATAGTTCGATTTTTTTAAGAATTATAAGCAGGAAAAGCTGAGGATTAGTTTGATAAACTGAAACAGACAAACTGGATAATATATGCATTATTGCTAAGTTTGTGCCTTCAGTCATCTCTGGCAGATCGAGTAAATCCTCAATATTCCTACCATCCATTTTTAATGCTACTTCTGCCATTGCTAGTTGAACATCAGATTGGCTAGGATTTTCAGGAAGTGCAACACCCAACAATTTTAAAAAATCTAGCCCAGCATTAACAGCTTCTAGGGCTTTGTTTTGCATTCCTAAAGCTTTAATTTTAATTTCAATAACTTTCACCTTTTCTAGCAGTGTTTTAGCCTGTGCTAACACTACCTCTACAAATTTCTCCATCTGGTCAAAGTCACCAGCCAGGTATGCTGCTTCTGCGGCGGTTTCATACAAAGCTAGAGTTAACTCATATTTTCTTTCCCAGCTATCATCAGCTAATAATTCAATGCCAGTAGTTAAATATTTCATCGCAGTGGAATAAGCTGTTGATGCTAATGCTTTACGTCCAGCAGTGAGATTCATCACAGCTAGGTCATCACGCTTATTTTGATGGGTAATAAATTCCACTGCAACATTGAATTGATTCACTAGTTCAAAAATCTTTTCTTCCCGTTCTGCAACTGGAATATTATTTAATAACAATATTCCTATTTTCAGGTGAATTGGTTTTCTTTCGTCTTCAGGAATTAGTGAATAAGCAGCTTGCTGTACTCGGTCGTGGATAAATTTGTATCGAGGCAGTGCGAAGTTGCTAAGTGGTAATCCTTCAGACTGCTGACTCTCAATATTTTCTAATGAGATGTGACCATCTTGAAATAATTTGTAAACCTCATTTTGAGGTACGATTAATCCTTCGTGTAAAGCTATCCACAAGTCAGATGCTGTATCGACTGCTGATTTCTCATGTACTATAGCAAGAGTCTTCAAGTCAAATTCATTACCAATACAGGCTGCAAATTTTAAGGCTTCTTGAGTGATTTTTGGCAGCTTCTCTATTTGTACTGCCATAAATTCAACCACATCATCTGTGAGTGCTAAAACTTGTAATTGTGAAAGATCATACTGCCAACATTTGTCCTCAAAGCTAAATGTAATTAAGCCATCTTTATGTAGAGATTTGAGAAATTGATTAGTGAAAAATGGATTGCCTTTAGTTTTGGCAAACACCATTTGTGTCAATGGTACAGCTAATAATTCTT
The DNA here is from genome assembly GCA_019359495.1 of Goleter apudmare HA4340-LM2. GTDB lineage: Bacteria > Cyanobacteriota > Cyanobacteriia > Cyanobacteriales > Nostocaceae > Goleter > Goleter apudmare. The sequence goes on from JAHHHF010000087.1 coordinate 70,765, forward strand.
CACAGCATAAAGCATCAGCTATGAGACAGTTTAAATCATTTTGACTTAATGGCTTCAAAATAATATTATTAACAGTTGCCCCTGATTTTTCAATTTCTTGTAATGTTAGACAAAGGGGATGCGCTGGAGAAACTTCGTTATCTCTATACGCACCAAGCAGTAATAAACTTCCTTGGTGTTCACCGGATTGATGAATCTCACCTGTAAGAGGAATAGATGTAGTTTCACTCATTAGCAACTGAATGAATTTTAAAGAAGTTACATCTGCCCATTGCAAGTCATCGATAAACAGTACTAAGGGATGTTCTTTAGTGCTGAATACTTGAACAAATCTCTGAAATAATAAGTTGAAACGATTTTGGGCAGCACTTCCAGAAAGTTCAGTCACTTCTGGTTGCTTGCCAATAATTAGTTCCAGTTCAGGAATGACATCAATCATTACCTGACTTTGTGTACCCAATGCTGATAGAATTTTGGTCTTCCACTCTTGAACTTGGGCATCGGTTTCACTTAGTAATTGCCCGATTAAATCCCGAAAAGCTTGCACTAATCCTGATAAAGGTATGTCCTTTTGAAACTGGTCAAATTTCCCTTTAATGAAGTAACTACGTTGTCTGGCAATGGGTTTATGAACTTCATTGATGACGGCGGTTTTGCCAATACCAGAGAACCCAGAAACCAGCATCATTTCAGTTGCACCCTCTGTAACCCTTTTAAAGGCTGCAAGTAAGGTTTCTAATTCACGTTGGCGACCATAGAGTTTTTCGGGGATGATGAAACTGTCTGAGATGTCTTGTGTTGCTAATTCAAAGGCAGCAATGCCAGTATCTTGCCACTGGTCGCGGCATAACTCTAAATCGTGTTTGAGTCCGTAGGAACTTTGGTAGCGGTCTTCGGCATTTTTTGCCATCAGCTTGCTGATAATATCAGACAAAATTGGCGGAATGTTAGTGTTAATGCTGCTGGCTTTTGGTGGTTCTTTAGCAATGTGGCAGTGAACTAACTCCATTGGGTCATCAGTACTGAAGGGTAACTGTCCGGTGAGGAGTTCAAAGAAGGTGACACCCAAGGAGTAAAAGTCGGTACGGTAATCGATACCCCGGTTCATTCTTCCCGTTTGTTCCGGAGAAATGTAAGCTAGGGTTCCTTCTAAGACATTAGGGTTAGTGAGGGATTGAACTTCTCTGGACAGAAGTGTGGCGATACTGAAGTCGATGATTCTGATTTCACCTGTGGAGGGTTTAATGAGGATGTTGGCAGGTTTAATGTCTTTATGAATGATGCGATCGCGGTGTAGTCCCTCTAATGTAGAAACAATTGCAATTGCAATAGGGAAAAACTCCCCTAAGGACAGAGGATCTGCAACAATTTTCTTTTCGTGCGATCGCCAGTCTGCGAGGGAGATACCGCCAAAGTCTTCCATCACTAGGGCGTAGCCGTTATGATAGTTTTCTAGGCTGTAGGGCTTGACTATTCCTGGTAGATTGAGGTTTTTGGTGATGGTGTATTGATTGCGGAATTGCGCGATTTCTGCGAATGTAGGGTATTCATTCCGCATCAGTTTCAGGATGACTGATTGTTGGTCTTGTTCTCTGATGCCCCGATAAACTAAGGTTTTACTACCTGAGTATATTTTTTCTGTGATGCGATAGCCAAAAATACTATAAGTTGTATCTAGTAATACTGTCATGACAGCCTATCTTCATACTCTTGTTTCTATACTTGAGTATTCCCATCAAGCAAGTGACAATATCATTCAATTTCATAAAATCTTATTATTTTGTTCGGTAACTTACTAGTTTTTACGCAAATTCACCATGAAAAAACCTGCCGTTCACTTGAACTAAAGAGTATACTCTGGCAGGTTTAATGCGTTTAGGGTTGTATAGTTTAAGAACAAGAGCGATGCCTAGGTCGGGCTACGCCTATGCCAAAAAATGCTACTTGATTTTTTGTTTAATAAAGGTCACAACTTGAGCTAGCTGTTTCTTTAAACCGTCAATTTCTGCTTGCATCTTGCTAATTTTTTCATTAAGCAACTTCACCTCTTCTGCGGAGGAAGTTGTTTCAGCGACAGGAGTTGCTACTGCAACATTGCCAGTACTAGGAGTAGCGACTGTGCTATTAGTAGCGTTAGCAACTGCCACTGTGCCGTTTTTAGCAGCAGGAACAGCTCCTACCAAGACTGGTTCTGAGCGTGGCTGTTTCGCCTTAGCCATTGCTGTCTTAATCGCATTAATGAGTTGTTTCTGGTCAAAAGGCTTGCCGAGAAATTCAAAATATTCAAAGGGTTCAGAAATTTTCTCTGTCACCTCTTCCTTGCGACCAGACATGATCACTAAGGGAATCTTTCTTAACTCCGAGTTGGCTTGAATTTGTTGGAATACTTCCCAACCACTCATTTTAGGTAAAAGGAAATCTAACATAATCAAGCTGAGTTTTTCCTGAAGGATGAAATTTAGTCCTTCTACACCGTCTTTTGCTTCTAGTACCTCGAAATTGCCAGGAGGCAACATCTCACGTACTTTTACCCTGACAACTGTAGTGTCATCTATAACTAGAATCTTATTACTTGCCACGACTGATTACTCTAACAGAAACTGTAGGTTTAGATGGCGAATTTGCCGATTGAGCTTGAGAATCCCCCCACTATATCCAACATTTATCTTGATTGGGGGATAGTATATTCCGGTATAAGTGAGAATTTTTTAGGTGTTTTATGAAACTTTTACTGGGGTATGGGGCATTCAACATTGGGTAGAGACGTAGAATTGCTACATCTCTACATCCTTGTGTCAACATGAGAAATTGAATTGAGAGTTTTGAATTATTTATGACCTCTTCACCACAAGCCCAACTGAAGTCAGAAATTATGGCGATGCCTAGCTGGTTGCGTCGCTCTATTGGCAAGGCTAGTGAGATTTCTACCGTACAACGCATTATTAAGCAACGCCAAATTCACACCATTTGTGAAGAAGGACGCTGCCCTAACCGGGGAGAGTGCTACGCCCAAAAAACGGCTACTTTCTTACTGATGGGGCCAATATGCACTCGCTCTTGCGCTTTTTGTCAAGTAGATAAAGGTCATGCACCGATGCCTGTTGATTTAGAGGAACCACAAAAGGTAGCTGAAGCGGTAAAGCTGCTGGGATTACGTTATGTGGTGCTGACCTCGGTAGCCCGTGATGATTTACCAGACCAAGGTGCTGGGCATTTTGTGCAGACAATGGAGACTATCCGCCAACTGAATATAGAAACTCAAATTGAAGTGCTGACACCAGATTTTTGGGGTGGTAGTGGTGCTGGGGAATCAGGTCAACGCCAGCGCATAGCCATGATTATGGAAGCCAAGCCATCCTGTTTCAATCACAACATTGAGACAGTGCGACGCTTAACTGGCCCTGTGCGCCGGGGTGCGAAGTACGATCGCTCTTTGCGGGTATTATCTATTGTGAAAGAGTTAGATCCTACTATTCCCACTAAATCAGGTTTGATGCTAGGACATGGAGAAACCACTGAAGAAGTTATCACAACGATGACCGATTTAAGAGCAGTAGGATGCGATCGCTTAACAATCGGTCAGTATATGCGTCCTTCCTTAGAACACCTACCAGTGCAAAAATACTGGACTCCAGAAGAATTTCAGCAACTAGGCAACACCGCCAAGCAAATGGGATTTAGCCACGTCCGTTCTGGCCCCTTGGTTCGCAGTTCCTACCATGCAGGGGAAGAGGAAAGATAGGTGTCAAGGGTCAAGGATCAGGAGACGCGATTATACTCTTACGAGAAGCCGCTCTACGAGCGTCTACGCGTCTGTACTCCAAATTTTGAATTAATTCGTGCCCAATGACGCCAGTTTGCTTAAGTCGGGAAACCCGCCCACGCAACTGGCTCCCCAATGCCCTATTCCCCTTCCCTATATATTTTTAAAGAAAATGGCTAATTGGTGCGCCTGTTTGGTATTTCTTAAAAAGTCCTGATATTTAGGAGAACAACTGATGACTGCTAAAGGTGATAAACCAAATTACGCTTTCCGCACGGGTTGGGCATTGTTTTTGTTAGCTATCAACTTCTTGGTAGCTGCTTATTATTTCCATATCATCGAATAGTTAGCATCTGAGAGGTGCTGCTCAAATCGTGCCTTTGAATAAACCCTTGGGACGAATGAGCAGCACCAAAATCATAATTAATAGGGCCACGCCTTGTTTATACTGTGAACCCAGAAAAGGGGTGCTGACTTCTTGAGCGATGCCAATGATCAAAGCTGCGGCGATCGCACCGTAGGGGTTGCCAATACCGCCTAAAATTACAGAGGCGAATAATGGTAAAATCAAGAACCAACCCATATTTGGGCGCACCGCAGTAATTAACCCGTACATACTACCGCCCAAGGATGTGAGCGTCCCAGCAATTAACCAAGTCCAAAAGATTACTTGGTCTACATTAATCCCAGAAACTCTAGCTAAGTCCAAATCATCAGCAACGGCTCGCATCGCCTTACCGATTTTCGTGTTTTGCAGTAGATAGTGCAGTCCCAAAATTGCCAGTACTGCCAAACCTAGTACTATCAACTGGTTTTGTGGCACTTTTAAACCCAAAATATCTAAGGCAGAAGTGACGGGAACATCATAGGTTTGGTTTTTGCCGCCCCAAATTAAGATAATACCGTTGCGAAGAAATAATGCCAGTCCAATCGAGATAATAATCAGCGTCGTCGAATTAGCGCGGATAGAGCGCATCTTTGACCACAGCAATTTTTCTGAAAGTAACATTGCTGCTACTGTTCCCGCCATTGCCAAGATCATTGACAGCCAAATATTTACTCCTAGGGTATTGACCAGGAAAGTTAAATAGGCTCCCAAAGTCAGAAAGTCACCGTGCGCGAAATTAGATAACCGTAAAATCCCATAGGTAAGGGTAAGTCCGACTGCTGCTAGGGCAATAATGCTCCCCACAGCAATCCCGTTAATAATTAATTGAGAGAATTGTGTTAATTGAGCAATTTGTATATCCATAGTTCTAAGATCTTCTTCAGAAATACTAGGTGTGTGATTTCATACAATAATTTGTGAGATCCTCGTCACATTCGACACTATAAGTTATGCTTTATAAATGAAAAAGGTTTGTGCGCTAATATACACCTAATCCTGTTCGCACAAAAGTGCGAAGCTAAACTTGTTCGGCGGTCTAGTTGACCATGCAGCAGTATTCAAGCTTACCAGAACAAAACTCACAGATAGATGCAACACCAACACTTTTGATCAAAATCCAGCAACTCCGTGCCGAGTTGTGGCTGGAAAGCAGCTTGAACCAGTTGCAAAAGCACCTCAATGAGTGCCTCCTTTCTGCTAGTACCACTGTGCCACAGCCAGGAGCCGCAGAAGCAGCAATTTTTCAAACCTTGGTCAACGATCTCAACAGTGCTCTGAACACCAGTAAGGTAGCCGTCGCGTTGTTTCAACCACAAGCAAGCGTCGGGAAAGTTTGTTATGTTTCTTCTTCATCCCGGCGAGCGCAACGTCCGTTTTTAGAAGTCACGGACAAGAAAGGGAAAAAACTACGCTTGCGATCGCAAGACCCAATAGAACTGGAAAATTTGCAGCATCTGGAAAAGCAACAACCGCCCAGTGCTTGGCAGATAGCCGATGATGCTGGCGACGCTATAGGTTGGCTAATTATCTCCACAGCACCTGTCAATTCGGATTGCGAGTTACTCCAAGGATCGCAAGCTCAACTCAGATCGCAATTGCTCTCACGGGCCGCCGCACAGTTTACTGTAGCTTTGGCACAACTGAGGCAAATCCAACTTTTGCAACAAAAGTCGCAACACTTAAGTAATTCTAATCGGGAACTAGAGCGCACCAATCAACTAAAAAATCAATTTTTGGCTAACACTAGTCACGAAATTCGCACACCCCTAAGTTCGATTATTGGTTTCACTCACCTACTTTTAGCTCAAGGCTACGATCCAACCAGAGAACGCCATCAAGAGTATTTAAATATTATTCAATCTAGTGGTAAGCATTTGTTAGGGTTGATCAACGATATTTTGGATCTCTCAAAGATTGAAGCCAATCAGCTGGAAGTGCAATGGGAAACAGTCAATTTGCCAGTGCTATGCCGTAATATTTTGGCATTGGTAAAAGAAAAAGCTGCTAACAAGGGCTTAAAATTGCTCTTAGATTTAGACCCCAATGTCACAACTCTAGTCGCTGACCCCTTGCGCCTCAAGCAAATGCTGTTAAATTTGCTCTTTAATGCCCTCAAGTTTACTACTACTGGAACTGTTGGCTTGAAGGTATTTATCAAAGGTGTATTTGTGCATTTTACAGTTTGGGATACGGGTACTGGCATCTCTCAAGAAGACCAGACTAAACTATTTCAACCCTATTTCCAAATTACTAACAGTGCAGTTAATCGGGAAGAAGGCACTGGTTTAGGATTAGTAGTAACTCGAAAACTTGCAGAAGTTCACGGTGGTTTCGTACAGGTGGAATCGGAAGTTGAACGGGGTTCTAGCTTTACGATCATACTTCCCCTAACGCCGATGGGTGAGCCGTGGGTAGGAGAAGAAACTGAGAGTGATCAGGAAATAACATCAGCTTTATCTTCCTCACTGCCGCTTCTGTCCATAACTCCAAATAATTCCCCAAAAATTTTGTTAGTGGAAGATGATTTACCCAATGCCCAATTGATGCAAATTTATTTAAGTAAATTAGGGTATCAAGTGACTTGGGTAAGTAGTGCATCTAAGATGTGGGAATTTCTGCAACGACTAGAACCCGCAGCTATTTTAATGGATGTCAGCTTGCCAGATGGCGATGGACTCAAATTAGTACAGGAACTGCGAGCAAGTCAACAGTATCAAAGGATTCCGATTATTGTGCAAACAGCAATGGCCATGAAAGGCGATCGCGAAACATGTCTCGCAGCTGGATTTAATGATTATATTTCTAAACCCATTGATTTACCACTTTTAGCAAGTTTAGTAGATAAATACTGTCAACGCTGATTGTCATAATGAGAAATGGAGAAAATTCAAAATCAAAATAAATTTTGAATTTTGAAGAGAATACGCACTAAGGACAAAGCATATATCAGATTTTTCTTTGTGCCAAAGAGCTTTGATATTCCCTACCAAACATCCGCATTTTACTTAACTACAAAATACTATATGAGGTAGATTACCACCCTTTTTCTGCTTGTTGAAAAACGTAAGCAGCTACTTCCATAATCTCTTGGGTGTTCAACTTAGTTTTAAAGGCAGGCATAGCATTTTTACCGTTCTGTACTTGGTGAATAATTGCCTGAATAGAATTTTGATCATACTTTTCCAAGTACATGGATAATGCTTCCTTTCTCAAGGTTTTTTGGCTAATGAGAATGTTTCCACCACCTATATGGCAAGCAGAACAGTTAGCATTGAAGATTTTGGCACCATTAGATGTTTCGGCGGCTATTGCTGGAAGAATAAATGTGAATCTAAATAGGGCGATCGCCAACAGTAAGATAAATAAAAGTAGTCTCAAGACATTCTCCTCGCAACACTCCGGCAACTGACAACCGTCTTCAGTAAGTATTCTATGGCTGCTATAGGAATCCAATTTGATATCTGAAAAAATCTCAGTATGTGTAGGGTGTGTTAGGCGCAAGCCGTAACACACCGAAAGCTTTGGGGGGGTGCGTTACGCTGTCGCTAACACACCCTACGTATCTGTTCAAAAATCAAATATGAGTCCTATAGATGCTTTCAATATGGAATTAAAGATGCAGTTGCTAACTGCTATGTGTACTCTACCCTATGAAGTGCCAGTTTTTGTAGAGTATAAAAGCTAGCAAGCGAATCAGCGTTGCGCTCAAATATTTTTAGCTTTGAGGAAAATGGTTTGATCAAAAAATCTACGATTTTTGATTGTAAAAAAATTTTGCCTAAAATTGGCAGTGGCGAGTTTATCCCTTTAATTGCCGCGTGATGGTGAGCATTTTCGATAGGGGATAGGACTCGACACTACCTATCTATAGTTTGAGTTAACCGGAGGTGCTAATTTCGCTCAATAATCTGGAAAATCTTGTGGTGTTGAAAGCGCTATCTCTAGCCTTCGACAACGATTTTACCAACCATACCAGCGCCACGATGAGGTTCGCAGTAGAAGGTGTATTCACCAGCAGGTGCATCTGCGGGGAAAGTGGTTTTTTGGCTTTGTCCAGGACTCATTAACAATTTCTTGTGAGATAGAGCCGTGGCTAGTGCAGCGTCTTTAGCAGGGTTTTTGGCAGCGTCAAACACAACATTATGGGGAGGAACTTTGTTGTTTACCCATTCGATGGTGTCGCCTGGTTTAATCGTCAGTTTTTTGGGTTCAAATGCTAGCAATCCTTTATCACTACCTAGTTTTACCTTGTAGGTTTCAGCAGCAGCGCTGGGAGTAAAAACAGCGAAGCTACTCACAACTAACAGGATTGTCAATACAGCTAAACCAAGGCGTCGCCAGCTTGCCGCAATTAATTTCATAGCTCTCTCCTAACAAATAGTCTTTCTCTTTCTCATTTTAAATACAATTAACGCCAAATATGACAATCTGTCGTAGATGCAATTTTTTTTTTAAGATAGGGAGCACAATTTGATGGCAGATAATCTACACACAAAAGTAGATAAAAGTCAAGAAAACAGTAGGTAATTCTAGTCTAGATATGGATTAAAAGTACAAATTTTGTTTTTTTTAGTCAGAATCTTGAGAACTTCAAAAATTTTCTGTGCCCCAACCAGGAGCTTTTTGTGCTGCTGTGAGCACAAAAGCAGCTAAACTTTCTACTTGTTCTAGTGAGAGTAAATTGGGACTCAATTGACGACACCAATAAGTTTCTTGGCTACCGTCATAGGTCATAGGTTGCCGCATAAAGGCGACAAGAGAGTTAATGCGATCGCGTGGAGGATTGGCGTCTTGGAGTGTTTTTAGCGACAGTGAGACTGAAGGATCTGGCAGAGTTGCACCACCGACATGACAATTAATGCAGTTGCTTTCAAAAAGTTTTTTGCCAAGAGATAATTCTGACGGTGAAAACAGCCGAGTATTGCCCTCTCCATCCAGATTCAGCGCTATTGGCTCACTAATATGTAAATAGCGCCCTATATAAGGGTCAATGTTGGCGGCTTGGGCAGTTAAGGTACTACTGTCGTAGACTACCAAGACCATGATCAAAATTAAGAAGATATAACGAGCAAATAATCGATACAGCATCAGTAATCTGGAACTTGATTTTAGGCGATCGCCTAGTCAGTACTGAGTGTTGAATTCTAAGTTTTCCAGGAAACGAGGATTAGAGTGTGGGCATTCATGACATTGATTAAATGTCGATTGCTTTTATTCACTAAGCCCCATTTCCTTCAGAACTCAACACCCAGAATTAATATTTGAGTTTAGTAATAAATTTTGCCACCTCCCCACTTAGTTCCCACAACTTTTGGTTGAATAAGAATATGACCAGCGATCGCTTTCAAGTCGTCATCCGTGAGATTTCTCATTTCTGTGAAAATATCTGCACTCTTGATGCTGGGATGGACTTCGGAAATCTCTTCTTCACCATCGTAAGTGGTGGGATTCTTCATGTAGTCCACCAAGCCTTCAATATTGTTACGGTTTGGTGTCGCCAGTGCCAAATCTTCTGGTGTCAGTCCTACATTCTGGTTGGTTTTGGTAACCCCCCCAGCATGACATTGGGCACAAGCGTTATTAAATAAGCTTTTGCCTTTTTGGACTTCTTTGAGGCTGAGTACAATGGTGTCGCCCTTATCATTTAATGGCACTGTCCGGGTTGCCTTATTCAATTCTACTGCGCTCGCGCCACCGACCATAAACTGCAAAGTCAGTAAAACCGTAGCTACAACAACGCCAATTAGTCTTCTAAACATGTTTCCCCTTAAAGATTTTTACGCTCAACACAGCTAATTAGCGATGCTCAATCTCCACATTGCTAATTGCTCATGGCGATTGTTCTTTACCATGAGCCATGAGCTAGATGTAGCTCTTCAGATAACCTCAGTATCACCCATCAAGTCGCTAGTACCTTTTGAGTGTGTTTCAGACAAAATCTGGAAAATAATTGCCTTTGCATCTTCTAACGCCAAACGGGTCTTTTGGTGTTTGTAGGCAATTCCCAGTTGGTTACACAGAGAAAACACTTTTTCTACAGGAATACCGTAGTCTGCTGCTATCTCTGCGATCGATAGGTCTGCAAAACCCATAATGCTTGTTAACTGATAAATGGAGATTAAGTCGCTGTAATACCAATATCATGTTCAGAGTGCAATTTGTCGCCTAAAATACGGCTGCCCTTCAGGGGGGGGATCAGTGATCAGGGAGAGACGTAGCGTTGCTACATCTCTACAAATGCCCAATGATCAATACCCAATTCCCTAACCTTTACCACCTGTAAACGTCACGCCTTGGATAAAGTAGCGGTTGAAAAAGGCGTAAATACCTAGAGCGGGTAAGGTAAATACCATAGAAGCTGCCATGATGTAGTTCCAGTAGCTGATGTATTGCCCTTTGAAGCTGTTCAATCCCAACGGTAGGGTAAACATTTCAGGTTCAAATAGGATAACCACAGGTAGCAAGAAATTATTCCAACTCCCCATGAACACAAAAACCGCCTGTGCAGCCAGGGCTGGTTTGGCTAAAGGTAAAACAATATGCCGGAAAATTCCCCAAGTATTTAAACCATCAAGTTGGGCGGCTTCTTCTAGTTCCTTGGGGAAATTGACGAAAAATTGCCGCATCATGAAAACGAAAGTGGCATTGACCATACCAGGTACAATCATGCCTTGATAGGAATTTAGCCAACCGATCGCTTTTAAAATCAAAAATGTGGGAATTAGGGTGATTTGCGCTGGTACTGCTAATACTGCCAAAATTAGGAAAAACCAGAAGCGTTTACCCCGAAACCTTAGTCTGGCTAGGGCATAACCTGCCATTGAATTGAATAGCAAGTTCAGCACAGTGACACCAACAGCTATGAAAACGCTGTTGAATAGCCAACGCCAAAACAAAGGTTCTTGCAGGAAAATTTGTCTGTAGTTGTCGAGAGTGAAATTTTGTGGTAGTAGATTTGGTTCGCCACTGACAATTTCTGATAGGGGTTTAAATGATGCTGAAAGTGCCCACATAAAAGGAATCAGGGTGATGGCGGCGTAGATTGTGAGCAAGACATATAAAAGTACTTTCAGCCACCGAAAGCGAGAGATGTTGTTCAAAGTCTTTCGCCTCCAAAGATTTGCCGTTGAATAATGGTGATGGCGATAATCACGGCTGCTAGTAAAAAAGCGATCGCAGCTGCATAACCCATCTGTAAATTCCGAAATACAGATTGATAGATTAGCAACACGACAGTCAGAGTAGCGTTGTTGGGGCCGCCAGTACCACCAGAGAATATATATGATTGGTCAAAAAGTTGAAAAGTGCCTATTACCCCGACGGCGACGACAAAAAAAGTGACGGGTTTAAGCAAAGGGATAGTCACATACATAAACTTTTGCCAGCCATTAGCCCCATCGATTTCCGCCGCCTCATACAGAGTTTGAGGGATATCTTGCAACGCCGCTAGGTAAATCACCATGTAAAACGGTGCAGTTGACCAAATATTCATGATCATGATCCCCTTGAGGGCTACTGCTGGATCTCCCAACCAGTTATAGGTAGGTAGTCCTACTAAAGCCAGAAAATCGTTGAGTAGCCCATCAGTGTTATAAATCCACATGAAAATCAGGGTGAGGACGGCTGAAGAAGTAACTGTGGGCAAAAAGTAAAGGATGCGCCACCAATTTTTACCGCGAATCCCAGAATTGAGGGTAACTGCTAAAACTAAAGCCAAGACAGTTTGTGTAGGAACAACAATGGCGACGTATTCGGCTGTGTTTCGCAAAGCAATCCCAACCCGCTCATCCTCAACCAAGCGGGTGAAGTTGCGAAACCCAATGAACTCATAATCGATACCGCCCAGCAGCTGGACTTTATGCAAAGACAGAAACACAGCGTAAAGAATTGGCAGGACGACAAAAGCCCCCAAAACTAGAATTGCGGGCAGCATAAACAGATATCCACTCAGGTCTTGTGTGATGTTCCACCTGCGGTTACTACGCCTGCTAATGATTTCCCACACTAGAAAACCTCCGCTTAACCCCGCACAACTCTACTGTAGCGATGAGTAGTGCATGATTATCTATGGTAATGCTTCGGGAAGGCGATCGCTCAATCACCCTACTGTGGGAGGATCGTCAATTAGCTGAAGGTGATTTAGTTTTATTGCAGGATAAAGATCAACTCCTTGGTATTGCCAGGATAAAAGTAATAAAAACAATAATTTTAAGTGTATAAAACTTAATTCTTTCTCTTCTTTGCGTCTACCCTGCGGGAAGCCACTTCGTGTCTATGCGTGAGCTAATTTCCTAAAAAAAACTTGCCTCAGAAGCATCAAACTCCAAGGCAAGTTAACCATCTAAATTATTCTTGGTTTCCTAAAGCTGCTTCACTTCCGAAACCAACTTCGACACCATATCCTTCGCGCTACCAAAGAGCATCGTAGTTTTATCCTTGTAGAACAACTCATTATCTACACCGGCAAAACCTGTACTCATCCCGCGCTTAATCACAATTGTCTGCTTCGCCCGATCTACTTCTAAAATCGGCATCCCATAAATTGGGCTATTGACATCACTCCGCGCTGCTGGATTCACTACGTCATTAGCCCCAATTACTAAAGCCACATCGGCTTGTTCAAACTGGGGATTGATATCATCCATGTCATACAGCTGAGTGTAAGCCACATTCGCCTCAGCCAACAACACGTTCATGTGTCCTGGCATTCTTCCCGCCACAGGGTGAATGGCGTACTTGACATCTACGCCCATCCGTTCTAGTTGATCTGCCAACTCGCGGACGCTATGTTGTGCTTGAGCAACTGCCATACCATAACCAGGGACAATTACCACAGAACGGGCATAACCCAACATCATCGCGCCTTCTTCAGGATCGATGCTGCGGACAGTTTGATCGGTTGCAGCACCACTAGTAGCGCCACCAGAAGTAGAACCTGTACCAAAAGCACTAAACAGCACACTGAAAAGTGAACGGTTCATGGCTTTACACATAATCTCGGTGAGGATTAAGCCTGAGGCTCCCACCAAGGCGCCAGCGATGATTAACATATTGTTCATCACCACGAAACCTGCGGCGGATGCGGCTACGCCAGATAAGGAGTTCAACAGCGAAATTACCACAGGCATGTCGCCGCCACCAATGGGAATGACGAACATGATACCCAATACTAGAGAAACAGCAACTACTGCTAAGAATATGGGTAGGCTATCTGGCGTGATGATTAAGTAGGCACTACCCACTATGTAAGCACCCAGCAGTAAGAGGTTAAATGGTTGCTGGAAAGGAAAGGTAATCGGGGAACCGCTAATTAAACCTTGCAGTTTGGCAAAGGCGAGAAAACTACCTGTGAAGGTAACGCCACCGATTAACACATCCAACAACATGGAAATGTTGACATCTAGGGGTACGGCTGCGCCAGCATCCAATAACCGCCAGAATTCGGCAACGGCGACTAGGGCAGAAGCCGCACCACCCAAACCGTTGAGTAAACCCACCATTTGGGGCATTTCCGTCATTTGCACTTTGTAGGCTGCGATCGCACCAATTGCCGAACCAATAGCCAAGCCTAGCAAAATCATCTCATAGTTCAACACATGCTGATCTAGCAGTGTCGCTACAATTGCCAGCAGCATCCCCACAGCCGCAATCACATTACCATTCCGTGCTGTGGCAGGTGATCCCAGCTTTTTCAAACCCAGAATGAATAAGGATGCAGCGACTAAGTACGTCAGCTGAATGCCAGTTGGTAAAAAGTCGCTCATGCCTTAACCTCTTTTTTCTTGAACATTTGCAACATTCTGTCTGTGACGAGAAAACCGCCGATGACGTTGATTGTTGCCAATACCACAGCAATCAAACCGAGAATTACCGAAACACTCGTATCTCTATTACCAGCAGCCACTATTGCCCCTAGTACCGCAATGCCGGAAATGGCATTTGAGCCTGACATTAGAGGCGTGTGTAGGGTAGGTGGTATTTTGTTGATGACTTCAAAGCCGATGAATGATGCGAGCACAAATACAAACAAAGCTGCAAGTAATGCTTCTGTCATGAAATAAAAACTCCTTTTGGGCATGGGGCACGGGGCATTGGGCATGGAGAATAAACTTTTTGTCCCCATCTCCCTCATTCCCCAGTCCCTAACTAATTGCTGGTTGTTGAGTGTTAAATGCTGTTAAAGCTTCCTGCACGCGTTGATTGCGAATTTCTCCGGCGTGGGTAATGCAAGCCGCATCAACGATGTCGTCGCCAAAGTTTACTTGCAATGCTTTTTCTTTAGTAATCAACAGTTGCATCAAGGATGTGACGTTTTTGGCGTATAGCTGGCTGGCGTGGACTGGCATTGATGATGGCAGATTGATGGGGCCGATAATTGTCACACCATTCCAAACAATGTCTTTACCGGGTTCGGTGCAGGCACAGTTACCACCTTGTTCGGCGGCTAAATCCACAATCACCGAACCTGGTTTCATCTGGGACACCATTTCTTCGGTGACGAGGAGTGGGGCTTTTCTTCCAGGAACTTGGGCGGTGGTAATTACTACATCAGAGTTTTTGACGTGTTCAGCCACTACTTCTTGGGTGCGTTGTTTGCTGGCTTCCGAAATTTCTTTGGCGTAGCCACCAGCTGCTGTGGTTTCTTCTTCTAATTTGACTTCGACGAATTTCGCCCCTAAGCTTTGCACTTCTTCTTTCACCGCCGGACGGATGTCAAAGGCTTCTACCACGGCTCCTAGGCGTCTAGCGGTGGCGATCGCTTGCAATCCTGCCACACCTGCACCCATGATAAATACTTTCGCGGGGGCGATCGTGCCTGCTGCTGTAGTCAACATGGGAAAATATTTTGGTAATGTAGCCGCAGCAATCAATACTGCTTTATAACCTGCTAAAGAGGCTTGGGAAGACAAAGCATCCATGCTTTGCGCCCTAGTGGAGCGAGGAATTAATTCCATGCTCAAGGCAGTTACCTTGCGATTTTTCAGTTGCTGTGCTACCAAAGGATTTCCCAACGGATTGAGGAAGCTAATTAATACAGCCCCTTCCTTGAGCAAGTCAATTTCTGAGCGTCCATCTTCTCTTTCTTGAGGTGGACTGACTTTGAGTAAAATATCAGCTTCGCCCCACAATGTAGCAGTATCGGCGATAATCTTAGCTCCTGCTGCTTCATAGGCAGTATCACTAAAAAAAGATCGCTCTCCTGCTCCTGTTTCTACCCAAACTTCTAGACCTTGTTTTACTAACCGGGCAACAGTGTCAGGAATTAATGCTACACGACGTTCACAAACTTCAATTTCTTTAGCAACTGCTATTCTCATGAAATCTCCTAGAGATAAATACCTAATCTCTGCCAACTATGCAATTTTTCCAGCAGGGATTCCCCATCTCATCCCTCATCATCGGGGACAATTAGCCACGACTTTTCCCAGTAAATTCAACTTTTAACGTTTCCTCTCCCACTCTCATAATCTCCTGGCAAAGCCTGACAGTGGCACTTGCAGATGTTACGATTCCAGATGCTTGCAAATAGAATTACATATTGCAAATCCTATGTTAATTCCCAAAACTTTCTTGTTTGTCTTCAGCTTATTTTAGGGATTGAATTTTTTTGTATTCCTTCATTACATAGTGCAATATGCATTAATTTTGTAAAGCTTAATAGTTGTACAAACCAAATTTTGTTGATTCCCGTTTTAATTCAGGTTCATTTTAATCAATTTATCCCAAGTTAACTAGCGATCGCTAACTGCAAGGCTCAATTTTTATAACAAAACTCTTACTGTTTCTACACATTCATACATATTTAGAAACACAATCTCAGATATTGCAGTGCAACTACGGTATCATCTCTACGTCTTTGATTCTCTCTCTATACCCAATGCCCCATTACCCAATACGGCACTTTTTGTCACAATTTATCGTCCATTTACCAGAAGTCAGTAGTAAAGTTTAGTTACGAATACTAATTCTTGATTGCTTATATCATCAACTGACTACCTGCTAGAGGAGCCTAACTTATGAGACGTTTACTTTCTACCTTGGCTGTGACGAGCTGTTTGCTGACAGGTTTTCAAACTATCACCTGGGCACAAAGCTTGCCAGGATTTACCCTGTTTAGTGGCATTAAAAGCGAAAATCAGCTACCCTTCCGGTTAGATTTTGGCGGACAAACCCACAGCACAGACCGTTATATCTTGAAAATTCCAGCCAAGAAGATGCAATTAGCGGTTGCTCAGTTTGCCATTACCTACCCTAATTATTACAAGGGCACGTTTAACCCCAAAAAAGTGGAAGTCAGAGTCAAAAACAAAGCAGTGCCACTTTCTGAGGTGAAGTGGAATCAAGAAAGTGGCTTAATTGAAATCTTTCCTGAAGAACCAGTACCCGCAGGTGGCAGTGTAGACTTGGTATTATCTGACGTCCAAAATCCATCCTTTGGCGGCGTTTATTACTTTAATTGTCAGATTCTCTCTCCTGGTGATGTACCATTGTTGCGTTATGTAGGAACCTGGATTTTGAGTATTTCATAATCCCAAGAGTCCAGAGTCTAGAGTCCAGAGGAATTAAACTCGACCCTTGACTCTCTACTTTTGACTTGTAAAGTGATAAAATGTGAGATTGTGACTTTTTATAAAAATCACCTAAGAGGAGATTAGTATGCAAAGAACCTTGGGCGGCACTAACCGCAAGAGAAAAAGAACCTCTGGTTTTCGTACTAGAATGCGGACACCAACTGGCAGAAACGTCATCAGCGCCAGAAGAAAAAGAGGGCGTCATCGTCTGAGCGTTTAGGGCAAGTAACCTAAAAGAGTAGCTGTGGCTTTGCCCAAGACAAATAGACTCAAATCTCGCAAGGATTTCCAGGCAGTTTTCCGGGAAGGAATTCGGCGACATAGTACTCATTTTACATTGAGGGCTTTAAAGCCACCCTATGCCAGAAAGCCTTCTTGGGATGCTGCCGCTCAAACAACACCAGCAACTGATTCCGCCCACCTAGCCAGCACGCAAATTGGTATTTCGATTAGTACAAAAGTCAGTAAGCGTGCAGTAGTTCGCAACAGAATCAAACGGCAAATGGCAGCAGCTTTATATCAGTTGTTACCCAAACTACCTCCAGGATGGCGGCTAGTGTTTGTTGTCAAACCAACAGCTGCACAACAAGAGTGCGGAAGCCAACAATTTCTGCAAGAATTAGAGCAGTTGTTGGCACAAGCCGAGGTACTTAATGGGCATTCGTGAAGAAATTTATTATGAGGGTGGTCCCCACATTGGGGATTTGATTCTAAACTTGCTAATTGGGCTAACCGTCGTGGGGATACCGTTGACAGTTGGAGCAATTGTCAGGGCATTGTGGCTGCGTTTCCGCATTACTGACCGCCGAGTTTCTGTAACTGGGGGTTGGATGGGACGCGATCGCAGCGATGTAATTTATTCAGAAATTGTTAAAATCGTCAAAGTTCCCCGTGGGCTTGGATTTTGGGGCGACATGGTGATTACTCTCAAGAATGGTACTCGTCTAGAAATGCGGGCTGTTCCCAATTTCCGCAACACCTATGACTACATCAGCGAAAGAGTTGCATCTAAGAACCCAGAATATAGTGCGACTGCGAGTAAGTGATACCAATTCAAAATTCAAAATACCCTACGGGAAGCCAGATTTAACAAGGGTTCCTGAGTTTGGATCTGTTGCTGAATTTTGGATAATTGGTATGAAATGGGGATAGTGGGAAACTTAGCAATGCTAAGTCTTTCCACCAATATCAAATGCCCCACGCCTAATTCCCAAATATGAAAGTGCGGCTATCCGTAACATAGGATAGTTATAGACGAATCACGATTTAGATAAATTAGATTCAGTTTAGTTTAAAGTACCTCAGGTTGAATTCAGAATAATGGATTTTGGTATCGGTTTTCTCTCGAACAACGTGATGCTGCCGATCATAGATTTTTTCTATGGTATTGTGCCTAGCTATGGATTGGCGATCGTTGCTTTGACATTGATAGTCCGCTTTGCACTCTATCCCCTGAGTGCTGGCTCAATTCGCAATATGCGGCGAATGCGAGTAGTGCAACCTCTAATGCAAAAGCGGATGGCAGAAATCAAAGAGCGTTATAAGGACGATCCGCAAAAGCAGCAAGAGGAAATGGTCAATGTCCAAAAAGAATTCGGCAACCCCCTAGCAGGCTGTTTGCCACTCTTGTTGCAGATGCCAGTACTACTGGCACTATTTGCCACTTTACGGGGTTCCCCTTTCGCTGGCGTCAATTACTCTGTAAACCTGGAAGTCTTTCCCGCCGAACAAATCGAACGAATTCAACCACAAGCTTTTGCCACTCCCCCCCAAAACATCTACATAGCTGATGGGGAACACAGCCGCATTACTGCCATCCTTCCTGGAGGTACTAAATTAGCTGTGGGAGAAAAAACCAAGCTCCAATATCAAACCCTTGAAGGCAAGCCATTTCAGGTGCTCTTAGCCGAACACCCAGAAAACAAGTTAATTCCCGAATGGAAAATTACCAAAGGGGAAGACAGGGTCAAGATTGATGCTGAGGGCAATATAGAAGCTCTACAGCCTGGTGATGTCACAATTCAAGGTACAATCCCTGGTCTGGCAGCAGATAAGGGATTTTTGTTTATTGATGCCTTGGGTAGAGTAGGAGCGATCGATCCTGATGGTACTATCCACTGGGATATCGTCTCCATGATCGTCTTCTTTGGCATCAGCCTTTATGTTAGCCAAATGCTTTCTGGGCAAAATTCTAGTGGTGGCAACCCACAGCAGGATACAGTTAACAAAATCACTCCCGTGATCTTTTCAGGGATGTTTTTGTTCTTCCCTCTGCCAGCTGGAGTATTGATGTACATGGTGATTGGTAATATTTTCCAGACTGCACAAACTTATCTTCTCTCCCGCGAACCTTTACCAGAGGAAATACAAAAGATTGTAGAAACTCAGGAGAAAGAAGTAGCAGCAGAACAAAAAACGTTGCCGTTTGAACCAAAAAGTTCTAAAAAGAAGGCTACAAGTTGATCATGAGCGATAGTCCCATGCAGCGAGGGCAGCAGTGGTTAAAAACGCTGCTGCTCTTTACTGGGGTATCTACTGAGGTTAGTGGTGATTTAGAACCAGCCCAACCCCAAGACGGTGACTCCCAAGAACCAGATAACTACTGGTTGACAATTGATGAAACCAACTTAACCCCAGAGCAAATTAGGGTTTTGATTGGCAGTGATGGTTCAGTGCTAGATGCGATTCAGTATCTTGCTAACTCTGTTCTTAACTTGAACCAACCTCCAGAAGGACAAGCCTCTTATACTATTGAGTTAAATGGCTACCGCATCAAAAGACAAGCGGAAATTCGCGCATTAGCAGAAGCAGCCTCTGAAGAAGTGCGAACTACGGGAAGAGAAGTAGAAATCAAATCCCTCAGTTCCGCAGAAAGGCGTCAAATCCACACCTTCTTGAAAGAGTTTGGAGATTTGGAAACCTTCAGTCGTGGCAAAGAACCGCATCGTCATTTGGTTGTCCGTCAACTGACTAGAGAATAGAGAATGGGAGCAGTGAGCAGAGGGAATAACCTTTGACCAATGACTCTTGACCAGTGACTTATGACTAATGACAATGGACGCAATTTACATTCCGCAGCTTACCAGAGCACCGGAGCAGACAGAGGAAATTGAAATTAAGGATTTTTTGCCTGGTCTAGAAACCTTGACACCAGTTCGCGGTCGCATTTGCGTACAGCACCAAGGCAATTATCTGGAAGTCTCTGGGCAGGCAGAAGCTATTATTACTTGCACTTGCAACCGTTGCTTACAACAATATAACCAGCGTGTGGTGGTTAATACCAAAGAAATTATTTGGTTAGATGCAACTGCTAATGAACTGCAAGACTTGCCCTTAGAGCGGGAAGTGGCAGTGGAAGATTTGGTAGAAAGCTTACCACCTGATGGTTATTTTTATCCTAGTGAATGGCTGTATGAGCAGATGTGCCTAGAAATTCCTCAGCGCCAGTTGTGTGACCTCAATTGTCCGGGGATATTAAATAGGGCTGCTGATAGTGCTGAAGAGTCTGTTGACAGCCGTTGGGCTTCTTTAGAAGCCCTGAAAAAGCAACTTCCCGGATGAGTTTATGAGAAGGTGCGTTGCCAAACACTTTGCAACTGATCATACTCTGGCGATCGCTGGTTTTGTCGCAAATTAAGTAAGCGGGTTTCTAGTAATTTTTTCGCCTCGTTACTTGCTATGGGTTGATAGATAGTATCCATATCTTTAGCTGTTACCAAAAAAAATAAGCTTTTGGCATAAAGTGAGATAAACAAATCTTCTTGCTCATTAACTGTGCAAATTCTTTGCAGCAGTCCATACTTGGGATGATGAATGTAAGTTTTACTATTCTCAGGTAAAAACTTGGTCGAAACTGAAGCGGTTTTGATGTTCTGGTGAGGCATAATATGGGTCTCGCTGTATTCAGGTAATAATTCATCAGGAACTTTAATTAAGGTATTGGCTTTCCTCAAACGGTTAACAATTTCGTGATAGAGTTGCCAAGCTTGTTGATAGCTGAGTTTGAGGAACTTTAAGACATCGCCAATAGCTTTGAGGGTGGGGAGAGACTGCAAGACATCGCCAATGGCTTTGCGGGTATTTGCTTCTTTGACAGGATCGCTGACTTCGCTGTAGAGTGCTAATGCTTGTTCGTAGTACTCCAAAGCTTGCTGGTAAAGATTGAGGAAATTTAAGATATCCCCAATTGCTTTCAGAGTGTTGGCGACACCCAAGCGATCGCCTAATTTGTGGTAACATTGCAGCGCTTGTCTATAGTACTCCCCAGCTACGGGCACTTGAGCAACACGGAATTTAGTATTGCCTGCCCAGTAATAAATTGTAGCTTTAGTAACTGTGGTGATGCGATTCGACTCTACTAGCTCTAGCAGGGTCTGAATTAAATATTCCATCTCGGTATAACGGAAATCTTCTGTCCAGGCTTGCATCAAGCTCTCCAGTTCATTGTTAGCATCGGCAGTATCAATAGTAATTAGGTGATAAAGCCACTCAATTTTATCGCTTGGCTGATATTGTTGAAAAAAATATTCATTAGCGCGGGCTGACAAAGTGAGAAATTCATCCCGGTTACTACTCCATAATGCTTTCAGGATAAGCTTCCGAGTCAGTTGATGTATGTTATGTCCGTGTTCAGGAAACACCTCCACAAACGAGAGTTTTTGTAGTTCTGTATAAAGTTGTGCAGTTGTACCCTGGAATTGTGGACATAATGCCGCTAGAATTTCTGCATTAAACCAGTGGGGAACTGCTACTGCCCAAACTGCTGTAGATAAATCTGGTGCTAGTGTATTGAGCAATTCTTGAGTAACAATCCAAGAGCGTTCTACATCGGTTTTGGCTGCTGTCAGTTGAGATATTAGATCATGAGTCACGTCGCTTCGCTCCGAATTCAAAATTCAAAATTCAAAATGAAAATAGCGTAAGCGTTTAGTTGATTGGGAATGAGTGTTTCTCTGACAAAGTTTGGCGAAGAGGATTGCCGTATGGGGGTTCTTTGGGTTGAGGCAAAACTGCGGAAACCGAGACCCCCACGCCACTTGCTACAACCGGGAGAACCCCGGCAACGCAGTGGCTCCACTTTGCGCTTATTTACACCGCGCTGTACTAATTCATTTTGATTTACATAGTTTGGTTGTATTGTGCCAAGTTATTTAAAACCTCAAATGCGAATTTGAGATTTTGGGGATTCCCTCTGAAAACAGTGACAAATGCAGTTACAGTTTCCTGAGATAAATTTAGTCCCATTTCTTGAGTGAATTCATACCAAGCTTGTGCGTCATCAATTTTCCCCAAATGGAACTTGTGGGACTTTTTCGCCCATTCAGAACTGCGTTCTGGTACAGACTCTCCCGCAATCACCACTTGTAAATTGTCACTGTTAGCAACAGCAGCAAGAAAATCACCACTCAGCCATCTCCTTACCTCTGTGTTGGATTGCTCGAAAGTGTCAAATAAAATCACGATTGTTTG
Source organism: Goleter apudmare HA4340-LM2 (assembly GCA_019359495.1). Lineage (GTDB taxonomy): Bacteria > Cyanobacteriota > Cyanobacteriia > Cyanobacteriales > Nostocaceae > Goleter > Goleter apudmare. The sequence continues at coordinate 92,957 of JAHHHF010000087.1, forward strand.
CGGGACAGCTTGCAAATCTTGAAAAAACTGTTCTTGTAAAGCCATGAGATGATGTTTTTGAGTCTCCTGATTATTCCCAAGGGCAATTTGAATTTGCATTTGTCCATGCACTTGATTATTAGCAATATTGATATTGGCAGGACATAAAAAATTCTGTAACTCGGCCTCAAACTTAGGGAAATATTTATCTCCTAGGGTTTGTTTAATCCGCCAAAAAACGTAGGGAATGCCAAGATGTGCTGACTTGAGATTAACATTGACTGCTATCACATCTGGAGTACAGCTTTCGGAAAACTTAAGCAGTAAATCTGTCTTACCAAAACCTGAAGATGCTTCTAGGAGTAAAATCTGTGTGGGGATGTTCCAACTAACCATATTTTGAAAGAATTCTATTTCTTTTGTACGGTTAGCAAGGAGCGTCATATTCATTAGCTGCTTCTACAAGCCTGTACTACTATTGCTTTGGTTCTGACTGATGTTCCGTAATCAATTCATCTGCTAAAGGTTGCTCAGATGCTTGTGGGAGATAGTCCTGTTGTGGCGAATTGCTTGCCCGATTTATGTTTTTTGCAGATGAATTATGGTTACTTGCATATCTTGGGGTAGATACTTGAATATCTGTCTGACCATTAAATTTATTGCCACTAATATTTGTGCTCTCACGCTCTATGTCCAAATTAGTAATTCCCCAAGTTTCATTACCGTCAATGTTCACTGAATAGGGTAGCTGTTGACGGCGATTGATACTGCGCTTGTGCGGTGCTTTCAGTTCGATCAGGGTATTATATCCTCGGATAGCTAGGGAAGTTAAGCGATCGCGCAATACAAATACCACCACAATAATTGTGAGTGCAATAATTAAGACGATATAGACAGTCTCCATGAATTTCCCTGAGATTTGCAGACGGCATGATTGACAGGTAAATCCTAGTTTAAGCAGGACTGGGCTTATAAGTTAGTATTGCTTGGTTCTTTGTAGGGCGAAGAAATTGTGATCTAAATTTCTTTTTCAGCAACAACACTTTGCTCAGAAGAAACCTACAAGGTTCCAATAAGAAAGGTACAAACCAGGTATTCTTATCTGCAAAATGCGATCGCTTTTGGGATTTATATATATTTGTGAATATTATTCCTCGTGGGGGGTGGGTACGACACCGATAACACATCGGTGCCGTACCCCTACATGTGGGTTGGTGGAAATGGGTGTGCGATCCTGGAAATGATTCGCCCGTTGTTAAAGACAGACGTTTCCCCAGTCCATTCCCCGTAGGGGCACGGCATCCGTAATACATCGGGTTCACCAAAAAACTGTGCCTGCCGTGCCCCTTACTGTTGATATTGTTTAATCAACGCCATAGCGTTTTGATACCACACTGTATTTTCTTAGTACCTTGGATGGCTGGATGCATAAATTATAGACTTGTTCAAGCTGTAAACTTTCGCTTGCACCCTCCACAAAGCAAGGTTTTTTTGTATCTGGAATAATTAAAATTGTTGTTTGAAGCAGGTCGGCTTAAATAATAGGGGCGTTTGTTATTTGTCATTTGTAGAGACGCGATTATACTCTGACGAGAAGCCGCTCTACGAGCGGTACAAGATTCCAGGTCATGATTCTAGTTAGGTATTACCTATTGCCTACTCCCTATTCCTCATTGCCAAAAATTATGAATTTCCGTGAAGAGTTTAAACTGCTAATCCGTGCCCGCTACCCGTTAATTTATATTCCCACCTATGAAGAAGAGCGGGTAGAAGCAGCCATCCGGGAAGAAGCCGCAAACCAGGGTAATCGTCCCGTGTATACTTGGGATTTTGTCGATGGTTATCAAGGTAATCCCAATGATGCGGGGTTTGGACGGCGTAATCCGTTGCAAGCTTTGGAATTTATCGAAAAGTTATCTGCTACCGCGCCAGCAGTGTTGATTTTGAGAGACTATCATCGCTTTTTAGATGATGTGGCGATCGCGCGTAAGCTCCGCAACCTCTCCCGACTCCTCAAGTCTCAGCCGAAGAATATCGTTTTGCTGTCGCCGAGAATCGCCATCCCTGACGATTTAACAGAAGTGCTGACAGTGGTGGAGTTCCCTTTACCTAATGCCGCAGAAATTAAAACCGATGTAGAACGCTTACTACAAGTAACAAATAACTCTTTATCTGAAAAAGTTGTAGATGACTTGGTGCGCTCTTGTCAAGGGCTGTCGATGGAACGGATTCGTCGGGTTTTAGCCAAAGCGATCGCCACCCACGGCGAATTGCAACCAGAAGATGTGGATTTAGTTTTGGAGGAAAAGCGCCAAACTATCCGCCAAACCCAAATCCTCGACTTTTACCCCGCCACTGAGCAAATTTCTGATATTGGGGGACTCGATAACCTCAAGGATTGGCTACTGCGCCGGGGTGGCTCGTTTACAGAAAGGGCAAGACAGTACGGATTACCGCACCCCCGTGGTTTAATGTTAGTCGGGATACAAGGTACAGGAAAATCTTTAACAGCCAAAGCGATCGCTCATCATTGGCATTTACCCCTACTCCGCCTAGATGTAGGGCGGTTATTTGCTGGGTTAGTGGGGGAATCGGAATCCCGGACTCGCCAGATGATCCAAGTCGCTGAAGCCCTTGCTCCCTGCGTGTTGTGGATTGATGAAATTGATAAAGCCTTTTCGGGACTTGGTAGTAAAGGTGATGCGGGAACCACGAGCCGCGTATTTGGCACATTTATTACCTGGTTAGCCGAAAAATCCTCACCTGTGTTTGTCGTCGCCACCGCTAACGATATCCAAGCCCTACCACCGGAAATGCTGCGAAAAGGGCGCTTTGACGAAATTTTCTTTGTCGGCTTACCCACCCAAGAAGAGCGCAAAGCCATTTTTAACGTTCATTTATCCCGATTGCGTCCCCATAACCTGAAAAGTTATGACATTGACAGATTAGCTTACGAAACCCCAGATTTTTCCGGAGCCGAGATTGAGCAGACTTTAATTGAAGCCATGCATATCGGGTTTAGTCAAAATCGAGACTTTAATAACGACGACATTTTAGAAGCAGCCAGCCAAATCATCCCCTTGGCACGTACCGCCGTCGAGCAGATACAGCAACTACAAGAATGGGCTGCGGCTGGTAGGGCACGTCTAGCCTCGAAACACAGTCCTTTGAGCGATACCTTTGGTAAGCTACGCTAACGCATTCAACGGCAAATACAATAATTATTTAATCCAGAGTCAATAGCGCCTAGTTAATGATCAATTACTATTGACTATTGACGATTGGCGGTGAGGTTTAACAATGCTTTCTAACTTACTAAAATTCACACTGGGGATATTCTTAGCGATCGCTATCTTACTAGGGAGCGGATTGGCAGCTGCCCTCTATTTCATAAATCGTACTGCCATACCCCCAGCTAAACCAGTTTTTAGCAACGATACACCTGCGGTGAAACCCCAAGCTCCCAAAGTCAGCGATGCCAAAGCCAAAACTACCCCGAAGCCAGCAGCTTCCGCAAGTCCCTCCCCTACTGCTACTCCCACAGAATCACCACAACCCTTACCACCAGGTGCTTACCGAGGAGTGGTTACTTGGCCTCAAGGCTTGAGTTTGCGCTCCGAGCCAGAACAAGACGCTACCAGGGTTGGTGGTGTTGGTGTTAATCAAAAAATTGTCATTTTGGAAGAAAGTCAGGATAAAGCTTGGCAAAAGATTCGCCTAGAAAGTGGAGAAGAAGGTTGGGTAAAAGCTGGTAATACTCAAAAAGTTGAGGAATAAGAAGAATCTTTAACCTCGGTATTTTTTCTGATATAATATCCGTGGTTTACTTCATCTTGCAATCCTGCAAGGATGTCTAAGAAGCCAGAAGTACATACTTAGTCTGCGATAGAAAATAAATTCTTCCCCTCTGCCTTTCTTCCGTCACTACTTAAAAACTTAGAAAAAGTATGGAAGCCATTGGTTATCCTCATTTGGTTTCAGTCTCCGAGGCATCTAAAAGCCTCGAGGTTGCTCCTGTCCGAATGAATTTCAATTTTTTGAACTGGACAAAGCTATCTACCATTGCGGTAATACGTCTGTTATCTGTTTCCCTGACTGTGGGGATTTTGAGTATAGCAGGGCAAGCTTTAGCGGTTCAGAAAGTCGGCAGTAGTGGCGCTGAAGTTACAACCATCCAACGGTGTTTAAGCAAATTAGGCTACTTTCGTGGCCCTGTGACTGGCAATTTTGCTTCCTTAACCCAACAAGCAGTGATTAGCTTTCAGCAAGCGAATCAGCTACCTGCTGATGGGGTTGTGGGGAATGTGACTCAACAAAGGCTGCAACAAGCCTGCCAAAGTAGAACTCCTAGTGGTAATCTGCAACTAGGTAGCAGAGGCCCCGCAGTATCTAGGTTACAAGAGCGTCTCAAGCAGTTAGGTTATTTTGAAGGCCCCATCACAGGCTATTACGGCCCTAAAACTCAGCAAGCAGTCATTAGATCCCAGCAGTCTTCTAGGGTTCGCAATAGTGCGATCGCTCCTACTACAATTAGACAGGCGAATTTCAGAACTAGTCAAGGTGGGGAATATCCTGTACTCTCTGAAGGCAACACTGGTGAAGCAGTAACTAGGTTGCAACAACGTTTAAAACAGTTGGGCTATTTTCCAGCCAATCCCACTGGTAATTATGGGCCAATTACCAGAGACGCGGTGATTGCTTTCCAACGCAACTCTGGTATACCTGTGAATGGCATTGCCAATCAGCAAACCTGGAATGCATTACTGGGTTATTCTCAAAATCAGGTTGTAGCTAGACCTAGTCTGTCTACTGAGCAAGTGAGAGAATTACAAGAGCGTTTGCGGGCATTAGGTTATCTAAGAGCTAATTCTACGGGCTATTTTGGCCCTCTGACTAAGGATGCATTGATCAGATTTCAGAGAGATTATCGACTATCTGCTAATGGAATAGCTGATGCTCAAGCTTTAGCAGCAGTACAGCAAGTTTCCCAAAATCAATACGCTAATCAACCAGCCGCAAATTATTTCGCTACAAATATACCACCAGCTAATCAAGCAGCCAGAAATTATCTCACTGTGGGTGATAGTGGCGAGAATGTGAAAGCAGTGCAAGAGCGGCTGTTACAAATAGGCTTTTTTAATACCAATCCTGACGGCTATTTCGGTGAAAGTACGAAGTCATATGTGTATGCATTCCAGCAATATGCTCGCCTGAATCCGACTGGAAATGTAGATCCGCAAACATGGCAAGCATTAGGTTTGAATACTTCTCCTATAAGTAATAGTGCTAATACTAATCGTTACGTTGTCATAGTGCCTATTCACAATCCTGATACTCTTAATAAAGTCCGGCAGTATCTACCTAATTCTGTTGTAGAGAAATCAGGTTTGGGGGATTATGTTAAAGCCGGAGCATTTGGCGATCGCTCACTAGCAGAAAACTTCTCTAAACAGTTGCGCTCATACGGCTTTGATGCACGGGTAGAGTATTTTTAAGGGAGCGCAAAATAAAATATAAACTTAAAGTATGATGAAGCCGTTCGCTCTGAGGGAACGGCTTCGCGCACTATGATTAAGGAAAATTATCATGATCCAATTTACCTCTAAGCTGGTAACGGTTGATGATTTTATTACTCACTATGCAGATAGCGATCGCTATGAACTTATTGATGGTGAATTAGTCGAAATTGAACCTACAATTACAGTTTGTATACTACAAGGAGACGAGTATCAAAAACAGTTGTTTTAAACAACGAACAACTTGTTTCCTCCATTTTTCCTAATTTACAATTAACAGCACAAGTCCCCTAAAGTTACTAGATAGTAGTGAAAATTATGCCACTAAAAAAGAGTTACTAAATCTCCGGGATTTAGATTTTCGTAATAGCTTTGTGGTGTCTTCAGCCGATAAGGGACGACTAAAAAGATAGCCTTGCATGAGTTTGCAATTTAGAACTTGCAATAAATTCCGTTGTTCTTCAGTTTCCACTCCTTCAGCAACAACGGCAAGATTTAATCCATGTGCTAATGCAATGATTGCCGTGGCGATCGCTGCATCATAATTACCAGTTTTGAGATCACGCACAAAGGATTTGTCAATTTTTAAGCAATGGATAGGGAAATTTTTTAAATAACTTAAGGAACTATATCCTGTACCAAAATCGTCGATAGATATAGAAACACCCATATTATACAATTCTTGCAAAATCGTTTGCGTTAAGCCTATATTTTTCATGGCAACACTTTCAGTAATTTCTAACTCTAAACACTGATGGTTTAATTTAGTTTGTGATAGTATTTGCTCTATCATACTGACTAAGTTGGATTGCTGAAACTGCCTAGCAGAAAGATTGACAGCTACTGATAATGAGGGCATTTCTAAAGCATCTTGCCAAGCTTTGTTTTGGGCGCAAGCAGTTTGTAAAACCCATTCACCAATAGATAAAATCAGTCCGGTATCTTCAGCGATGGGGATAAACTTTTCTGGAGGAATGAAACCAAGATCGAAATTTTTCCAACGTAGCAAAGCTTCAAATTTGGTAATTTCTCCAGTGGCGATATTAACTTGTGGTTGGTAGTAAACTTCAAATTCTTGCCGCTCTAAAGCTTGGTAGAGACTATTTTCTAAAATTAATAATTCTGAAGTTTGAGAGGTAATACCTGAGTGATAAAACTGATAGTGGTTACGTCCTTGGGACTTTACCCGATATAAGGCTGCATCAGCGTGTTTAATTAGGGTTTCTGCATCCTCTCCGTGCATGGGATAGAGGGCAATGCCAATACTGACACTGATATGTAAGTGGTGATTTTCTATATCAAATACTGGTTTAAAAGCTGTGAGAATCTGCTCTTGAATCTCAGCAACATTTTTAGCGTCATTAATATCAGGTAAAAGTAGGGTAAACTCATCACCTCCCCAACGAGCAAGAGTATCGTCCACTCGCAGACATTTAGTCAGCCGTTGTGCAACACTTTGCAACAGTTGATCACCAATGGCATGTCCTAGTGTATCGTTGATGGTTTTAAATCTATCTAAGTCCAAAAAACAAACAGCTAATTTATTACCACTGCGATGTGCTTGTTGCAATGACTCAGCCAGACGCTCATTGAATAGTACTCGGTTAGGTAGATTCGTCAACAGATCGTGTAAAGCCTGATGGCGAATTCTAGCTTCTGCTAGTTTGTGGGCTGTGACATCCCGAAAACTCCAGACTCTACCAACGATTTTGTCTCCCAGGCGTTGCGGTTGGGAATAACGCTCCAGCACTCTGCCATCTTTAAACGCGATCGCATCATAAATTTGCGTGTCTGGGTTAACGTGTAATTCTCTAATGGTAGCAAGATAACGTCTAGGATCTTCTAGCTCTTTCATTGCCACTCTTAGCGCTGCACGATAATTTCCTGAAGATATGAGTGACTCAGGAATGCGCCACATCTGAAGGAATTTTTGGTTAAAGCCTGCAACATTCCCTTGAGTATCTACTACTAAAATACCGTCGGCAGTGGATTCTAATGTTGCCCATTGCAAAGAAAGGGATTTTTCTAGTTCTTGCTGTATGCGCTGGCGTTCTGCAATCTCATTGTGCAATTGATCTGTACGTTCTTGCACTCTATTTTCTAGCTGGGAGGCAAAATTTCGGGTTTCTACAATCACTTGTTGTAGCTTATTATCTACTAACAAACTCTCATTTGCTAAGGAAATTATACCTGCTACTGCTTGTAAAAATGCTATTTCTGTTGCTTGCCAAACTCGCGCTTCTACACAATCATCAAATCTCATAAAACCGATAAACTTGCCTTTGCTGATAATTGGCAAAAGTAAAATCGCATCAATACCTTGTAGCCCTAAAATCTGAATATTAGATTCACTTAATTCTCGTAAAATTTCAACAACTATCTCACCACGCAATAGTTTCTGTAGCCAGTCTGGCGGAAATTCCACATACGATAGGTTTTGCCAAGGATGGTTGTTAATTTGTGATGGGATACCTTGAGCACACCACTCATCCCGCAGACACATCAATAATTCACCGTTATCTGAGTAATAATTTTCTAATACATAAACACGACTAAATTTACAGGTTTTACCCAGAGTTTGGAGAATTGCTCCATAGGATTTGCCACGGTGATTAAAATTCAGCAAAGATTGTTCAACAGCTATCAAGGCGTCTAAATATTCAGCACTGAAATTTTGAGTAACTGCTTGGAGATAGTTACTAGGTTGCTTGCCTTCTTCTTGCCTAATATTTCTGATCAACGAGTATTTTCTTTTCTCCCTGCCGGATAAATTCTTCTTTCTAATAGCTAAATAGTAGGTAGTTTTGTATTCAGCCAGTAGTATATTTTTGAGTTTTGGTATGAGATGATTTGAGATATATAAAACGATAAATTGTGCGCTTAAGCAGGTAAATAAACCAACCATCAAAAGTGTCATGGTAGTCTCTGCTACGGTGAATAGTACATAAATTGTTGTTGAGAATACTTTTTTCTTCTCATCTTGAATAACTCAAATTAATATATAGAAATATCTTGTAATTTCTGAAAAACTGGCATTTTTTGCACCTAAACTTTAGGCTCTAAATTGCCTACCTAGATCAGGACATATATGCTCAATCTCCGAACCTAGCAAACAAAGACAGATTCGTTAAGTGTATTTCAAAAATTAGATGTGTATCCTATATATAAACTAGAGTTTAGGCATGTATATCATCTGATTAGTGGCAACCTCTCTCAGCTTTGAACAACAAATTATCCCAAATAAAAAGTTACTTGAGCAGTTGTCATTATTTAAATTGGCGTTTTTAAAGAGTCTGGTTCATGGTTCAGCAAAATCAAGAATACATTGGAGAATTATTACTAAGTGAGTAATTAAATACTATATTATTCTTTGCAAATTTCATACTTACATAGGCTGAGGTAAAACAATATCTGAGCACTTAAGTATGTATTCAACCTTTTATACTAAACTGCTTAATTTATATTTTTATAAACTTAAGCATAACTTAAGATTTGCAAAAACCCTAAAATACTACTGACTTATATTTTATAAATATTTGTATCGTTTTAATAAAAAAATTCTAAAACCGAAAAATCAAAACCTCACTCTTGCTTTACCTTCTGGGTAAATCTCTCCCTCTTTGAGATGCGTTTGAGGGATATCCACTAGGACAGAGTGAGGTTTGATGTCTACGTAGTCAAGAGGAAGGCACACAAGAGGACAGATGAGGTTATCTGGCTACCCCTATACTTCTAGCCCTTTCAAGGTGACTCGTGAAATTTCTTTTTTTCTCTCTGCTGACTCTGCTTCTCTGCGGTTAAAAAGTAATTAATTGAACCGCAGAGGGCGCAGCGCAAGGTCTGAGCGGAGGCAGAACTTTTCAAGACAGAGGACACGGAAGTAAGAGATTATACAGGTCTTTATTTTCAAGAATTTTGATAAACCTTGAAAGGGCTACCCCTATACTTCTGCCAGCAATGCCTTTGTAGCGGACTCTCCAGCTTTTTTTAACTTCTTTGTCAGTTGGAATACTAATAATCCTGCCATACTCCAATAACCCAGTATCGCCATAAATGATGTGATACCCGATAGCGACATCCCCTCAGGAGAAATCACTAGTATTGGCCCAGCTATGGAAAATAGCCAGAGAAAAGAATTGTTAGCAGAGTAAGAGTAAAACATCGCCACTATGATCACTGGTAGTATAATCACAGCACTGACTATGCCAGTAGCCCAAAATACTCGATGTTGATTTTTCATCAAGAATATGAGTTGGGCTAAAGCTGCATAAAACATTTCTAAACTAGCAGCTAAGGTTAGACCAAAAAATGCAGCGAGTTTATAATTAAGTTCCACATGAGATAGTAGTACAAGTATACCTGAAGCAACGCTGACAATTGTGACATTCACAGAGATCGCTAACAGCGCTGGACTTTTCTCACCCCATATTAAATCATTGACTAAAGTGCGATCGCGCAATCCTTGAGAAATAGACATTTTCCGATAGCGTGCCCAATCTTGCAACGTTTGGCGATGAGGACTCAGCGCCGCAATTAGATAGAAGAACAACCCGAAGTTTAATAACAATAGACACGCAATGTTCTCAGCGATGAGATTTGATCTGGGAGACGGCTGAAAGACTAATCTTTGCCAATTTGCACATCCTACGGTGACTAATGCAAAACAAGAGCTTAATAAATAACTCTGTTGCTTGCTCAACATAGTTGCATTCGGATCACGAAAACAACGCTGCAAAGATTGCCAGATAAAGTATGTTCCTATCCCGTTAACTAATAACGTAAATCCAATTCTAGTGAATGGATTTTCCCCTAATGGTAGAGCAAACCAATGGAAATTAACGTTAGATAAGTTAATCAATAAAGAATTGGGGATGAAGTTAGATGGATTAAATATCCAGAGAATAATCACTGGATAGTCATCAAGTTTGCCAGGAACAATATCTTGTTGAGTGAGTAAGAGAAATCCTAAAACTACACCACTTCCTAACCAAGCTTGAAAACCACTAAGCCAAGAACCTACTAGCCCAAAAAGCAGCGAACCACTATAGTAAAAAACACAACTAGCAATGATCACGAGGTAGAAGCTGAAAATTCCAATTATGGGTATTTTTGCACTCAATCCTAACCACAAATGTAAAGGAACAGCTAGCAAGGCTACCAGATAAAGTAAGATGGGAACCCCCAGCATTTTGCCAGATAGAACACTCTGAGGTGATTGGGGACTCAGGCGAATAAAATTGAGTGTCTCACGGCGTTCTTCGCTGGCTAAATCATTAATTAATAGATAGCTTCCTGCTACCAAAAGTGTCAAACACCCAATAATACTGAGCGCTTTAAATATATCTAAAGACCATAATTGCCAATTGATAATCACATTACCAAATTCATCTAGGAGGCATTTGGGGGTACCATACACTTCTGCTCCTGTGCAATATCTATTGGAGTAACCCTTCAGCACCATGTTATTAGTTGGTAGCTGGGCTAGGGAACCCAAATACAGTATAAATTGACCAAGGAGAGAGATAGCAGTTGCGAGCAAAATGTTACGTGTTTTCAAACGTCCTTTGAGTTCTCGTAACAGTTGGGGATTCCAGTCTCCTAGTCGATTAATTGAGTTAAATGTCATAGCTAAAAGCCTCAAGGAATGGGGAATAAGAAATAGGAAATAGGGAACAAGTATCTATTTATTTTCTTCCTTTTCCCTATTTTCTACACTTTTTTACTTTTTCATTAACGTCCTGACAGCAATGCTTTTGTGCTAGATTCGCCAGCTAATTTCACTTGTTTTGCTAACCGGAAGTTTAACAATACTATAGCGGTAACTTCCACAATAAATGCCATAAAAATTGTAGTGGTTGTGGCATATTCTACAGACGTCCAAGGAAAAGCTGAAAGCAGCCATAATGCAGCATTTTCAGCAGGTTTCATATCAAGAAATTGTAGAATTCCTGGTGGGAGAAGAATCACTGCGCCTACAGTACCAATTGCCCATAAAGAACGCTTGGGAGTTTTCATTAACAGCATTAACTGCGCGATGGTGGCATAAATCATCATCATACTGATGAATAAAACTAGACCTAAGAATGCTTTAAACTGTCCAACATCACCCATTTTATTGAGTAAAATCCAGAAGAATAATGGAGTTGAAGCAATTACAAGATTAATAGCGATCGCCATGAGTGCAGGACTCTTTTCATGCCAAATTAAATCTTGCCATAAAGACTGAACGGGAGAACTCTGGCGATGAGCAGGGTTTTGGTGTCGATACCTTGCCCAATCTTGTATGCTTTGGCGATGGGGTGAGAGAACAGCTATTAACCCAAGCACTAACAGAAAATTGATTAATATTAAATCGATAATAGTTGTTCTAACATATTGGGCTTCAATATCTTGGATAGTGAATCCCATAATGATCACTTGGGAACAAGCTACTAGTGCATAACTTTGTCCTTTACTTAAGAGAGTAGAATTTTGATTATGAAAGCGGCGTTTTAGAACTTCCCAAACCCAGTAACTAGACAATCCATAATTAAATAAATGCCAGCCAACAACACTAACAACATTTTTGCCTACTGGTAAATAAAAGAATTTCAATTCTTTTAATGGTGAACCTCGGTATATATTAAACCAGTTAGGAAATAGATAATTGGTGATATCCCAAGGGCTAAATAATCTTAATGATGCCATAGGACTATCGAAGGACATACCAGAAGTTGATGCCATCGCCATTGTTATCAGCAAGAAAAGTAGCACTGAACCGCTACCTAACCAAGGTTGAAAGCCACTGAAGAAACGAGTAAATAACCCAAATAGCAGTGCTGCACTATAAAAGAAAATACAACTGCCAGCAAGCACAAGGTAGTAACTCAAAATATAACTCAAAGCTATTTTGGCAGAACGTCCAGCCCATATATGTAAAGGAATTGCTACCAGAGTAAATAGGTAAACTAAAATCGGTGCGCCTAAGAGCTTTCCAGTTAAAATGCTGCTGGCTGACTGGGGACTCAGGCGAATAAAATTCAATGTACCGCGATTTTCTTCTTTTGCTAAATCGTTAATTAGTAAATAAGTTCCTGCAACTAATAGTGTGAATACAAAAATCACACTGAATGACAAAAATATATATTCATAATGGTCTCGCCACCATAGTTGTATATTAATTTCATTATCGGGGCAGAATGTATTATTTAAATACTTCTGCAAATCTTTGATTTGTGTTCCCAGTTGCTTAACTTGAGAATCCAAGCTACTCACAAGCTGTGAGTCTAAAGGTTTGATTTTTTTGGCATTACTTAACTGCTGATACAAAAAATCCTGTTGTCTGTAAAGGTCATTCTGTTGATTTTGATAACCTTTACTTAAGCGACAGTAAGAGGCCGTTAGGGGATATTTTTCACCAGGCAACTCTCGTAATTGATAAAGAAACACCACCAGCTGTAAAAGTAGAGATGTCACGACTGCGATCGCTACATGCAAAACTTTCAAACGACCTTTCAGTTCCCGCAAAAATTGTGGGTTCCAATCACCGATTTTATCTACTAAATTGACCATCATAGAAGAAGTTTCCTAAATGATTACTAACTAGGTAAGTAAGCTGGCAGGAATAAACAGAACTATGTTACGCAATCTAAATATAGCTGCAACCCTTACCAATGACCAATAACAAATGACAAATGACGACCCTAACTAGTTAACTATATTTGCACCTACCTACTTATCAAGATGCTTGTTTATGACCTAACTTCAAGAAAATAGTTTCTAAGTCTTCTTGTGTGCAGTGAAACTCAGTCAGAGGAATACCATCTGTAATCAGCGATCGCAATAAATCAGCGCAATCTTCCTGAGTACCAGAAAAATTTACCCGCAAGCTGTTTGTACCGACGATTTTCTCCCATCCTTCTACTAGGGGATGATGTTTTAGTTTCGGTAAAACTACTTCTAAATCTCCCAAAGTAGATAACACAATTTGTTGGCGAGAAAGTCGTTGATAAAGTTGTTGTAATGACGTACTTTCTACCAGGAAACCTAATTCCATAATGCCCACAGAAGTACAAAGTTCTGCTAAGTCGCTGAGGACGTGGGAAGAAATTAATATGGTCATCCCCGCTTCTTGTAAAGCTTTGATGATTTCTCGAAACTGCATCCTGGCTATGGGGTCGAGTCCAGAAACAGGTTCATCCAGTAGCAGTAAAATTGGTTCATGGATGATGGTTCTAGCTAAACTCAAGCGTTGCTTCATCCCCCGCGACAGGGTAGAAATCATGCTATTGCGCTTGTTTCCCAGTTGTATTAGTTCTAACACCTCATGTAGGCGTTGGGTGCGGCGCGGTTCCCGCAAGCGATACAGACGGGCAAAATAATCTAAATAATCCCAGACTGTTAAATCCTCATAAAGCGGATAGTCATCTGGTAGGTAGCCAAGACGACGCTTGAGGGTGGGATTACTCTTGTCACGGCGTAGGCGATCGCCATTAATATAAATCTCACCCGTAGTTGGCTCCTCAGCTGCTGCCAACATACGGATGAGAGTGGTTTTACCTGCGCCATTTGGCCCTATGAGTCCGTATACTTCTCCCCCTTGGATTTCTAAGTCAACATCGTTAACGGCAACGTGACGGTCAAATTGCTTAGTCAGTCCACGGGTACTAATTGCTAATTCTTTTACCATAGCGGCTAGAGTGTAGCTGTTGATTAATCATTAACCTAGCTTCTGACTACAGCTTTTGTCATTCCCGTTTCGGAAATGGAAACTCACCTTGTGTAAATTTTAATTGTGTTGCTGAAAAAACCTTGGGTGGTTGAGCGCACTTTCGGTTGGTTGATGGGGTGTCAGCGATTATGAGTTATTGCCCGAAACATCAAAGACGTTCATCTATCTTGCCATGATCCCTATTATGGTAAGGCGATTAGCATGATATTTGACCGCTCAAAACTTTTCAAACACCCTCTAAACAAGACTTTGTCAAACACAACAATTGAGCTTAATTTATAACAAGAAAATTGTATATGCCAATACAATCAACAGTTATCAATAATTTCAACTACAGACGGACTTTTTAGTTTAGTATGTCTGCCTCCAGAATGGTAAAGCTTCAATCTTTAATCGTTAAAGTTGGTGTTATGCAGCAAGCAATACTAAATGTAGGTTAATCTTTGTTAACCAAGGAGATTATTGATATGGTTGAGAGCAGACCGACTCTAGGTAATCAAACAAGAAATACTAACCGCGTCACAACAGATCAATCTCAATCTAATGCTGGTACAGCAGGGACAAATTTAGGTGCGGGAGTATCTAGAAGCACAGATGCTAATCGCACAATGACAAATCAACCTTATGCTGGTACAGCAGGGTCAGATGTAGGTACTGGCATATCTACAGGTGCAAATGCTCCGACAACAACATCTCAAACTGATGGTAGAACGCAAGACAAAGGCATGAGTTCTACATTCAGTAGCGCACTGATAGGCGGACTGATTGGAGGTACTTTAGGATCATTAGCTGGTGCTTTGGCTGGTAGACAAATTGGTGAAGGTTTCAACCACACACTCAAAGGTTTAGGAGAAGCAGCAAAGACCATAGGTGAAGGTCTTGGCTACACCGCAAAAGGTGTAGGCCATGCCGTAAAGAGTGTCGCCGAGGGTACCAGCTACGCTGTAGTTGGAGGTGCATCAGATGCAGCACAAGGTGTTGCTGAGGGTTTCAAACAAACCGCAGCCAGTACACTTGATGCAGTGCAGAATACAACACAAGGCTTTAGCCAAGCTGTACAAGACGCAACTCAGCGCGCCAGGGATACAGTAGAAACTTCCAGTCCGGAAAATCAAGGAAGTCAATATCAAAACAGGACATTTGCCCAAAACCAGCAAAGCAGAAACACGGGAATCGGTAGAGGACAGCAAGATACTAGTTCCTCAGTCTACATTTCAGCCCCAGATTGGATAGATACATCTATGAGTGAGCGAACTACTCCTATAGATGAGGGGACATCAGTAGCTTCTGTTGATCAAGAAACGACAGAAGAAGACATGACTCGATATTGATGGTTAAAACAAGCAGATATTCTACAGGTAGTTAGATTTGTGGGTTAACCCTACTTGATCTTTTTGGAAATAGAAAAAATTAATTTTTCAAGTCAGCAAGAGCACGAACCAGAGAAATTAATTACTCTTGCCAAAAAAACCATACTTGCAAGTACATAGTGATGACTGACAGATTTTTCCCTGCGAGTTTGGTAAGTAGGAAAAAACACGATAAAGAACTGTCTAAATTAGTCAAATATCTGGACAATTAAGGAAGATTATCTATTTAGATATAGTTCTTTATTGTGTACATAAATAGCAATTAAGCATTTTGGCAGGCTAGGAAATAAGGAGACGAGTATGGTGAATGGGAACCAGCAACGATTAGATCAGCCTGAGGAAAATTTTGACTTCAATGCAACAAATCAGCCTGATACTACTACAGTAGATGAAGTATCAACTAATGATAATGAGTTCGCCAAAATCGTCTTTGGCACATTTATAGGTGCTACCTTGGGTGCAATAGCTGGTGCTTTGGCGATGAGAGGTACAGCCCCCAAGGTTAATCAGACTGTCAAAAATGTAGGGGATGCAGTCAAGGGTGTAGCAGACAATTTTAACCAGACTGTCAAAAATGTAGGGGACGCTATCAAGACTGTAGCTGATGGTGTTAACGAGACTGTCAAAGATGTCGGAGTTTCTTTTAAAGGTACAGCAGTAGATGTGAACGAAACTGTTAAAAATACAGTTGTTGCAGTGAAGGGTACAGCAGTAGACGTGAATGAAACTGTCAGAAATACAGTGGAGATAGTTAAGGGTGCAAATGAAGGTGTGAGCGAAACTATCAAAGGTACAATCAGAGATATCCAGCCTACTAGTGGTCAGAATGTGAATGCGCCCAATAACCAGACTGCTTACATCTTAGTGCCTGTGGATCAACAGGAGTCAAGAGTTGATTGAGTTATGCTGGCGTAAGAAGCCCAAAAATAGCGATCGCACTCATCCCTAAATTATTTCATGCCACGAATAGCCACTTCCTGAATTACTTTAAAAATTTCTCTACACTACGGACAAATATTTCTACACCAATTGGCAAAGCGATTTCGTCAAAGTCAAACCGGGGATGATGATGGGGATAAGCTAAATCTTTCGCAGCGTTAGCAGAACCTAGAAAGAAATAACAACCAGGAACAGCTTCTAGGAAAAAGGACATATCTTCTGCTCCCATAGTTTGACATTCAGGAACAATACCTATGGGAGTTTCGATTACTTCTTCTGCTACCGATCGCACTAATTGGGCGATCGCACCATCATTAATTACGGGTGGATATAGTGACCAATATTCCAACTCATATTTCGCACCATAACTCTGGCAAATACCAGCAATCACCTGCTCGATACGCTGTTTAAAAAAGCCCTTAAAATTAGGATTGAAATAACGCACCGTACCACTCATTCTAGCTGAATCAGCAATTACATTCCGCTTAGTACCAGCATGAAGTTCACCCACAGTCACCACTGCGGCATCAATGGGATTGACATTACGAGCCACAATACTTTGTAGGGCATTCACCACTTGAGCCGCAACGAGGACAGCATCAATAGTTTGATGTGGCATAGCACCATGCCCACCTTTGCCCAAAATCTGACAATTGAAACACTCCGCCGCCGCCATCAGCGCCCCACTCCGCACACCCACTGTCCCCAAGGGCAAATTATTCCATAAGTGCAAACCGATAATGGCATCCACATCAGGGTTTTTGAGTACCCCAGCCTCAATCATCGGCTTTGCGCCTCCAGGGCCTTCTTCTGCTGGCTGGAAGATAATTTTTACGGTACCGCCAAAATCTTGGCGATGTTGTTGGAGATAGTAAGCTGTACCTAAAGCGATCGCTGTATGTCCATCATGTCCACAAGCGTGCATCAATCCATCATGCTGGGAGCGATAATCTACCTCATTCAGTTCTTGAATTGGCAAAGCATCCATATCTGCTCGAATCGCCAGCACTTTCTCAGTACCAAGTCGAGTACCTTTGATAGTAGCCACGATCCCAGTCTGAGCAATACCAGTTTGATGCTCAATTCCCCAGGCTTGCAACTTCTGCGAAATTAACTCAGCAGTGAGTTTTTCTTGAAAACCCAACTCTGGTTGTTGATGCAGTCGCCGCCGCCACTCTACTAACTGAGGTTGCAGCGAACGGATCGACAGTCTAACGCGAGATAAGTCAACAGAAGCCGGATTGGGAAAGGTAGAGACCATTAGCTAGTGATACACATCTAAGCGAGGTTATTTCCTCAGTGTGCCATTCTCCCTCATTAACTGCAAGTTGCATATCTGGGATTGGGGCTTGGGGCTTGGAGCTTGATGAATGAGTGGTTGATACTCGTGCGAGAGTCTCTAATACTCGTGAATGAGTCTTTGATTCTCGTCCAAGAGTCCTGAATACTCGTGAATGAGTCGTTGAGCTTGATGAATGAGTCCTGTAGAGACGGTTAATAACTCAATATTAAAAAACATAGTGCCCAATCCCCTATTCCCGCTCCCCAATTTCCCATAAATCCAAGTCTGATGCTACCTGTGCAAGACTATCTAAATCATCTAGATGCTCTAAATAAGGTAAACAGCCTAAAACAGGTATATTCGTAAGTGATTGAATCAAGTCTGGGGGTGTCCAATCGGCGATTTCAGCATCGGAGAGGGGTTGTACACAGTTGAGCACAATACCCTTGAGATTTACCTTTGCTTGTCTAGCTAAGGCGACATTAGCCACAGCTTGGGCGATCGCTCCCAATCGTACTGGTACTACCAAAAGCGTAGGTAGTCGCCATTCTCCAGCTAAATCGGCTACTGTTAATTCCTCAGTAACTGGTGAGCCTAAACCACCCAAAGCTTCGATAAGTACAAAATCAAAGCGCGATCGCAACTTCGACAAAGTTTGCCAAACCAATACTAAATCTACTTGGCGATTTTCTTTAGCTGCGGCTATGGGTGGCGCTAGGGGTGCTTCAAAGTACAAAGGCGTAATTTCTTCAGCCGTTTGTTCTAGCTGAAACAGCCTTTGATACCATTGGCGATCGCCTACTCCCGATTGAATCGGTTTCATAATTCCCCAGCTACGCTGGGAATGATATTTTTGCCAATAAGCTGCTAGCGCTGTTGTCAAAACAGTTTTACCAGCATCTGTATCAGTTCCAGTAATTAGTAATGTATTCAACTTTTTTAATTAGGGGAATAGGGAATAGGAGCAGGGAGCGGAAGAAATAACCAATGACCAATAACCAGAATTTACCATTAATTTCTAGGAATAGAAAATGGCTCTATGGTTCTCTCAACAGGTGGATTGTTTTCTTCTATATCAGGATTGGGCGTCTCTTCCGTGGGTGTTTCTGTGGGTGTTTCTGTGGGTTGAGGCGTCAGGATTTCTGGTGGTGTGAGGGTAGGGGTTGGTATTGACGTCTCTGTAGGAATTGGCGTAGGTATTGGTTTAACTAGTTGTTCTAATGCCACTTTCAAGAAATAGTCACTTTCTGTAATTCCTGGAACTAAACTTAACTCTAGAGTATATCTACCGCTCGCAGGCAATGTTCCTTCATAAAAGGGTACTTGTTTAGCCTGGTTATTAATGGGTTGTTGATTAGCATCTAAAACTGTTAACAAAATACTGTTATCAGGGTCAACAAATGTAATTAACTTTTGCCCTTCCTCCCCGGAAAAACTATACTCAATTACTTGATTTTCCTGAATTTTACTTTCAACTGTAGCTATGTTAGATGCATCAAAATTGAGGCGTCTGCTCAAACGAGTCGGTTCCAGACTAGTGGGCATAGAAGTGGGTGTAGGGGAAAATATTGTTGCACCATCGGAAATCACCGGAGACGGAAAACTTTGTGGTGTTTTTTCTGGCAATGGTGCTTGAGATTGAGAGCGAATAGAACTCACCAACGCCCAAGAACCAAATCCCGCTAGCACCACTACGGCACTAGCGATTGCCCCAATTGCCAAGGGGTTATCTAAAATAGAGTTGCTACTACTGGGTGTAATTACTGGGTTGGGTTTTTTCGGTGCAACTGCTTCTACCAAATCAGGGCGGCGACCAACCGCAACTGTTTGCACCTTGGATAATTCTGGGCTAGAAACACCCGCTTGACTGATAGATTCTAATACTTGAGCGACATCAGCAGCACTTTGATAGCGATCGCCCGGTACAAAACTCAACATTCGCTGCAAAATTTGGGCAAATTGCGGATTAACTCTTGCCCATCGTTGCCAATTCCAAGTTAATTGCGTTTCATCAAATAAATCAGCAGGTTCTCTCCCAGTCAGCAAAACTATAGCTGTGACTGCCAAAGCATACAAATCACTACTAGGATAAGCCCGCCCAGTTTGTAATTGCTCTGTAGGCGCATAGCCTAACTTTCCCACAGTGGTAACAGGTGTTGTGCCTTCTGGAGATTGCAATCGACTTGCCAGTTCTTTTACCACTCCAAAGTCAATCAATACTGGCTTAGTATCACTGTCTCGCAAAATAATATTTTCTGGGGATATATCCCGGTGAATAATTCCCCGACTATGAATATGTTCTAACACAGGCAACAAAGAGCGGAATAATTGTAATACTTCTGCCTCTGCCAATGTTTGACCAACAGCTTGGCGTTCCGCGAGAATAGTTCGGTAGGTCTTACCTGCAACATAGTCTTCTACTAAAAACAACCGTTTGTCTTGTTCAAATCTCTCTCGAAATTTGGGCACTTGCGGGTGTTCAATTTGATATAAAGTAGCAGCTTCTCGTTGAAAAAGCTCTTGTGCTTTTTCCCAGACATCAGCTGCCGTTGCTGTAGGAATCAATTCCTTAATCGCACAAAGTTCATTAAAGCGTCTTTGGTCTTCTGCCAGATAAGTTCTCCCAAATCCTCCCTGTCCGAGAATTTGAATTATCCGGTAACGGTTTTGTAGAACAGTGCCAACTGTAATTGGTGCTTGCATGATCGATAAGGTTAACGGCAACTTTAGGAGGAAGTCAACCACCAAGATAAGCCAAAGGGGTGACAAATAGTGCAACGGTAATCCTCATCTACCCTAACTAATTTAGCCTGTAGGTGAGTTAGTAGGCGATCGTCAACAAAAATAATCCCCACTTCACATACCATAGTTCCAAAAATCGGCAACTTGACCTTGTAGCTAGCTATAGGGAGCATCCCAATTTTGCAAAAATAAAATTTGTAGTGGGAGCATCTTGCTCCCTAATGTCCAGGAAGCGGGCTAGAAGCCCGCACTACAAAAAAATAAATTTACACATTTGGGATGCTCCCTAACTATATTGATGTCAGGTTTAAATTAAACTATTTTTAGCCATTAATACTTATATATATGCAACTCAGGTTATTAGCTCATATATTCCCCAGCATAGCGACAGCCTCCGTAATTTCAGCCTTAGCTTTGGCAGGTGTCACCACCAGCAACCAGTCCAGCTACGCTAGAAACGACAAATTCTTTTGCGACCAAGAAGGCAAAACCCCAGTCACCAAGATCCGCACCCAACGTGGTCCTGAGACGTTTATCCGTTGGGTTGTCAAGGACTTTAAAAATTTCCCACCTGCACAGCGTTGTCAGATTGTTTCCCGAAGATTCCAACGCTATTACAGTAACGGCGCACTGTTAATCAGAAGCGAATTTAACTTCAACAATTATCCCGTTTTGTGCATTGCCAATCGTAAAGGCACACCTTGTACATCAGATAATGTACTCGTCACGCTCAAACCCGGAACAGATCCAGGACTAGTTTTGAAGCAGATACTTGCTTTCCGCCGTAGCGTTGCAGGTAAGCCCATCGATTTAAGTGGCAAAGGCAAATGTCGCCCCTATTCTGAATATGAAGGCGACTTGTATCTTGATGTCAAACAATTAGTAGATGACAAAGAGTGTAGCCAGTAGACTTTTCACTTTACAGCGATTTTCACCTACTTAGACCACACTCTTTACCCGCATTTCTCACAAGTGAGGAAAAAACACTTGGATTAGCTAGATTTAGGATAATTTAATTGATACGTCATCAAAATACGTCCAGAGCGTGGGTAACTCAACGTAAAAAACGAAATAATTA
>JAHHHF010000088.1 GCA_019359495.1 Goleter apudmare HA4340-LM2
ATTCACATTTATTGCTGGGATTCAATCAGTTAATTGCTGCAATGAACCAATTTAAACCTTATTATGCTTCTGGATGATTTCACTTATTTACTACTATCTCACTTCGGAAAGTGACAGAAGAGGGATAACTCTCCATGCCAACGATTAAGCCTTGTTTTACTCTGTCCCCAAAGGTGTATTTGGGTGGTGTCCAATGTACGGGCAAGTTAATTGTGTTCATGGTTCAAAGTCTTTGCGTAAGCTTCAACTAGTTTTCAGTAGCTTTGCTAGCACAGTAATTTGTTTACGTAGGCTAGAAATTAGTAATAAAGTTTGCAGAGTGCGTCAGTATGAAACGTGTATTCGCGGTTTTAGCTTTGTCGTGTGTTGCCTTTAGCCCCCTTGCTGTTCAAGCTCAATCCAATCAAAAGTTTATCCAGGTCGGCGTTGACGCAGATACTGAAACTCCAATCCTTTTAGAGGTGGAAAGTATTTACAAGCGTAGGCAGAAGCTTTACCAAAAGTACGGTACTGGCATGAAGGAAACCACTTTCCATGTGTCTTGCGCCGAGGCTCGACTCTGGATTGATGGTGCGGCTTTATATAACAGCAGGGGTCAGTTAGTTGATAAATCCACAGGGAAAACGGAAATAACTCCCATTACACCTGGTAGTATTGCTGCTAATGCTCTTGGAGCTTCGTGTCGCGGTGTCCGCGCTCAGGGCTGGTAGTTTATCCTATGAAAAATTTCAATCAGCAAACCTCGGACAAAGCTCCTTCTAAACCTAGTTTTGTGAAAATTGGGTTGATAATATTCGTGGTTTGGACGCTTGCTAATGGAATTTACTTTGAATTTATTCGTAGTAAACCAAGTTATTCGCCAAGCTCGACCTTGGAGCCACAGGTGCCACCCCATGTCCAGACGATGCACGATAATATGTCTTGCGATGCACTGCGCCATTATCAAAAGTGGCGCGAGTGGGAGCTTCGTGGGTGTAATAAGTAAGTTGATTGGTTAGCCCGTTAGATAACATCATTGCCTAGCGGGCTACTCTCTAGTGCGATCGCCAATCTTGTAGCGATCGCCGATCTTGTAGGATGCGTTAGCGAAGCGCGTAACGCATCCGAGAATTATGAATGCTCTGCTAGATTTGGGCAAACTAATCAACAAACCCCAATAGTGCGATCGCCAATCTCGTAGGATGCGTTAGCGACAGCGTAACGCATCACCAAATTATGAATGCTCTGCTAAATTTGGGCAAACTAATCAACAAACCCCAATAGTATCATTCCATGACCAGCTACCGCAGAAGTAGGATTGAGGGCGGCACATACTTCTTTACCCAGGTAACACATCAAAGACAACCGTGGCTTTGTACAGATGTTGCTCGTCCTTTGCTGCGCGCTGCATTTCTCAAGGTGCGCGAAAAATATCCGTTTGCCATTGATGCCATGGTCTTGTTACCTGATCACATCCACTGCATCTGGACTTTACCACCCAATGATAGTGATTATGCAACTCGTTGGCGATTGATTAAAAGCGATGTCACCAAGCAAGGAGCATCTGTGCTAAAGTTGCAGGCAACCCGGAGTGAATCACGGCAAAACCGCAGAGAGAGCAATCTTTGGCAGCGACGATTTTGGGAACATTGGATTCGAGATGATGATGATTTTGTGCGGCATTGTGATTATATCCATTACAATCCAGTGAAACATGGGTTATGTCAGCAAGCGATGGATTGGAAGTATTCCAGTTTTCACCGATATGTAGCACAGGGTATTTACTCGGTTGATTGGGGAATGGAGCAAGAGTTGATGCCCTTATTTAGATGAAGATTTTGGGGATGCGTTACGCTGGCGCTAACACATCCTACAAGATTGGGCGCTCAGTTTTAAGTATGCTGGTATAGTTGTGAGCGATCGCTGAATTTTTGAGACTAGTGCGATCATTCGGAGCGATCGCAGTTTAGGAATGACTTGGAAGTGCGTAGACACGGAGTGGCTTGTCTTCAGACATCGCTACCTTTGCAAGATAGGTGTTAACCTAATAGTATGGATGTCATCCTGACTCAGTACTTTCATCTAAACATTTCAAGAAAGAATTAACGCCCAGTAACTGAATGCCATAGCTTGCCATTACCACTCTCAAATCATCATCAGCCCTCAAATCATCATCCCCAGATACGATAATCCCGGCTTCGCCATCAATCGCCGTTGCCAAAACAGGCAAATCTTTGGGATCTCGACAATTAGGCGGAACCGTTTTCAACTCAACCCATAGCGCACGATACTGCAACTGTTGTTCTAGGCGCATCGCCTGACTGGAGTCAATCCGCTCTCTTAACCGGGGACGATTCCAAACAAGATGCAGTTCTTCCATGAGCGGTTTACTCATTACCAACTGGAATTTATCCCCATTGAATGCTTCCAAAATCGGTAATGTAACTCGCCCCTTTAGTAAAATGCGAATCCAAATATTGGTGTCGATGACCACACGCAACGTCATAACTGTTGAGATTGCTGACGCACAGCCTTAATTTCAGCCATGATGTCATCGTCTGTAATCTCGTCTACTGGGGGTTCGGCATAAAGTTCTTGAATTAAAGCCGCCAAATCTGCACGTAAATCAAGTTGAATCAAGGCTCTGGCAACTTGCGCCCGTTCATCTGGTTGCAACTGTTGTACCGCATTAATAAGTTGTTCCAAAGTGATGGGTATCGATACCATTTCAGTAGCCATCAGAATCTTTTCTTAAATTGTAAATAGAAAATGAACAATCGAGCGATCGCCTAAGCTTGAGATAGTTGTGGGCGATCGCAGTTTAGGAATGAGTGGGAAGTGCGATCGCCGATATGGTAGGCTGCCTTAGCAGCGAGAGTACGGCATCGCCGAATTGAGGAATTAGCGATCGCTGTTTAAGTCAAGGGGCGATCGTCTAGAGTGCGATCGCAAAATTAGCATACTCCAAAACGACTTTCAATTACTCCAACACAACCAGGACTTACGCAACTGGCACACATATATTCTGGTAGAAGGGTCAAGGGTCAAAAATTAAGGTTTTTGGACTTTTGACTTCATTAAATGCTTCCAAGATTCAGATGTCAGCTATTTGGCGTCACTCACAACCCATCTACTATTTTCCGCATCCCATAACAAGGAGAAACGCACAGCACTAGGAACTACTTTGCCAGTTTTCAATAAATACTTTAACTGGGCATTCACCGTGGCTGTTTCGGCGCTTGCTTCCATCAAATTCAGTTGTTCAACATCAACGCTGTCAACTTGTCCCCCCCACCAGTCGATATAGGAAAGATAACCATTGGGGTGGAGGCGGCGATTATTTTGGAAGCGTGGAGATAGCTGATTCCAAGCAGTTTGATACTGACCTTGATTGATATGGGCGTAATAATTTTGGATGGCGGCTTCTGGTGCAGGTCTATTCGCTTGTGTTGCTGTGAGTGTCGGCGGTTCCGCAGTGGGGGTTGCACTAGGAAGTATGGGAGGTGGTTCAGGTGTGACTACTGGTACGGTGTCCTGGGGTTGAGTATTAATTGTGGCTTGTTCACTAGATAAAGGTGTGGACTCGGCTGCTGTTTGCAATGGTTGGTTGTTGTTGATGGCAAAACCAATGATTACCGCAGCACCAATCAAACCACCCACAATTAAACTACCCACAAAGATGCCACGTTGTCTATTACCTGGATTTACTGGTTGAGGGGAAGCTGGTGGACTGACAGAAATTGTTGGTTGGGGTGTGTGCTGTGGTGTATATTCTGGTGTTGCTATCGTGGGAGCCACACTAACTGCTGGTGGTTGGATGTAAGGAACAGTGGGGGGAAAGGTGGCTGCACCTGTTTGCAAGGCTTCTAGCATTTCTCTAGCAGTGGGAAAGCGATCGCGGGGATGATAGGCGATCGCCTGATCAATTACCATTGCCAATGAGGGGCTAACATTTAAAGCGTATTGTCGCCAAATAATTTCCCCAGTCCGGGGGTCTGTGTCAATTTCCTGTGGTTGTCTCCCAGTCAGTAGGTAAATTGCGGTCATCCCCAAACTATATAAATCACTAGAATAAACTGGTCTACCTGCGGCTTGTTCACTGGGCATATATCCTGGTGTGCCAATCACAATGGAACTGGTAGGATTCCCTTGAGAATTCACCACTGTGCCCATTGATTCCCGCACTGCACCAAAATCTATCAATACTGGCTTGCCATCACGATGACGCAAAATAATGTTATCTGGCTTAATGTCCCGGTGAACTATGCGCTTAGAGTGGACATACTCTAGAACTGGTAACAAGTTGACTAAGATTTCTCTAACAGTACTTTCACTCAATAACCCTTGTTGTTGAATTTTGGCTGTCAGGGTATCACCTTCTACCCACTCCTGCACTACGTAAAACTGCCCTTCTGACTGAAAGTAGGCGTACAAGGAAGGAATTTGGTCTGTAGACCCGCCCAAATCTTCTAGAATTGCGGCTTCTCGCCCAAACCTCTCTTGTACTAGTTGGTAAATTTCGGGGTTATTTTGAATGGGTTTGAGTTGTTTAATCACACAGCGTCGGTGGGACGGCATTTGGGTATCTTCTGCCAGATAAGTTTCCCCAAATCCGCCGCTTCCCAGTGTCCGAATCACTTGGTAGCGATTGTTTAGCAGTGTTTGCATAGTTTAGAGTCAGTAAGGACGAGGGTTCCTGCTGTATACTTTAACTCGTTTTCACTCATTGACCATGCCAATTATGAGGGTATGCGAGTGCTATTTTTCTATTGTCTCAAGCCTCAAGATCCCTCGCGGCTTATTGACCACCAATTCCATAATATCCAGCCACAACGAACCCATGATGGTATCGGGAATATCGTCGCCAACATGGACGGGTATGATGACTTCAATGTCATCGATTATTACTTTGCCTTCGTGAATGTTAAACCGTGCGTCTCCTCGTGCTGTCGTCATCTCCACCTGTGCACTGAGCAATGACCATCCCAAAACTTCCAGGTCTTGGCTATTGATAGCTAACCATCCGTCGGTAAATCCAGTATCAAATAGGGCTTCAATGCAAAACTCCTCACCTGACACGGCTACAAGCTGAATTTCAAAGTATAGTTCATTGTTGTCTCCAAACGAACCTACACCCATAATCTGCCACAGTTTCCTGTGTTATTGAGCCGAAAAATTGTTAGTTTTACCTCACTTGGATTGCCGTAAACTTCCTGGATTTTTTGTGTTATCCCTTTCAAAGTTGGGTCGAGAAGATACTGTTCCGTTTCGGGATCGATGGCAATATGCCAGTTGTAATGTGCTTCGATGAGTTGGGGACGCAATTGTTCAAAAATGGGGCGACACCTTGCAGCTAGGGTATCGCGTTGTTGTTGACGATGATTTTTTTCGGCTTCTGGTATGGTGGATGGTGGCAGAATGCGGGTGCGCCGTGGGTGGAATATTTGTGTCATATTTGCTGAAATTGTGCAAGAATTTGGTTCACAAAAGTTTTACCGTCGATTGGCGGAGTTTTTTCACTGATTGCGATCGCTGCATCTATTGTTGCACGCACAGAGTTGATCCACTCAGCGTCAGCTTGTTGCAATTGATTGAAGCTGTTGGTGCTTCAGTTATATGTTTATCACCATACTCACCAGATTTTAACCCAATTTAGGCGTACAAGGAAGGAATTTGGTCTGTAGAACCACCCAAATCTTCTAGAATTGCGGCTTCTCGCCCAAACCTCTCTTGTACTAGTTGGTAAATTTCGGGGTTATTTTGAATGGGTTTGAGTTGTTTAATCACACAGCGTCGGTGGGAGGGCATTTAAGTATCTTCTGCCAGATAAGTTTCCCAAATCCGCCGCTTCCCAGTGTCCGAATCACTTGGTAGCGATTGTTTAGCAGCGTTTGCATAGTTTAGAGCCAGTAAGGACGAGGGTTCCTGCTGTATACTTTAACTCGTTTTCACTCATTGACCATGTCCATTTGAGATTTTGAATGATGCTCACAAACACCCTATGCTAACGGAAGCATTATTATGAGAAAAGGGAAATCAGTATTGCTATCTATGAATCTTCTAGCCGTCGCCAGTTTGAATAATAACCTGTCTCTTCATGTTCTAGTTGAACAGGTATCATCGAGACACTTTATTGCATCAGTGCCAGAGTTACTTGATTGTGCGGTGGAAGCTGAAACCCGCTCAGATGTGCTCGCTGCTGTACAGGAAAAAGTGAAAGCTAGACTGACAAATCTTGAGGTGCTGACCCTAGAAGTTGCAAATAATCCCTGGACAGATTTTATTGGCATGTTTGAGGGAGATGATGAGTTTGCAGATTTGGCGCAGGAACTACGTAATGAGCGTGAATTGGGTATAAATGGCATCGTATGAGCCTCTGGTTGCTAGATACTGATCATGTATCGCTGCTATTAGAGCGGCATCCACAGGTAAGCCGTCGAGTGGCACAGATGGGGTCAGAGGTGGCAATTTCCATCGTGACGGTTCAGGAACTGTTTAATGGTTGGGTGGTGCGAATCAATGGGGCGCAGAAGGTTGAAGATGTTGTGCGGCTTTATGGAAAGTTGAGCCGGACAGTTACTCTGTTTGGACGAGTGAGAGTGTTGGATTTTGATCA
This sequence comes from Goleter apudmare HA4340-LM2, assembly GCA_019359495.1. GTDB lineage: Bacteria > Cyanobacteriota > Cyanobacteriia > Cyanobacteriales > Nostocaceae > Goleter > Goleter apudmare. The sequence continues at coordinate 6,596 of JAHHHF010000088.1, forward strand.
CAAAGCAGGTGAAACTTTTCAGCGATTGCTAATAGAAAATCCCACGTTATCGAAACAGCGATTGCAAAAGGATATGCGAATTGCGGCAATTGCCTTAGTAAATGGTGCAGTTGTAGTGACACGAAACCATCGAGATTTTTCTCAAGTGCCTGCTTTAAAGATTGAGGATTGGTCACAACAGGATGTACAATTTACCTGAAAAAATACTAGAGAGGCAATCGCTTGTCTCTATTCTACAAGTGCGTTATCTATTGCTCATGCGTTCAAAGACAATGCGGGATAGTTCTGGAAAAATTTTCTTGCTCTTTCCATAGGCTGGATCATCGCCAAAAACTGCGAGAACATAACGAACTTTTCCGTCAGGTGTGGCTACATAAGCTACTTCTTGTCTAGAAGCCGTAGTCCAGCCAGCTTTGGAAGCAAATATCACGTTTTCAGAGGATAAAGATTCACCGAAAAAATTCTCTACTGGATTAAATTCTTCTAGATTAGGTGGATCTTGTTTCCATACTTCTGTGCGTAAGTCTCTTTTTAATAAATTCATCATTTGTTGGCTAGATTGGATATCTACTGCTTGAAAATTAGAAATTTCATACATCAATCTAGCTGCTTGGTAAGTTGTGATTTTATTGCGTATTGGCTTTTGTAGATCGTCACCACGTATCTGTAAATCTGTACCAATAGGTCTTCTAAAATCTAGGTAGGGAATAGGAAAAGTTTTTTGGCTAATATTCATATCTTGATATCCCGCTTTTTGAAAAAACAAATTAATTGCTTGTCGCTTTTGTTTCCATTGTTTGAATTCTTCTTTGCCTAGAGCTTCTATTCTTGATTTATCACCAGTAATGCGATCTATGATGCGGCTAGATGCGTCATTATCTGATTTAACAATCATTTTATTTAGATCATTATAAAGCTCCGCGTCTTGGTTAATAGATCCTTGTTGGATTTGAGCTTGTAAGATAACCATCCAAAATAGTTTAACTACACTAGCTGGGTATCTACCTGTATTTTGCTGGTATCCAGCAATTGTTTGTGTATTTAAATCTATCAATGTTATGGATAAAGAATCTGTTGGCAGGTTTTGATTTTTTACACGATTAACTAAACCATCAACTATGTTTTCTAATTTGTCATTTTTACCTAATACAGGAGGATTAGGTTGTATTGGTGGTGAAATATTAGGGTTTATTGGTGGAGCATTAGGAACTTCCTGGAGACTATTGATTGGATTATTTGTCGGTGCAATCGGTGAAGATGGAGGTTGTGGTAATCTTTTAGGTGATTGTACAGACGGATTATTTCCTGTCGAAGATTCTTTGCTATTTTGTTTTCGAGCCATCAATGTACCAAGTCCAAATAAACCAAGTATAACTACAACTACTAAACTAGTTAGTCCATAGAATTGCAGAGAGTTTAATGTGGGAAAGTAGGAATTACGGACGAATTTACTATCTGATGGATGAATTTTTTTTACTCTCCGCTTGACTATGTTTGTTTGATTGCGATCTCGTACTTGGTCAGGAGCAGAAATTGGAGTAGTACTCCCCTGAACTTCATTTATTTGCTGTTGTAATTCAATATTTTGTTTTTTGAGATGGGCAATAACTTGATTAGCATGTTGCAAACTAGCTTCAAGTTCGGCAGTTTTTTGCTCACTGATGTCCGGTTGTTGTTGTGAATTTGGCTCCACTGGCTACCCCTCAAAGAAAAATAATTTGATGATTCACTCTTATTACAAGTACAGAATTAATGGTTTAGTCTATAGGATTTTAGACTAATAAACAATATTTGGTAATAGCTGTTATACAGCCTATTGGTTAATAAGATATCTGTACTTTTCAACTAGGTCTTGATTACCAAAAGGTCGGCAAACACTTTCTTTATACACACAGTAAAAAGATATTTTGACTTGATTATTTTCGTATTGCAAATCATAGCGGGAGGTTCTTGTTGCCGCAGGATTTTCCTTGAGTTTACCATTGTTGTAAAACGAAATTTTTTCCCTAACGGCAACTTTTATTGTTGCTTGGTTATCACCCCGGACATAAAAATCTTCAATTGACACTATTTGTGTTTCATCATAGAGATAATAACTATTATTTCTTTGCAACCACTCTAGTGAACTTAAGCAATCATCTTCCTTTGTGCCACTAGCAAGACAAGCATCAGCATTATCAGTTTTTTTGATATTTTCTCTGTAAGCTATACCTGTAAGCAATTGTTCACCTACTTCTGTATTGTAGGATGAACCAAATAATTGTGGTTTGGTTCCTAGCCAATTCTGAACTGCTTCTATGGCCGCAGTTCTAGAAATGGGATTAGTTGATTGTTGAATAGGTGGGGAAGTAGGTTGCTGAATTACTGGTTGAGTTACTGTTGGTTGCGGTTCGGGTGTTACTTTTGGTTGGAGGACAGTTTCTGCTTTGGGTTCTGGTGTTGGTTGAGTTGGTGAATTTATGACTCCCATGAACCCCATTACCCAAACACCGCCTACAAGAAATGAACCAATAACGCCGCCAATAATTACAGCTTGCTGCCAAGTTCCTAAACCATTGGTAGGTGTAACTTGAGAGTGAGAAGGAATTGGTGTAGATGGTGGAATGGGGGTTGGTGGTTGTTGATAAATCGGTGGGGATGATGGAACGGGGGTTGGTGGTTGTGGGATGGGAATCGGTGGCTGTTGATAAACAGGTGTAGGTTGTGGAGTGGGGGTAGGTTGTTGGTAGGGTACTGTCGGTGCAACAGGTGTATATGGCTGTTGGTAAACTGGTACAGTCGGTGCAACTGGGGTTGCTGGGGTCTGCAATGCTGCTAGCATGTCTCTAACAGTGAGATAGCGATCGCGTGGTGATTGTTGTATGGCTTTATCCAACACCTGTGCAAAACTAGGACTGATATTACCTACATGATTGCGCCAGAGAAAGTCACCTGTAGCTGGATCGGTGGTAAATTCTTGCGGTAATTTACCTGTGAGCAAATAAATTGCCGTTAGTCCTAAACTATACAAATCACTAGAGAATACTGGTCTACCTACCGATTGTTCCATCGGCATAAACCCTGGTGTACCAATGACAATCGACTGGTTGGAGTTACCAGAAGCAGTCATCACTGTACCCATTGTTACCTTAACTGCACCAAAATCAATTAAGACTGGCTTACCATCTGAGAAGCGCAAAATGATATTGTCTGGTTTGATGTCTCGATGCACTATGCGCTTGTTATGCACATATTCCAGCACTGGTAAGATGTTAATTAAGATGTCTTTAACTGCACTCTCGCTCTGCAAACCCTGCTGTTGGATTTTTTGGGTTAAAGTCAGACCTTCAACATATTCTTGTACTAAATAAAATTCCCCGTTATCGACAAAGTATGCATACAGTCGGGGAATTTGCTCACTGCGATCGCCTAAATCTTCTAAAATAGCTGCTTCTTGCTGAAAGCGTTCTTTCACCAGTTGGTAAATCTGGGGATTATTGGCTACAGGTTTGAGTTGTTTAATCACACAGTGACGGCTAGAAGGCATTTGGGTATCTTCAGCCAAAAATGTTTCCCCAAATCCCCCACTGCCAAGCACCCGCAGTACTTGATATCGATGATTTAATAATGTCAGCGTCATAATATTCCACTCCCTCGCCTTTTCAGTATAATCTACAGTTATATGTGTAAACTCATAAAGTTTTTATACTTCTTAACTGTTGCAGGTTGACGGCTATCCGTCATCAATCATCAGGTAATTACTACACCAACAGAACGTGAGATTTCGTGAAAGCAGAGGTCGATTTTACTCGGACGAAACGCCAACGCTAATTTACAATTGGATAATCCCACAGTTTCGCGTCTTCACACCGCAATTGATACGTGTAATAGTGCAAAAATCCGCGCAGCACCATTTACCCCAGTTTTGGATGATTCTCATTAAGAAATTCTCCATCAAGGCGATCGCATTCCTCTAGATGTGCATAATTTAATTATTCGCCGATGAAACTGAAGGCGAAATCAATCAATATTGTTTTCGTAAATCATCAAGGACAAAAGTTTGCTTTCTTTAAGGTTGTTGGACTTCACAAGTGCTTAAGCCCTTAGCCCTTTTTACAAACTTCTCGTCAAAAGTATAAAATTTAGTATGGTTTTGACTGCTTGCAAGGTGAAAAGCATCCGCAAAATCCAAGCCAACTTCATGCCATTGCAGCGATTGAGCAATTAAGTTTGCGTTATTAAGATGGACATTCGGTAAGCCGAAAAGTTTTCTTAAAGCTTCACAAATCTCGACAGATTTAAATTTATAGGCAAATCTAAGTACCCATTCAGTTTCTAAAATTACTGTATCTGGTATAAAAACATTCTGCATCTGAAAAATATCTAGACTCTTTTGATATTGTAATTTATCATCTTGAGTCAAAAACCGCACAACTATATTAGTATCAACTACTACCATGCCATGATTCCTTTACACCCTGATGGATAGCATCATCCATTTCTTCGAGAGATTTTGGTGTACCTTGATATTTTAAGCAGCCAGCAACATCAGTCAATGTGGTTTCTAAAAAAGGCTTCTTCGGTTTTAGCAGAATTCCGTCACCCATATCAATTGCTATTAATTCTTGACCAACTTCCCAGCTATGAGACTGTCGCAATGATTGGGGAATAATAACTTGTCCTCCATCTGATACCTTTGTGATTTCCATAATTGAAAGTAGGAGAAAAGATAATAGTCCTGTTAGAATTATATAGCACTTATCTCTTGATGTTCAATGATTATGAGACTAGGATTATTTTAGTGTCGCTAAAGTACTATAAAATGTTTTTTTCTGAGGCGGAAAGTACAATTACCTCATTAATTACAGTACCTATTTCCTAAAATATCTCAAGTTATTACGGTCTTGATACTTAGCAATATAATCTACATTTCGTTGCTCTATTCTAGACAATAATTTCACCGGAAATGCCTTTGGTGAATATAGCGGACGATACCAAGACTGGTTATTAAAGTACTCTTGAATACCAGTAGTATCAAACTTACGACCATGACGAGCGAACAGCGAATTTCGCATAATGTCTAATTCAAAGCCATCTTTACCATCTAAATCCGCATCGGTAACAAGTCTTTGGGAAAGCCAGGAATAATTGTTGCTAGTTGTGGTATCAATTTGTGGTGCTGGTGATGGAGTAGGGGGAATTGGTGTTGGCGTAAATTCAGGAGTGGCGATAGTTTGGGTTTTTGTAATGGTTTTTTGGATTTGAGTTGTAGAGTTAACCGGGATTTGATTAACTTGAGATGCGACATTTGATGGTGCTTCTACAGATTGTGAAACAGTAGGGTTTTCTTTAACTTGGGTTGTAGTATTTGATGGTGTTTCTGTTTTTTCTGCTACAGGTTGGGAAGCTTTTGGTAACACCTGACTAATAATCACAGATGCACCAATTAACCCACCTGCTATCAAACTCCCAAGAACAATGCCATTGGGACTATTTTGTTTATTCTGTTGTTGCTGATCTTGATGACTCGATTGAGGCGCAACAGGAACAGTTACAGGAGAAGGTACTGATGCTACTGTTGGTTGAATAGTAGGTGGTTGGGTAAAAACTGCTTGGGTAGCTGCAATGGGACTTGTCACACCTTGCAAAGCATCCAGCATGACTCTGGCTGTGGGGTAGCGATCGCGTGGATGATAGGCGATCGCTCGATCAAGGACTTCTGCTATCATGGGGCTAAGATGCCCGACATACTGACGCCAGATGATATCTGCTGTTTGTGGATCTGTTTCTAATTGTTGCGGTTGTCTCCCAGTCAACAAGTAAATTGCTGTCACCCCTAAACTATATAAATCACTAGAATAAACTGGTCTACCTGCGGCTTGTTCACTGGGCATATACCCTGGTGTACCAATTACAATTGAACTGGTAGGACTACCTTGGGAATTTACTACCGTTCCCATCGATTCCCGCACCGCACCAAAATCAATTAATACTGGTTTGCCATCACGGTAACGCAGAATAATGTTATCGGGTTTAATATCGCGGTGAACTATCTGTTTACTGTGGACGTAGTCCAAAACGGGTAACAAATTCACCAATAATTCTAAGACAGCACTTTCACTAAATAACCCCTGCTTTTGCACCTTTGCTGTTAGGGTATCGCCTTCAATCCATTCTTGAACCAAGTAAAATTGCTCATCCGCTTCAAAATAAGCATACAATTTGGGAATTTGGTCACTAGCGCCGCCGAGTTCTTCTAAAATTGCTGCTTCCCGTTGAAACCGTTCCTGTACGAGTTGGTAAATTTGGGGATTATTTTGAATTGGTCTTAGCTGTTTCACTACACAACGGCGCTTTGACGGCATATAGCTATCTTCTGCCAAATAGGTTTCACCAAACCCACCAGCACCGAGTGTGCGGATAACTTGATAGCGATCGTTCAATAGGTTGATGGTCATAGAAGTTTAAAATTAACAGCTTATCTGTGGACTATATTGAGCTTTTTTATACTAACTTCCCAAGTTATAACAATTTTCTGACCAATGATTAAGAGTATAGGACTAGCCCTTTCAAGATGACTCGTGAAATTTCTGGTCTTTTCTTTACTTCCTTTGTTCCTCAGAGGTTAAAAGGTAATTGATTTAACCGCAGAGGCGCAGCGAAAAGTCTGAGCGGAGGCTTCCTCCGTAGACACCCGGAGGGTGGCTTGCCACAGGCATCAGAACTTTCCAAGACAGAGAACGCAGAGGTAATAGGTTGTCGAGAATTCTGATCCACCTTGAAAGGGCTAATACCCTGGTAAAGATAAAAAATACACTCCATAGGCAACAGTGGAGTGTACTTTACAGTCATAATGATTTTCAAAGTCTTTCAATTAGACAATGGCAGATACCTGTGGCTGAAAGTAAGCTTGCAGAACTCTTTCTGCTATTTGACGGCTAGTTAAACCTAATTCTGCCTTGGATTCATCTGGTGTAGCATGATCTACTAAAATATCTGGCACACCAATACGCTTCACAGGTACAACAACATCAGCATCTAGTAATGCTTCCGCCACAGCAGAACCAAAGCCACCCATTACACAACCTTCTTCTAGGGTGACGACGCGGCCAATTTTTTTCGCCAAAGGCAAGATCAATTCGGTATCCAAAGGCTTGACAAAACGGGCGTTGACTACAGTTGCTTCAATGCCGTGTTCACTGAGAATTTCCGCAGCTTGCAAGCTGGGATACACCATTGTGCCATAGCCGAGAATTAACACATCATCACCAGTGCGGAGAATTTCGCCTTTGCCGATTTCGAGGGGTTCCCAACCTTCTTCCATCAATGGTACACCGTGGCCGTTACCACGGGGGAAGCGCATGGCGATGGGGCCGCTGGTATGGTTAACACCAGTGACAATCATCTGTTGTAGTTCTGCCTCGTCTTTAGGTGCCATCATCACCAAATTGGGAATGCAACGCAGATAGGCAATATCATACATACCTTGGTGAGTGGGTCCATCAGCACCGACAATTCCCGCCCTATCTAAGCAGAAGAACACTGGCAAGTTTTGAATGCAGACATCGTGAATTATTTGGTCATAAGCACGTTGCAGGAAGGTAGAGTAGATGGCAGCAACGGGACGCATACCTTCAGATGCTAGTCCAGCAGCTAAGGTAACAGCATGTTGTTCAGCAATGCCAACATCAATATATTGATTAGGCAGTTTTGCTTGGAGTTTATCTAAGCCAGTACCTGTAGCCATCGCTGCGGTAATCCCAATAATTTTGGGGTTTTGTTCGGCGAGTTTGACTAGGGTGTGGGCAAAAACCTTGGCATAAGCGGGGGGTTTGGGTTTGCTGGAGGGGATAGCTTTGCCCGTTGTGAGGTTGAAGGGAGTTTGAGCATGGTAGCCTACTTGGTCTTGTTCGGCAATTTCATAGCCTTTGCCCTTGACTGTGATTACGTGTACTAACACAGGCCCTTGTATTTGATGCGCCTGTTGAAAGGTAGCAATCAATTCTTCTAAATTATGCCCATCCACTGGCCCCATGTAGGTAAAGCCGAGTTCTTCAAACACTGCACCGACTTTCGGGACAGCTAAACGCTTCATCCCTTCTTTGATGCGTCCGAGTTCGGGTGAGAGAGATTCACCGACAAAGGGAATTTGTTTGAACTGTTCCTCAAGGTTGTCTTTGAAAAACTGTACTGGTGGACTCAGACGCATCTTATTGAGGTAGCGAGGAATCGCACCAACGTTGGGTGAGATGGACATCTCGTTGTCGTTGAGAACCACTAGCAAGTTAGTTTTGGGTAAGTGTCCGGCGTGGTTGATGGCTTCTAAGGCCATACCCCCAGTTAATGCCCCATCACCAATGACAGCAACGGCTTTAAATTTTTCCCCTTTCAGGTCTCGTGCTAAAGCCATGCCCAAAGCCGCCGATATACTAGTGGAAGCGTGTCCAGCACCAAAGTGGTCAAACTTGCTTTCACACCGCTTGAGATAACCAGCGACGCCGTCTTTTTGTCTGAGGGTGTCGAAATTACTGTAACGTCCTGTGATCAGTTTGTGGGGATAGGCTTGGTGTCCTACATCCCAAATCACTTTATCTCGATCTAAGTCTAATGTTTGGTAAAGCCCTAGGGTTAATTCTACAACACCCAAACCCGGCCCTAAGTGACCACCAGTTGCTGCTACAGTTTGTAGATGCTTATCGCGGATCTGACGAGCAATTTGTTGTAGTTGGCGGATGGATAAACCGTGCAACTGATTGGGATGGGTGATTTCGCTCAAATGCATATTATAGGGTGTTCCTCTCTAAATCTCTACTTCTGGTATCTTTGATTCTCCCACGGTCGTGTTACCGACGACTCTCGGAAAGTGGCATTTTAAATAAACCCAAAACAGAGACTAGTTTCCGGTTTTTCTGGCATATTTTCGGTGTTTTTGTTCTAACGGGGTTCTACAATACCGGGTGGGGTGGGAACTACTGGTGTTTCTGGCTGTCTTTGTTGTCGTTGCAAATATCTGCTCAATACGTAAGCCATATCCCCACGAGTCATTGGTCGTAATGGGGAAATGTTACCTTGAGCATCTGTATTCATAAATCCTTCGGTAATTACTGTAGCGATCGCTCTCCTAGCCCAAGTCGGTATGCTGGCTGCATCTGGATAGGGGGCAAGAATTTCATTGACACTCTCATCAGGAAATTGAAATACACCATAAGCTTGAGCAAAAATGGCTAAGGCTTCTGCTTTTGTTATCCTTTGATTAGGGAAAAACATATTACCACGATAGCCCTTCATAATATCATTTTTCAAAACTATCTGAATGTCTTTGTATGCCCAGTGGGAACTTGATACATCGGCAACTGATATTGAGTTTTCTTGTTGTGATGCTTGCCGTTTTTCCAGACGAAATGTTTTTACTAAGATTGAGGCTAACTCGGCACGATTGAGCAGGCGTTCTGGATAAAAATTACCATCAGGAGAATTGCTCATCAACTTGGCTGAAATTACCTGTTGAATCGCTTGTGATTCTTTATTGGCAGCAAGTTCTAGCCCTTGGGCTTGAAGCATTACTGGGAAGCTTTGCAGGAGGAAAGCTAAAGAAATTGTACCTAGCAAATGCCGCATAATTTTAACTCATCTAAATTGACAAAACTGTGATTCTAAACTGATAGGCAAAATTGTTGCTTACCGATTATAGCCATGATGACGGTTTTTGTCTTGTTGAAGTTGCCAGCCTGACAAACCAGTCGATATATCCGCATATTCAGGTTATGATATAGACAGTTTAATAATTTCTATTTTTTTGGTTATTTCGTAGTTTTTTAAGGTTTGTAGTAAGCACTTTAGTGCTTAAAAAATAAAGGACTAAAATCCTGACTACGAACTGCGATCGCTCATAATTAAAATATCCCTTCTCTTCTACCCACTTATGACTCTTACCAGTCAACCCCAACAACCGTTTTAACATTCATCCCGATTGGGCGATTGAGATTCTTTCCCCAGACCAAAAATTAAAAAAAGTGTTGAGTAAATTGTTGCATTGTGCGCGCAATGATGCAGAATTAGGCTGGTTGCTCAATCCAGAAGATGAAAGTGTGCTGGCGGTGTTTCCGGGACAGTGTGTGGAATTATATGAAGCTGGTGATCAATTACCCGTACTTGAAGGTATTGAGTTGGAATTAACGGTAGAACAGGTTTTTGGCTGGTTGAGTATTTAAATTCTTAGCTCTGTAATTGCAGGGAATGTAGTATATTCGGCTGTGATAGTGCTGTTTATTGAATATTTTAGGAGTTTTGGGAATGACCGCAGCAGTAGACCCCGTGAAGTTGATGAAACAAGAAGTGGGCAAAGCCGCCGCCGCCCTGGTTAAATCAGGTTCAATTGTGGGGTTGGGTACGGGGTCAACCACAGCGTATACAATTCAGTTTCTGGGAGAACGTCTACAGTCTGGCGAACTCAAGGACATCGTTGGCGTCCCCACTTCCTTTCAGTCAGAAGTGTTGGCAAAGCAGTACGGCGTTCCTCTCACCACCTTAGATGCAATTGACCATATTGATATTGCCATTGACGGTGCCGATGAAGTCGATCCCCAGAAAAATCTTATTAAAGGTGGTGGTGCAGCCCACACCCGCGAGAAAGTGGTAGATTACCTGGCAAATCAATTCATCGTCGTGGTAGATGCTGGTAAGTTAGTAGACCGCTTGGGTTCTAGCTTTGCTGTACCAGTAGAAGTCATACCTATGGCATTCACTCCCGTTAATAATGCCATCAAAAAACTGGGTGGTAAACCTGAACTGCGTATGGGTGTGAAAAAAGCTGGCCCAGTGATCACTGACCAAGGTAACTTTGTGATTGATGTCAGATTTGACTCTATTGATGACCCAGTTAACCTGGAGAAAACACTGAATAATATTCCTGGTGTTCTGGAAAATGGTATCTTCGTCAATTGCGTGGATTTAGTTTTAATTGGCGAAGTTAAAGACGGTCAACCAGTGGTGAGACAGATTTAAAGAATTATGGGGCATAGGGTATAGGGCATGTTCCCTGTTCCCTTGCCTGGATGGATAATTTATTTTGCATAACTACCGATCAAAATTAGAGAAATAGCTTGTAAATAGTTGTCATCTGTAAAAAATTAGGTAATTTTTTTACAATTGTTCTACGTTAAGTTGCGTATCAGCATTGTTCCAGGCTGTAGCAAACTCGTTCTTAATTTGTTGGGCTTGGGAATTTTTTCCTAAAGCTTGCAAACTAGCTTGTAAGCCAAACAGAGAACGTCCGTTGTGGGGATACTTCTGTAAGTCAGCACGGAAAACTTGCTCGGCGGCGGTGTAGTCACCCTTAGCTAACAGCACACCACCCAAAGCTTCCCGTGTGGAAATATACCAATCTGGTGGTTCCATGTAATTCAGGGCGTCTTCTTCGGCTACTGCTGTTTCTAGTAAGGCGATCGCTTTTTCATACTCTTGGTTAGCTTTGGCAATTTTGGCATCTAACAGGTTACTAGCAATGTCTAAAATTGTACTGGCAGGACTCATGCCAATGGTTGCTGTAGCAGGAAGTGCTTTTTTCGCAGCTAAAAAGGCATTGCGATCGCCTGCTGCATCTTCAACCTTATTTGTAGCGGCATTGGCCATGCCGCGCGCAAAGTGCCACAGTGCTCTAGTTGTAGCGAATTTAGCATCTGGATCTGGAGTATTTAAAATCCCATCCCAGTCGCTAAACTTAGACTGAATCATGATTTTTGTGCCCAGGTAGCCCTCGAACATGGGGAAATCTTTGACAAAAGGAGTGCTATAAGCTACCAATTTTTCGGCGGCTGCGATCGCATCCTGATATCTACCTGCCATCGCCGCAGCTACAGCGAGAAAATGTATGTTATGGGTGTAGTAACCCAAGGGATAAAAACCCTGGGCGTGAGTTCTGGCAATATAAGCTTCATCCTGAGCGATCGCCTGTATGTTAGCGGCGATCGCTTGCTGATAATCTCCCACACGGAAATAGATATGACCAGGCATGTGTACCAGGTGTCCAGAGGCGGGAACTAGTGTTTCTAGGCGATTAGCACTCTTGAGGGCGCGTTCTGGTGACAGTGACGCTTCTACAGCGTGGATATAGTAGTGATTAGCGCCAGGATGGTTGGGATCGCGTTGCAGCACCGATTCCAAAACAGCCACAATCTCTTCTGTATCTACCTGTGGTTTACCATCATGAGTCCAGAGTTGCCAAGGGTGCAAATCCATCAAACTTTCGGCGTATAAGGTCGCTGCATCCAAATCGTTTGGATAACGTTTGACTAACTTTGCCATCGCATTTTTGTAACCCACCGCCAGCTGGTGCAAATCTGCTGTGGGGTCGTTAGTGTAACGCTTGGCTAGGGCTGTAATGTAGTCTCTTTCTGGTTGCGGTGCGGGGAGTGCTACAGCTGTTTGTATGGCTTTGTAGGCGGCTTGTTCGCGCTGCGGATCAACATCTAGGTTAATATTAGGCCCCAAAGCTAGAGCCACTCCCCAGTGGGCGATCGCCAAATGCGGGTCAAGTCTAGCAGCTTCTCGAAAAGAACGCGCCGCCTCATCATGGTTGAATGCGTAAATTAAATTTAAACCTTGGTCAAAAAACTTTTGTGCTTGGGGATTTTGGGTAGAAACTTGATGATGGTGTTCTCCCAGTCCAGATATTAAAGTATAGGGCTGTTGTGCTTGAGCAATTGCCTGACCGGGAAACAATAAAGTTAATACCAGCACCCAAATGAAAAATAAGTACTTCATGGTCAAAATCCTAATTTTTCAAGCCTTTTTCTTTTTAGTATCCAAATGCCACAGCTTTTCTAAACTGGCGATTTGTTGACGGAGAGTAGCCGCCCGGTATTTCTTATAGGTTTTCAATCCTGCAAATATCGTGATCGGAATCAAGACAACAATTAGAGCGATCGCTCCATTAATAGATATGTTATTGTGACTTACTGAACCAACATCAGCTTGGTTACTCGTTGGCTCAGTAGTAGAATATTCCTGCATGAGTTCCTCCGGAAGTATAAAAATTAACTGAGTATAAATAATTTGAGGTACTTATGATGATCGTTATCGATTCAGTGGTCAGTTGTCAGCAGAATTAATTACTCTTCACCTAAGACCCGCAAAATTATGTCTGTGGCAATCTGAAAACAGATCACTGATTAGACTACAGTGGGATGCTCCTTGTTTCAGGTCAGGAATTCAGGTACAAGGATCAGGAAGATGGAGGAAAGACAACTAACAATTCACCTAACGCCCATGCCCCATACCCTATGCTATACAGAAGATTTGGACGCACAGAGTTACAGATGCCAGTGTTTTCCTGTGGCGGGATGAGATATCAATTCAAATGGCAGGATGTTTCCCCCGGCGAAATTCCTCAAGACAATCAGGAAAATTTGGAAGCAACGATTCGCCGGGCAATTGAAGTAGGAATAAATCATATTGAAACTGCCCGTGGTTATGGTACATCTGAAATGCAGTTGGGGCGAATATTACCCAAATTCCCCCGCGATAAATTAATTGTGCAAACCAAAGTCGGGCCCGTTGCCAACGCCCAGGAATTCCGGCAGACATTTGAAAAATCCTTGCGCTATCTCCAGCTAGATTATGTTGATTTATTAGCGATCCACGGTATCAACCATGATGATTCTTTAGACTACAGCATCCGTCCTGGTGGATGTTTGGAGGTAGCAAAGCAATTACAAGCCGAGGGAAAAGTGAGATTTATTGGCTTTTCTACACATGGTTCTACAGACACAATTATCCAGGCAATTAATACCAACCAATTTGATTATGTAAATCTGCATTGGTACTACATTAATCAATGGAATTGGGCAGCAATTACCGCCGCAACCCATCACGATATGGGTGTGTTTATTATTAGTCCCTCTGATAAAGGAGGAATGCTATATAAACCACCACAAAAGTTAGTTAATCTATGTGCGCCGTTAAGTCCAATGGTGTTTAATGATTTATTTTGCCTCAGTCATCCAGAGGTGCATACCCTGAGTTTAGGTGCAGCCAAACCACAGGATTTTGACGAACACTTGAAGACTTTAGACTTGCTAGACCGAGCAGAAGAAATTTTACCGCCAATTGTGGCACGGTTGGAAGCAGAAGCGATCGCCACTTTGGGGGAAGATTGGGTAAAAACCTGGGATGTGAATTTACCCAGCTATGAACAAACGCCAGGTCAAGTGAATATGAGGGTAATTTTATGGTTGTTAAATCTAGCGATCGCCTACGACCTCGTAGATTATGCCAAAATGCGCTACAACTTGCTAGGTAACGGCAGTCATTGGTTTCCTGGCAATAAAGCCGATAAATTGGATGAATTAAACCTCAAGCAATGTCTCATCCACAGCCCCCAAGCCGATAAAATTCCCCACATGTTAGCAAAAGCCCAGCAAATGTTAGCAGGTGAAGCGGTGCAACGTTTATCTCGGACGTAAGTAGGGCAATGCAAATCAAGCTAACTACTTCTCTATCAGTAACATTCTATGCTAGAGAGCTAGGCATTTATTCAGAAGGAAAGGTATACTAACTAGTGCTAACATACCTTTCTTTCCTAAAACAGGAGGGGGCTTTGTTTTTGTGATTTGATCTGGCAACTATGTATTTTTACACATAACACAACAAGTCAAAGTTTTCAGGACAGCCTAAATTCATCAATCCTGAATAATTTCGAGTTGAAAAACTATCACTATATATAAATGTAAAATGGCAAACCGGCTCATGGCAGATAGAATCAACGATATCGCTTGGCAAGCTCACCAAGGTAGTGTAGCAGCGATCATTCAACTATTGAATGAAAAGCTAGCCGAGTCTGGTGTCAGAACTAGGGCCATGTTTTCTGATGGTGTGTTACAAATTCTCTGTGAGGCATCAACAGTCGAAGAACTTGAGCAATCTACCTTAGTCCCCAAAATCCAGCAAATTCTTGAAGCAACCGAACCACGAAATATTCGTCGCGTCAAAGTCAACAGTCGCATTGTCCGCGAACAGCAGTTACTTTGGTTGACAGAAATTGAGCGCGAAAATCAATTGCTATGGTCAGAAGAAATTACTTTAGCTCAACCGAATATCGTCCAACAATTACTGCAAGATTTCACGGAAGTTCCCACTGAAATCAAAAAATCTATTTTACCTAAAACCCAATCTTTACTTGCTCATCAAGATAAACACAAAAATTCACCGAAAATAACAATAAGAGCAGCATCAGGTTTATTTTTATTGTTTGTGCTTGGTTGGCTAGCTTCTGCTCTATTCAGCGATCAATTAAAAAACCTCTTACAATTAGAAACATCGGCAACTTTAACTACAGAAACTACTAACGAAATCCAACCAGAAGCACCTGTTAATAAAGCTAACAAAAGTTATTCTCCCCCATCCGATGACCAATTTGCCGCCGCCGTGCGAATTGCTAACCAAGCCTCAACAAATGGTAAAACAGCCGCTAGCTCAACTCAATGGCTAGAACTAGCCGCTCAATGGCAACGCGCTTCAGATTTGATGGGTGCAGTACCTACAAATCATAGTCGCTACGAAGAAGCAAAGATTCGGACTCAACTTTACAAGAAATACAGTGAAGCGGCGCAGGAAGAAGCCCAGAAAAGTCAATCTTAAGTTGTTGTTGATCAAAACCTAACATAACTTTAATATTTCCGCTTTCTGCATAACAAAATAAAATTTTCTAGAGATACGATAAAACCGTATCTCTACTCATATTACAAACCTATCTTAATTTAAACGCTCATTTCCAACATCCTCTCCATTGGTCGCAATGCTGCAATCCGAATATCTTCAGACATCGTTATTTCTGGGCTACGATTTTTCATTGCCCAATAGAGCTTTTCTAGAGTATTTAACCGCATGAAAGGACATTCGTTACAATTGCAGTTGTTTATCGGTGGCGCAGGAATAAAGTGCTTGTGTGGAGCTAGTTTTTGCATCTGGTGAATGATACCAGGCTCAGTAGCTACGATAAACTCCTGTGAGGGGCTGTTTTGACAATATTTGAGTAAAGCGGCTGTAGAGCCGATGTAGCTGGCGTGACGCAATACGCTGGTTTCACATTCTGGGTGAGCGATCGCCTCCGCTTGGGGATGTCTAATTTTTAACTCTACTATTTTCTTTTCCGAAAAGGTTTCATGGACAACACAGCTACCATCCCACAACACCAAATCTCGCCCAGTTTGTTCCATGACATACCGTCCCAAGTTCCGGTCTGGAGCAAAAATAATTGGCTGGTCTTGGGGGATTTGCTGCACAATTTTGACAGCGTTGGAACTGGTGCAAATAATATCGCTCATCGCTTTAATATCAGCAGAACAGTTGATGTAAGAAACCACCAAATGTCCAGGATGTCTGGCTTTAAAAGCTGCAAACGCCTCGGCTGGACAACTGTCTGCTAACGAACAACCAGCATTTAAATCTGGTAATAGTACTAATTTATCGGGATTGAGGATCTTGGCTGTCTCCGCCATAAAGTGAACACCAGCAAAGACAATCACATCTGCATTCGTCTGGGCTGCGGCTTTGGCTAATTGTAATGAATCTCCAATAAAGTCTGCGATATCCTGAATATCCGGCTCTTGATAGTAATGTGCCAAAATAACTGCATTGAGTTCTTTTTTCAGACTCTCTATAGCAGCAAATAAATCCAGTGGTAGAACACCCAGGTGGGTTTCTTCTCTTTGAGCAAGTGCAGTGTTAAACACGGTTTAGGGGTTGCTTAAAGTTGCAAGTATTTGACTTGTGAATTCAATTATAGTAGTTTTTACCAAAAAATATAGTAGCTTTTACCAAAAATAGCAGCAGGTTCTGCCAACTTTATGTCCAAATCCGGCTGAGTTTCATATCCTGGAAATAGACGGCAAGGACAGTGGCATGACCAGTCAGAAAACTCAATCAAAAATCCTCAAAATAGCTGTAGTTGGGGATGTTCACGACCAATGGGAAGTAGAAGATGGCATTGCACTCAAGCATCTGGGTGTTGATTTAGTGCTATTTGTGGGAGATTTTGGCAACGAGTCGGTGGAAGTGGTGAGAGCGATCGCTTCCCTCGATATTCCCAAAGCAGCAGTTATGGGCAACCACGATGCATGGTACACAGCCACGGAATGGGGACGTAAGAAGTGCCCTTATGACCGCTCCAAGGAAGACTGGGTGCAAGCACAACTCGATTTATTGGGTGCATCCCATGTCGGTTACAGTAAGCTTGATTTCCCCGATTGGCAATTAACTGTGGTAGGGGGGCGTCCATTTACTTGGGGCGGGCCAGACTGGAGATTTGCTGACATTAGTCGGGAACGGTATGGTGTGAACGATCTGGAAGAATCTGCCGATCGCATTGTCGCCGCAGTTAAAAGCGCCGCCTACAAGACAATTATATTTCTAGGTCATAATGGGCCGAGTGGATTAGGCGATCGCCCAGAAGACCCCTGCGGCAAAGACTGGCATCCTATTGGTGGGGACTTTGGCGACCCAGATTTAGCCGAGGCTATTTCCCAAGGGCTTACTAGGGGGAAAACCATTCCTCTCGTGGCATTTGGGCACATGCATCATACCCTCAGACACACGAAAAAAGTGCTGCGAAGGCCAGTGTTTAGAAGCCCAGAGGGGACAATTTACTTAAACGCTGCCAGAGTCCCCAGAATTGAGGAAAATAACGGCGAAAAACTGCGGAATTTCTCCATTGTCAACTTAGAGGCGGATATGGTGACGCAAGCCTCCTTAATTTGGGTGGGTAATGATTATCGGGTGGTGTCAGAGGAAATTTTGTATGCGCGATCGCCTAGTTTGTTGTAGACATTCGCAACCAGATAGTGCAATTTGCTTAAATGATAAGATATAGTATTATCTGTCAGCTTTATTGCTAGCTTCAGCAGCAGTCTGACAGTTTATTGGAGAGGTGGCAGAGTGGTCGATTGCGTCCGACTTGAAATCGGATGAGGCTAAAACCTCCGGGAGTTCGAATCTCCCCCTCTCCGTTTTTTCAGTCGTTTTATACTCTAGCGTACAATCTAGTTTTTAAGTGCAAGTTTCTAGCGTTCACCCTATCTTAGTACTTTTGTTCTAGCAATGAGTTTGACTTTGGCTAGGACAGTTTTTAAATGCTACAGAAATTATACACCTGTCTTTTTAGCTTTATACCCTTACCTCTTTTTTCTTCAATTGGTAAATCAAATTGAATACCAATTTGAGAAATAAGAAAGTAAGTGAGATAATTACCTTAAATATTAAACAAGGTTTTTTGTATGCCTAAAACTTACATCGACCCTGAAAACGCTGGCGAGTTTTTAACTGAGGATGACGACGGTACAGTTAGGGAATCTACACCGGAAGAAGCAGAGGAAGTTATCGAGCAATGGAATCAATGGGATAAAGAGGGTACAGACAATGGCAAGGATAGCTAATAAAAACGACTATCAATCTAATAAACTTTTATTCTTCCAAGGCAATTGGTACAAGGTAGCATGGGTCAGTGATACTCATATTTGTTTGTGCTTGCCTGGTGAACAGCCTAATTCATGGGTCCATATTGATAGCAAGGCAATATTCTCGAAACCTACCAGTTGGGTGCTGCCAATAAACCATCCGGAAGTGCTGGTTTTTTAGGAAAGCTTTTCCAATACTTTAGGCATAGGAAAATAATAAATATCATATTTTGAGGTATCTGGAGTAGCACCTCACATTCAATTCATCAATGCAATTATAGCAATCCTAAAGGATTTGTAAAATCTTACATGTAGGGTTGTTGACTGTTAACCGTTGACAGTCAACAGTCAAAACCGATATTTTTCACAACTGAAATAGGATTGCTATAGTGAGATAAATCCAATCTATAAATATATCAACGATAAAATCAACCATATCAAGTTCTGTAAGTTTTAACCGACTTTCCGCACTTCATCGTGTAATACCCGTAGATTTCCAATCTCTACCTGGTAATCGTTAAATAAAAAACAAAAACTAAGGATGATTTTCAGTATTTATCCTTGATAAATTGGTCATTATTAAGAATGATTCTTGAAAATCAAGATAATACATCTTGAAGTGCGGAATATGGGTTTTAAAAAACCTCAGTCAAATTTTGAGTTAACTATGTCTATTCGTCCTGTCTATCTTGATAATCACGCCACTACCCCTGTTGATGAAAGGGTGTTAGCGGCAATGCTACCTTACTTTAGGGAAATTTTTGGTAATCCAGCTAGTAATAGTCATGTTTACGGTTGGGAAGCTGAAGCAGCTGTTAAACAAACACGAGAAGTATTAGCAGCAGCTATCAACGCCTCACCAGAAGAAATTGTTTTTACCAGTGGGGCGACGGAAGCGAATAATTTGGCGATTAAAGGCGTGGCTGAGGCTTATTTTCAAAAAGGTCAACATATTATTACGGTGGCGACGGAACATAAGGCAGTTTTAGATCCTTGCCAATATTTAAAAACTCTCGGTTTTGAAATTACTATTCTCCCTGTCCAAAAAGATGGATTAATTAATTTAACTGAGTTGGAACAAGTTATCCGTCCTGAGACAATTTTGGTGTCGGTGATGGCTGCAAATAATGAAATTGGTGTGTTGCAGCCAATAGCAGAAATTGGGGAAATATGTAGACATCGCCAAATCCTCTTCCACACCGATGCTGCCCAAGCTATTGGTAAAATCCCTTTGGATGTGCAAGCGTTAAAAATCGACTTAATGTCGCTAACAGCACATAAAATATACGGAGCAAAAGGTATCGGAGCGCTCTATGTCCGCAGGCGTAACCTCAGAGTCCAACTTGCTCCCCAGCAACATGGGGGAGGACACGAGCGGGGGATGCGTTCTGGTACTTTATATACACCGCAAATTGTCGGCTTTGGTAAAGCTGTGGAAATTGCTTTGGCAGAACAAGTAACTGAAAACCAACGCCTTTTGGAACTTAGACAAAAATTGTGGGGACAAATCTCAACTTTGCCAGGAATTCACCTCAACGGACATCCTACACAGCGACTAGCGGGAAATTTAAATATTAGTGTTGAGGGAGTAGATGGGGCTGCACTGTCCCTAGGATTGCAGCCAGTGGTGGCGGTGTCTTCCGGTTCTGCTTGCACCTCAACCAACACTGCACCCTCTCATGTGCTGACAGCACTGGGAAACTCCGAACAGTTAGCTTATGCCTCAGTCAGGTTTGGTATAGGACGGTTTAATACCCCAGAGGAGATGGATATTGTAGCGAAACAGGCGATCGCTACTATTGAAAGTTTACGCAAACAAGCAACTTTGGTGTAGAAAAGATACGGATATCAGGGGGAATGATACTATATTCCATAACATTTGGATACACATACAACAACCTGTAAAAGCAAGGGCGAACGGTTGTTCGCCCCTACGTGCTACTCAATACGGATTGTAATCAATCCTACCCCGCTTGACACTCCTGTAATAGTGCCCTGATTTCGGTGGGTTTTTGAGATTGAATGTTTCACCACTACGCAGTTTCCAAATTTTGTAGTTAGAAAAGGTGAGAGGAGTCCGGGGTTGACATACTTCTGGCATATGGTCGCCGAGTACTAAGTATACTGCACCTCTGCCGATAACTTTTGCCAAACCACTTTTATCTATAACAACTGAAGTACTTTCACTCACTGCTATGCCTAAAACACTTCTCGATACACCATCTTTGATCTGACGGGCAATAAAAGCCATAATTCGACCCATTCTTTCCCGCCTGTCGAAGTGCGTATCAATGATAGTTCCTTGCAAATTCGGCCATTTGAACAAGTTGTAAGTAAAGGTAATGTCGCGGTAGGGATCTTCGAGTGCATCCCTAGTTTCAATACCTTTTTCGGAAGAAGCGCAAGCGTCGTAGACATATTCACTTTGGATCATTGCACCCGCACTGGTGCCCCCAATACCACCGCCTTTGGCGTAGACTGCTTGCACTGCACTCTCCAGCTTAGTACCTTTCCAATTGCGGATGTATTTGCATTGGTCGCCACCAGCGAAGAAAATCACACCAGCTTTTTTGACTTTATCTACAATCTCAGTTCTGTTAGCCTGTTGGCGATCGCTAATCACAAGAGTCTCCACAGATTTCACGCCTTTCATGGCAGAAATCACCCGATTGTATTCGTAGTCACCGGAAGCGCGGATCACTACAACATCAATTTTAGTCGAGCAGTTAGTACATCCTCTCACCTGGTTGATCATCCACTGGATAGCCTCCTCAACATCCGGGCCACCTCCTCCTAAGCTCAAGATAGGCCCAGCTAAGGAGGGCGGAATATAGGCAGTCTTGTCCTCAAAATAGGGTGTTGATTCTACTGTAAGATAGGTTGTGAGATAGCCTCTCAACTTTTGCAACTGGTTTCCTACAGTCTTCCAGCACTTTGCAATCTTTGGGAATGCCTTTGTCATACTAATTTTCTGGCGCAAACTGCGAATATTGCTAACTTTCGCACCAGAAGGGGTAGGATTCCCAGCGTACAGGTCTTGTTGTGTTTTTTAACGCCAAAATAACGCAGAGTGAACATTTTTCCTCTGCGTTAATGTAATTTATGACATCTAATACCACAAAACTTGCGATCGCTCTTGTACAACTCGTTGATAAACGACCTCGGTTTTCTGGGCTAGGAGGGGCCAGCTAAAGCGCCGTCCTAAATCCTCATAAGCATTATCTACCAACCATTGACGATAGCCAGGATTTTTCAACACCTCTAATATTCCCCAGGCGATGGAATCGGCATTGTTCACCCAAGTCACAATCCCTGTTTTGGTGTGTTGTACCACTTCTGGAAAACCGCCTGTATCCGAAACTACTACGGGGACACGAGAGGCAAAGCTCTCTAAAGCCACAATCCCAAATGGTTCATAAAGACTAGGAAACACTGCACAGTCAGCCACTGTCTGGAATTTGTCTAAGTATTCATCGGAGAGAAACCCAGTAAAATAGCACTTGTGCCAAATTCCCAAATCCCAGGCTTGACGCTTAAGATGGTCGGTATTGCCACCACCGACAATGACGAATTTCACTTTACCGCCCATTTCCCAAAGTACCTTGGGCGCAGCGTTGAGCAAAAGAGGCACACCCTTTTCATAAGTCATCCGCCCGACGTAGTAAACGATGTTTTCGTTGTCATCCGCAAAACGGCGACGAAAATCCTGGGCGTGAAAATCTTGGTGGTGCTGTTTCTTTTCTGGGCGAATCCCGTTATAGATTACGTCTACTTTGTCCCAAGGACTATGTAGTGCTCTGGCTACTTCAGAGCGCATATATTCGCTACACACAATCACTCGCCAAGCATTGTAAACCAACAAATCTTCTTTGTTGCCAATGTAGCGTTGGGTTTCAGTATGAATACCGTTATAGCGCCCGTATTCTGTAGCGTGAATTGTGGCGATTAGGGGGATTTTAAAATTATGCTTGAGAGCGATCGCTGCATCCCCAACTAACCAATCATGGGCATGAACTAAATCAAAGGGCCCTTCTTCCAAAATTAACTTACCCCCGTGATGCCCCATGCTCCCATTCAAGTTGACTACCCAGTGGAAGAAATCATTACCAGCAGCGACTGGTACTCGATGTACGTGAACTCCTTCTACTACCTCATACATTGATGCCTGACCAAACTCAGTGGTAATCAGGTGGACTTCATGTCCTAGTTTGACTAGTTCCGGGTACAACTCCGCCACATGACGAGCAATACCGCCTACTATCCTCGGTGGAAATTCCCAACTCAGTACTAGTATTTTCATTCACTAGACTCCCCGATGCTTTACAAATCACTAAAAAACTAAATTTATCTCAAGGCACAAGGACGGGTATTGCAGTAAGCATATTTACTAGAATTGTGCGATTTTTCCACAGATTTTTGGATTAAGCTTATTAAAAGGTTATCAATACTCAGAAATGGACAATATACTTCTACTCCCACCCACCTTTGGCAAATTTTCTTGGGCTGTAATAGAAGTACACCATCTGCCAGATACTTGGACGATGTGGAAAATCTTAATTATGTTCCTTTATCGAAAAATGGGGCGAGGGGAGAAACCATTCACCCCCCTCGCCTGCTCCATCTTGTAGTTTTTATACTTGATTAGCCTCAAGTATTGACAGTGCTCAAAGAATTGGGAAAAATTCCCACAAATTAACTTTGATCTAAGCGTAGTACGGCCATAAATGCTTCCTGGGGTACATCTACTGTACCTACAGACTTCATCCGTTTTTTACCTTTGGCTTGTTTCTGCAAGAGTTTCTTCTTCCGGCTGATGTCACCGCCGTAGCACTTAGCAAGCACATCTTTTCGTAAAGCGGGGATGTGTTCACTGGCGATGACTTTACTGCCAATTGAAGCCTGAATTGGGACTTTGAATTGATGGCGGGGAATTAATTCTTTGAGTTTTTCTGCCATTGACCGCCCGACGTTGTAAGCTTTATCCCGGTGGACAATCATCGCCAAGGAATCTACCGGATCACCGTTAATCATGATATCCAGTTTCACCAAAGGATTTTCGCGGTAGCCGATGAGGTGATATTCCATACTAGCGTAACCACGCGATCGTGATTTCATTTGGTCAAAAAAGTCGGTGACAACCTCCGCCAAAGGCAACTCATAAGTGAGCGTGGTGCGTCCTTGGGTGAGATATTTCATATCCTTGAAAACACCGCGTCGGTTTTGTGACAACTCCATCAACGTGCCAACGTAGACTTCTGGCGTAATCATTTCTACTTTGACATAGGGTTCCTCAATCTTTTCCCGGTCGTTAGGAGCGGGTAAGTGGCTAGGATTATCAATGTAAAGTTCTTCGCCCTTCACCGTGGTCACTTTATAAACTACCGAAGGGGCGGTAATAATTAAGTCTAGATTGTACTCCCGCTCCAAGCGTTCCTGGACAATTTCCATGTGCAACAGACCTAAGAACCCACAACGGAAACCAAATCCCATAGCGCTAGAGGTTTCTGGTTCATAGTGTAGTGCCGCGTCGTTGAGTTCGAGTTTTTCTAAGGCTTCCCGCAAGTCTTCAAATTGGTCAGCATCAATGGGGAACATCCCACAAAACACCATCGGGTTAGCTTCTGTGTAACCGGGTAAAGGTGCTGCGGCTTTAGCATTGGCGAGGGTAATTGTATCTCCTACTCGCGCATCGGCTACGGCTTTAATGGCTGCGCCTAGGTAGCCTACTTCCCCAGCGTGGAGTTCTTCCACTTGCTTTTGAGTGGGCGAGAGAACACCTAGCTCGTCAATGACATATTCTTTCTCAGACGCCATCAAATAAATGCGATCGCCCTTTTTCAACGTACCATCCATCACCCGGAAATAGACAATCACGCCACGATAGCTGTCGTAGTAACTATCAAAAATTAATGCCCGTAAGCGTTCATTGACTGTATTAGGGGCTGGTGGTACCCGCTCGACAATTGCTTCTAAAATCTCAGGAATACCAATACCCTCTTTGGCAGAGGCTAAAATCGCCCCACTGCAATCTAGACCGATGATTTCTTCAATCTCACCAATTACCCGGTCTGGATCTGCTCCTGGCAAGTCAATTTTATTCAACACTGGGATAATCTCTAGGTTATGCTCCAGCGCTAAATACACATTGGCCAAGGTTTGCGCTTCCACACCTTGGGAAGCGTCTACAACCAAGAGTGCCCCTTCACAAGCAGCCAGAGAGCGCGACACCTCATAGGAAAAGTCCACGTGCCCTGGCGTATCAATTAAGTTCAGTACATACTGCTGACCATCTTTGGCTGTGTAGTTCATCCGGGCAGCTTGCAGCTTAATTGTAATGCCGCGCTCCCGTTCCAAATCCATATTGTCGAGAAACTGTTCCTTCATCTGTCGGTCATCAACCGTACCAGTAGCTTGTAGTAAGCGATCGGCTAGGGTTGATTTCCCGTGGTCGATGTGGGCAATAATACAGAAATTGCGAATGCGAACTGCGGGAACGTCAGTCATATACTATCTTTGCTGAAGCAGCAACCAAGGTTAATAAAGCTATTTACTTCATGTATTTTAATGCTTTCTTCGCCCAGGAGGCGGCAAATTGGGGAATGGGGTGTTTGTCATTTGTTATTGGTCATTTGTCAAGAGTGGAGATGGAGACGCTCCGCCTCCAGTCAAGGGTTATTTCCTCTGCTCCCATTCCCGAATCCCGAACCAACAAGGGTAATACCCCATTACCCGATCTTGATCGCAGCAGGTATACTTTCAAGAATCTATAAAAGTCTATATTCTCGCTGCTGGTATTCATCAACTAGGGGCGTACAATAAATATATACAAATACATAGTGTAGAGTTCACAGGCAATTGCCAACCGTAATTGCTCATAGGTACTCCTTTACTGACAAAACTTCTAGAGCAATTTTCTAGTAAGTTATATAATAATTGCCACTTGCAACCAGAAGCTGTTACTTTGGTGGTATTTCGGGGAACTATGTAGCTATAACTTTTTACACTTGTCAGTAAACTAACCCGAAATCAGAATATGGCTGCTTTACAAAGCTTTTGACAAAACAAATTCTGAGTATATAAACCTATGAATATGAAAGAGAAATCTGCCGACGCGGACAACAGACACGCCGATAAGGTAGAACTTGCTGTCCACTTAGATTCTGAGTTAGTGGAGCAAATTCAGCACTTAACTAATGACCCCAGTAAGGTCATTGAAGTAGCAATTCGCCAATGGTTAAGAGGAGAGGTTTCCAGAGATGATGAACTGACACGCACACCTAAACGTGTACCTATTCCGCCCAGGGGGGAATGGAATGATTAGCTTCATGAATCAACTGTAACTTCAAAATAAAAAAAAACACCAACTCAGGATACCAAAGCTGTAATATTTTATGCCAAACTTTAAGCAGCTTTAACAACTCAGTTGTTGGCTGCTATTTTTCTATCTAACCCGATTAATGACTATTAGTGCCAATTCCCAATTGCCTCACTTATTCTCCCAAAATTTGGAATCTGTTACTAATCAGACTGGTGTCCCAATACCACCTCTAGGAGCCGAGTTGGTTTATACGCAAGACGGCACGGGACGCTATCTGACTTTCGATTGGCAGCAAAGTGAACTGCTGGGGTTGAATCCCCAGCAGCTAGTCGATGACTTGAATGACCATGAAACCTTTGTTCCTGTAGATAAAGCGGCTTATCTAGAAAAGATACATCGGGTTTTGACAAGTTTGATACCGGAAAAAGTGCAGTGCTGGTTTAGGCACAAACAGGAGTTGTTTGAGTTGGAGTTAGTCATTAGTCCGGTGATGCCAAAATTAGGTAAAGCTGCCACCACAGTTTTAGTGATGGGACGTTTAATACAGGCAACAGTTAACAAAAAAGTAGCCAAAATAGTATCAAAAACACCCACACAGATAGAATTAGCGTTACGTTCTCAGCAGCACCAGAAACTAGTAAACCGAATTACCAGAAATATTCGACGGACATTAGATTTAGATATTATTTGGCAACAAACCGTTGACAGTTTGGGAAAAGCACTGCGGCTAGAACGCTGTATTATTTGTCCTTACAAACCTTCTAGTGTAAAAGTACAAGTGATCGCAGAGTATCACCAGCCAGAACGAAAATCAATGCGGGGTGTAGAAATAGACGTAGTAGCTGAACCTGCTTTTGCTCAGGCATTGGCAACTCTGGAACCAGTTGTCAGGGAAATACACGGGTATAATTTATGCCCACAGCAAAAAATTTTAGTGGTGGCTACATCTTATCAAGACCAAGCTAATGGATTGATTGCTTTGAGTTTGCAAGATGAATGCTACCCGTTAACCGAATCGGAAATCGAACTAGCCAAAGAAGTAGCAGATCAGTTGGGGACAGCGATCGCTCATGCTACTCTCTACAAAGAATTAGAAGTAGCTCGTCAAAAAGCCGAAGAGGCCTCCCGTCTCAAAAGCGAATTTCTCGCCAATGTATCCCATGAGATTCGTACCCCTCTAAATGGCATGATTGGCTTTTTAAAGTTGATTTTGGAGGGAATGGCAGACGATCCTGAAGAACAAAATCAGTTTCTCTCGGAAGCGCACCACTTATCAATACACCTGCTGGATATCGTCAGCGATATTTTGGACATTGCCAAAATCGAAGCCGGGAAAATGGAGCTAGATTGCGCTCCAGTTAAACTAGATGAATTATTTAGTGACGTAGATAATTTTATGCGTCCCCAGGCCCAGATGCGAAACCTCAGCTTTCGGATGAAAATGCCTGTTACCTCTGATGAAATAGTTGTCCAAGGTAATTACCAAAGGCTACTCCAAGTCATGCTTAACTTGGTGAATAATGCCATCAAATTTACTCAGGAAGGCGGGGTAACTGTCAGCGCTGATATCGTCCTGAAAAAAGCCAAATTCCAAGAACAGCAGTTTCCGGGGATGGTGAGAGTACGCGTTGCAGATACTGGCATTGGTGTATCTCTAGACAAGCAAGATAAACTGTTTCAATTATTTTCTCAGGTGGACGGCTCCCGTACTCGTCAATATGGCGGTACTGGTTTAGGGCTAGCAATATCCCAGAAGTTAGTAGAGGCTATGGGCGGTGAGGTACATTTTTACAGTCTTGGCGAGGGGCTGGGTTCAACAGTGACATTTACTGTGCCCCTATATCAACAACCTGTGATTGTGTCTGCTATTGAGAGCGACTCAGATTGTGTATTTTAAATAATTTTTTCATCATATAGGCAAATTATTTGGGTCGATACCTTGGGATTGTAAATAGGCAATTAACTTTTCTTTTTGCTGGCGTTCTTGTTCCGCGCGTTGGCGTTCTTGTTCAATTTGTTCCACTGCCCAAAGTAACAAATTACCTGCGGCATCCCACCACCGTAACCAGTAGCCTGTGCGGGCTTCTTTTGTTCCCTGCCAAGTTCCCAAAAATAAGCCCATTGCAGCAATCCAATGGCGACCATTTTCATCGGGTAGTTGCAACTCGTAGCGCCCATTTTCAAGTTGATAAAATTCCAGTAACCCACCGTTTGGCTCAAAAATCACGTAAATGGGAACTTGCAAGATTTGCTCATAGAAAAACCATTTTCCCGGTGGATAGGTGCGTTTTACTGAGTATTCTCCGCCTTCAGTATCTGAGAGAAATTCCATCACCACCGCAGGAATATCACCTTCTAGATGGGGTGTGTAGCTTTTGCGGTCAGCTAAAATCTGATTTACATTGGGAACATACAACCAGTCTGGTGCTTTGGCAATAAACTGTCCATTGAGTGTTGCACAAAGTCCAAAATTTGCAGCGATTAA
Organism: Goleter apudmare HA4340-LM2; assembly: GCA_019359495.1. Lineage (GTDB taxonomy): Bacteria > Cyanobacteriota > Cyanobacteriia > Cyanobacteriales > Nostocaceae > Goleter > Goleter apudmare. The sequence goes on from JAHHHF010000088.1 coordinate 34,827, forward strand.
CATTTGGGGTTGGATGAAACCACTGATTTCTAAGCTTTCACGCAAAGCACCAGCCAAGATTGGCTGACCTGTATTTTCCACTGGTTCATCCTCTAACTGAAAATCATCTGGCAATGGTTCCCAAGAGATTACCAGTTCCGTTGAGGATTTGCGCTCACTAACCTGGGTTGCCATAAATACTGCCTTCTATTGATTTATTCTCATTTTATCGCTCTCGGTATTTCATTGATAGATCAAGTTAACAGCAGGTGTTAACAAAGTACCGAGTGCCAGACCTCTGGGCTGATAATTTGGGAGTTTGGACTAGACTGAATAACAGTGAAGTCAAAGTGGTTACTATGACAGATCCAAACACAGCAAGCGTTTTATTCCAAACCGCTTACGCAGGCCGTTACACTTGGGACGCCAACTTTCCTGGTTACAGTGCAGATGTGCAGTTAGTGCAAGGCACACAAACTGACACTGGTATTATTCGCATTAACCGTAACCTGAGCATAGAAATTACAGGTATTGCAGATGAAGAGGTACAGGAAGGGATATATACCCAGTTACAAGATATGGTGATCCATCGCCAAAACTCAAGTTTTGAACAGACTCATGACAAGTGTGAGTTTACCCTAGGCAATACAGATGCAATTGGTGTGGTGGAAATTATTGTTAAAAGCGAGTCGCTAGATTCTCATTATAAAATTCGGGGTGGGGAAATTTGTCAGGTGAGTCGGGCGATCGCTCGCAATGTCTTTGTCATTGATACCCACGAAAGTTTCCAGACAGGTGCTGGCTACATTGCGACTCGCTATGATGCCACATTCCACAACGCCAAAACCAATGAAGTCATCAGTGTGCTGAAATTTGAAGATACCTATGAAAAATTTGGTGATTATTATTTATTGACCAAACAGGTTGTACATGAATATCAAGATAGCGATCGCAGTACTACTGAGTTCCGTTACTCTAATATTAAGCTTCTGGGGGATGGGGCATAGGGGAGCCACTGCATTGGGGAGACAGCGCCGTGGGCGGGTTTCCCGACTTGTGGCGACTGTCGTCGGCTTTGCCGACTTGTAGCAAGTCGTGTCATCGAGCATAGGTAATCTTTAACTAGTCCCTAATCCCTCGTTCCTAGTTATGAAAAACAGATAACATAGGACTGACAAATGATAAATGTCAACTAAACCACTGACAATCTAGCTGCAATTAAGTCTAGGATCGTTTTAACAAAGCTAGAAAATAAAATTTAGGGAAATGGGGGCTGGGAACTAGAGACTGTGTACTGGGATAGAAGAAACACTCATGCCCAATGACGCCAGTTTGTACCCTACGGGTTCGCTGAAAGCGTTCTCGTAGAGTAGCCGCTTCCGGCGTCTACAAGTCGGGAAACCCGCCCACGCAACTGGCTCCCCAACGCCCCATTCTCCATCATGTTTGTTAACTTACCAGGTCTAAAACTATGGAACTGACAATTGAAAACGTGGAAACAGTCTTAGATGAAATGCGCCCTTATCTGATGTCTGACGGTGGTAACGTAGAAGTTGTGGAACTTGACGGCCCTGTAGTCAAATTACGGTTGCAAGGTGCTTGTGGCTCTTGCCCAAGTTCGACAATGACCTTAAGAATGGGTATTGAGCGCCGCCTACGGGAAATGATTCCTGAAATTGCCGAAGTTGAACAAGTAATTTAGGGATTAGGGACTAGGGACTCGGCACTGGGTGTTTAATGAGTTATGAACACTGAATTGTTATCATTCATAATTTATCGATATCTCTCAGTTAGTTACAAGCCCCATCCCTTTGTGGGTGGAGTCGTTGACCATTAATTACCCCATACCCTATCTTCCCTATGTCCCACCCTCTGCACGTCGCCTTTATCTGGCATCAGCATCAGCCGCTATATAAATCTCCTGGTAGCGGTGTTGCGCTTTCTGCTATTAGTCAGCAGTATCGTTTGCCTTGGGTACGGTTACATGGCACCAAGGATTATTTGGATTTGGTATTAATTCTAGAGAAGTATCCCAAGTTACACCAAACGGTGAATTTAGTACCATCTCTGATATTACAATTAGAAGATTACATTGCTGGAACTGCGTTTGACCCTTATCTTACTGCCAGTTTGACGCCAGTCGAGCAACTTGATCAGCAACAGCGAGAATTTATTATTCAGCATTTTTTTGATGCGAATCACCACACCTTAATTGATCCTCATCCTCGCTATGCTGAGTTGTATTACCAACGGCAAGAACAAGGACAAGCATGGTGTTTAGCCAATTGGCAACCACAAGATTACAGTGATTTATTAGCTTGGCATAATTTGGCGTGGATTGATCCGCTATTTTGGGATGACCCAGAAATTGCTACTTGGTTAAGGCAGGGTCGGAATTTCACCTTAAGCGATCGCCAGCGCATTTATTCTAAACAAAGAGACATACTCGGCCGCATCATCCCCCAACATCGCAAAATGCAAGCCGCAGGACAGCTAGAAGTTACTACTACGCCCTATACGCACCCAATTTTGCCTTTGTTAGCTGATACTAACTCCGGAAGAGTAGCTGTGCCCCAAATGACACTACCTGGATATAGATTTCAGTGGGCAGAAGATATTCCCCGCCATTTAGAGAAAGCTTGGGAGCTATATAAAGACCGCTTTGGACAGGAGCCGCGTGGTTTGTGGCCTTCGGAACAGTCAGTAAGTCCAGAGATGCTACCGTATGTTATCAAACAAGGCTTTAAGTGGATTTGCTCAGACGAAGCTGTCTTAGGATGGACACTGAAACACTTTTTTCATCGGGATGGGGCGGGGAACGTCCAGGAACCACAATTACTGTACCAGCCGTATCGCTTAGAAACCCCAGCCGGGGATGTAGCGATTGTATTTCGTGACCACAGATTATCAGATTTGATTGGCTTTACCTATGGGGCAATGCCAGCAAAACAAGCCGCAGCAGATTTAGTCGGACACCTGCAAGCGATCGCTAAAATGCAAAGAGACAGCCAAAGTACACAACCTTGGTTAGTCACCATCGCCTTGGATGGGGAAAATTGCTGGGAATTTTATCCCCAAGACGGTAAACCCTTCCTAGAAGCTTTATATCAAACCCTTAGCCATGAACCTCATTTAAAGCTGGTGACTGTCTCCGAATTCCTCGAACAATTTCCCCCCACAGCGACCATCCCCGGTGGACAACTGCACAGTGGTTCTTGGGTAGATGGTAGCTTCACCACCTGGATTGGTGATCCTGCCAAAAATCGGGCTTGGGACTATCTTACACAAGCCAGAGCTACCCTGGCCAATCATCCCGAAGCCACAGAGGAAACTAATCCGGAAGCTTGGGAAGCTTTGTATGCCGCCGAAGGTTCTGACTGGTTCTGGTGGTTTGGAGAAGGGCATTCTTCCAATCAAGATGCCATCTTTGACCAATTATTCCGCGAACACCTCTATGGCATTTACAAAGCTTTAAATGAACCGATACCTTCATATTTAAGGCAACCACTAGAGGTTCACGCCGCCAGGGCAGATCATAGCCCAGAGGGTTTTATTCATCCCGTGATTGATGGTATGGGTGATGAACAAGACTGGGATAAAGCTGGACGCATAGAAATTGGTGGGGCGAGGGGAACAATGCACAACAGCAGTCTGGTGCAACGACTGTGGTATGGGGTAGATCACCTCAACTTTTATGTGCGGGTGGACTTTAAAAGCGGCATGATCCCAGAACGAGATTTACCTACAGAATTAAATTTGCTGTGGTTCTATCCAGACAGAACAATGGTTAATAGTCCCATTCCTCTAGCAGAAGTGCCGGATACAGCACCAACTAATTATCTATTTCATCACCATCTAGAAATTAATTTGCTGACACAAACCGTTCAGTTTCGAGAAGCGGGAGAGACCTATCAATGGCATCCCCGTGTCAGTCGTGCCCAAGCGGCTTTGGATAAATGTTTAGAAGTAGCAGTACCTTGGGCAGATTTACAAGTACCACCAGATTATCCCCTACGCCTAATCTTAGTGCTGTCGGATGAAGGGTGTTTCCGCAACTACATACCAGAAAATGCTTTGATTTCTATTGACGTGCCGTAAATCAGGCAGGGAGCATGGGGTATTGGTGGGAGCATCCCAAATGTGTAAATTTATTTTTTTGTAGTGATGGCTCTCTAGCCCGCTTCCTGGACATTAGGGAGCAAGATGCTCCCACTACAAATTTTATTTTTGCAAAATTGGGATGCTCCCGTATTGGTACAGTGCTACGTCTGTATCAATACCCAATTACTGCATAGTTTTCATACTGCATATTTACGTATAAATGTAGTGTTTTATGGTCACAGTAATTTTATCCGGATCAATTGGCTGTAGCTTTTTAAATTTTTTATTTCAAATTTTTAACTAGGCAGTAGCGAAAGTCATGATTCTGCAAAGATGCGGTAATTCTACTAGCGTTGAATAATCTTTACAGTTAAATTAAGAAAATAAATAAGTAGCTGTTATTAAATGATGAATCGATTTTCTCCGAAAATAACGAAGTTATATGAGAGCGTTTCACAACAGACTCAGCTCGGACAGATGTGTGGTTCTAAAGAACTATTCCGCGATCGCTATGAAGTTATGAGAATTTTAGGTAGGGGTGGGTTTGGGATTACCTTTTTAGCCAGAAATGTGCTTTTACCAGGAAAGCCTCTATGTGTGATTAAGCAACTTTGTCCTAAGGTAAGTAGTGCCAAAAGTTTGAAAAAGGCATCTGAGCGCTTTGAAAAAGAAGCCAAAACTTTGGGTCAACTAGGTAGTCATTCGCAAATACCCATGCTGTTAGACTACTTTGAAGGAAATGGAGAATTTTATTTAGTTCAAGAATACATCCGTGGTTCTACTTTAGCTAGAGAAGTGCGGCGGAGTGGTCGTAAGAGTGAAGCCGCAGTTAAACAGTTTTTGCAAGAATTACTGCCAGTATTAAAGTATCTTCATAAACATCATGTAATTCATCGAGATATTAAGCCGCAGAATTTATTGCGTTCTGAAGACGACCAGAGATTTGTGTTGATTGATTTTGGTGCAGTCAAAGAGAAATTAGTAGAAGCTTGTGAAGACGCCGCCCATCACAACTTTTCCACCAATTTCATTGGGACGATGGGGTTTGCGCCACCAGAACAGTTTTCTCTGTGTCCAGTGTACGCCAGCGATATTTACGCACTAGGTGTAACTTGTCTTTATTTATTGACTGGCAAAGGGCCGTTAGAATTTGCCCATGACCCAAATACAGGTGAGATATGTTGGCAACAGGAGGTAAATATCAGTGATGGATTTGCCCAAATTTTGAGCAAAATGGTCAAAATTTCCCTTGAGGAACGGTTTAAAACTGCTGATGAAGTGTTGAGAGCCTTGGGTTTAGAAGGCTATGTACCAACTTTGACTAACTGTTTAACTACCCAACCACTAAAAAACACAAATCATACACAAGAAGAAGTACTTCCTATCTACTTACCACCTGTAAAAAGAACAGCGATCGCTATTCGGGATTGGCAAGCAAAATTGCGAGGTACAAAGCCAAATAGCAAGTTAAACCGATTCATAACTCAAGTATCAAATTAACAAATAAACATGAATTATAACCAACAATTTTAGTAAGAATTTTGACTGTATTGAATTGGCACACATGTTCTAATAAATTGTGGAATTACGGATATAAAATCTTTCTTGATCAGAGTTAGCAGTTTTCAAAGCTTTTTAAATCAGATTAATATATAATCGAAAAAATAATCTGCTGGCTCTCGTAGTTTTCCCAGTTCGGGGAAAACTGATTATTATCTACAAACGCTGACTATATTAAGTAATTCCCCAATCCCAATACTAGGGTTTTCTGCCATATAGTATGCGAGAGCTAATTTGAAATTAAGGGAAATTCCGGGGCAAACTTAGCATAATTTGTCATGCAGTCGCGCCTGCCAGCTCATGATTTGCTGCTTAAATCCCGATTGCCCAAATCCCCTGAATCCCGAAGCCAACAAGTTATGCCAAACTTGTAGTACCCCACTGATCCCACTCTTGAGAAACCGCTTTCGTGTGATCCGCGTGCTTTCCGATGAAGGTGGATTTGGCAGAACTTATCTATCACACGATGTCGATAAACTCAATGAACGCTGCGTCATCAAGCAACTAGCGCCGAAGTTTCAAGGAACTTGGTCACAAAAAAAGGCGATCGAGTTGTTTGAACAAGAAGCCAAACGACTACAAGAACTCGGAGAACATCCACAAATTCCAACCCTGTTGGCTTACTTTGAACAAGACCACTGTATGTATTTGGTACAGCAGTTCATTAATGGGGAGAATTTGTTAAAAGAGTTGCAGCAAAAAAAGGTGTACAGGGATAAGGAAATTCAAGCAATCTTGCTAGATTTATTGCCTGTGCTCAAGTTTATCCACGATCGCGGCGTCATTCACCGCGACCTCAAGCCAGAAAATATCATCCGGCGTCACACTGATGGACGTTTGAGCTTAATTGACTTTGGTTCTTCCAAGCAGTTTACCGCCAGAGTACACAATAAAATTGGTACGTCAATTGGTTCACATGGTTACTCACCAATTGAACAAATCAGAGATGGTAAAGCTTATCCCGCTAGTGATTTGTTTGGCTTGGGAGCGACCTGTTTTCATCTGTTAACGGGAATTTCCCCCTTTCAGTTGTGGATGGAACACGGTTATGCTTGGGTAGCAAATTGGCGACAATATTTGCGAAGTCCAATTAATGCTGAATTGGATGATGTTGTCGATAAGCTATTGCAAAAAGACCTCCAACATCGGTATCAATCAGCCGATGAAGTGATTAAGGACTTGACGCACAAACAACCACTCTTACTACCATCAGCTAGCAAATTAGCTAGTAAAATTCCAATCACTCAGACGGCATATTTACCAAAGAAATTCAATATACTGAGAAGTCTAGTCTTGGTATCTGCTTTTATTCTGTTATTTGGCTTTGGAGAATCTTGGTATCAACAATTTCAACGTATCCAAACTAGTTTATCTTCTCGTCTGAATCAGCCACATCATAGTCAAGGTAACAGCGAAGCTGTTCTGGTTCATTCCCCCAAAATTAACTTCAGGAATATTTCCTTAACTAACACGCTCCAGAGTGATGACAATTCGGTTTTGTCTGTTGCTATCAGTCCTGATGGTAAAACCATAGCGAGTAATAGCGATCGCATCATCAAACTCTGGGATCTCGCCACAGGTGAGGAAATTGCTAGTTTGAGCGGACATTCTCAGAGGGTGAATGTTGTGACTTTCACTCCAGATGGTCAAACCCTGGTCAGTGGTAGTGATGACAGCACGATTAAAGTCTGGAACCTCGCCACAGGAAAGCCCATACATACCCTAGTCGGGCATTCTGATTCAGTTCATGCCCTAGTCATTAGCCCGGATAGTCAAACCATAGCTGATGGTAGCGATGACAACACCATCAAAGTCTGGAATCTCGCTACAGGACGGCCCCTCCGGACACTGGTAGGACATGAATTTTGGGTGCGGTCAATCGCCATTAGCCCAGATGGTAAGACCTTGGCTAGTGGTAGTTTTGACAAAACCATTAAACTGTGGAATTTGAGCAAGGGATACGCAATTCGCACTTGGAAAAGTGCTAAAACTATCACCTCCCTCGCCATTAGTCCTGATGGCAAAATTTTGGCTAGCGCTAACCGCGATCGCACTATCAAACTATGGAATCTTACTACTGGAGAAAAACTCTTTACACTGCCAGGACATGCCAATACGGTGACATCTGTCAGTTTTAGTCCTGATGGCAAGACCCTTGCTAGTGGTAGCCGCGACCACAAGATCAAATTGTGGAATCTAGCTACTGGCGAAGAAATTATTACCTTAGTAGGGCATAGTAACACGGTGACATCTGTCAGCTTTAGTCCCGATGGTGCAACCCTAGTCACTGGTAGTGATGATCACACTATTAGGATTTGGCGGGTTTCTGGTTAGCGAGATTCCTGACTTTTGGAAGTAAGGGCGAACAACCATTCGCCCCTACAGGGTGTCTGTCATATACCTTTTTCAAATTGGTATTAACTTTGACTTTTTAAAACTCCTGGTTCTTGCTGTATTGGCAAAACATCTAGAATATCGGTTTGAGAACAATATTTTAAGTCTTCATGGCATTCTAGGCGTAACAAACGTTGACCGTGGCTGGCCTGGTGTAAAAGTCCCAACAAATTATTTTGCCACTGAGAATAAAGCGCGATCGCACTAATTACTTCGTCATTACCAGCTAATGCTGCTGGTGATAACTGGGTGTGCTGCAAAATGCTGTGGGCGATCGCACCTGCACAAACTGTATCCTCCAGAGAAAAACTCCCTTCCCAACCGGAACCCACAATCCAGACTGACTCTGGTTGCTGATCCAGGAGAAATTGCACCACCGCCGCCCGATTAATCAAAGCTGCGGTGAGTACGATGGGAGCGTCCTGTACTCTTTTTAAGGCACGGGTGCCATTGGTGGTACTGATAAACAAACGACGCCCCTGCACCAGTTCTGGTGTGCAGTCGAGAGGAGAGTTACCCAAGTCAAAGCCAGCTACTTTTGCGCCACCGCGTTCTCCGGCTCGTAGCCGATGCTTCGCAGGCCATTTTTCGCTAACTTCTAAGAGTTGATCTAAATCACTAAAGACTTGTACAGCCTCGCCTCCAGATGCTAAGACTGTCGCCATTGTGCTAGTAGCTCGCAACACATCGACTGCGATCGCACATTCTGGGGTTTGATCTGTGGGAGTTAATTCCGGGGTGTGATAAACAAATAGCTTCACGTCTTAGATACGCCTGATCTAATACTGCCGAGTTTCATTCTACCCAGTTGGTGTCATCTAAAAGATCAGCAATTCAGTAAGAAAGTACAGAGGTTGAGAGTGAGGATGCTCTATGAATGGGGAATGGGGCTTGGAAATTGGTAATCTTTAAAAATAATTTCTAGAACCTAGGTTTCTTAAACGGTAATCTGAAGGAAGACTAGAACTTCTCGGAGTTTTTGTTTAAGGAGGCAGGAGGAATCCCGATAAATAAATTCAGGGGATTTAGCAAGGACGCCGTATTTCTGGCTCCATGCGTCTCGAAATACATATTTTTTTCATAAATAAATTTAGTGAAAAAAGCGAAGTCCTGCCCCCTGCCTATTCCCTACATATTTTGAGTTGCTTATGGCTCCTTTACCCGACTACCGCCCCAAACAATTGTCTGTTGGCCCCTTGGAAGCAGAAATTTTACACATTATCTGGGAACTGGGTTCGGCTACAGTTAAAGATGTACACGATCGCATCTTATCTGACCCCAACCGGGAATTAGCTTATACTTCTGTGACCACCGTCTTGCGGCGTCTGACTGACAAAGGTTGGCTAGCCTGCGACAAAAAAGGGCGCGCTTTCTATTGGCGACCAATGCTGACCAAGCAACAAGCAGAGGTGATTAGAGCACACGAGCAGTTGCAGCGATTTCTGGCAGTGGGCAATCCTGATGTAATTGCGGCCTTTGCTGATAGTCTGGATGAGTCCGCCAGCGATCAGATAGAAGCGATCGCTAAACGTATTCAAGCCGCACGCCAAGCCAGGGAGGAAAAATGATGCATCTAATGATGATTTTGGCCGCTTTGACAATTGCTTGGCAGTTGCGAACCTCTTGGACTCTCCCCCAAGGTAGTTGGAATTTACGCTGGCGGCGATCGCTGTTTTTATTTCTCTTTCCCCCCCTGCTGCTGTTCATGACTGCGATCGCTGTACTCTGTATGGGCACCCAAGGCAACATGGGCGGTATGTATACAGGTTGGGTTAGCTATATTTTTGCATTAATACTTCTTGTATTTTTTACTATTCTGTGCCTTAAGCTGGTCATCCAGGGTTGGCAGTCTGTGAAATCTGCCCGTAACTGCCCCCTAGTGAATCTTGGAGTCCAAGAAATCCGCTTACTGGAAACAGGGGCACTGTTTGCTGGACAAATAGGTTTTTGGCAGCCCGAACTTGTAATCAGCCAGGGATTGCTGCAAACCCTCTCACCAGAGCATCTAGAAAGCGTCTTAGCACATGAACAAGGGCACCACCATTATCGGGACACGTTCTGGTTTTTTTGGCTAGGTTGGGTGCGTTCTTGCACTACGTGGTTGCCTCACACAGACGCTTTGTGGGAAGAATTGTTAATTTTGCGTGAACTGCGTGCTGATGGTTACGCTGCATCTCAGGTAGACCCCTTACTACTAGCAGAATCACTCTTGTTGGTAGTCAGTAGTACCCCTGTGATCTCAGAAGTTTGCTGTGCGGCATTGGGTTCACCAGAAGTAAGCGATCGTTTAGAACAGAGAATAGAAGCACTGTTAACACCATCACAGCCAACCCCCGAAACTCAACTGCACTCCTGGAATGGTTTCCTGTTGGCATTCCTACCCCTAATAGCCGTGATATTTCATACTTGAAAGATTGGGCATTGAGCATGGGGGAGCCACTGCGTTGCGGAGAGAATTTGTCGGGGAGATGTTTGACAAACTTCGGGAGGCTCCGCTCCGTTGTAGCAAGTGGCGTCATTGGGTAATTGATGATTGGCAACTATCCCCATACCCCCATGCTCCACATGCAATTAAGAAATCTCCGAGAATTGCCTTTCTGAGGGAGTTGGTGTTTCCATCACCTGGGAATAGAAAACTCCCGCCAATACCCCTCCTACAATAGGTGCTAACCAGAACAACCACAGCTGTTGTAGTGCCCAGCCTCCAACGAAAATTGCCGGACCAAGGCTACGGGCAGGATTGACTGATGTATTGGTGACAGGGATACTAATTAAGTGAATTAGTGTTAAACCCAAACCAATAGCTATGGGAGCAAAACCTTGAGGCGCGCGGCGATCTGTGACACCCACAATAATCACCAGGAATAGAAAAGTGAGTAAGAACTCAGCCACAAAAGCAGCTAACAAAGAATAACCACTAGGAGAATGTTCTCCAAAGCCGTTAGCTGCAAAACCACTTTTTACCAGGTCAAATCCTGGCTTACCTGTAGCAATTAAAGCCAGAATTCCAGCGCCGGCGATCGCACCAAATACCTGAGCACCAATGTATACAAAAAGCTCCGAACGGGGAAAGCGCTTTGCAGCCCAAAGACCAATAGAAACAGCCGGATTAAAATGTCCACCAGAGATATGACCAAGTGCATAAGCTCCAGTCAATACTGTCAGACCAAACGCCAAAGAAACACCTACTAGTCCAATACCTAAAGGAAATGCTGTATTTGCTCCAATTTGGGCACTATCTGCGGTAAAAGCTGCTGCTAGAACCGCACTACCACAACCACCAAAGACTAGCCAAAAAGTTCCAACAAACTCGGCTATGCAACGCTTTGTTAGTGACATTTCTAATAACTCTTGAAATAATCAAGTCATGGATGAGCAAATATTACCAGTCAGTTGTCTGTGCAGTTAATTTGGTTCAAATATCTTTATGTGTACGATTTTTTTGTAAAGCAATACATTGTCAGGATTTCAGCAAAATTCAATTTAGTTATTGCTTGATGCAGGGAAGTGATAAGGAAAAACATGTGTGTCATGAAATCGGTTTAAGTACTGAAATTAACTCAAAATAACAAATGATCCATACTTTCCTTGCTACTCTGAATATTAAGAATAATTTGTATTATTTATTACTTATAACTCCTGAGATATTTATCATTAAATGTATACACCAATAGAGCCTGAAAACTCAACAACCGTGCCACTATAGAGACATAGAGCGTCAAATTAAGCAAAAGGAAGGCTAAAGAACGCTGTGCAGATAACATTTTTAGGGACAAGTTCCGGTGTACCCACAAGATCGCGCAATGTATCCAGCGTTGCCCTAAGATTACCGCAACGAGCCGAACTGTGGTTATTCGACTGTGGCGAAGGTACTCAACATCAACTTTTGCGGAGCGAGCTCAAAAGCAGCCAACTATCCCGAATTTTTATCACCCACATGCACGGCGACCACATCTTTGGCTTGATGGGACTACTTGCTAGTTGCGGTCTGGCTGGCAATGTAGAAAAAATAGATATTTATGGGCCACCTGGATTAAATGAATATATCCAAGGTGCTTTACGTTATTCCCACACCCACTTTTCTTACCCCGTTAAAATTCATGTCGTCCGTCCAGGTGTAATTTACGAAGATGATGAGTTCACTGTTAGCTGTGGACATCTGCACCACAGGATTACAGCTTTTGGCTACCGCATAGTAGAACGAGACAGAGCCGGACGCTTTGATGTGGAAAAAGCCAAAGCATTGCAAATTCCTCCCGGTCGCATTTATGGTCAACTCAAGCGCGGTGAAACAGTTACTCTAGCCGATGGACGAGTGATTGACGGTAGTGAATTGTGCGGTCCTACAGAAATTGGACGCAAAATAGCCTACTGTACAGACACAGTATATTGTGAGGGTGCAGTGGAATTGGCACAGGATGCAGATGTGCTAATTCATGAAGCGACATTTGCCCACCAAGATGCAGACATGGCTTTTCAACGATTGCATTCCACCAGCACAATGGCAGCGCAAACAGCCTTAGCGGCTAAAGCACATCGGTTGATTATGACCCATTTTAGTCCACGTTACGCTCCTGGTAATGTCTTAGACTTAAAGGATTTACTTAAAGAAGCCCGCGCGATTTTTCCCAAGACAGACATGGCTTATGATTTCATGGTTTATGACGTACCTAGGCGGCGAGAAGTAGCGCTAAATAAAGTAAGTGTTTGATTTTTGTGGTGATATTAACTTTTATAAGAAGAATTCAGAAATCAGGAGCGGAGCCGGAAACGCTCCGCCTCCGGTCAGCATTCTGAATTCTGTCTTCTGACTCCTATTTATAAAAGTTCGTGGTGAGGGCTTAAGCCCTCATTTTTTTTGAGGAATTAAGTCCTCACTACGAAATAATTTTTAGCTGGTATAAATTACATCTTTCTAGATGTTAATAATTATTTTATACAACCAGCAAAAAATAACATAAACTTCAACTTTCCTCTGTAAAACTATTGAAATTTGCTCACTTTAGTAAGGAATCATCTAATATTCTGTTACGTCTGTAGTTGAAAATCTCTCCAAGATAGATTTTCTCACAATCATCCGGATATATTATTGCAAGACTAGAGGACTTTGATAATGGCTAACACTGGTCTGAATCAAGGACAAATGGTTACTACCTCTTCACAAAGTGTTGTTAACATAAAACAACTACCTATCATTCTGCTGCGCCAACGCTATCTGATATTGGGTATTTCTTGCGGAGTTATGTTAGTTGCAGGTCTGATAGCTGCTATTAACAAACCAATCTATGAGAGCAATATGCAGGTATTGGTAAGTTCCAATTTCAATGAAGGGGTAAGCTCAGATAAGAAACAGGAAAAAACAGCAAGTAAGTTTACAGATCCTGCTCCTCAAGTTACTGACTATACAATTCAGATGAAATTAATGCTGAGTTCTAAGTTAATCGGGAAAGCTGTAGATTTACTTCGCCCTACGTATCCCAACATTACCCTAGAAAATATCTATCCAGACAAGGATAAAACTCAGGATGTACCCTTGACTATAACTCAACTAAATTGGGGAGCACGAGGAAATCGGTTAGCTAGTCAAATCTTGGAAATTGCTTTTAAAAATCAAGATCCAGTGAAAGCACAAAGAGTGCTACAAGCCTTACAGAAAGTCTATCAAGATTACAACAAAGAACAACAAAAAGAGCGTTTAAATAAAGGGCTAGCTTTTGTTAATGCTCGCCTACCTGAAATTAAACAAAAGGTAATTCAATCTCAAAATAAGTTAGAGGAATTTCGCAAAAAGCATAATTTACTCGACCCACATGTTCAAAGCAAAATTCTACTGGAGTCACTAGCAGATATTCAAAAAAATTTACAAACTACTAGCGCCCAGTTACAAAACGTACAAGCTCAGTACTCAAACTTAAAACAAAAAATGGCGTCCTCATCTCAGAACGCTCTAATTTCCTCTGGTTTAGCTCAATCATCTCGTTATCAAACCTTACTAAATGAGATTCAAAAAACTGAATTGGTGCTAGCTCAAGAACAAAAGCGTTATACAGATGCTTCGCCAAAGATACAAAGCTTAAAACAGCAATACCAAAGTCAACTAGCACTATTACAACAAGAAACAAAAAGATTTTCAGAAGAGAAAGTTGTCAATCTAGGTAGTCTAGAAAAACCGCTATCAACGACAGGACAGATGTTAGGCGTTGATGCAAAGCTCATGGAAGAGATAATTCAGGTACAGACAAAGGCTCTTGGACTAATTGCTAACGAAAAGAGTTTAATTGAGTCAGAACAGAAACTCCGCGCAGAATTGAGTAAATATCCCAGTTTGATGGCAGAGTATAACCGTCTCTTAGCAGAAGTGGAAACTCACCGTAAAACGCTTGAGCAACTACTGCAAGAACAACAGTTATTGGGAATGAAAATTGCTCAAGGAGGCTTTGATTGGCAAGTATTGGATGAACCTACTCCCGGAACTGAGATTAGAAATAGCAGATTATTACTTTTGCTCGGAGGAGTGATAGCTGGACTGATTTTAGGTATTTTGACAGCGTTAATTAGGGAAAAGTTTTATCCGGTAATATATTCGGCACAAGAATTACAGAAGCTGACAAATATTAGGTTATTAGGGATAGTACCGAAACTAAGAATAGGAGGTATCAAGAAGCGAATTCCCAGCTTAACTTTAAATGGGCGTCGGAATTCAGTTCCTCTAGTGCTGGAAACTAATACCAAATTGCCGTACCATGAAACTTTGGAGATAATTTACCAAAACCTGCAAATATTAAAGCATCCTTTTCCCTTAAAATCACTGATGTTAACTTCAACGTTAGCTGGTGAAGGTAAAACAACTTTAGTTTTAGGATTTGCGGCTAGTGCTGCTCACATGCATCAAAGAGTACTGGTTATTGATGCCAATTTACGCCGTCCTAGTCTGCATAAAATTCTAGACCTTTCTAATGACTGGGGGCTGTCTCTGTTATTAGTTGATGAGACAAATACCCACATTTCAGATTATATCCAGCCTATTCATCCCTCCATTGATATTTTGACTGCTGGGCCTTTAGCAGAAGATGCAGTGAAGTTGCTTAGTTCTGGGCGGATGTCAGAATTAATAGAATTTTTTGAGCAAACATATGATTTAGTGCTGATAGATGCTCCAGCTATTTTAGGCATGGTTGATGCTAGCATTATCGCGCCTTTGTGTAATGGAATTGTGATCGTGGGTCGTATCGGTCAAGTCAGACAAAATGAATTGCTTCAAGCTAGAGACATTTTAGGCAAGTTGAATTTAATTGGAATTATTGCTAATGATGTGAAATAAATTGGGGAATGGTAACAGTATCTATAGGGTGGGCATTGCCCACCTATTGTTGATAATATGTCATTTGTAAATGAAGAATTAGATTTATTGTATTTAGTGTACTATAAAATAGTACAAGTCCGCAAAAGCGGACTAGCATAAATTCCAAGATTTCAAGTCAACGGACAGCCCTAGGAAAGTGGGAGGATATTCTAGCGATAATCCTGGCTTTGAATGCTGTTTAATCGAGCTGCATCACGGATGTTGTAATCAGTGCGATTAAAGCGGTTTAGTTGTGATTCAAAGAATTCACGATTAGCTTGTAAATGTTTGGTATTAGCGTCATCTAAAGGATATAAAAGGGCAGTCCGTAAGGCTTGGATGACCGCAGAAGTCACATTATACATTGACCTTTGAAAGCTAATTCCTAACTGAATTAACATATCTTCTTCACCACGACAATGTTGTTGGTAATAATCAACTAGATATTGTGGCAAGAAGTGCAACATATCTTGCATTAACAGTGTTGGGGGAATACCAGCAGTACCTACTGGAAATACATCAGCATAGAGAATGCCATAGTGAAAGTCTTTTTGGTCTTCAGGTACTTGACACGCTTGGGCATTATAAGATTTTGTGCCTCTAAAGGGAGCAGTGCGATAAAAAACAGCTTCTACATAAGGTAATGCTGCTTCATATAGCCAAGTAAAACCTTTCGATTTAGGGATGATTTCGTAACATTCGCCATTCACATAAACATGGTGGTAGATGGGGCGACCAGCAATAGCAAATATGCCATTAACTAAGAAATTCATGGCATCTGGGACACCTTTAAATCCACCTTCATCATAGATATCTGACATTTCAAAAAACACTGGTGCCATGACTTCCCAAAATAAGCCCAGATTAGAGTAGTAAGACATCTGGCGACACTGTTCTAAGAACATATCGGGGAAGAGTTTATATAAACCCAGCATTACTGGATTGCCTTGAAAGTAAGCTTTAATGGCTTTATCAGCGTTCTGTTTATATTCTTCGGAGTCTAAATAAGCATCAAATTGGTTGACTGGGGCGTACATGTGACGATGCCAAAGCATTGCCCGCATACAAGCTTCAGCAAATTCCATGTTAATGCGATCGTGGAATAAATGATGAAATAACTTTGGCATTTTGGTGGTTTCACCTTTCTCTATAAATGCCAAAAGTTCTGGATGAGCTGTGGCTGGGCCGCGCCATATTCTTAAATCGGCATCATCGCCAGCATAATGATTATGTCTGTCTAAATACTCTTTCGGTAAGAAGTATTTAAAAACAGGCAATGGGTTTAAAAATTCCCGTTCGGCAATATAAAGTAGGTCACGCCAGTAGAAATCCATTGGTACTGCATACGCTTTATATATACCGATGATTTGCATAAGGTTTTCTGGCGTATCGGGTAACATCGAACCGCCTGCTTCTAAACGATGAATGATGTCAGCAAATTCATGGGTAGAAGGAGGTAATTTTGTAGATGATGGGATGGGGGTTACTGTCATGGTAATTCAAGTTTTTCTGTTAATAATGTTTGTCGTAATTTCAGGGCATGAAAAATACTTAATACATCATGTTGCCAAACTGGCAGTATCAGCGTCATGGCAATTTCTTCGACACTATAAATAAAGCCAGCAATACAAGTTAGCCATAAGGTAATTCCGGCGTAGTTAAAGCCAAACAAAGCCACAATGGCAATACATAAAGTGATTCCCCAAAACTTGGCTGAGTAGGTGTGATAGCTAGCGGGTTTACCATATTTCACTAAATTTACTATCCACCACACCAACTGAGCGAAGACAACTGTTAATAAAGGGGTGCGAAAACCAATGACAATATCTCGATATACGAGCCACGCACTCAGGAAAACACAACTAAAAAGGCAGACATCAGCCCAACTATCAGCTTGTCTTAACTGGGCATTACTTACACCTAACCGTCTGGCAATAATGCCATCAAAAATATCAGAGAGAAAGGCGGCGACAAAACCCACAATAAACCAAATACTGGTTTTGCCATCCCAAGCATCCCAGAGGAGGAATGGAGATATACAAAAACGAAACAATACAAGACCACTGGGGATTAATGTGAGATTCATCCTTTCTCCTCTTACGGTGCGTAACTTTTTATAGCCCATGACTACAAGCTAATTGCTGATGTTTACGGTTTCAGGGCTACTTCAGAGGTTACGACTTTTTCCCCGGCGGGAATGGGGGCTACTATGGCAGTGGTTGTGGGTTCAGTCCAACGGACTAACCAAGTGGGTTGTACTCCCAAAAAGATGATTAAGGCTGACAAAATTAAAGCTGGCATTTTCTCAGACCAGAGGACTTTAGGATAGTAGGCGTTGTTATCGAGTTTGCCAAAGCAGGTGCGGTTGAGGAGAATGACGAAATACACTGCTGTTAAGCCACTAGCGACTACACACAACATTGTGGGGATGGGGAAGTTGGCGAAGCTGCCTTGAAACACGAGAAATTCGGCGATAAATCCTGTTAAACCGGGAATCCCAGCACTAGCCATACCGCTTAAAACCAGGAGGGCGCTAATTAGTGGTAAACCTCGGATGGGACTCATGAGGCCGTTGAGTTTATCTAACTCGCGGGTTCCCACTTTAGCTTCCACAACTCCGACTAGGTGGAAGAGGATAGCGAGAATCAAGCCGTGGCTGAACATTTGGGCGACTGCACCAACTAGTGCTAAAGCTGTGCTAGCAGCACCAGCTAGCAAGATGTAACCCATATGACCGATGGAACTGTATGCTACCATGCGCTTGATGTCTTTTTGAGCGATCGCTACTAATGCCCCATAGATAGCGCTGATGGCTCCCCAAATTGCTAAGGTTGGCGCTATGGTACTCCAAGCTTGGGGAAACATCCCCATGCCAAACCGCAACAATCCGTAAGTGCCTAGCTTTGCCAGTACCCCACCTAGTAAAATGGCGATCGGTGCGGAAGCTTCAACGTAAGCATCTGGTAGCCAAGTATGGAAGGGAACCAGAGGAATTTTAATGCCGAAACCTAGGACTATTCCTCCTAGGAGGAGGATTTGCATTCCTGCGGATAGGGTTTGGGTGGAGATGGCGTCAAAAGAGAAACTGGTGGAACCAGTCAGCCACACCATACCCAAGAATGTGGCGAGAATTAAAGCACCGGAAACTGCTGTATAAATTAGGAATTTGATGCCAGCATAGGCACGTTTTTCTCCTCCCCAAATGGAAATTAGCAAATAAAAGGGGATTAATTCTAATTCGTAAAACAGGAAGAAAAGCAATAAATTCTCTGCCAAGAATGCGCCAGCTACACCACTGCTAACTAAGAAAATCAGGGAGTAAAAAAGTCTGGGACGTTCGGTTTGTTTACTGCTGCTATAAATAGCAATCCAAGTGAGGAGACTATTT
Source organism: Goleter apudmare HA4340-LM2 (assembly GCA_019359495.1). GTDB lineage: Bacteria > Cyanobacteriota > Cyanobacteriia > Cyanobacteriales > Nostocaceae > Goleter > Goleter apudmare. The sequence goes on from JAHHHF010000088.1 coordinate 53,591, forward strand.
AGTAGCAACATCAAAATAGATAGTCCATCAATCCCTAATTGATAACTCAAACCTAGAGTTTCATTCCAAGGTAAATTCTCTTGAAACTGCATCCCTGGGTTGCTAATATCAAATTTTAGCAGAATAAAAAGGTTCCACAAGAAGGTTATTACTGAGAAGAATAGTGCTGCTAAACGAATACTAGAAGTAGGCAGGGTTTTTGGTAATAATGCTATGAGAATAGCAGCTAAAAGCGGTAGGACAATTAAGACACTTAACATGGCTGTTTATATCAATTTAAATTCAGATTTCATTGGGGTTACACCTCTATAAATTTTTCCCTCCGTTTTCTCTATTGCCTTTGCGATTCAATAAATTATTTATTTTTAAACCGCAAAAGACGCTAAGAAAGCAAAGAGGAAAAAGAAAGTTTTTTTATCTAAAAAAATGCCTGTTTATAGAGGCTGGCAATTGGAAAGAAATGTCTGTTTTTTAGGGAGCATCCCAAATGTGTAAATTTATTTTTTTGGAGTGATGGCTCTCTAGCCCGCTTCCTGGACATTAGGGAGCAAGATGCTCCCACTACAAATTTTATTTTTGCAAAATTGGGATGCTCCCGTTTTTTAAAACATCAAATCTAAAAACTGTACTCCCCAGAACGGCCAAGTTACCCAAGCGCCAAGAACGCTGACTCCTAAAAGTACAGTGAAGGCATAAAATTGGGTTTGTCCGTTGGTGCTGTATTTCAAACCTTGTCCACTTAATAGGGAAATCAAACCAACCAAGTTAACGATGCCATCTATTACCCAACGGTCAAGCATATCCGCAAATTTGGAAATTTGGTCAACGCCGGCAATAATAGTTAGACGGTAGATTTGGGCGGTGTAGAAGTCGTAAGCGAAGAAGTCTTTTAATCCTTTCCAAGGGAAGCGGAAAGATTTTTGCCAATTGCCTAAATAGATAATGCCGCCGATGCTGACACCAAAAATACTCGACCAAATCAGCAGTAGTGCCACATCTTTATTCAGGGTTGCCCAACTGGGAAGTAGTGATAAACTTTGCAACAACAGAGGCAGATGCAGGACAAAACCAAGTAAAATTACCATCGGCAGTACCATAGGCCAGTGTACTTCTGGCGATCGCTCACTCATCTGCTTGGCTTTGCCACCAAAAATTAGACCGAATTCTCTGGTTAAACCCAAGGCTGTCAACGCATTAACTGCAATTACTACTGCTACTAGCCAAGGTTGATCTGTCCACAGGGCATCTGCTAATTTCATTAATGCCCAAAAACCACCTAGGGGGGGAAAACCAATTAACCCCAAACTGCCAACGATGAAGGCTAATCCTGATATGGGGCGGCGTGACCATAATCCACCAAGTTGGTTGATATCCTGAGTGATGCTATTCCAAATAATGCCGCCAGTACTCATGATTAATAGGGCAGCAGCTAAGGCATGGGTGATCACCAACAACAAGGCGGCTTCATCTTGCCGTACACCCACGGCGATGAACACTAAACCCATGTAAGCACTCACAGAATAGGATTGACAGCGCTTAATATCAGTTTGAGCGATCGCAATTAAGGAAGCACCCACAGCTGTTGCTGCACCAATCGCAACTATCACTGAGGAAACTACGGGTGACAGGGTTAACACTGGTTGCAGTTTAATTAGCACCCATGCACCACTGGCGACAACCACCGAATTCCGCAAAATTGTACTGGGGACAGGGCCTTCCATCGCCTCATCTAGCCACAGATGCAGGGGGAACTGGGCACACTTACCCATCGGCCCGGCGATTAAGGCTAAACCTACCAGGGTAATTAATCCAGGGTTGATATTTGCAGTCTCTGCCCATTGGGCTAGTTCTGTATAATTCCAAGTTCCCGCCAAAGGCCACAGTCCCAACACTCCCATCAACAGGAATAAGTCTCCTACCCGTTTGGTTAAGAACGCATCCCGCGCCCCGGTGACTACCAAGGGTTGACTAAACCATAAGCCAACTAACAAGTAGGTTCCCAGGGTCAAGATTTCCAAGATTACATAGCTGAAGAACAAGTTGTTACACAGGGCTAAAGCACACAGTCCCGCTTCAAATAATCCCAACAAGGAAAAGAAGCGTCCCCAACCCCAGTCCATTTCCATGTAACCGATCGCATAAATTTGTGCTAACAGATTCAAGCCTGTAATCACGACCAATGCACCAACACTGATAGAAGAAATTTCTATAGCAATGGTGAGGTTTAATCCCGCCGTAGATAGCCAAGGAATAAATACTTCTGTCGGCGGTTGATTCCAATGTGTAGATAATGCGATCGCACTGTGAACTAACGCCAAGAACGTCATCACTAAATTGACATAACCCGCAGGTCTTGGCCCTGTGCGCCGGATTATTCCCGGCGACCAAGGTATCGCTAATAATCCACCTATGAAAGCATACAAAGGAACTAGCCAAACAGTCTCAAGGAGAAACTGAGCCATGATTTACCTCTATCAATATCAATTTGCAGCAAAAAATTATGGTTACAGGTCAAAAAAGTTTGATTCCTACCAACCTAGCCTTTTCAGATAACCGAATTTTATCTTTGTTTAATTTTGTTAAAAATAGCTTACCTTTATCTCAGGCAAATTGGAAATACTTTAATTAGATAAATCGGCGATATTTGCTCTAAATAATTCTTATATATGGCAGGATTCGATTTATGAATAATATCTATTAGGTTATATCTATGTATTCCAATTAATCATTGAGAATTACTAATTGACAAAAATAAAAAGAGACGCATTGTATGACGTCTCTTCAATTCGGCAGAGTTGTGACTAAATGTTGGTAGTTTTGTCAAGCTGCCAACTACAAGCCACAATTGCTGGTGGTTGGGAGAGTTGGCTGATGGGGGCGGGTTGCATGTCACGGTAGTCGAGGATTTGGACGATAATCAGGTAGGCGATCGCTAAGAGAATCGAAAGCGCACCTGTAATAACGGCAACTATCTTTGAGCGGTTCATCAGTGTTTCCTGTAATGCTAGTGATTGTGCAGTGCCTATATCTATATTGTTACAGCCCATGCCAAATATGGATGCAAATGAGAGCGATCGCGCTGTAGGGGCGGGGTTTCCCCACCCTCTCTCCTTGTTAACCATAGAAACGTTATAGAATTCTGAGTAGGAATTAAATTGCAAAACCGTATGCCAGAGTCCCAGACTATTGAAGCAATATATGAAGATGGAGTTTTGCGTCCACTGCAAACACTAACAGGTGTGGCAGAACATAGCAAAGTTAAGACCATAATTGAGTACCAAGAGACTCCAATTCATCCACTGTTACAGTTTGCAGGCATTATCAGCGACGAAGAAGCTGCACAATTGCAGTCTTTGATTCATCAGGAATTTGAGCAAATTGACTCCAATGGCTGGTGAAACTGCTCTGGACACCTCCGTTGCTATTCGCTATCTCAACGGTGATGCGATCGTAGTTGCAAAAGTTACAACCTTGCCAAACATCATCTTACCATTACCTGTTGTTGCTGAACTGTTGTTTGGAGCAGAAAATTCTGCTCGCTCCTTGCAAAACTTGACTCGCTATTTACAATTCATTGAAGCTTGTGTTGTGGTTCCAATGGGGCGAGAAACTGCCACTTCCTACGCCCAAACACGTCTGATCTTGAAGCGCAAAGGCAGACCGATTCCAGAAAATGACATTTGGATTGCAGCTCAATGTCTGGAAAATGGCTGGAGATTAGCCACATAATGATGAGCATTTTAATTATGTAGATAGTCTCATAGTGGAACATTGGTAATCAGTAGCTGAACCCGGATTTCTCACCAATTATTTCAATCTCAGTCCAGAGTCCGTAGGGGCGGGTTTCATGTCGCCGTAGACGAGGATTTGGACGATAATCAGGTAAACGATCTGGCGATCAACAAGATAACAACAAAAGCGGGCGATGGGACTCGAACCCACGACGTTCACCTTGGGAAGGTGACATTCTACCACTGAATTACACCCGCAAACCGTAATTTAGATGCACGCGCTGTAAATCATATCATATATTTGCTATGGCATCCCTTCAGCAAATGTGATTTGTCTATTCTGTGATTTTCATTGAAAGCGACTATCTCTCTCCACCCACAAAGGGATGGATTTTTTCATCTTTCACTGACTCGATACACCCCAAAGTCCCTTTGTACTCTGATTTCAAGATAACCCATCTTGTGACAACGGCATGATCACATGTAGCGATGACATTTATAACTCAGCTATAAAGGAGAAATCTAAATCTGCATCGTCATCAATTCCGTCTAGGGTGCTGCTGAACTGCACTTGTAAAAATAACCCATAATTCTTAATTTACCTGAGTAACCACTATGTTCAATGCCACAGAACTTTTAATTGATGCTTTTGTCAAAGAAATTCGTCAAGGCTATACCCGCACCTATGGCTGTCTGAAAAATGATTACCAAGATATTATCGCCTGGGCGGGTAGCATGGCTTTAGAAAATATTGCCAACAGTGACGCCCTATTTCACAATGTTGAACACTCTGTACTCGTCACCCTTGTCGGTCAGGAAATTTTACGAGGGAAGCATATTCGGGAGGGTGGTGTTTCTAGCGAAGACTGGTTACACTTTATCATCTCTTTGGTCTGTCATGATATTGGTTATGTCAAAGGAGTGTGTCGTCAAGACATAGAGGCAGAAGGGTCTTATGCTACGGGTAAAAATGGCAGAATGATTTTTCTCTCTCCGGGTGCTTCTGATGCTAGTCTCACACCCTATCACGTTGATAGAGCCAAACTTTTTATTGATGAGCGTTTTGGTGGTCACAAGTTAATTGATGCCGAAGTGATTAAAAGTAATATTGAGTTAACGCGGTTTCCTGTACCTGCGGCTGAAGACCATCAAGATACCAATAGCTTTGCAGGTTTAGTGCGTGCTGCTGACTTGATTGGGCAATTAAGTGACCCACGTTATTTGAAGAAAATTACTTCTTTATTCTATGAGTTTGAAGAAACCGGGATGAATAAAGTTTTGGGTTATCAAAACCCTGCTGATTTACGCAATAACTACGCCAAGTTTTACTGGAACGGTGTCTATCCCTACATCAAAGACGGGCTACATTATCTGTCTTTGACGCAGCAAGGCAAACAAATTCAGGCTAATCTTTACTCGAACGTGTTTGTTGTCGAACATGAAAAACAGCAAGAAGAGCAGCGATATTTTGTTGAGCAACTACATGCTTAGTATAGTAGTCATTAGTCGTTAGTCATTGGTCATACCTGCGGGTAGCCGCTAATGTGATGACAAAGGACAAATGACAAAAGACAAACAACAAGGAACAAGTAACTATGGATTGGTGGCGACGACTTCAAAAGAATCCTTTGGCGCGATTTGGGGCGATTTTGCTGTTAATCTTCTATTTAGCGGTCATTGCTGCTGATTTTGTCGCCCCTTATGACCCTTATGTTTCACAGCCAAATGGTTCTCTTTTGCCACCAACTCGGGTTTATTGGGCCTCTCAATCGGGACAATTCATTGGCCCTCATGTTTATCCGACGACTCAAGGAGATACTAATTTAGAAACAGGCGATCGCCAACTCGTTGTAGACTTTGACAAGCCTTCGCCTCTGCGTTTGTTTGTTTCTGGCCCACAGTACCGACTGTTACAGTTAAGTTTGCCACTACCACCAAAGTGGAATGAAGTCAAAATTTTCCCTGGTATTCCCCTAGATTGGCATTTATTTGGCACAGTGGGTGAGGCGAAATTTAATCTTTTGGGCACTGATGATCAAGGTCGTGACCAATTTAGTCGCCTGGTACATGGGGGTCGGATTAGCATGTTTATCGGTATTTTTGGTGTTGCCATTTCTTTTCCTCTGGGTCTCTTGGTAGGTGGCATTTCTGGCTATTTTGGAGGTTGGATTGATAGCATCATTATGCGGTTGGCAGAAGTGCTAATGACTTTTCCTAGTATTTATCTATTGGTGGCTTTAGGAGCAGTATTACCAGCGAGTTTAAGTAGCAGCCAGCGATTTTTGCTGATTGTAGTGATTACTTCGGTAATTAGTTGGGCAGGGTTAGCAAGGGTGATCCGGGGACAAGTACTATCAATTAAAGAGCGCGAATTTGTCCAAGCTGCACGAGCTATGGGTGGTAAGCCAATCTACATTATCCTCCGCCACGTTTTGCCGCAGACGGCTACTTATGTAATTATCTCTGCGACTTTGGCAGTACCCAGCTTTATTAGTGCCGAGGCTGTATTGAGTCTCATCGGTTTGGGGATTCAACAACCAGACCCGTCTTGGGGAAACCTGCTCTCTCTAGCCAGCAATGCCTCGATTATCGTACTGCAACCTTGGCTGATTTGGCCGCCAGCAGTGTTGATTATTCTAACGGTGCTGGCTTTCAATCTCTTGGGAGATGGGCTAAGAGATGCTCTTGATCCTCGGAGTTTCCGGCGTTAGCTAATTTTTGCGAAAAAATTTCCTGTGGGTTGGTTTGAAGCAGTCTTAACTACAGAAAGCTAAGACTATCACACCCCCGCCAATGACTACAAAATTTGTTTATTTCTATAGCTTTGCAGCTTGGAAATGAAGAAGAATCAATAAAAAATCCCTCCTAGTTGTCTAAGAGGGTAATAAATGGTAGGCGCATTACGAGCTTTTAGATAGTATCGGCTTTTGCTCTGTGAATGCAGCCATGTTGGCACGAATAGCTAAAACTGAAATATGGGATTTCTGGGTTGGGTGAGGTACAGTCTTGACCAATACTCGTCGGATAATCAGAGTAAAGATCAGGAAGATTTCGCTCCCTGATCTCTTTCATATTCCTCACTCTCTGCACCTATTCCTCGCTATATTAGGGAGAAATTGGCACTTTGGAGAAGGTTTTTGCGTCGGTAGTAAAGAGCAGTTTTGTGCAGACATCAGATTGCTGTGGACTATTGCCTCTGATATCACCGCTTTAACGTCATTCGTATAAAAATTCACTCTTACCGCAACCTATTTATTTTTACAGTCATCAATTTTCTTTTTTACTCAATTTTCCCAGGAGTGTATAAGAATATTTTATTAATGGTGAATAAACTAATTTTAAACGCGCAATTAGAGAGAAAAAATTAAAAAATGTCTGCTAAAATACTAAATTTTAGAGTCATAATAGAGTTATTGTATAATAGTTAAATTAATATTTAAGTGATTTTAAATTCACTTTAATTATCATGGTGTTATCTATACTTCCAAATATCTAGACCTAATGTACTGCATATTAAGACATTGTTATCTAGTCAAAGAGAAGAAAAGACCATGCAAATTCAAGAAAATAAATCAGTCCAGTTAGCAGATGGGGGGACAATTCAACTGAAAAAAATTGACTATGTAGAATTTTATGTTGGTAACGCTCAACAAGCTGCTCATTTTTATTGCAAGTCTTTTGGTTTTAGACTGATTGCCTATGCTGGATTAGAAACTGGCGTGCGCGATCGCTGCTCGTTTGTACTAGAACAATCTCATATTCGCTTTGTTTTTACTTCTCCATTGACACCATATGGTTCAATTGCAGAATATGTGAAGTTACATGGCGATGGAGTTCATGATATCGCTTTACTTGTTGATGATACTCGTACTTGCTTTAATATTGCTGTTGCACGAGGAGCTAAACCAATATTAGCACCAACGCTCCTCAAAGGAGAAAATGGCAGTATTCTGAAGGCAACTATTGCTGGTTATAGTGGAGATTTAACTCATTCATTTATAGAACGCCACAAGTATACTGAGTTTTCACCACAATACCATCTTCTAGATAATTTACCACAATGTACTAAAAATAATCTGATAGAAATTGACCATATTGTCCTGAATGTCGAGTCAGGAAAAATGAATTTGTGGGCAGATTTCTATCGAACAGTTTTAGACTTTAAACAACAACAAGAATTCACTAGTGATGATATATCAACTCAATATTCATCTTTGATGTCAAAAGTTGTAGAAAACAACACTGGTCGCATTAAATTCCCCATTAATGAACCTGCCGAAGGATACCGTAAGTCACAAATTCAAGAGTATTTAGACTTTCATTGTGGGCCTGGTGTACAACATATCGCCCTGAGAACTAACGACATTATCCAGACAGTCAGACAATTGCGTCACAATGGCATCGAATTTTTAGAAACACCAGATAGTTATTATGACAACTTGCCAAAATATATTAGTCCTATTGATGAGGATATAAACATTTTAAAAGAACTTAATATCTTGCTAGACCGAGATGAGCAAGGATATCTGCTACAAATATTTACCAAACCCTTAGTAACTCGTCCGACGTTTTTTCTGGAAATTATTCAACGCAAAGGCGCACAAGGATTTGGTAACGGTAATTTTAAGGCATTATTTGAAGCGATCGAACGGGAACAAGCATCCCGTGGGAATTTGTAATGTAGAGCAGTGCAACGTCTCTGCAACGGTATTGCAAAAAATTTTACAAAATAAGGGTAGCAAAATACACGAAGATCAGCTATATTCCCCTAAGCTATGCTACTGGAAGGTTTTCATGGGACGCAGATGGAGAAGTATAAGAATCATTACAGGGTTGTTTTGTGCCCTTGCACTAACGCAGTTTTTTGGCAAACATACCTCTGCACAAGCAGCTGATACAGTTGTAGTTCGTTTTGGTCTGTTTTCAAGATCCATAGCTCTTGCTGATTTACAAACTGCTGCGGAAACTGGAAAATTCCCGCGAAATCTGGAATATTTCACCAACAGATTACCCGCAGAGCAACGCGGCTTACTATTGGCGGCGCTGACTACGAGGATACCTCTAAATGTTGTGACTGTGAGTCGATTGCTGAATACGCAGATTGGGACAACAGTTCTCAATGACCTCTCCACAGCCATAGTCCGCAAAGATAAAGCTGGAATACAAGCACTTAGAGCAGCCTTTGTATTAGGTGCAGGGAAACCAGAAGGACTTTCCATACTGGATTTTATCGCCGCCTATCCTAGTCAACGTCTAGAAATTGATTTACCCCAAGCATTTGCTGTTGTCAAAACTTTGAATTTGGGTTTTTGGACTACTCAACAGTTTATGCTGTCATTGACGCGTAGTGTCTTGTCGCCAGACATTGCTCCCTTACTCGATCCCAGAAAACCCCAAATTTCGATTTCATTTGACCCCTCTGAAGCTGGAAATGCTCAAGTACAAGTACTGAACTTGCTCTTAAACGACCAAAAGCGCCAACGCAATATTCCTGTGGATGTTTATTGGTCAACGGCTGTCAGTGCTGACAAACCAGTGATTGTCTTTAGCCACGGCTTTGGGTCAGTTCGTACAGACATGCGCTACTTAGCAGAGCATCTCGCATCACACGGCTATGTGGTAGCAGCGTTAGAACATCCTGGTAGCAGCAGTACAAATGTTTACTTAGCAATCCAAAATAAAACTAGGCTTTTCAAACCCCAAGAAGTTTTAGATCGTCCCAAAGATATTAGTTTTGTCCTGGATGAACTAGAAAAACTCAACCAAACAGCGAACAACCCACTACAAGGGAAGCTTGCCACAAATAACACAATGGTGCTTGGCTATTCTTACGGTGGTGGCACAGCTTTAGCAGTTGCTGGGGGAGAATTGCAACTAGAACGTCTAAAACAACGTTGCAAAGATAACATTGCTGTATTCAGTCTTGGGGAAACTCTGCAATGTAGTGCCCAAGAATTACCAGAAAACACTTATAAACTACGGGATGCTAGAGTCAAGAGAGCGATCGCTCTTAATCCCACAACTTCTTTACTATTTGGCGATACTGGTTTGTCACAAGTGCAAGTACCCACCCTAGTTTTGTCCAGTTCCGCAGATAAAACTACCCCAGCCTTATCCGAACAGATTGTGGGATTTGAACAGATACCATCGCCTAAATGGCTAGTCGGGATATTGGGGAGTACTCATCTGAGTGTCAAAGACCCCAGTACCACTATGGATCAAGCAGGACAACCAAATACACCATTTTCTGGTGGTGAGGTGGTGGGTGAGCAAGCAGCTGAGATTCGCAAGTATGTAAGAACTATAGCTTTAGCGTTTGCTGCACAAATGACTCCAGAATCCCGGAAATACGCTATCTTTCTCACACCGGAATATGCTCAGTTTGCTTCCACTCAAACATTTCCCATTCGCCTAGTTACCGAGATTCCTCCAGAGGCGCTAGCCTTGGTGAAACGATTCACCGAGAAATAGGGTCATTGTTATTCGTCATTTGTGATGAGTCAACGCCCCACTTCCAATACCCTATTTAGCCGCATCTTCAAAGTCTGTTAAGGCGCAAGCAAACTCCTTAAAAGCTGTTTTGATCAAATCCTCTTTCATTGACCTGTCAAAGGTAGAATCACGGATTAGGTCTGATAGTTCTATAAATAGTAGAGAGAACATAAAACGGTCTTGGCGGTCAACCTGTTTTAAGGCAGTTGATATAAATTCATACAGTTCTGTTTTCCTGGGTTTAGTTTGTTCTTCCCATAACTGCAACCCAAGACGGAGGGTTTTTAAGCGTATCTCACTTGTGCCGTAAGTTTTATCTTTGTAGCGAATTGATACGCGTTGAGGCATTTCCATAAGTTTTCGCCATAAGACTCAATATAAAATCTTATTCTGTGATATTTAGTCTGATCCGGAAAAATTATTTTTGCAGAAATTATATTTGTAACGGCAAAACAGGGTTTATAGTTAATTTGAATATATAGGACTCATATTTGATGTTTGAACAGATACGTAGTAGCGTGTCTAGACTAAAATGTTGCAAACAATTTGGGAGCATCCCAAATGTGTAAATTTATTTTTTTGTAGTGCGGGCTTCTAGCCCGCTTCCTGGACATTAGGGAGCAAGATGCTCCCACTACAAATTTTATTTTTGCACCATTTTAGCGTTGACACGCCACTACACATACTAAGATTTTTTCAGATATCAAATCGGATTCCTATAGATGCGTAGCCGTAAGGCTTGTCGTCAGACATCGCTGTCTAGTAAAAATTCAAATTTTGATTTTATGCATGATCTCTTGTCCATCCCAAAAGAATAATTGGATGTTTTTATTTGAAAGTCCCTAGGAGGGATGATCGCCAATTACCTGGGGTTACTATAATTGAATACCAAAGCAAATTACAAAGTAGTAGAAGTACACTAATAAAAGTAAGGTCATTTACTCAAATATTGAGGAAAATACCATGACTGCAACGCTGTTAGAAGGTAGTTCTATCGAGTCAGTGTTAGGGAAAGAGGCAGAAGACCTTCTTACCTACAAGGCAAAAGTTTCTCAGGATTTGCTACACTTGCCGGGGCCAGACTTTATAGATCGCGTTTGGATAAATAGCGATCGCCATCCTCAAGTATTGCGTAATCTCCAACAACTATACTCTCATGGGCGCTTAGGGAATACTGGTTATCTCTCGATTCTCCCGGTAGATCAAGGGATAGAACATTCAGCAGGTGCATCTTTTGCACCAAATCCCATTTACTTTGACCCTGAGAATATCATCAAGTTGGCGATCGCAGCTGAATGTAATGCTGTGGCTACAACCTTGGGAGTTTTAGGCAGTGTGGCGCGTAAATATGCCCACAAAATCCCTTTTATTGCCAAAATCAATCACAATGAATTGTTGACCGTCCCCAATCAATTTGACCAGGTGTTATTTGCAGATGTGGAACAAGCTTGGAATTTAGGTGCTGTGGCGGTAGGCGCAACAATTTACTTTGGTTCCGAGAATTCTACCAGACAAATTCAGGAAATCAGCCAAGCTTTTAAACGCGCTCATGAACTGGGTTTGGTAACTATTCTCTGGTGCTACCTGCGAAACAACAGCTTTAAGCAAGACCAAGATTATCACCTTGCAGCTGACCTCACGGGACAAGCAAATCATTTAGGCGTCACCATTGAAGCTGATATCATTAAACAAAAGTTGCCCGAAAACAACAATGGTTATGGTGCAGTGGTAAAGGCGACTGGTAAGAGTTATGGCAAAACCCACGAACGGGTTTATACAGAATTAACATCTGACCATCCCATTGATTTGACTCGTTATCAAGTGCTGAATTGCTACTGTGGGCGTGCAGGTTTGATTAATTCTGGTGGCGCATCTGGTAAGAATGACTTTGTAGAAGCCGTTCGCACTGCTGTAATTAACAAACGTGCTGGTGGTACGGGGTTAATTTCTGGTCGCAAAACCTTCCAGCGTCCATTTGAGGAAGGAGTGAAGCTATTTCACGCCATCCAGGATGTTTACTTGTCACCCGATGTAGCGATCGCCTAACCTCATATTTGCTTAACATACTGAGTTACTAGCAAAGAGAGTAACCCAGTTATCAGGGGGATGGGAAGGATTTTATTCTTTCATCTCCCTGATTCCTAAAGATTGCCTATCCTACTATATATGTATGTATGTAACCAGCCTAGAGGAAGACGTTAACTGAATAAGAATTTTTTAACATTCAGGCATCTCTAGGAAAGGTAAAAGGGTTTTTTGTCAATGATGGAAATTAGCAAAATATTAAATCAATTTTGTCGCCAAATTACCATAGTAATTTTAACTTGTTTGGTTTGGATAATTAGTTTACCTACCACTCCAGTCCAGGCGGATGGTTACTATAGCGCCAAAGACCATAAGGTAGAAAGAAATGAGCCTTATTATTCTCTAAAAGAACGTAGGGTAAGAGTAACAGAGACTGCTAGACCTTACTATTCCACAAAAGATCGAAAACAGGAAAGGGTGATTAAAACCAGACCAGGAATAACTGATGATTATATCGATACTGGTAGGCGTGCGGGAGAATTAACCCCTCAAGATTTAAAAACTGGGAATCGGTCAAACAATTTTAACAAATAGACCGAAGACTAGATATCCAAGAATGCTAACCATACCCAATCCTCTCGACTTACCAAATTATAAAAACTGAATGGCAACAGAAAAAAAATTATGTTGCCATATCACAACTTGGTTCTCTGGAGAAGATGTTAATTAACCAGATTTAGTGGCGGCTGCAAATCGCTTGTTGATTTCATCCCAGTTAACTACATTCCACCAGGCTTCTAAATAGTCAGCGCGACGATTCTGGTAATTTAGATAATAGGCATGTTCCCAGACATCATTACCCAAAATTGGATAACTACCTTCACTAATAGGACTGTCTTGATTAGCTGTAGTTGTAATTTGTAATTTGCCCTGTTTGTCACGCACCAGCCAGGCCCAACCACTACCGAAACGACCAGCACCAGCTTGATTAAACTGCTTTTTAAAAGCTGCAAAACTGCCAAAAGTTTGATTAATTGCCTGAGCAATTTCTCCTGTGGGTTCACCGCCGCCGTTGGGTTTCATGATTTCCCAAAACATCGTGTGATTGACATGTCCACCGCCATTATTTTGGACTGTTTTACGAATATCTTGTGGTACTTTGTCAAGTTGAAGTAATAATTCTTCAACAGTTTTGCTTTTCAGTTCTGGGTGTTTATCTAAGGCTGCATTCAAGTTGTTCACATAAGCAGCATGGTGTTTGTCGTGATGAAATTGCATTGTTTTAGCATCGATGTGTGGTTCCAATGCTTCGTAAGCGTAGGGCAAAGGTGGTAGTTTGATTGCTCCTGTTGAGTCTGGAGTTGCACCCGGAGTTGTTTGATTGTCACTAGGAGAAGTCTGGGCAAGAGCACAAGCATCTAATGTGAAACCACCGATAGTTGCAGTGAGTAAAAACAAAAAATGGCGTCGGTTAATAGTCATAATAAATTTGCAGCCTTATCCATGAAATCTGTAGATAGCTCTTATTTTCTTAGATTAAGGCTGCAAAAAATTAGAAATTGGGCATTGGGGTGTGGGAAGTCGAGGAGATCAGGGATAGGGGAAGAGAGTAATAACTATTGCCTGTTCCCTGTTCCCTATTGCCTATTCACCAAAATGCTGAATAATCGCCTCAGCAAATTCAGAACATTTGAGTGGTTTTACTACTGGTTCTAGTAGTCGTGCTAAATCGTAGGTGACTTGACGGTTGGCGATCGCATTTCCTAAACCTTTTTTAATTAAGTCTGCGGCTTCTTGCCAACCCATATATTCCAGCATCATCACGCCAGATAAGATCACCGAACCGGGATTAATCCTGTCTAACCCTGCGTGTTTGGGTGCTGTGCCGTGGGTAGCTTCAAAGATGGCGCAGGCGTCACCAATATTTGCTCCTGGCCCCATTCCTAGTCCGCCAACAATGGCAGCAGCCGCATCTGACAAGTAATCACCGTTTAAATTCATTGTCGCCAGAATCGAGTACTCATCAGGTCTGGTTTGGATTTGCTGAAAAATGCTGTCAGCAATCCGGTCATTGACTAAGACTTTATCTTTCCACTGGCCATTACCATGAGTTTCCCAAATTGATGCCAAAACTTCTTTGACTTCCTGGACAATTTGTGATTGCTTCTCTAGCGTCAAGGCATCAAATCCAGGATCAATTTGACGGGCGTTATTTTCTAGGGAAATATCAGGATTTTTTTCCTTGTTACTCAAAATCCAAGATTCCCGTTCGCTGACAGTTTCTTGGCGAAATTCACTAGTTGCTAACTCATAACCCCAATCACGAAAAGCGCCTTCGGTGTATTTCATAATGTTGCCCTTATGCACCAAAGTCACCTGTTGCTTGTGTTTGGGAAGTAGCAGGGCGTGTTTGATCGCACGTCGGACTAAGCGCTGGGAACCTTTTTTGCTGATGGGTTTGATGCCAATACCAGAATCTAAGGGAATTTGCTTTTTGCCATGTTCTGGGGTGGCGGGAATCAGTTCCTCATTGAGGATTTTTATTAAGCGATCGCCAATTTCACTACCTTGACGCCACTCAATTCCCAAATAAATATCTTCCGTATTTTCCCGATAAACAATTACATCCAGTTTTTCGGGGTTTTTATGTGGTGAGGGTGTACCTGGGTAGTAACGACAAGGACGCACGCAGGCATATAAGTCAAAAATTTGACGCAGTGCCACATTCAATGAACGAATTCCCCCACCGACAGGGGTAGTCAATGGGCCCTTAATCGCTACACCATATTCAGCAATTGCGGTGAGAGTATCCTGGGGTAAATACTGGTATGTGCCATATAAATCACAGGCTTCATCGCCAGCGTAAACCTTAAACCAACTAATTTGACGTTTGCTCTGATATGCCTTTGCTACCGCCGCATCTACGACTTTCTGGGCAGCCGGCCAGATATCTATACCTGTGCCATCACCCCGAATGAAGGGGATAATGGGGTTGTCAGGCACAATTGGTTCACTATTTTTAAAAGTGATTTTTGCTCCGGTTGTGGGAGGGTTAATCTTGTCGTACATACTTCACACACTCCTGAATGATACGCCGTTAAGATTGCAAATGGGGCATGAGGATTGGGCTGAGAGCCGGAAGCAAAAATTCCCCTTTGCGCTTGCTTCCCTAGTCTCTAGTCCCCATGAGGCGCAGATTTTCCCCTTCTTCCCTTGGCTGATTATTTGGGGGACAAGTGTGGGATTTAGTGAAAGCACCGCTATTTTGTACGATCAAAAATAGTAAACTACTTTTCGCTATCAGTGCTTCGCTTTGTAGAATATCCGATAGCCGATCGCTTTTCACACTCCCGCTAACAACGAGTAATGGCATGACAGACCCAATGATTGTATCAGGCCCTGCTAATGACATCGACTCCCTTCGCCTCCAGTTAATCGCTGGGTCTTTTAAAGTCCAAGAACAAATCATCCCACAGTTAGTTGACTTGGGTAATGAGGGGTTAGATGTATTAATGGATTTTTTACTGAAACGTCGTGACACCCCAGCGACTTGGGTTGACGGCAAAGTCTACCAAGTCCTTTACAAAACTGATGCACCTAAAGTCAAAGAATTTTTGCACACTAATTTTCCTGAAGGAATTGTACCTCTAAAATCAGAGTGCGGAATTAATTATAATCCCTTGCAAGAACTATTGGCTGTCCAAGACTTCCAAGCAGCAGATCGCCTCACCATTGAAAAAATGTGTGAACTAGCAGGGACAGCAGCAATCCAAAGAAAATGGTTATATTTTACGGAAGTAGATAATTTTCCTGCTACTGATTTACAAACCATCAATACTTTGTGGTTAGTCCACTCCCAAGGGAAATTTGGCTTTTCGGTACAGCGAGAACTCTGGTTAGGGTTGGGAAAAAACTGGGATAATTTCTGGTCAAAAATCGGCTGGAAGAGTGGTAATAACTGGACACGCTATCCCCATGAGTTTACCTGGGATTTGAGTGCTCCGAAGGGTCACTTACCCCTTTCTAATCAACTGCGTGGGGTGCGAGTCATTGCTTCTCTATTTGCTCACCCTGCTTGGAAGTAGCTCTTAGTCCTGAATTATCAAAAAACAGGACAAATGACAAATGATCAAGGAAAAAATCGCATAATGGCAAAAGTTCGTTTAGAAGACATTAAGCGTAGATTCAACAACGTGACTGCTATCGAGGATATTTCTTTTGAAATCCCCGATGGTGAATTTTGGGTTTTAGTTGGACCTTCAGGTTGTGGTAAATCTACGATTTTGCGAACCATCGCTGGTTTAGAAACTGCAACATCAGGTAAGCTGTTTATCGGCGATCGCTTGGTGAACAATGTCCCGGCTAGACAACGGGATGTGGCAATGGTATTCCAAAACTATGCCCTTTATCCGCACATGACGGTGGCGCAAAACATCGGCTTTGGTTTGCAGATGCGGAAGATTGACCCAAAGATCGTCCAGGATCGGGTAGTGAATGTGGCACGATCGCTTTCTTTAGATCACTTGTTAGATCGCAAACCCAAACAACTTTCCGGGGGACAACAACAACGGGTAGCATTAGGGAGAGCGATCGCCCGTCAACCACAAGTGTTTTTACTGGATGAACCTTTGTCTAATTTAGATGCCCAATTGCGAGATGATACCAGGGCAGAACTAAAACAGCTACATCAAAGTTTGGGAATCACAACCATTTATGTCACTCATGATCAAGTCGAGGCGATGACTTTGGCTGATCAGATTGTGGTACTTAATCGGGGTAAAATTCAACAAATCGGTGACCCCAAAACTATTTATCAAAGTCCGGCGAACCAGATGGTAGCGACTTTTTTAGGTAGTCCCCCAATGAATATTCTGCCTGCTATTTATAAGAATCATGGTTTTGATATTAGTGGGCAGTTTTTGACACTTCCTCCAGAGATGCAGGATAATTTACAATTGCCGCCAGGACAAAGTGTTGATTTGGGAATTCGCCCCGAACATATTTATATTAACGAATCGCAGAGGCACGGAGAACTCACAGAGGAAGCGTTAGGAGAGTTATTGGTGGAAGTTAAAGTAGTGGAACCTTTGGGTAGGGAAACTTTGATTCGTGCAAATGTACCTAATTCCACGGTGCTGTTAAATGTGCAACTGGGTGGGGATGTGCATCTGCGTCCAGGCGATCGCCTGTCTCTACAATTAGATTTACATCAGTTGTTTGTCTTTGATCCTAATAATGGTAACAGAATTTTGCCTTAGGGATAACTAGTTTATGGTGACACCAATACAATCATCAACTCCAGTTTTATACGAGCAAGATTATTATCTTTGGCTGAGGACAACAATAAACCAACTCCGCTCTGGTCAGTTTGTATCTATTGATGTAGATAATTTAATTGAAGAATTAGAGAGTATGGGTAGAAGCGAGAAGCGAGCAATTAAAAGTTTGTTGATTCGACTTCTTGAACATCTCTTGAAGCTTAAATTCTGGGATTCCGAACGAGAACGCAATCAAGGACATTGGAAAGGGGAAATTAGAACATTTCGTAGAGAGATTAAAGATGATCTCAAAGACAGTCCTAGTCTTAAGCCTTACATTTTAGAAATTTTTGACGAATGCTATTTACAGGCGATCGCCCAAGCAAGCGATCGCTCACAACTTCCTATTAACACATTTCCCACAACACCTATCGGTTCTTTAGAACAAATTTTAGATGAAAACTGGTTTCCTGAATAAATCTCAACTTGTTTGTCTTTGCTCTAATAGTGTTAATAGAATTGTGCCTTAAATTGATTTCAATCCTTGGGCAGTTAAAATTACGCTAGAACCTTTCTTCACTTTCAGGATACTCGATGAGGCAGAATTTGCACCTTCTTCAGTAATTGGTTGTTCAAGGGTATAGATATATTCTCCATTTTTCCAGCCCGTTATACATTTACCATCCCGACAGGTAATTTTCCCTCCTGTTAAATCAATGCAGTTATTTTTGAGATCACATCCCTTGTAAGTCAGGTTTCCCGTACCGTTGACTCCTGACCACGAGTCTCGATTCCCAATTGTAATTTTCCACTCACCATTACTGAGAGTTTGTGAGTTACTTTGTGATTTTTCTGAATTCAGAATTTCTATTTTAGTAATCAGTAATTCTTTTTTGCTTTTACCGCAAGGTTCAGCACTTTGAC
The DNA here is from genome assembly GCA_019359495.1 of Goleter apudmare HA4340-LM2. GTDB lineage: Bacteria > Cyanobacteriota > Cyanobacteriia > Cyanobacteriales > Nostocaceae > Goleter > Goleter apudmare. Next base: position 72,021 of record JAHHHF010000088.1, read on the forward strand.
AATCACTAACTGACTCGATACTATAGCTTAAACTAACTTTTTTATTAACTAAAGTTTTCGGTTGAGCACAAACATCAAATGATGCACCTAAATTATGTTGTTTGCCATTCTCATCTACTAAGGTGACATAGCATTTTAGATCACCGTTGACCATTTCTTTGATAGTGCCAGTTTTGGGTTCCTTGGTTGCTACCTGCGGAGTTGTTTTGGTCTGGGGTTGGTTATCTGTAGAAGTTTCTTGCACAGCTTCAGTCTTGGCCGGTGTGACTGAATTGGTGGTAGTTTCTGTTTTAATATCAGTTGGTGAGTTTCCACAACTCACAAGCCAAATAGAGCTAACAGTTAATGCGATCGCTAAAATCAACTTTTGCATTGATGCACCTTAGATAAATTAGGAATACCAAAATCAAATATTAAATAATTCCGATCATAAAGGGAACAGGAAACTGAGAAATTTCTATTGCCCATTCCCTACGCCAAAGATGTCAGCTAAAATTATACATATTTCTGGCTAAACTCATACATCAAATCTACTCTACCCTTACGCAGCATCGCTGGATCTAATCTTTCTGTTGTGTTGCAAGTCATCAACACAACTAAACGCTGCTTGATCTGAATCCCAGATTCATCAATTACACTCTGGTATAGTGTGCCATCTAGCAAACTGAGAATATGCTCTGTTCTATTACTGTATTGTGCTACCTCATAAGCCCGATTTTGGGCTAAGTTATCAGCTTCATTGATAATGATGCAAATCCGCTCTAGATAACTAGGTGGTACAAAGTTAGTAATGGCATCATGATCTAAAATAAAAATTACATACCCTAAAGGTACAAGAATTTCTTTTGCTACTGCCTGAGTCCAAGCTGTCTTACCTGTCCCTGGTTCTCCATGCACTACAACCGCTAGCTGATTCTGGTTAAGAATTGTCTGCTGTACTGCGTCAGTAAAGCTTTGAATATCTTCTGGAAAAGTCCGGATAGGAAATTGACTATGAACCTTACCAACTCGACTTTGATAGCCACTTAGCATGACTGCTAAATCATAAGTTCCTTTGTTAATGAGTGGTGCGAGATTTTTGGACATTAACGTATATTGTCGCCGTCCGCGATCGTAGGGGTCAATTTGTAACCAAACATCGTATTGTGACCAGTAAGCATAAACAGTATTGAGAACTTCTAAGCGTTCCCAATTAACAAACTTATCTACAGGAAAATAAAAGTTCCTTTCTGAATAATACTGTGTAATAATATCTGGGCGTTCTAATAATTTGAGGACTCGCAACACAGTAATTTCTTGCAGTCGATTCAGTACATATTCAATCGGAATACTATTACGACTAACAAATTGTGTAATTGGTGTTTCTGTACTCAAAACATCTTTATAGCGATTATCTGGCGTCAGAGGTTCTGGAGTAATATAATTCCAAAACTTTTCCAATTCGCCACGAGTGTAATCTGAAGCTACATTTAATAAATTTGCCCACCAACTATAATCTCTTCTTCCTAGAGCATCAGCATAATAACTTGCTAGATTAATACCTTTTTGGGTTAGCTCGTGGGTATCATGAAACAGAATTTGACCAAAAAAGCCCCAATCAAAGTCACGATGGAATGGCCGCCAGCCGCTTGTCAGCAAGTTTTGACGGTTGTTATTGGAGGTGCTATTTTCGTTATTTCTGAAATCATCAAAATACATATTTTTAGTGCTGCGGCGTTGGTTGAGCTATTTTCTGCTGATTTAGGAGATTTGAAGAAAGTTTCCTCGTAATATAATCTACTAATCCACAATTCGCCAGGGTAAAATTATCTATTAACCGATTTCCACAATCAAACAGAAATCTTAATATACAATAACCCTGAGATTCCAGTAGTGTGAGAAGCATCTCAAATGTGAAAATTTATCAATCGTCCCTAGCTGCAAACTAAAGTTATCTAAAGATGGCCGGACTAAATTTTTAACATGTTTTAGCGGATTTGAGCCTTAGTCCGGAAATTTATTTTCCGACTTTTTGTGTACCAGATTGAAATGCTCCCGGTTGTGTGATGATGCCTCATTCTTTTTTGAAAATGGTATTAATTGTGGATATAGACTTAAAGTGTCGGCATGAATTAATCAGAAATCTAACTTAATTTATTTATAAATCAGGAATGGCATTAGTGCATGAAAGTTTTTTTACTGATATGCAAGTAAGAATTGAGAAATATAACAATTAAGTTTGATTTTTGCCAAAATTTTATGCATTTGCAGCTTAAGTATAAGGTAGAGAATGCCCGATGCTACTCTTAATTAATGCAGGAAACTCCTCCCAATAAAGCTTGAGAACTCGCTCAGACTGCCCTAATCTCAGTCTCAAGCAGCAAGTCTGTATATGTAGCTGCAATTAGCACACACAAGGGTGACGCCCCTCTGGGTATTTTTAACATTAGATATTAGTCTCCTATATTAAATTATTTGTGTTGCTTACTGTCTTATACTACAGAAGTACTACACAATATGTCAACTAACTAAAAAAATTACGTATAAATTTTGTTATTTTTTAACAAAATTTAGAAGGAACTAAGTGCCTTGGATAACATATTGCCCACCATCAGAGAAGATTCTGAGGTTTAGTTACTACTTGATTCTACGAAATATTTTGTACTATATTTAACATTAAAATTTGCAAATGACTCACACCTTGTATCTTTGTTTCATTGATATATGTGTAATGGTAGGGTTTTTACTGTGATGAATATTTTATATATAAAGTTAATATAAAGTTCTGGGAAGAAAAATCTGTAATTTTGCTTATAATCGAAGGGTGCCTACCAGATCTATATAGATAAAAATTTTTGACCCTGGAAGTTTGTTGTGTGAGCAAGCATGATCGACTTCATGAGAGCGGAAGATCCAATGTTTCAACAGATACTATCTGCTTGCTCGTGGATGCCTTGCTGTTTTTTCCAAACGAGACAATGAATCCTAATTAAATCTTCTGGAGAAGAGATGTATTTGGCACATTCATTCATCAGTGATGAAAAGAAGTACGACTCTCAGCAGCCTTTAATTTTGGCAGTGGAGGATCATGATGATAGTTTATTGCTGATCAGTTACGCCCTTGAGTCACTTGGCTGTAGATTTATTTGTCAAACAGACAGTACTACGACTGTACTGGTGGCCAAAGAACATCAGCCTGATTTAATTATGTTGGATATTTTGTTACCAGGTCTGAATGGAATTGAGGTGGTACGTCGTTTGAAGCAAGAACCACTCACTAGCAACATTCCTGTAGTAGCAGTTACAGCTTTAGCTACTAGGGAAGACCGAGAACGGATTTTCCAGGCAGGCTTTAATGATTACATCAGCAAACCCTACATGATTGAGGATTTAGAGTCCATAATTCGGCGTACACTTTGTGGGAAATTCAAGCCTCAGTCAGTTTTTGAGTTGTGTCAAGAGTAGGTCAAGAGTCAGTCCCTCTGGGAAATTTAAAATTACAATCTCCCTGCTCCTATTACCCAACTTTAGCTTTCCTTTGGTAGTCGGACTGTAAACACACTACCCTGACCTAGTTCAGAAGTGACATCAATTTTGCCGCCATGCGCTTCTATAATTCGGCTGGATAGGTGTAGTCCCAAGCCACTACCAGAACGTTTATTTCTGCCTTGGCGGAAGCGCTCAAAAATAGTTGATTGGTCTTCGGGTGCAATACCATATCCTGTGTCTTCAACTTCAATTATGATCCAATCTTGATTTGTAGGATTTCCTGACTGTTCAAAAATCCGAATTTTTATACCTCCTGTATCCGTAAACTTGATGGCATTGCCGATCAAATTATTTAAAACTCGGCGAAATTCTAATTGATCGCCCATCAAGACACCTGCTGTTTCTCCTTGTGCTTCTAACTGATGAACATCTAATTTGAGAGTTAAATTTTTCTCACTAGCGAGTGGATATAGTTCGCTCACTACTTCTTGAGCTATTGCACCCAGATTGCAACTTTCCCAATTTAATGTCTTTTTACCCGCCTCGAAGCGAGAGACTTCTAAGAGGGTGTTGACCATTTGTGTCAAATTTTGGTTACTGCGAATCATGACATTAATGGCTTGCTTCATTTCTGGTGAAATCTTGCAGAAGGTTTCCTCCAAAAATAAAGTGAGCATCCGATCAGATGCTACTAAAGGAGTTCGCAAATCGTGAGTTAGGCGTGAAACAAAGTCTTCTCGCTGGCGTGTCATCTTTTGTTGTTCATCGAGACTATGTTTCAGGCGTAAAAGCGATCGCACTCTTGCCAGTAGTTCATCAGTATCAAATGGCTTACGAATAAAATCGTCAGCACCAGCATCTAAACCTTCGACAACGCTTGATTCATGAAAAGCCGTGATCAGCAAAATCGGAATGTAGCTTTTAATCTCAGGGTTATTGCGAATTCGGCGTGTGACTTCATATCCATCCATCCCTGGCATCATCACATCGAGCAGAATCAAATCAGGTGGAGATTGGACAACCTGCTCTAGAGCTGCTATGCCGTTTTCTACTAGATCAACCTCATAGCCCTCACTCTCTAAAATTGTTTGTACCAAAATGAGATTGTCTTTTGTATCATCAACGGCAAGAATATGATCTATTTTAAATTTTTCCACAACAGACATGATGTATCAACTTTTTAGAGATTAGTTTTAGCGTTTGAGGTGAGGATAACTTATTGCTGCTTTACTAGATTGAGTATGAAACTGATGGGGATTCTGAGTAGAACACATAATTTCATCACTATCTAAATATAAACTCGGTGTATCGCCCACTGTATTTGGTAATGTAATTTGACGTGGTAATTCAATCCTAAACATAGAACCAACCCCCAATTGGCTTTCGAGAATTATTTTGCCACCCATCATTCGCACTAGAGCATCGGTAATTGCTAAACCTAGACCTGTGCCAGGATATTTGCGGGTGATACTTTGATCGACTTGTCGAAAAGCTTCAAAAATATGTTTAAAATCTTTAGGAGCTATACCAATACCTGTATCTCGAACTGCGATCGCTACTCGATTACCAGGAATTTCTGTTATTTCTACCCAAACCTCACCAGCTTCTGTAAACTTAATGGCGTTGGAGAGTAAATTCACTAAAATTTGTCGTACCCGCACTGAGTCATTAAATACCAAAGGGTTTTCTAAGTCTGTATGCACTAGCAAAGACAGTTGTTTGGACTCAAATAAAGAATGCATTTCAGCGACGGTACTATTAATTACTTTTGATAAATCAAATAATTCTGGTTTTAACTCTAATCTGCCTGCATCTAATCGAGAAAAGTCGAGAACTTCGTTTAACAACATCAGTAAATGCTTACCATTGTTGAGGATACGCTCTACCATATCTGTTTGCTGATTGCTCAGTTGACCGAATTTAGGACGCAACAAAATTTGTGAAAAACCAATAATCGCGTTCATTGGCGTCCGCAACTCGTGGGACATGGTGGCTAAAAACTGCGACTTTAACCTTGAGGCCTCCAGTAACTTTAAGTTTTGTAATTGAATCTGTTGTCTTTGTCTTTCTAGTTCTTGGTTTTTACGAATCAGTAATTCATGGCTTTCTCTCAGCTGCTGGTCTGCTAAAACTACTTGCATTTCTGCACGATGTACCCGCACTGCATGTCGCAAAACTTGAGCTAGGGTTTCTGAAGATACTCTAGATTTAGAGAGATAGTCTGTAGCGCCAGCTTTCATCAACTCAACAGCAATTTGTTCATCTCCTTGTCCAGTCAGGACTACTAGTGGAACTTTAATTTCTGAAGAGCGTAGCTTGTGGATGAGAGTCAAACCATCCTGATCTGGCAAACGATAGTCGAGGAAAACGCAGTCATAATTAGTATTTGCGAGAGCAGAAATGGCATCATGGCCATTAACAACCTCTGACAATTCCATTTGCACGCCTGCCTTAGTCAAGGCATGACGAACTGCCATGCGGTCTACTTCATCGTCGTCTACAACCAAAATATTCAGCGTCTCTTCCATCGGCTTTTGTTTTCGCTGTCAAATACAGGCTGATGTGTAACATTACTCTGTTCAAAGTATCCAACTAAAAAGGGTATTCAGAACACAGAACTTAGTTGACTATGGTAGTTCACAAAGTATCCAATACTTATTGAGTACTGCCATCATTTCTAAAAAATTAGCAAAAGTCATAGGCTTGAGAATGTAGCCTGCGACATTTAAATTGTATGCTTCCACTCGGTCTTGATCCTGGTTGGAAGTCGTCATTACCACTACAGGGATGGTTCGCAATTGTGGGTCTGACCTTAATTCTTGGAGGAATTCGATCCCGCCCATCTTTGGCATATTCAAATCCAGCAAGACTAGGCGGCGTTCCGCAGGAATCTTAGCTGGCTGACCGTCTTCTCCACGGAGTATTGCTAGAGCTTCTAAGCCATTGCTTGCCAAATAAAGTGGATTGGTAATATTAACTTTTTTGAATGCCCGCTTGACATTCATGACATCGACTTCATCATCCTCCACTAACAGTATGTTAATCACTCTTGACGTCATTTCCTTAAGTTGAATTCGGGCTGTTGCATCTTCAATTTGCTGAACTGACGAGAGTAGGAACACCAATACCACTGACCGTTAATGGCTAATTGTTCATGTTCTCATGATCAATGCCTCGAAAGTCATTAGCCACCCAGAAGCCCAAGTAGAGGGTAGCTATCCACAGTAAAATAAAATACTTATTAGACTTAAAACAATTGTAAATGACTAGTTACCTTGTCGTCCTCAGCCATTGGTGAGAGTTGCACACAGGCAGTTTTTACCATAAGCTTGAGAAAATTTACCCGTCAGGGTGCTTAGGCCAGGTAAAGCGAAAAGTGCTTCCTGTACCTAAGAAGGATTCCAAAGTGATTGTACCTCCTGCTGTTTCAACTATTTTCTTGACGATCGCCAAACCAATGCCAGTATTTTCTCTATGATCGCGGGATTCTAGAGTTTGAAAGATTACAAAGATTTTATCATGATACTCAGGGGCAATACCAGGGCCATCATCTGCTACGGCAAATTCGTACCACATGCCCTGGTCTTGTACGGAGATTTTGACATTTCCTCCAGGTTGTGAATGATGTTGAATGGCATTACCAATCAAGTTGGCAAATACCTGTTGTAAAAGTAATCGCTTGGTTCTGAGGGTGGGCATTCCTGGAGGGATGTCGATGACGAAGGTGGGTGGTGGTTGCAGGGAATCAATTACTTCCTGGAGTAATACACCAACATTCACTAACGAAGATTCTGTGTGGATACGCCCGACTCGTGAATACTCTAGTAGACCGTTGATTAATGCTTCCATGCGGCGGACTCGTCCCCGCAACAAATGCATTTGGTGTTGGTTGTCTGGTGGTAATTGATCGCCGAGGTCTTCTTCTAACCATTCTGAGAGACTAGCGATCGCTCTTAGAGGTGCTTTGAGATCATGGGAGGCGATATAGGCAAATTGATCGAGTTCTTGATTCCGCTTTTGTAAGATGGCGGTCGTTTGTGCCAAAATTTTATTTAAGTGTGTTAGTTCTTCTGCCCGTTGTTGCAGAGTGAGTTCTGCTTGTTGACGTTGATTAATATTAACCTCTAACTCTACCTGAGTATTCTGTTGCTGTTGGTAAATTGAGGCTGCTAACTGTGTTGTTTTTTGAGTGTTTAGTTGCTCATTTTCTGCTGATTGAATCTTACTCTCATTCACATAATTACCTTTGAGGATGAGCAAAATAGTTTGCCCCTGTTCATCTTTAATAGGACGGATCACAAAATTGCAACTGGCAACACTATGATCAGCAGCCAAAACATCAGCCGTAAATTTAATGAATTCATCTGTCGCCGCCTGGGCGATCGCTTCTTTAACTTTTGCCTGATTTTCTTTTGAGATTGACCACCAATGAGCCTCCCAACAGGGAAGACCAACTACTTCTTGGCTTGTCAGTCCACCAAAGTCTAACGCCGACTGATTGATTTCTATGAGAATGCCATGATGTTGCATTAATCCCATAAATTCAAATTCTTGGGTGCGCCATCCTATTTTTATATCAGCTTTGGCGGGTTCTAACTTGTTCATTGCTATCAGCTGTTTTTCCAAGCTTAATATAAAGATGCGACTAAACACTAATGAGTTGTTACTTTTGGTAAATATCAATTACCTCCAAAGTTGGAGTTCGTATCAATATTTCATGCTTTTTTGCATAATAACCATATATCTACGGCCAGATATTTACATGCCTACAGCACGAAAAAAAGGTAGAAATGTTATCTCTATCGGTGGATGCAAACTCACTCAAACATCATCTATCTTTGGTTTGGGAAAATCAGTTTAGCTTGTAAAAAAGGTCATAGTTTGAAGGATGCAATCGGCAATAGGGTGAGTGTAGCAATGAGTGAAATCAGTATTGTTTTAATTGAAGATCATGATTTAACACGCATGGGACTACGGGCTGCACTACAGTCCCACAGTGGATTGCGAGTGATCGGTGAGGCAGCAAATGCCACTCAGGGGCTAAAACTTTTAGAGACGGCTAAACCAGATGTAGCGGTGGTAGATATTGGTTTGCCTGATATGGACGGCATTGAACTCACCCGCAAGTTTAAACGGCATCAGGCAGAAACAGGGCAATTCACCACAAAAGTTTTAATTTTGACAATGGATCACACGGAGGATGCCGTACTCGCTGCTTTTGCAGCCGGGGCAGACTCTTATTACATGAAAGAGACAAGTATTAATAAGTTAACAGAGGCAATACAAGCAACTTACACAGGTAACTCTTGGATTGATCCGGCGATCGCCAATGTGGTACTACGAAAGATGCGCCTAGGCTTCCCTGGTGAGTCTAAAACCAATGATCAGCCAAAAACTGTGAAAATTGAAGCCCTAGCCAGTGAGTATGAGCAAGTTTTAGAAACCTATCCCCTGACTCAACGGGAACTAGAAATTCTGGAGTTGATTGTTGCTGGGTGTAGCAATGGACAAATTGCGGAGAAACTCTACATTACCGTTGGTACAGTTAAAACCCATGTACGTAACATCTTGAATAAACTCTGTGCCGATGACCGTACCCAAGCGGCTGTTCGCGCCCTACGTTCTGGGTTAGTGGCTTAATGGGGCATTGGGAGATGAGGAAAATAATACTTGACCTTGGACCCTTGAGTACAAACGCGTAGACGCTGGTAGAGCGGCTTCTCGTAAAAGTCTCCTGACCCTTGACAAATCACCCCCATTTCTCCAGTAAACACCGAGCAATACGCCTGGCAGCACCTGGTTTACCCATGCGCTGTATGCCGTTTTCTGCAATCATTTGTAAGCTGTCAGGATTACTGAATAGAGACTGTACCACTTGGGCAACCTGGATGGGCTGGTCTACTAAAATCAAAGATGAGCCTAAAAGACGGCTTTGGGCTTCTGCAAAGGCGGGGGTATATTGGGGGCCACGGCCAGGAATAGCGATCGCAGGTTTACCTAAACCGACAAATTGTTCAGTTGCTGTTCCTGCCATAGTGATCGCTATATCCCCCAAATGCAAGCAATCATTGTATGCTTGTTGGGTCAGCATCAGATAAGCATTTTTTTGCTTAAAAATTAAGGCATGAGGATCATTGAATGGGATGGGAGATTCTGAGTGAGGACGCCAACCCTGAATTTTTAAAGTTCGGCAGCAGGTGTTAATATCCAAACCAGCAGCGATCGCCCCTAAAAACAGCAATGTCCCAGAAGCGTGGGAAAGAGAATCTCGCTCTCGGAAACTAGCCATCAACGCAGACACAGCCACCATCATTATTTCCCAGTTCGTATACGCCTCAGGAGGACGGGAACCAGGAAGCAGTGTCACAATTAAAGGCCGAGCCATTTCTTGCTGCTGGAAATCCGCACTATAAAACTGTTTGGTGGGAAAGGTTGGTTCTAGAGCATCCATCATCGGATTCCCCAAATCACAAGCCGGAATTGGCCATTGTTTTAAAATTTTTGTCGTTAATGAGTCTCTGGGGAACACGGCTAAACAATGGCGACGACTCATCAACCATCTCTCCCAAGGATGATAAATCGAACCAGAAAAGTTTTCCCAACGCGCCCCTTTGGTTTTGCGTGTTAATACCCCAACTTCGTCTCGCACATAATATTCAGATTTTGCCGTACCGACAAAAGCATATTTAGCACCACTGAAAGTTGCAAACAGCAGAGGTACAATATCTCCCACAGCTAAGATAGCGCTCTGATTACCTAATTGCTTTTGAGATTTGACCCAACGACGCACAGATTGAATCTGACTCCAAGTCAGTTGCACTAAACCACCACGAACATCTCTCACTAGTTGGCGGTTATCCATATAAATAAAACCACCAGAAGGCATGGCGCGTACAGAACCGATCACGGGAATCTTTAATTGTTGATAAGCACGTCCCTCACCCACAAGAGGTAACGCAAAAATCTCCGGTGGATTTGCTTGCTGCTGTAATTGCTCTAGAATACGGACAGCAATTATGTCTTCTCCATGACCATTACTTAAAACAAGTAACCGTAAACGAGAACTTGTAGATTTCGCCTCAGATTCTAAGGATAACCGAGATGCATCACTCATATCGCCTCATGGTTCAGTTTGGCAACCGCGTACCTTGAGGTCGCAGCTGTTCTGGTTTTATCCACCTACACTAGTCAGACTTGCCATAAATGCTTGCATATTCACCCTGCAAAGGGCAAGTCTTTTTTGCAGCCCGACATCTTACACTACAGCAGGCAATGTTTTTATCCTATTTTAGTAGGTTTCAGCTTGCGTTCCTATCCCCGTGTGATCAGCAATCATCAACGCCTCAGGATTCTATAATCGGGGGTTGAGAGTGATAGTATGTTGTAGTCACTGCTCTAATCCTCACTGGTGATGAACAAACCATTGGATGAAACGCTCTCTATAGAAATTTCAGAACGCATCAAAAGCAAAGCTAGTACACCGTTTGATAATGCCTATAAAGCAGCACTAGCAACTGAAGGAGCGGTGTATGTCCAAGGCTTTTTGGTGTTTGCAGGTCAGCCATACCAACCCATTGAACACAGTTGGATTGAATTGGGAGATTCGATTATTGATCCCACTCTGCCCTACCTGCAAAAGAATCCCCAACAACTCTGGTATTTTGCAGCACAACGCCTAACTGTCAAGCAGCTAAAAGCAATCATCGAAGAATCCCAAGAAGATTATCCAGAAGATGATCCGCTACCAATCTATGGCGAGCCACCTTATGAGTATTATGGTGATGTCATATTGGGTGGTAACGATTACTTGGAAGTGTATAAAGCAGCAGAGGCTAAATCTAGAGAAATTAATGAATTCAATGCTGACAATAATTAATAATGTCAGTAGGTCGGCACAAATAAAGCTAACTGATGAAAGTCGTCATTTGTCATTTGTAAGCCACTGCATTAGACGAGTTCCCCAGACTGTAGCAAGTGGTGTTATTTCTCAGGGTTTCAATTACATTTACGCTTCTTAAATCGTGCTGTATATTCCCAGCGACTTACTTAAATTCCTAGTGATCTAGTTAGGATTAGAAATGGGGAAGAGGAAACGGGAACGCGGGGAATAACTCGTGACTGTTGACAAATAACCAATAACAAATAACAAACACCCTTTTAATAAGATTTACCGTCACTACCAAAATATTCCCGATATCTACAAATTTTATCTCCACGCACATCAAAGGAAACTGCTATCCGATTTTTATAAGGTTGGTCGAATAACATTCCTTCGTCCCGAAACTCAAAAACAACCGTGGTCTCATTGCTAGTCAAGCGGTCTAGAGTTAGTGAAAGTCCGCCTTGAAAAGATGCAGAAACATATTGAAAAAACTCATTGGCTCGGTCTTTTCCTTCATTCAACCCGTAGAACTTTCCGACGGGGAACCATAAGGTAAAATCTTCTGTGAGCATATCAAGAAAGCCTTGCCATTCTCCTGTCGCTAGACCATGCTGAAAATGCTCAAATGCTTGATGAGCAACTTTTAAAGTATTATCTGAATTTTGTGTCATTATCATCCTCAATTCTTTATATATGGCTCCTATTTGATTTTAGAAAATCGGTAACTCCAAATTCCCAACTTATCATAAGATTACCGCATGGTAGAAGTTGGTGATCTATTTATTTACTAACGATTTATGACTGCTATCTTAGTTTAAGCTCCATTATCCAATCATATCTGCAAGTATAAGAAATATCTATCCCTGGCTTGAAGATTTATCTGTTGTATTCAAATAGAAAGAAATAACCAGAGTTGAAAATCAGCTAAATAGCACTTCTTAGAATTTATTAAGTCACAACCCAAGGAAAATTTTATGGCAATCAATCCTCATCAAAAAGAGGCTGAATCAGCCATTACCAAATCCAATATATCAAAGACAAAGCAAGAGTTTAACTGGAAAAATTGTTGGTATCCAGTCACTTTTATCCAAGATTTACCAACAGACCGTCCCTACAGCTTTTCTCTTTATGATGAACCTTTTGTATTATTTAGAAATCAACAAGGAAAATTAGGTTGTTTAACAGACTTGTGTCCTCATCGTGCGGCTAAACTTTCCGATGGGCAAATTATTGATGGAAAAATCGAGTGTTTATACCACGGTTGGCAGTTCAGCACTGACGGTCAATGTTTACACATTCCTCAATTATTAAAAAATGCTCAAATTCCCAGAAATGCTTGTATAAAATCCTTTGCAGTTGTAGAACGTCAAGGAATTGTTTGGATCTGGGCTGGGGAACCAGTAGCGGCTGATGAACAGCGTATCCCTACTTTACCAGAGTTGGACAATCCAGAATTTGTGACTACAGACTTTATGTCCGATATTCCTTATAACCAAAACACGTTAATAGAAAATGTGATTGATCCGGCTCATCTTCCTATTAGTCATGCTGGTACACTTAGTAATCGCCACGATGCTTTACCGTTAGAAATGGAAGTAATTACCCATTCTGTTGATGGGATTTTCGGTAGATATCGTAATCAAGGAATACCCAATTTACCTTGGAATAATATTTCTTTTGTAGCTCCAAATTTAGTAGTAGTATACACAACTATGAATGAAGAGCGTGATTGGTATCGTGGTGTGGCTGCCTATTCAATCCCTTTGGGAAATAACCAATGCCGTCTGTTATTTAGAAGTTTTCAAAATTTTTCTAGATGGCAGCTAAAGTTAATTCCTCGCTGGTTAGATCATTGTTATCGGCAAAAAATCCTAGAGCAAGATATGCCGCAAGCTGCGGAGCAACAAAAACATATTGAGCGTTTGGGGAAAAGTCCCAAAGAAATATATCTACCACTCAACACATCTGATTTGTTCCCTTTAGAGTACCGCAAATGGTTAGATAAATATGGTGCATATTTACCGTTTTATCAAGGCTATTCCACTGCAAAAACTCAAGTAGTAACTGAGAAAGGTAGTCTTTTCTCTCCCTTAGAACAGCGATTGTATTTCCATACAAAAATATGTAGTTCTTGCAACCGCGCTTATCAAACGACAAAATTAGTCAAACAGATTTTGATTGGGTTAGCGATCGCTCTCGCAGCTTTAGCTATACTTACATCTGACTCTGGGATTTCTCCTGTGGCGGTTGCAGGTTCTTTATTAGCAGTAGTTTCAGCGTTTTTAGCCCAAAAACTAAAAACCAAGTTTGAGTATTCCCACACTCGTCATTGATATTATATGTTGAGCACAAATTCTAGCTCAAGCTTATGAAAGTTGCACTTGTCACTGGAGGAACTCGTGGTATAGGTTTAGCCATTTCCCGCCAATTGGCAAAAGATGGCTTCAATCTGATTCTGGGATATAATTCTAACCATGATGATGCTCTTTCAGCCAAGATAGAGTTGGAAAAGTCTAACGTCAAGGTTGAAACTGTGGCTGGTGACATCAAGCAACTCCAAACCGTTGCAGCACTCTTCCAAGCAGTAGAAGAAAAATTTCACAGCCGACTGACTGCTTTTGTTCACGCTGCTGGTTATGCGATCGTTGCCACACTTCCCAGTGGATTCACTTTTGAACAGTATGAAGAGGCTCAAGAACTTTATCCAAAAGCCTTTCTGCGGTGCATGGAGAAGGCATTGAATTACATTCCAAACGGTGAGGGTCGGATAGTAGTCATCTCTGCTAGCGGTGTCCACAATCCAGGTAAAGTATATGCTATGTCTGCTCCAGCAAAAGCAGGGATGGAGGTACTAGCCCAACACTATGCTTTAGCCGTAGCCCCACGGGGTATCACCGTCAATATTGTTACGCCTGGCTATATTAGAACTGAGGCTTGGGATGGATATCTCAAAGCCTTCCCCAACATTGATCAAGTACCTGCAAAAGCAACTCCTATTGGCAGATGGGGTCAACCCGATGATGTGGCTCCGTTGGTGGCTTTTCTGTGTTCAGAGCAAAGTAGATTTATCACAGGTCAGCATATTTATGTTGATGGTGGATTAGGACTTTCATTATTTTGGAATATTCATCAAATCAGTGAAAATCTTCAGAGAGATTAGCTATTTTCATAAAAGCATTCAAGTAGTTTATTTACTAATAAAATCTTAAGTAGGGTGTGTTATGGCTTTAGCCTAACGCACCACTATATAGCTGATATTTTCGCCAGTCTTTGTAGAAATAACATTTAGCTTATAAAGTTTTATCCCACTCTAATTGATGAGCTAAACCATACTTGATAAAATCTTCTGCTTTAGCTTGATCACTTTTACCAAAAACACCTAAGCTGTAAGGATTATCTTGCATCCGTTGTGTGACTTGCTCTTGTTCAAATCTGACCACTTCCTCTCTAGGTTGCTCAGGTTTAAAAAAGTCCACAACCAAAACTGTGCGATCATAATTGGTGTAATTATGTGGACAATGCGGATAGCTATGATCTAAAACCATGAATTCTCCTTCATGCCAATAAAGCTGCTCATGACAAATTTTCATAGCCACATCCCCCTCTGGCACAATCAATCCTAAATAGCCACGATTCATGTGAGGGTTATAGTTCACATGCAACTTAATATCCAAGCCTGGATGGAATGTGCCAAAGTACGCATTTCTGATAATCTCATCATTACTAAAGTTTACTTGTTTGATTACCTTAGCCAAATTGGAGAAATATTTTTCTCTTAAAACCAGAGCTTTTTTTGATGCCTGAGATGTTCCATAATCAAGATATGTTATTTGATGAAATTGAATATATTCTTCGATAAAAAGACCTTGAAATAAAATCCCAAAAGCACTGTATTTGGAATTACCTTTAGTTTTAATAGTTTGGCTCTTAGGGCCAAGAACATCGTAAGTAAACTTTAACTCCTCATGAGATGCCTGCTGAATAAAGTGTGTAAACTCATCTCTAATCATTTCCCAACTATCTTGTAAAGGCTTGAGAAAAGAAAACTGTTCTGGGTTGAGATGATACTCATTAAAACATGCCATTGGCTGTTCTCCTGAAGCTAACTGCATAAACAACTGTTACATAGTAATGGGATTTGATATGTGTTCCGGTACGATGTAGAAATTTCTGAGTAAACCATAACTACATCTCATACCAATTTAATATGAAGATACATATAATTATTTTGGCATATATGAAACTTTAAAAACCCTCTGCGTACCTTTGCGCTAACCTCTGTGTCCCTCCGCGTTAAAAAAAGTTATAATTTGGTTCGCTCTCACAACACATCAATATTTAATTCCCAAATCGCTGTATTCCTCCGTTACCTCTTCCCTTGCCTGATAGTGTAATTATTTTAGTGTGAGGTCTATCGTGTCTGACACTCCCCAATTAGATAAAATTATCAAAAATGTGCGGGTAGTGAATCCTCATAAGGATGTCATAGAAACCCTTGATTTGGGGATTAAGGATGGTAAATTTGTCCAGATTGCCCCTAATATTAGCTCAGACACAGGTAAAGAGGTATTTGATGGCAAAAACCTCCTCGGTTTTCCTGGAGTCGTAGACGCCCATATGCACATCGGTATTTATCAACCCCTCAATCAAGATGCAGTTACTGAAACCAAAGCAGCGGCGATGGGGGGAGTCACAACTAGTCTTAATTACATCCGCACCGGGCAGTATTATCTCAACAGAGGCGGCGCTTATAAAGACTTTTTCCCCGAAGTTTTAGCCTTATCGACAGGTAATTTTTTTGTAGATTATGGCTATCACATTGCACCTATAGCCAGCCAACATATCGACGAAATACCCTTACTGTTTGAAGAACATGGTGTATCTTCGTTTAAAATTTTTATGTTTTACGGCGGTTATGGGTTGCATGGTTTGTCAGAAAAACAAAACCTCTTTTTGATGATTAATAAAGAGGAACGCTATGATTTTGCCCATTTTGAATTTATTATGCGCGGTTTAGCTCGCTTAATAGCAGATCATCCAGAAGCGCGAGCTACTATTAGCTTAAGTTTGCATTGTGAAGTAGCAGAAATTCTCAACGCCTATACAAAAATTGTAGAAAATGACTCCAGTTTAAGTGGACTGCAAGCTTACAGTGCAGCGCGTCCTCCTCATTCCGAAGGGTTAGCAATTTGCATAGCTTCTTATTTAGCTCATGAAACCAACTGTGTAAACATCAATTTATTGCATCTGAGTTCGCGTAAAGCAATGGAAGCAGCTTTGACAATGCAAACTGCTTTTCCTCATATTAATTTTCGGCGAGAAGTGACTGTGGGACATTTACTATTAGATGTCGATACTCCCAACGGTAATTTAGCAAAAGTTAACCCCCCGATTCGACCTCGTGCCGATGTGGAATATTTATGGCAAGCTGTACTTAATCATCAAGTAGATTGGATAGTTAGTGACCATGCTTGTTGTGCTGCGGAACAAAAAAGAAGTGCGAAAAACCCGAACAATATTTGGTTAGCAAAGTCTGGTTTCGGCGGTACTGAATATTTACTTTCTGGTGTTATTAGTGAAGGTAGCAAGCGAGGAATGTCCTACAACCACATGGCAAGATTGCTATCGTGGAACCCATCACGGCGTTTTGGTGTATTAGCAAAAGGGGATATTGCTATTGGTTATGATGCTGATTTAGTATTAGTAGATCCCAATGAAAGTTTTGTGGTACATGCTGCTGAATCAGAGTCGCAACAAGGTTATACACCCTTTGAAGGTGTGGAGTTAACGGGACGGGTGAAAAGTACTTTTTTACGGGGAAATTTAATTTACAATAACGGGCAGGTTTTAGGTTCACCCACTGGACGTTATATCAAAAGATGTTAGGAAGCTAATAAATAATTAATTATTTATTTATTTTTTTTCATGCGCCGAGATTCGATATTTTACAAACTATTTTAGTTTTTATTTGTATATCATCTGGAGATTAAAATGTTGACCATTAATCTCCCTGTACGTATGACAAAACTGTACCAATTTTTGATAAATCTCGATCAACTCTGATAAAGAATAGGCCACCATCATCTGTTCTATGCCAAGGAGCAATGGTAAAACTGGGAACGTAGGCAAAGCAATCTTTGGCAAGACGATAATCTCCAATATCACAGTACCCAGCTAAACAATAACCCTCTTCGTTATAACATTGTATTTCTGCATAGATACCGTCATAATGGGGCAAGATAGCAAGTAACCATACTCCACCACCGTTAGCATCTTTCCTTAACCATTTCTTACTTGCTTTTACAAATTGCACTGTATCAGCTTTACCCCACGGTAGCAATTTACTATCCAACACTGGGATAAATTCATTTAACCTCGCATCTGGATGATTACTGGATAAATTTTTATATTCTAAATTACCATTCTCCATCCAAAGGATTTCTACACCTTCACTACCTAACACTCGCCAATCACCAAATTGCATTCCAGCAGGAATAAAAGTGTAGCAATGCTTAGTCAGTTTCCATTCACCAATTTGGATTTCTCCATTGATTACGAAAAGCTCTAAATCAGCAGTAAATATTCCAGATGGTACTTGAAATTCTGACGGGAACACAACTCTTGATGTAGAGGCTCCACAATCTTGCCATGTCAGCAATCTACGGCTTCCAATTGCTACCTCGTCCGGTATTCCGTTGATTCGCCATCCATGTTCTTCTACGGTATTGCTGTCAAAAAAAATATATTTACGAGATAGGTATTCTGGAGAAATTGCAGTACGTCTTCCCGATAAGTTCATGCGTCCTCTACCGTCTCCACCCCAGTCTTCCTTAACAGAGGTTATATGCAATGGTTCATTTGTCTCTTCTTTGGACATAGAATTGTCTATCTCTTCCATATATTTATAACTCCTTGAATGGTAAGGTAAGCTAAGAAATTAACGCGCCTATACTGGGTAGATTAATTGTTCATTCAGATAATCGGCGTTTAATTTCCTCTGCCAAATCTACCAACGCTACTTCTACTTGCTCACCCGTTTTCAAATCTTTCAGCGATGACTTTTGCGCCGCCGCTTCTTCAGAACCAATAATGACGCAGAATTGAATACCTTGTTTGTCGGCTAACTGGAATTGTTTACCCAAACCTTTTTTATCAAAGCTAGTAATAACATTAATCCCCGCCTGACGCAGATTTTGTGACACTTTTAAATAAATCGGCATCAAATCATCTTGCATGTTCACTACCATTACTTGTGCAGGTGTGGCGGATAAAGTGCTAAGAATACCAGCTTTCAGTAAGCGGCTAATTAAGCGAGTTAAGCCGATAGAAATTCCGACACCAGGCATTTTCTCGCCTAAAAATGTGCCGACTAATTCTTCATATCTACCACCAGAGCAAATACTGCCCAAGGCTTCATGCCCTAATAAAGTTGTTTCGTAGACAGTACCTGTATAATAATCAAGACCGCGTGCGATCGCTAAATCAATACAAAAACGATTTTCCGCTACTCCCAGATTACGCACGCCTGTAATCACTGTTTCTAACTCGCTCACTCCTAGAGCAAATTTTTCTGCATCAGGGAGGTTTTGGGCAAGGTGCTTGAGTTTATCTAATACCTCATCAACTGAGCCATCAATTTTAATAAAGTCGATAATTTTTTGCGTCTGCTCTGGTAAAATTCCTTCTGTCTCTAAATGCTGCTTAACTTTAGTCTCACCAACTTTTTCTAAAGTATCGACAATACTAATACAGGTTTTAATCTTATTTTCTGCAATTCCTACTGATTGAAAGAAACCTGTGAGAATTTTACGGTTATTAATACGAATCAGAAAATCACCAATATTAATAGCTTCAAATATTTCAGTGATAATTGCTGGCATTTGAGCATCATAAAGCAAGCTCAGTTGAGAGCGAGCAACTACATCAATATCACACTGACGAAACTGACGGAATCTGCCATCTTTTGCTCGTTCACCACGAAAGACTACATCCATTTGATAACGAGCAAAAGGAAAGGTTAATTCATTTAAGTGACGGGCAATGTAAGCTGCTAAAGGCACTGTTTGGTCAAATTTTAAGGCTCTAGCTTCCGAACCTGTTTCACCTGCTTTATCTTTTTCTGCTTGGCGATTTGGCGGTAGGATCGGATCGATACCATAAATAATATTGTCGCCTTGATTACCTTTGGCTTGTAGCACTTCTAAGCGTTCTACGGCAGGGGTTTCAATTGGTGTAAATCCATAGCTTTCAAAAACTCGACGGATGGTATCTAGTAAATATAATTCTAAGCGCTTTTCACTAGGTAGAAATTCAGGGAAGCCGCTAGGAGTAGAAAAATTAATTTTTTCACCTTTTGCCATATTTTAACTCTGCTAATTTTAGTCGTGAGATATTAGTGATAATGGTGCGTTACACTACTAGCGTGTCTAGCCTTAAATGTTGCAATAAATTGCCTTGTAGTACGGGCATCTTGCCCGTTTTAATTAGCGGGCAAGATGCCCGTACTATAAATAGTATATTTGTTTGAGAATGTGGTAACTATTGTAGCCGTTCTTCTTTGATAAGGGTACGTTGGTAGATTTGATGATTTTTAAACCAATGCCAGGTGCGAGCACGATGGTTATTATCAGGACTAATTTGAATCATTTCATATAAGTGAATATCTGGCACTGTCTTATAAGCAAACCATAAAATAACTATAGAGTCGTCAACTTCCCAGGCTTTTCCTTGAATACGGTCAGTATCAAACCAAAGCTTTTTATCACAATATTCTCCGGGAAATCTATGTTCTTCTTGCTTACCATCAAACCACTTGTAGCGATTGATTTGGTAATAAGAAAAAGGGCTATTTTCTGGGAACTGGCAGGTTAAATGAGATTCGTATTTGTCGAGAATGTTTCCTGCATTATCCACTAATGTATATGTACCGACCCAATCTCCTTCATGACGGGCAAGTACGGGCATTTCTTCTCGGATTGTAGACATTACACAACTCCTTTTAGACTTAGTGCAATTGTTGTAGAGATGTTGCAAGGCATCGTCTCTACTGCTATGTTCTCATATCATTGATTAGGTTCAATACCTTGCGATGTCTGACGACAAGCCGCTTCTCTTCGAGAGGCTTTGCCAACGCGTCTACGCAATAATGCTTCTAGCCGTTCTGCTCGTTGTCGTTCCACATCTGCCCGTTGTTGTGCTATTTGTTGACCCTCTACACCCGTGGGAATAACTTGGCCAGAGCGATCGCACCAACACAACCATAACTGATTTGTGGTATCTTCAAACTCCCCCAACCATAGCGTTAGACCTAACCCAACCGTTTCTAACCACACAGACTGCCCCGTTGCTACAATCCCCTCAGCAGGAGTGAGTTCGATATACCGTCCCACAGCGATCGCCCACACGCGCAATAATGCCCCATTTATGTCAGTCTCACCTTGAATCTGTCGCAGGGGGTCAAATACCACATAAAAATTAACAAGGAACCTGACGAGGGCTAAGTCAAAATTTCCTATGCCTTATGCCCAATCATTCATTCATTATCAAACCACCAAGGATCATCGGTGGTATTGGTTTTAATCAAAATAGCTTTTTTTCTTATGAACCTTTTTATCCCCGCCGCACCCATGCGTGAACCGCCTAAACCGGAAAATTTGAAGGCGTTTTTCTCGCCTTCGTGCATGATCGCAGTCAGGGCGGCATCGTTGATGCTGATGGCACCTGCATCTATTTGCTGGGCAACTTCTAGGGCAGATTCTTCTGAACCAGCAAAGACTGCTGCACTCAATCCATAAATTGAGTCGTTGGCGAGTTTAATTGCTTCTTCTACAGTAGAAAAAGCCATCACTGGCATAATAGGGCCGAAAGTTTCTTCGGTCATCACTTTCATTTCATGGTTTACCTGAGTCAG
Organism: Goleter apudmare HA4340-LM2; assembly: GCA_019359495.1. Taxonomy (GTDB): domain Bacteria; phylum Cyanobacteriota; class Cyanobacteriia; order Cyanobacteriales; family Nostocaceae; genus Goleter; species Goleter apudmare. The sequence continues at coordinate 93,281 of JAHHHF010000088.1, forward strand.
AACTGTGGGACGACACCACCAACCCCCTCCTAATTCTTCCATTTTGCCGCCGCAGTGAATGACTGCACCCTTTTCTACTGCGTCTAAAAGATGGTCGCTAATAATCGCTGCTTGTTTTTCGGCAATAATGGGGCCAATTTCGCCACTTTCGACGGTGGGGTGAGCTAATTTGAGCCGTTGGGCTTTCAACACCAGCTGTTCGACGAACTTATCAAGTATGGATTCGGCAACGTATATTCTTTCAATAGAGAGGCATGATTGCCCAGTGTTGACCACAGCACCCCACAAAATCGCTGAAGTTGCTAACTCTAAATTAGCTGTTTCCAAAACGATCGCCGGATCTTTCCCTCCTAATTCTACAAAAGCAGGGATAAAGTTTTTCGCTGCCGCTTCGGCAACCTTTCGCCCGGTAGCAATACTACCTGTAAAGCACACTAAATCAACATGCTGAATGAGAGCATATCCAGTGTCGCCTGCTCCCTCAACAAAAGCTAAAACATCACGCAAGTTAGGGACAGCATTGAGTGTGTTGATCAGGGGTGCTACAAAGCGGGGAGCAATTTCACTGGGTTTGACAATCACCGCACAACCTGCCAGTAAAGCGGGGATAGTATCAATTGTGGACAGCAATAAGGGAAAGTTCCACGGACTAATCACTCCCACTAAGGGGTAAGGGGTGGCTGTTTGTTTTAAGGCGATAAAGGGAATGCTGGTATTTTTTGCCGACTCTTGCAGCAAATCTGGCGCTAATTTACACCAGCGATCAATGCTATGAAGGAAAGAATCAATTTCTAGTTCTGAGACTGACAATCTGCCTGTATCGTTGACCAAAGCCTCTATCAATTGGTCACGCGCCGACAATAGCGCTTGTTTCCATTCCTGTAGTGCAGCTATTCTCCCTTCTACACCCAGATGTTGCCAGCGAAATTGTGCTCTCCGCAGGCGATTACATTGCTGCGCCAGCAGCTTTGGCGGCGGCGGTATAATCACATAATCATATTTTCCAGTCCGGGGGTTACGGACTTCTATTGATTTGTTCATTTGTTATTTGGGGTTTGTCATTTTTAGAGACGTTGCATTGCAACGTTTCTGCATGTCATATTGCCTATTTCAAATTACCCCCAATTGGTCTAAACGCTCAATGGTGGCTTGTTGGGTGTGTATAAAATGTTTGCGGTCTATTTCTCCCTCCAGCATAGTATTTGGTGGGTAAAAATGTGATTGAGAATAACTTTCGGCATATAGCTCAAATCGCTGGCGGGATAGTAAATTATTTAACCCTGGTCGGTGGCGATCGCGTCTTAAGGCTTTGAGGTCAATCTCGGCAAATGCTGCCATGCTCTCGCCTATACCTGCTTCTGCTAATACTATTCCTCGATGGTCGATGATTTTGGAACCACCATCAACGGAAGCTTGTGGGATGGGGCTATTAACTATACCTGCGGTATTAGCGGAAACTACATAAGCTTGATTTTCAACGGCGCGAGTAATTTTAGCTGCGTCTTTGGGTGTGAGAGTCTTGCCATATACTTCTGAGGTGGAGTGCAAGAAAATTTCTGCCCCGCGCATTGCTAAACACCTGGCTACTTCCGGATACAAAATTTCTTCTGACGCTAAAGCTGCTAAATTCCCAATTTCAGTTTTAGCCACCGGGAAAACCCCCTCTAAACCGTAGCAGTCCAGATACTTATCCCAGACATCATGCGGTGTGGGCGCAAACATGGAATATAGCCGCCGATATCGCAAGACGACTGAACCAGAGGGGTCAATGACAAAGCAGGTTTGAAAGTACAATCCAGGAAAATTGGGGTCAAGTTCGTAAGCATTGCCAGCCAAGAAGATACGATGTTTTTGAGCAATTCTACCAAGGGCTTCGTACTCTGCACCGTCGATTTCTAGACAAGCTTTGTCTGCCCAAACTCCTAGAGATTCACCCAAGGGGAAGCCTGTAAGGAAGTATTCTGGTAGCACAACTAACCGACAGTCAAAGCCGATAAAAGCAATGCTAGCAGCAATTTGTTGGGATAAGCGGTTAATTGAGTTGAGTATCAAAGCACGAGTCGCTTGGCGATCGCTAGCTTGATTGACAGCATAAGATGTAATTTGCAGTGCTAAAGCGCGGAATGATTCTAGATTATCGGTATTGGTTGTCATATTAATAAGGGCATGGGACATGGAGCATGGGCAATATGACATTTAGAGACGTTGCAGTGCAACGTCTCTACAAATGACAAACCCCAAATAACAAACAACAAATGACTATTTAAAGAATACGATCGCCACCCCAAAGCGATCGCACTAATTTATCAGTCATTTCTTCACCAAATAGCCGCACTGCGATTTGATTATCGGGGTCACGTTCGGCGATCGCCCGGCGGACAATTAAGTCACGCCCAGATAAAGCCGCACGTTCTGTTTCTGGTACAGGTTCGGCTTCATCCACCCAACCCAACCAACGATCCATCATCTCATGTGCCACGTTACGCATAACAGCAAATGTCTCTGGTGTTACTGCACTGGTATGACACAAACTGGTATGGGATTGAGCTTGACGAATGTACAAAGCTTTGCTGACATACTGCTTGAACCGAGAATCTGCCAGTAACCCCAGGTATGTCTGGTTCATCGGTTCGTAGTAGCAATCCAAATATTCTAAATCAACAAACAGGTCACTACGAGGAATGTAATCCATATAGAAGAATAAGTGTGGCACTGTCGCAAAGGCAAAAGCCAAATGCGGCACACGAATTTGCGGCCCTAACCAAATACTCAGGTGCATGTTGCAAAAACCTGATTTTGGTTCACGCAACCATGAATGCACCAACCAATCAATTTCCGCACCAGAGTAGGTATTGAGAGAACCGAGAGCACTTCCTATCGAGGCAGAATATGTTTGCAAGTTGGCAGTAGAAGGGTCTGGTGCAAATTTAAACCGAGTCTCTAGTTTCTCGCGGAGTTCGTTAGTCACACTCCATAACTGCTCAAATACGGCGGTATTTTCTAGATTAAGTTGATGTTGAATCATGGTTTACGTTGATTTGTCAACATTATTGCTGTCCACAAACTTAATCACGCTCAACAATGGGAACATCTGACTACTGGCGGAGTTTGTGAGCAACTTGAGTTTTCCAGAGCATGTTAATGCCATTGTAGTGGTTTTCCCATCAAGCTCTAGTTAATAGGCGGTTGGAATTTCATATTAAGATGTAATTCAGCCATCTTGCCTGCGAGCGAGACGCTCGCACTACGATTACCGACAAATTAATTACATCTGCTTACTGAGAAACGATATATTTAATACATCCGGTGATTCAAATAATCCTACCAATGACAATGTTTTGTCTTTATAGTCAGTGGTACGATGATGTTTGATCATTTTTGCTCCGATACGATATAGGTTTAATTTATCAATCTTTCATGACTTATGTCAGAATTTTCTGTTGAAAAACCCACTATAAAAGAGGATTTTGCGTCGCCAAGTGATTTTTTCTCAAGATATTACTGATTTAGTGCCTATTTAACCTACTTTTGGGGTGTACTCTCAATATACAGTAACTATCGCAATTGACCGTTGCCATAATTTACACTCTGAGGTATTTAGCATGAGAAATTATGCTGATAAACAGGACTTTATATTAAGTCAACTTACAGATAAATTTTTTCAGCGCCGAGATTTTAGTGGCTGTGATTTAAGTGGAATCGACTTAAGAGCAGTTAATTTAAGCGGTGTGAATTTGATAGGAGCGGATTTACGCGGTGCAAATTTATGTGGCTCAATTCTCACCCATGCTAACCTCACTAGGGCTAATTTAACAGGAGCTATTTTACGTGAAGCTAATTTACATGAAGCTACCTTGTGTGAAGCTAATTTGATCAATGTAGATCTAACACAAGCCAATTTATGTGGAGCTTTTTTATGGCGATCGCTATTAAGTGGTAGTAATCTTTGGGGAGCTTCTTTATGTGCAGCCGATTTGAGCGAAGCTGATTTAAGCACAGCGAAATTAGTGGAAGCATCTTTAATTGAAGCTAACTTGAGGAGAGCAAATCTCGCAGGAGCAAATTTATGTGGTGCTGTACTAGTAGAGGCAAATTTAATTGATGCTAACTTAACTGGCGCAGACTTGATTTGGGCAAACTTAACAGCAGCTAATCTGACTGATGCAAAGTTATGGGAAACAAACATGACTTATGTCAAGCTGCGAGATACTATCATGCCTGATGGGACAATTCAGTATCCGGAAATAGTATTTATTTCCTAAAATTTCCTTCATCTCACTAATTTGAGGCTATTGAACCTTGACAAATAACAAATTAAAATTCCCGTTGTGAAAAGATAAGTATAGCGATCGCTAATAGCATGGCACTATACAGCAAGCCATAGCCAGCGTTCATAGTTAGCGTAGCCGCATCAGGGAGTGCTTGTAGACCATAAATAGCATCATTTTTTAAATCTAATCGAGATAAATCTGGCAAGATGAGATATAAACCTTGAGTGAAGCGTTCAACAGCAGGGCTATTACTGAGGCGACCAAATTGTAATAAATCTGGCGATATATTTCCTATCAAATATATCGCCAGCGTTAAAATTATGGCTAGTAGGGAACTAGTAAACACGCCGAAAGTAATTGCTACAGCCGTAAGTAGAGTAAGCTGTAAAAATAAGAAGATGGCAGCAATTAAAATGCTCGCCGGGGAGTAAGAAATATTAGCAAATTGTAAAAATACTAGATAAATCACCGTCATAATGGCGATGAGTACAGCTAGTACTGCGGATAATCCTAAGTATTTGCCAGTGATAAATTCACTACGACTAATTGGTTTGGCAATTAACACTAAAACTGTGCGTTTTTCGATTTCTTTGTTAACCATCCCTGTCCCGACAAAGATGGTAACAATTAAACCGATAATACTCATTGCACCGATGCCAAAGTCTAAAAATATTTTACCTTCCGTAGTAGCTGCAAATTCAGGAATTAGACGCATAGCCACAGCTAGGATCAGTGCATAAAAACCGATAATATAGAGGATGCGATCGCGTACTGCTTCATAAAATACATTTCTAGCAATTACAAAAATTCTCTCAAAATTCATAACATTCGGTTGTCATTGGTTATTTGTCATTGGTAATTAGTGAACCTTTATCGCTGTGGTGGTGGCGCACCCAGAATAGGTTTACTGACACGACCACACTCAATTTCTCCCACAACTGCTGTTTCATCTGGCTTCTGCGTCTTTGTAGGAATGGCGATTGGTCGAATCTGACATGACTTCTTCAGGTAATAACCACGTGGGTTGGAGCTAGGTCCAGTCCAAACACTGAGTATATCTAGTAAATACTCATCTTTTTTGCCAATATAAGGATTGGATATGCGCGGTTCGATCTGCCATAATTCCTTCTCTTCATATTCCTTTAAGCGTTTGTCAAGCTTAACTTCCTCATAAAGTTCTATAAGATTGGTGTTGGCATTTTGCAACCATTTTTCTACTTGTGACCAAGATTGTTTATTTATTTTCGCTTCTAATTTTGGCTGTAATTTATTGAGAATAAAAATTCCATTGGTAGAGACATTAGCCGGAACTTCTGTCCTCACGACAAAAGTACTACGCCTAAAATTATCTGACAGCAAACTCGGATATTGTTGTAACCAATTTTCCATCACAAAATAAAATTGAATCCAGCAACTGATTACCATGCAACTGGCAATTAATATGACGAGTTTTTGGCGCTCTTCTGGTTTAGGTAATTGAGCTTTGGCTTCAGTCCCAGTTCCTGCAAAAAAACTGGGGATTGCAGTAATTAGCGCTGCAACTGTTGGCCAGAGAACTATTGTACTTGAGGTAATGCCATCGCGTTCATTGCCAAAAGCAAAAACGCTGACTAGAAATCCAGTTATCAATGCTCCTACTGGCATAAAAGTACCGGGAACTCTTACAGGATCATCAGTGGTATACCAAGCTGTACCAGCAATTAAAAACAACCAGCCGCAAAGTGCAATTATTTCCTTAATAGGTGTAGTTGCAAAATACGAAAGTCCCCAAGAAAACACGCTTAAATAAATTAAGGTCTGCCAAGCATAAGCTTTGGTTGGAAGCAATAGCTTCTTCAACCCTAGATAAATATCTTCAACAAACTTGAAGACAATCAATAAATCTTTAAATAATGATCCCATGCTTTAACTCCTAAATTGTTGCCTCTGACTTGAAAAATAAAAATTATCCTATCTGACACGAACCAACAAAATAATCGTGATAGCACTATAGCTAAGTGAATTAGCTATGAGTGTAGTAGTTACTAGATTTGTGTTTTGAAATTTCAGCTTGCTAATATTACGCCATTTACGTTGTGGGGTAATGGCATCAGTTTCTTTTGGCTTGAATATCTTTTCTCTTAATAAAATTAACAAGACTCTCAAGAGCAGAAATTTCATCAGAAAAGTTGCGAAGAAAATTATAAAGGCAGTTAAGATAATTAAAGTTTGAGTATTAGGAGATCTAAAGCTATTAAAAAAGACATAGTTGATTAATTCTGACTTCACTGCTATTGGTAATCTTGGCTCGATGGCAAAAAATATGATCCAACCAATTACACTAGAAAATAGATTGACAGACGTGGCATAAAAAGTACTAGTTTTTTTGTCAAATTTTAGCCGATTGTTGAAAACATAGGCTTCTATGGGGATAGCTGTCAGTAAAAATAAAAACTGAAACAAAATGGCACCGACAGGGAAGATACTGGGTAGTGTCCAATTTTCAGGCATAAAGGCTCAGTAGAAAGGATTAACTTTAGAGAGTATAACCGCGATAGTCAGGGTAATGGGGGCAATTATCTCATTGTTTTTGTCATTTGCTATCATGATGTGCCAGTATGCTGGTATTTGTATTATTAATACATTTGGTTAGTTATTATACTTACGTAATGTGAAGCCATCTCTATCTGAGAGTGCAAGACGTTAGGTAAGATGAAAGACTTCCACGTTACAGCTTTTTGAGAGATGACAAGGAACGGCATCGGTATTCGCACGGCGCAAGTGCGTCCTGAACGGCTCACTGGACAAATTCACGTCTACGATGGTGCAGGGAAAGGAAAGTCTCAAGCGGCTTTAGGAGTGGTTTTACGCTCGATTGGCTTAGGGATAAATACACCTAGTGATTCCAACCGTGTGTTATTGCTGCGGTTTCTCAAAGGACCAGAGCGTGATTATGACGAGGATGGAGCGATCGCTGCTTTGCAGCGTGGTTTCCCTCATTTGATTGACCAAGTTCGGACTGGGAGAGCCGAGTTTTTTGGCCCTGAAGAAATTACTGCCTTTGACCGTGCTGAAGCAGCGCGGGGTTGGGATGTAGCCAAAGGCGCGATCGCCTCTGGTTTGTATTCGGTTGTAGTTTTAGACGAAATTAACCCCGTCCTCGATTTGGAGTTACTTCCTGTGGATGAAGTGGTACGGACGCTGAAATCCAAACCCCACGAGTTGGAAATTATTGCTACTGGACGTGCTGCACCACAAAAGTTGCTGGATATTGCCGACTTGCACTCAGAAATGAAACCCCAACACCACCCAACCGCAAAAGCATTGTTTATTGAAGGAATTGAAATTTATACTGGTGCTGGCAAAGGTAAGTCTACTAGCGCCTTGGGTAAAGCGCTGCAAGCCATCGGTAGGGGGATTAATCATCCAGGGTCTACGCGTGTATTAATCATGCAGTGGCTCAAAGGTGGTAGCGGCTATACAGAAGATGCAGCGATCGCGGCCTTGCAACAGTCATACCCTGAAGTAGTGGATCATCAACGCTGTGGTCGAGATGCGATTGTCTGGCGGAATTCTCGGCAAGAATTAGACTACGTAGAAGCGGAACGGGGTTGGGAGATTGCTAAAACAGCGATCGCCTCTGGATTATACAAAACCATCATTCTTGATGAACTCAATCCTACCGTTGACTTAGAATTACTTCCCGTTGAACCTATTGTGCAAGCCTTATTGCGTAAACCTCGTGATACGGAAGTTATCATCACTGGTCGCTGTCAGCAACAACCTGCTTACTTCGACTTAGCTAGCGTTCACTCTGAAGTTTACTGTCACAAGCATTATGCCAATCAGGGCGTAGAACTTAAACGTGGGGTAGATTTTTAATTTTTTCCCTGCTTTTTTAAGATTAAAACCCCTGTGTGACAGGGGTTTTTTACTTTCATTAAAAACTAATGCTTTGTGAGTGCTTCATTATGGATTGATAGCTGCACTCTTAATTTCACCGTAAAAGCGTCGATATTGAGCGACCAGCACCCAGACATCTTATCATGTACAGTCTCAAGACTTATCGTTAAGGCCGCAAGGTTGCAGGGGACAGGGAGCAGAGTGAGAGAGAGTTTTTAGGTTCTTGCACAGATGCTCTAATCATAACTAATCAGCCGGACATGATATCAATTTTTTTCAACTTTAAGCTACAGACTCATCGCGTTGGTAATCAACAACAACCTCAAAGGTAGAGTTGGGTATTTCTTGGCGGAGGTGCCGCAAATAGCCATCTGCATCAGAACGACTACGGAACCGAGCCACAATCACCCTTTCTGTATCGGAAACTAAGCGAGCGATCGCCCAAGCATTAAGACGCTTTTTGTAAGCGACAGCCTGAGTTGTAGAAGTTGAAATTTCGTAATCGGTATTTTGTGGCATGATCTAGGTTGTCCATAGGGAGTGTGTTGAAGAGGGTTAGCAAGTCTCTTCGCGGGGATGCACTAACGTCTCTTTGTCTTAATGCACCCTTATTAATACATTATTTTTGGCTTGTCAATACTTAGTGTTACATTTGAGATCGACATGATGAGTATTTGATTTTTGAAAAAAACTCAGTACACGTTGACCTGCCTTCTTACAAGATTGCCTATTGCCTGGCTATCACACTTGCGCTGCGCTTCTCGCACCATGTAAGCCGATTCTCCGAATTAAATCGGATTCTCATCGCTAGATTCTTGTATTCAGTTTAACTGTAGGCTTAAAAATCTAGCACAGCACAGCTTAAATAAACCACCCATTCCAAATTAGCGAAATGCTTATGCTGTATTCATTTTGAATTTTGAATTTTGCGTACTCCTGCGGAGAAGCAAGCTACGCGTAGCCTGTCGTAAAGCCTGCGGCATAGCTACGCTTAGGGCGCAGCCTCTCGTAGAGAAGACAAAAGTTCTGTAGGCGGGTTTCCCAACCTAGGAACGCCACTTCCTACAACGGGGGGAACCCCCCGAAGTTTGCCGGAAAGAACATCTCCCCGGCAACTTCTCTCCGCAACGGAGTGGCTCAACTTTTAAAGACGAATTTTGAATTCACGGCGGTACTAGCTTTTAGCCGTAGGATTGACAATCCAGGACTCAGTACTGGAATATATGTTGTGATAATTTTTTACTTATCTAGCGGTAAAACTGCCACCTCAGACTGAACACTGAAAGTATAGCAAGTATTCTCGCTTAACACTCTATCTCCAGGTACAAATTATAGCTAATCTCAGTGGTTAATGAATCTAGATGTACTTATTAACAAAATCCTCATATTATTAATTTTTTAACATACTTTTCTCTAAAAATGAAAGCACCATTTGTGATCTCAATTATTCAAAAAGTGGCAGAACAAATAGGAGCAGTAGTTCTAGTAGATCCAGAATATAAATCTGTTGGACATATTACTTTTAAAAATGGCAGCAAGACGGTTTTTCGTTCCACTCAATTAAATATTAATGGCTTTGGCTCAGGAGAGATAGCGAAAGATAAAGGTTGTTCCAGCTTTTTTCTCAAACATTTTGGATACAAAGTTCCCGAAGGCAAGACATTCTTTAGTAAGAAGTTGTGTGAAAAAATATCAACGCTGAGAAATATCGATGATGGATTTGATTATGCTAAAGAACTCGGATTTCCCGTAATTGTCAAACCGCTTAATTTGAGTCAAGGAATACTAGTAGTCAAAGTTTATAATAAGCGAGAATACTATCAAGTAGTAAAAAAAATATTACGGAAAACTTCAGGTTTCATCGTTGAGAGATTTCATAGTGGTAATGACTATAGAGTTGTAGTCTTAGATGAAGAAGTAGTTGTAGCTTATCAAAGAACTCCTCTATTAGTAGTCGGAGATGGGAAATCTAGTATTATACAGCTCTTACAACAGAAACAAGAAACCTTTTTCAAAACAGGTAGAAAAATCACTATAGACTTTGATGATTTCCGCATCAAAAGAAAATTACAAAGACAGAAACTGACTTTTGATAGTGTCACACCTCAAGATACTATTGTCTATCTTTTAGATAATGCAAATTTATCCACTGGAGGAGATGCAATAGATGTAACCGAAAGCATCCACGCAGATTTTCAAAAATTAGCTATTCGTGTCGCTAAAGATATGAGTTTAAGATTGGCAGGTGTGGACTTAATTACCAGCGATATCACGCTGCCAATGATAAACTATACGATTATTGAAGTGAATGGCTCACCTGGTTTATCTAACTACGCATCTATTGGCGAACTGCAAACTACAAGAGTAGAAAAGCTATATTTCAAAATTCTCAAAGCACTGGAGAATGAGCCAATTGGCAAATTTAGCTAAAGAGTCAAGAGTCCAAGATTACTCTTCTTGTCCTCTACACCCTACGCCCATTAACAATGCTCTATTTTCACCAATTTTTACCCATTAGAAATTCAAATTCAGCTTTTAAAGCTTTGATATCTGCGAGTCTGGCTACAAGTAAATTGTCCTTACCTGCATCATTTAAACGTAGTTTCCAATAGCTAATACTCTCTGAATTATTAAACCAAAACTGAATTACAGTATCTACAACTTGATCTAGATTCCAGCCCCATTTTGGTGGAACTACTTCCACAGATTTTAGGAATGCATCTAGTGTACAAGCATGAGTGCCCAGGTATTCAACTCCTTGATGCTGTAGTTCACACATGCTTTGCTGTTGGTGATTAAAAAAATTTACAACTGGAGAGACTCCCACAATATCAAAAGTGTATTCCATTCCAGTACTCCTTAGAGTTAATCAGGGATGCCAAAGCTTGATTATGTTAAAAACAATCATATCTGAAAAAGTAATTAAATCATATCCGAAAAAAGCAAGATTTTTGTCTATGTCATCAAGCTTAAACTTTAGTGACAGATTAGCACTAGCTGATTGAGAGTGCTAATATTTTCTGCAATTGTTGTGATGTATTATTAAAGAGTTTCTGGCATAAATTTAGGGTGCAGATTATTTTTAATAATTTATTAATTGTCTCGCTCCAAAATGGCAAGGGAGAATTAGCAGCTTTGGCTGCTGCTGGTTTATGGGCGATCGCCTCTGTAATCTATGGACTTTTAGGGCAGCGCATACCACCAATGCAGCTAAACTTGATTAAAGGGATAATTGCGATTGCCCTACTTCTGCTCACTATCTTGATTAGTGGTGAAATGCTACCCCAGCTTGCCCCCTTGCCTACATTTCTACTCTGTCTTAGTGGTGCTGTGGGTATTGGTTGGGGTGATACAGTATTCCTCTCTGCCATCAATTGTTTGGGGGCGCGTCGCGTTTTGTTGCTAGGAACTCTAGCCCCTCCCATCACAGCGATCGCTGCTATGATTTTTCTGCAAGAACAGCTCAATGTCAGCGCTTGGTGTGGCATTCTATTGACAATTTTGGGAGTGGCTTGGGTGGTAACAGAACGAGTCCCCGGTACAAGCGATATTGCCTCAACGCAACTATGGCCAGGTATCGGCTTGGGTTTGTTAGCCGCACTCGCCAATGCTATTGGGACTATCCTCTCCCGTGCAGCATTTGCGACAGGAAGTGTTAACCCTTTATGGGCGGCTTTGTTACGCTTAATGGCAGGTGTGTTTATCATCCTGCTATGGGCATCATTCCCCAAGCAGCAAAAGACAACATTTTCCGATCCCTACTGGAAATCGCCGCGAGTCATTTTCGCCAGTTTTTTTGCAGCTTTTTGTGGTACGTATTTAGGAATTTGGTTGCAACAAACAGCAATTAAATTTACGGCTGCGGGAATTGCCTCTACACTGATGCAGACTAGTCCATTGTTTGTGATTCCGATCGCTATTTATATGGGTGAAAAAGTCAGTACAAGGGCGATCTTTGGTGTGATAGTTGCGATCGTTGGCATTGGCTTACTATTTTACCTCAAGTAAGTAGTAGTCTGTCAATTTTGTTTTGAGGGATTTTTGGTAGTGTGAACGTCTCGCTCACGCGGGCAAGATGCCCGCACTAAAGTCCATCATTTTTATCTTGACAGACATACTAGGATAGCGATCGCATTATTATCCTCTGGTGAGCAATAGAGAAATAATTTAATAAGTTACTCGAATAGAGTTATCTGCATAGCCCATTCTGATGTCTCTTGGCAGTTTTAAACCAATGGGTGCAGTAAAAATCACGGGTTTATCTATGTAGTGATTGGTTTTGAGTATGTCTGGTTGCAAGAAACGATTATCTGTGACGGGTATGACACTAATGGATCTAGAAAATCTGTTACCGTAAAAGACTTTGATATTTTGAGGATGGATTCTTAAAGGAACGTTACCAGTGTTGAATAGCCTAACTTTTACAACATAAATATCTTGTCCTGAACGTAATATATTTCCTATAGTGTCCGTACCTCCTCTAATCAGGATCTCGGTTCCTATTGCAGCCTGTTCTCCGGGTGCGACGCGCCAGGAGAAGTTTAAACGTCGCACAGACTGAGCAATTAATTGCTGCTCGTTCAAGCTAGGGGATAAATTAGGCTCAGAGATATTGCTCGACTCGTTTATCCGGCTACTTTCTCCAATTACAGTATAATTAGCCACAAGATTACAACTTAAAATACTCAAGCTGGCAATAGACAACTTCTTCAGCGTTTTTACTTGCATCATTAAGTTCTCCCAAACTCTGGTTTTTTTACAGTTTTGTATTGTTCACAATATACATACGTACTACAGTCTGGCTGTGCTGCAAAAGACTAGAAAATTTTTTAATGATCAATTATTGCATAACCACTCGTGAAGGTCGTCATTGCTCATTAGTCATTTGTATTCACAAAGGACAAGAGCGATAGAATATGCATGGTTCCTACTTTGTTCTTGATTATCCCTTATACCAGTCCTACCAGGATAGCGATCGCACCCAGCACTGAATGACTGACGATAATACTATATAAGTTGCGATATAAACTGCGATACTTGGTGTAGTGATAGCCCGCTTTGAGTGAATTTCTGAAGTTTTGTGGCGTAAATCCCAGTTCTACAGCAGAGAATCGGTACAGTCGAGCGATCGCTAAGATAGCCACAGCAGCCACAATCAGAATATAAAATCGCCAGGTGAAAGGAACTAATCCCAAGTAAATTAGGAGAACAGGCAAAATGTATCCTAATACTATAATCAACATGACTTTTTGCTGTTCTCTATTGACAGACTCTGTGTTTGCAGTGTCATTCAGCAGAAGATACGCCCCACTACCATCTGTTACGAAGAATGATGGTATGGTGTTGCAAAAATATTTAGGCGATCGTAAAATTTTTCTCATAACTTCTCTGTACTGAGAATTTACGTATAAAAATTACAGCTATAAAGTTTACCAGTTTATGGGTATTTTCCTAAAAAGCGACTGCCATCATGTGATATGTTAGTTTTTTAACACTCCGGCTGTACTCAGCGTCAAAGTTGAGTCGAGTCGAAGCTTTAACTGAGCACTCTTCATTGAATGTTATGCAATGTTCCTCAGTATGACAGATGGTCGTGAGGTAGTGGCGTGGCAAGGCTAAAATAGTGCATTAATAAACCGCAGAGGCGCAGAGGACACAGAGAAAGAAGAAAAGATTTATTGCAACATTTTAGTCGTGTCAGTCCAGTAGGCTATGTATTTTTCACCAGAATCATAGTTGAGTTCTGTTGTAGAAATTAAAGATTAAGCAAAGATGATGCTTCTTTTCAATTTTCATCGAGGAAGCCAAATCATCAGTAACAAATACAAGTAGAATATTATGCGTATATATACTGAAGTACCGACTCCCCTCCTCGATAAGTTCAGTATAACGACGATGGTTTAAACAACTGTGACTAAGGAAAATAATGACAGCTTTGATGACACTATACGCAACTCCATTTTTCAGTAAAAGGAGTTACAACAAAGGAATTTTTATATGGCAGCAAGTGAGTCCTCTCTGCGAAGTGATGGTATAGAATTACTACACTTATACCACCAAAATCCTTCTATTAAACTGCGTAATCAACTAGTACAGTTACACACTGGCTTAGTGCGGAAGATGGCTCATAAATTTAGCCATCAATGTAATGAACCTTATGAAGACTTAGAACAAATTGGTTATTTTGGTTTAATTAGGGCTATTGAACGCTTTGACCCTAGCCAAGGATATGCTTTTAGCTCCTTTGCTGTGCCATATATTCGCGGTGAGATGCTGCATTTTTTACGCGATCGCAGTACTCTATTAAAAATTCCCCGTCGTTGGCAAGAACTATATAATGAAGGGCAAAAAGTACGGAAGGAATTGGTAATGTCTTTGGGGCGTCCTCCCAAGGATGCAGAAATTGCCAATATACTGAAGGTATCTGTGCATGAATGGCAAGAAACTAAGTTAGCGGCTCAAAACCGGATGCCTTTGAGTTTAGATGCTACTGCTGTTCACTATGTAGATTGCCAAATCACCTTGGGTGAAGCGCTTCCTTGTCCCCGTTCTACAGCTTTTCAGCAACAAGAAGAAGAAAGACAACAACTTCAAGGGGCAATTAATTTGTTAGAAGAAAAGCCCCGTCAAGCAGTTGAATTGGTCTTTTTAAAGGAACTTTCCCGCAAAGATGCTGCGAAGAAAATTGGTACTAGTCCCATGACAGTCACCCGGTATCTGCAAAAAGGAATTCAAGATTTGATGTGTTGCTTGCAAACACCGGCTGTGGCGTCTGGATCTTGATACTATCTCATTAATTTGCTTTACCCAAGTAATTCTGGTTGCGGCTGAGTTCATTTCTGGCACTTGATTTTGGGAAAACAGAAGTCAGCTTACTGTAACAAAAGAATATCAACTCCCAAAAACTGAGCGCTATTAGCTAAAGCTGCATCTGCTGTTACCGAGATTTTAGATCAGCGATCGCACCTTTGGTCATAGCTGCAATAGCTTTATCGCTGGCTTTCGGCAGATGATAATACTTACCTCCTGCGGTTTGTGCTAATTCTTTAGCAAAACCAGTGGAAACGAACTTACTCTCAGTATCAATTACTAATAGTTGTATTCCTAAAGCTCTGATTCTGGCGGCTATTTCTAACAGTTCTGCTTTGATATCTGGTTTTTCTCCTGGTTCTAGCTGTTCACCCAAAGAACGCGCCAAGGGGATGTTACCTCGTCCGTCGGTGATGGCTACAACCACAACTTGCCCAATATCGCCGCTCATTTGGGCATTCAAGCCGACACGTACAGCTTGGGTTAAACCATGTGCTAAGGGCGAACCCCCACCGCAAGGTAATCTTTCCAGGCGATTACGTGCTAAAGCAATGGAACGTGTGGGGGGTAATAACACCTCTGCTTGTTCGCCCCGGAAGGGAATCAAGGCTACTTGGTCACGGTTTTGATAAGCTTCGGTCAAAAGTTGCATTACCGCGCCCTTAGCTGACTGCATCCGGTTTAAGGCCATAGAACCAGACGCATCTACTACAAACACCACCAAGGCCCCAGCTTTGCGTACCAAACGCTTGGCGCGAATGTCCCCTCGTTCCACAATGACTTTACGATCTGGGTGTCTTTCTCGTCGTGCTTTTTGATACGGGGCTGCGGCTCGGAGTGTGGCATCTACTGCAATCCTTCGTACCTTGCCTTTAGGCAACATCGGCTTAATATAACGCCCTCTGTCTTCCGAAAAGATAATACTGCGACTACCAGATTTGCCTTGGCGTTTCGCCATTTGGGTAAAATACAGCACACTAGAATCGAGAATTACCCCTTCCGGATCAAAGATAAATTCTTCTGGGATGCTGGGTGGTTCCTGTTCTTCTGGCTGTTCTTCCTGTTCTTCTTGTTCCTCCTGTTCCTCTGGTTCTGATTCATCTTGATTTTCTGGTGAGGGAGGAGGTGGCGGCGGTGGGGGTGCTTGTTGTTCGGGTGGTGTCTGTACAATTGTCGCCCGTGGGACAATTACCAATTCCACAGCCCGGCGTAAATCTTCAGCATTAACTGTGTTGCGTCCTTCTAAGGCGGCGGCGGCTTTAGCAACTCGCACTGCAAATAACTCGGCGCGGTGTCCCTGTACGCCGCCACGAATAGCTTCGTCTACTAAATAGGCAATTTGTTCATGGGTGATGGTGACATCTTTTAACCATTCCCGTGCCAGGAGGATTTGGGTTTTGAGGGCGTCTAAGTCTTCGCTATATTGCTGGAGAAATTCTTGGGGAGATTGGGAGTAGGCGATCGCTTGCTCTACTGCTGCTACTCTTTGATCTAAGCCGAGGACACCATCGGCAGAAAGTGCGATCGCAATTCTATCAAGCAAATGCTCCCGCAGTGCTCCTTCTTCTGGATTATAGGTGGCAATAAATAGCGGTTTACAAGGATGCTGAAAACTAATCCCTTCCCGCTCAATTTGGTTGCGCCCCTCGGATAATACGGTTAACAGCTGATTGCTGATTTGGTCATCGAGTAAGTTAATTTCATCCACATACAAAACACCCCGGTTAGCTGTGGCGAGTAACCCAGGCTGAAATACTGTATCCCCTTGCTTTACGGATTGTTCTACATCCACAGAACCCAAAAGTCGGTCTTCTGTCACACCCAGGGGAATTTGCACAAAGGGCGCGGGAATGATTTCTGTGGGGATTTCGTCAGTGGAAACGTTACCTGTAGCGTCTCTACACATGTCATCCCATTCTTCGGGATGGTTGGGATCGCAATTGCTAATGGAACCCCGCACCACTTCAATTGGTGGTAGTAGTGCATGGATAGCCCGCGCCATTACTGATTTTGCCGTACCGCGACGACCTGCGATCGCTACTCCTCCCAATCCTGGATCGACGGCTGCTAAAAGTAAGGCTAATTTAATCGCTTCTTGACCAACCACGGCAGTCAAGGGAAAGGCAGTAAGTTTGGGGGTGATAGTAGGCGCAGGCATCGTTGACATCATAGCTAGTCTCGGCCTATAGCATATCAATGATCTGGCACTTTTAGAATAAATGTTATGACGTCTTTTCCTGTACTGGTGTAAGTTTTATGGCTGACAGTGAGTTTAAACTAAGTGAAATCATTTCAGTACTGAGTTGCATAAAAAATCTGGAAATCAGTGAATAGTTAATTTGATAGGTGTTCACTGTTCAACCAAGCTGCGATAGGAGAATTAGTGTGTGAAGCGAGTTGTTTTTTGCGACTTTGATGGGACTATCACAGTTGAAGAAACTTTTGTTGCAGTGCTGAAAAAGTTTGCCCCAGAACTATCGGCAAAATTGTTACCCGAAATCTACGCACGGCGGGTATCACTGCGGGAAGGAGTCCGGAAAATACTGGAATCAATACCATCTTCACGGTACTGGGAAATTTTGGAATTTACCCAACTCCAGCCGATGCGGCGAGATTTTGTAGAACTGCTAGATTTTCTGGAGTTCCAGGGAGTCCCCTTAGTGGTGGTTTCTGGAGGATTGCGGGGAATGGTAGAGGTGGTTCTTGATAATTTAGTGAATCGGGTTCACGCTATCCATGCCGTAGATGTGGACACTGGCAGCCCTTATTTAAAGGTGAGTTCTGAATATGAAGGAGGTACAGAACTGATTGCCAAAGTACAGGTGATGTCTAAATATCCAGCTTATCAAAAGATAGCGATTGGTGATTCTGTTACGGATTTAAATATGGCACTCCAGGCCTCTACTGTATTTGCACGTGCTCATTTAGCGGCATATTTAGATGAACAGCGCAAAACTTACATTCCCTGGAATACCTTCTTGGATGTGCGTGACTATCTAGCAAAATTGTGGAATAAAACATAATTTCAAGGACACCCTGGCCTCTGAACTATATCTATCCACTCTAGAATAGCCAAACTAGACGGCTTAGTGGCTGCTCCTCCCGATATCTGCCATGACCATCTTTTAGCCTCAACTAGTGACTGAAGACTACGAATTTTCCCATTCCCCATGCCCGTTAATTTTCAGATTGAAGCGATCGCACCAGAACAGTTGTCACGTTCTGAAGTATCTTAATCCTCAGGCATTAATCTAAAATTCAGAGATGCAACATCGATGTGCCAACTGCTAGGAATGAATTGCAATGTTCCCACCGATATTTGCTTTTCTTTTGAAGGATTTTCTGCACGGGGAGGAAAAACTGACGATCATAGCGATGGTTGGGGGATTGTTTTTTTTGAAGAAAAAGGATGTCGGATTTTGTTAGACGCCAAACCTTCTGTTACCTCTCCTGTAGCAGATTTGGTGCGACGCTATCCCATCCACTCTAAACATGTGATCGCTCATATTCGCAAAGCCACCCAAGGTAAAATTGCTCTGCAAAACTGTCATCCTTTCCAAAGGGAACTGTGGGGACGGTATTGGGTGTTTGCCCACAACGGTAATCTGCCAGATTTTGAGCCGGAAAACATGGGTTTTTATCAAGCTGTCGGTGACACTGACAGCGAAAAAGCATTCTGCGTAATTTTAGAAACCTTACGCCAAAGTTTTCCTCAAGGTAAACCTCCCTTAGAAAAACTTTATCCTGTACTCAGGCAAGTAACGGAACAAATTGCATCTATAGGTGTATTTAACTACCTACTATCAGATGGGGAACACTTTTTCGCCCACTGCTCCACTAAACTCAACTACATTGTACGGCAAGCGCCCTTTGCGGCTGCCCACTTGATTGATCAAGATATGACTGTAGATTTTCGGGAGTTGACTTCACCAAGCGATCGCGTCGCCGTGATTGCGACTACTCCCCTCACCGACAATGAAGTTTGGACACCTATCCAACAGGGAGAATTACTAGTTTTTCAAGACGGCTTACCACTATCTAATTAAGTCTTTTTCCCTGCTGGCTTGGAACAAATACAAAATACTGTAGGGGCATACAACTGTCATTGGTGTCAACTTCAGGTGAGATCCATATCCAGCAAGGAAACTAATTTCCTTGCTAATAGCTTAAGTCATCTGAAAATGACTATAATATCCCCCAAAATCCTGAGTCTACTTCAGTAGACTTTCGCTATTGTAGCGGTTTTCAGACGAGTGAAGTACAGTTTTAAATCGCAAAACCCGTAGGGGCGGGGTTTCCCCGCCCTTGATTATGTTGCGTTCAACCGAGAAAGGCTATTAGGCAGAGAATTCATTCTCTGTCGGGTGAGGAGGGCAAGTGTAAGTGTGAAGCTATTTTTTTAAGTTGACACTAATAGACCTATCCTTAATATAAGCTTTGTGGGATAATCAAAAAATAATTAAGCAATACGTATATTGAATAATGACAAGTCCTTTAGCAAGAATTGAATCACACCCGCAAGAAGCAAAGCGATTAATAGG